>CAWHPH010000009.1:0-117707 GCA_963831135.1 uncultured Alphaproteobacteria bacterium
GCGGCTTGTGCGACAGCCAGCGGCCGGCTTCGGCGGCGGCGAAAAAATCCGCGAGCGCCGCATTCATCAGCGCCGGCTCTTCGCTCGTGATGTTGTGGCCGGAGCGCGGAATAACCAGCAAGCCCGCCGTCGGCACCGTGAGCTTGAGGAACATGCTGCCCTCGATGCAGGTATCGTCCTCGTCGCCGACGATGACCAGAAGCGGCACGGAAAATCGCTTCAGATCCGCCTCCATGTCCCACAGCGTCGGACGCTTGGCCTGCAGCATCGACATTGTCAGCGCGTGGCCAAGCGCCGAATGCTCGCCGAGCATGCGGGCGAATTCGGCGAAGCCGCGCGGATCCTTGTATTTGTGGGTCCGGCGCGACGGCGCCTCGGCATAGATGGCTGCCGCCGTTTTAATGTCATTGTCGGTGAAGAGCTTGGCGTTCTCGGCCGCGACTTTGCGCATGGCCTCGCGCGCCGCCGCATCCGCCACCGAGCCCCAGCCGCAGCCGGCCGCCGTCACCGAGATGCAGCGCTCGGGATGGCGGATGCCGACATGCAACGCGGTGTAAGCGCCCATGGAATGGCCGACCACATGGGCCTTGCCGATACCGAGCGCATCCATGATCGCAACGACATCGCCACGCGCGATGTCCTGCCCGTAGCGCGCGGGGTCGCCCGGCACCTCCGAGGGCGGATAGCCACGCGCGGAGAAGGTCACGCAGCGATGCGAGCGCGAGAAGGCGCGCATCTGCGGCTCCCAGGTCCGGTAGTCGCCGGCGAATTCATGGACGAAGACCACCGGCGTGCCGATGCCGGCTTCTTCGTAATAGAGCTTGGTGCCGTCCGTGCTTGTGATCGTGGGCATGCCGTATTCCCGCCTGTGCCTGACGCTCAGACTTTCTGACCTAGGCGGCGCGCGGCAGCAAGTCGAGTTCGCTCACCTGCGTTACCGGCTCGGGCAGAAGGCCGCCGGTCATGTCGTAGCCGACCGCGCGCAGCACGCCGCGCGCCGGATTCATCGCGACCGCAAGCCGCGTATAGGGATTGAGCACCGGCTCGCGCACCCAATCGAAACCGCCGCCCGCGACCAATCCGCCCCATTCCGCAAGGGCGTCGCGCCGCGCCCGGCTTAGTCTCGCCGCTTCGGCAAACGAACATTTCAGAAACCGCCGCGTGCCGATGCGCCCTTCCCAGCCGGGCCGGCACGGCACCCAGTCGTTGGCCGCGCAGGTGTCGTCCTCGCGCGTCACAAAGGCGCTCTCGGTGCGTTCGATCACGCAGCATTCATGCGGCGCGCAGCCAACAAGCGTGTAGATCACCGCGCGCGACAGCGGCGTTTGCTCCAGCATTCTCCGGGCGGTGGCATAGTCCGCGCAGGTCTCAAAAACCTGCCGCAGCAATTGATCGGGCGGCATGGTGCCGCCGCTCGCCCAGACCTTCACCGCGTTGAGCATAAAGTCGCAGGGCCGCAGCCAGCGATGGGCGGTGCGCCGCCACATCGGCGCCTGGTTGAGCGCGGCGGCGAAGCGGCCCGGCGCAAGTGCCGTGAGCACGCCGACATAACCGGGCCAGGTCACGCTGACAAAATCGCCGGAAGGGCCCAACATATGTGCAAGCTCGGTGTGATGGCCGAGCCCATGAAACGGCCAGTCGAGCGTGCGCATGAGCCAGGGCACGCCGTCATGCGCGCTGGCGCGCGAGGTGCATCCCCATTGCATCGACGCGTTGAGGAGCCACACACCCGAAATATCGAGGGCGTCAGCGATGGTGGCGATTTCCTCTACATAGGGCGAGCGCGAGCGCGCGAGCCAGCGTTGCGAGATCCGGTCGAAGGACGGCACCAGCGGATGTGCCGCGCGCGGCAAGGAGCCGAGACACGAATCGCGCAGCGCGCGGGCCTTGACCGGATTTTCCAGCGCATGCCGGGGCGGCCCGCCTTGGCGCACGTCGACCAGCGGAATGGAAGGCAATGCTCCGGTCATCACAAGCCCCTGCCTATCGCCGACTCATGTCCGGATTTTGTCGCAGCGTCACATAAGCTGACCAAGAGGCCGGCCGGACACAGCGTCCCCTGCTCTGCCCCAGACTTGGCCGATACTTGGCCCATGCTTGGCGGCAATCGGAAAAGGCAAGGGCTCGGCCATGCTTGCGCCGCGGCGCCGACAGGCCCAATTACCAAGGGTTCCGCCCGGGCGCGTCAGCACAGAAGCGAGCAAATTATGGTCGACGGCAAAAGCATTCCCAAGCGTCTCCTCGGTTCATCCGGCATCGCGGTTTCCGCCATCGGGCTCGGCTGCATGTCGCTATCCGGCGTCTATGGCACGAGCAGCGACGACGAGGGCATCGGCCTGATTCACCAGGCGCTGGATAGCGGGATCACGTTCCTGGACACTTCCGACATGTACGGCTTCGGCCATAACGAAGAGCTTGTCGGCAAGGCCATCAAAGGCCGGCGCGGCGAAGTGGTCCTGGCCACCAAGTTCGGCAATCTCGGCGGGCGCGACGGCAAGATCGCCGAGGGCCGGCCCGAATATGTCATCAGCGCCTGCGACAAGAGCCTTGCGCGCCTCGGCGTCGATGTCATCGATCTTTATTATCAGCACCGCGTCGATCCGACCGTACCGGTGGAAGACACGTTCGGCGCCATGGCGCGGCTGGTCGCGCAAGGCAAAGTCCGCGCGCTCGGCATCAGCGAGGCGCGGCCGGAGACCATCCGCCGCGCACACGCGGTTCATCCGATCGCGGCCGTGCAGAACGAGTTCTCCCTGCTCTACCGTACTGAAGCGGAGGAAACGCTGCGCACGACGCGCGAGCTCAATATCAGCTTCGTGGCTTATTCCCCGCTCGGGCGCGGGCTCCTCACCGGCGCCGTGGCGGGTCAGAACGATCTTACCGAAACCGACGCGCGCCGGCGCCATCCGCGCTTCGCGCCGGAGAATCTCGGCCGCAACATGGGGCTGGTGCAGCGGATAGAGGACGTCGCGCGGGCGAAGAAATGCACGCCCGGTCAGCTGGCCCTCGCCTGGCTGTTGGCGCGCGGCGAAGACATCGTGCCGATCCCCGGCACCAAGCGGAAAGCGCGGCTTGCCGAAAATATCGGCGCGCTCGCCGTCGAACTTACCGACAGCGAGCTTGCGCAAATCTCCGATGCAATTCCGGTGGGTGCCGCAGCGGGCTTGCGTTATCCTGAAGCGCAGATGAAAAGCGTTTATCTGTGAACACCATTGCCGCGAGGGAATAATATGCAAACAATGAAATTAGGCCGGACCGGACCGGTCGTGAGTGCGCTCGGTCTCGGTTGCATGGGCATGTCGCCCGGCGTCTACGGCCCGGCGGACGAGGCCGAAGGGATCGCCACTATTCGCGCCGCGCTCGAGGCCGGCATCACGTTCCTCGACACCGGCGACTTCTACGGCATGGGCCACAACGAGTTGCTGATCCGCCGCGCGCTCGAAGGCGTGCCGCGCGACCGCGTCGTCATCTCGGTCAAGTTCGGCGCGTTGCGCGATCCGGCCGGCATGTTCCACGGCAACGACAGCAGGCCGGCGGCGGTGAAGAACTTTCTCGCCTATTCGCTGCGCAGGCTGGGCACCGATTACATCGATATCTATCGTCCGGCCCGGCTCGATCCGGCGGTGCCGATCGAAGATACCATTGGCGCCATCGCCGACATGATCCGCGCCGGCTACATCCGTCACGTCGGCCTGTCGGAAGTGGGCGCCGAGACGATCCGGCGCGCGCATGCGGTGCATCCGATCGCCGATCTGCAGATCGAATATTCGCTGATGAGCCGCGGCATCGAGGAGAAGATCCTGCCGACCACCCGCGAGCTCGGCATCGGCATCACCGCCTATGGCGTGCTTTCGCGCGGATTGCTGAGCGGCCGGCTGCCGCCCGCCGGCAACAAGGGCGACATCCGCATTGTGCGCATGCCGCGTTTCCAACAGGGCAATGTCGAGCAGAATCTGCGCCTGGTCGAAGCGCTGCGCCAGATCGGCAACGAAAAAGGCGCGACCCCGGCGCAGCTCGCGCTCGCCTGGGTGCGCTCGCGCGGCGACGACATTCTGCCGGTGATGGGCGCCCGCCGCCGCGAGCAATTGAAGGAATTGCTCGACGCGCTCGATCTGAAGCTCTCCGCCGACGAGCTTGCGCGCATCGATGCCGCGGTGTCGCCCGATCTTATCGCCGGCACGCGCTACGACGCGCCGCAAATGGCGCATCTCGACAGCGAGGCGCATGCTTAGATGCAGCGTCCAACTTTGTAGATGGATTGAGCTGAGCGAAAATCGATCGTCAGAATGACCGGCGCCCTTCATGCCGGCGCGAGGTCGAAGGGCCCGAAGGACATGACGACGCGAGATCGATCAGCTCAAATTGCGATCGCCTTATGCGCGTCCACGGTCATTGTGTTGCCGACGGCGACATTAGCTCGCTCTATCAGAATGTTGCTTGTTCCTCGCCGCATTCCTTGCACGTGTACGGCACGCGAACCTGCCCTTGACTCGCCGAGACGCGATTGGGCGCGCCGCACTTTCGGCATTTGGCGTCGATGCGGGTCTTGCCCTGCTTCACGGTGAGCGTTTTTCGCTCCAGCGCCTCTTTCACCAGGCGCTCCGCCTCGTCCCGCATCGCTTGCTTTGACATTCCGCCGCCTTCCGATTTCTGCCCAAAGGTCATACAGGCGGTCGCCGATTTCGGCAACAAACCTGTTGCATGACCATCACAGATAAGCCCGTAGCCCGTATGATGGGTTTATGACGAGCCCAGCCGCCGCTTGCCGCCATCGGCAGGGCAACCGGCTCCTTGCCGAATGCGCGCGGCAAATCCATAAAGGCGGCTTGAATTTCAGGATGACCGATGTCGATTTAGCCGATTGAAGATCGGGAAGCCGGTGCGGCGACGCCGTTGCTTTTCCGGCCGATGACGTTTCGCAGCGTCACCTTGCGAAACCGCATCGTCGTCTCGCCGATGGCCATGTACAGCGCGCATGACGGCTTCGCGGATGACTTTCATCTGGTTCATCTGGGACGCTTTGCGCTTGGCGGCGCCAGCCTCGTCTTCATGGAAGCGACCGCGGTCACGCAGCAGGGCCGGATCACGGCCGGCTGCAACGGGCTGTGGCTCGACGCCCAGATCCCGCAGCTCAAGCGCATTACGGATTTCCTGCATCGCTTCGGCAGCGCGGCCGGCATGCAGCTCGCGCACAGCGGCTGGAAGGGCTCGACTCGCCGGCCCTGGCACGGCGGAACGCGGCTCAATGAAGAGGACGTGACACTGCGGGGCGAGCAAGCCTGGCCGATCGTTTCAGTCGGCGAAGAGGCCTTCGACGACGCCACACCAGGTCCGACGGCGCTGACCGAGGGCGACCTATCGGCGTTGCTCGAGCAATACCGGGCGGCCACGCGCCGCGCCATCGCCGCCGGCTTTGACGTTCTCGAAATCCATGCCGCGCACGGCTATCTGCTGCACTCCTTCCTCTCACCGCTTTCCAACAAGCGCGGCGACGGCTATGGCGGCAGCATCGAGAACCGGATGCGCTTCCCGCTCGCGGTGGTCGAAGCGGTGCGCGCCGAATGGCCGGCCGACAAGCCTTTGTTCGTGCGGATCTCGGCGGTCGATGGCGTCGATATCGGCTGGACGATCGAGGACTCGGTTAAGTTCGCCAAGGCGTTGGCGGCGCGCGGCGTCGACCTCGTCGATTGCTCGACCGGCGGCATGAAATTGCCGCGCGACAAGAGCCTGGTGGCGAGAACGCCGGGCTTTCAGGTGCCGTTCGCCGCCAAGATCCGCAAAGAGGCGCAGGTCGCGACCATGGCGGTCGGCTTGATCCTCGAGCCGAAGCAGGCCGAAGCGATCCTGCAATCCGGCGAGGCCGACCTCGTGGCGTTGGCGCGGGAAATGCTGGCCCACCCCAACTTCGCCGCCCAGGCGGCCCTCGAGCTCGAAGGTGCATCCGGCTGGGATCTCTGGTCGGATCAGTTTCGCTATTGGCTCGAGCGGCGCGCCAAGACGCTGCGGCGCGAAGGGCGGGCGTAAGGCGTGAACAGCTCGCGGCTCGCCGCGCGTCAGATGACGATGTGCTCGCGCGTGATGATGATCGGCAGATGCCCGTCCGGCAGGAAATGCGGCTCGTCGGCACGCGTGGCCGCATATTCGGGCGTGGTCGTTCCGCGCTTCATGTCGGCGGTCGAGGCAAACCACGTGATCGCCAGTCCGTCGTAGGCCGGCGCCTCGTTCTTTTCATATTCGCTCAGCGCCAAGTGGTTCTGCTCGTAGCGGTGCAGCACCGGAATGGTGGCGGCAAGCGGCCCATGGACGTTGCGCCAATAAGCGCGGAACGGTTCGAGCGCCATGCCGGGGCGCCGGTTGACGAACTCAATATTCTTGACCGCATTGTCCGGGATGCGCCCGTCCTTGATGACGTGCACATCGACCGGCATCACCACCGAGCGCGCGCGGTCGAGGAAGAGACTTTCATCGGCACGCGCCGCGGCGAATTCGCCCGACTGAAGGCAACGGTCGTAAGCTTCCGCGGAGTCGAACCACAATTCGCCGATGGCGTCGAACAAAAGCTCGCCCTTGCCGTAACCTTTCGGCAGCGCGCAGGATTGCACATAGCGGCGCAGGCCCGGCGCTTTTGCCGCCAGCGGGCCATACCTGTCGCGCAGATGGTTCTGAAAGTCCTCGACCGAGAGCCCGGCGCGGCGCTTCATCAAGGTCACGATTTTCAGCATACCCGCCTCCCAGACGCGCCGACCGCCCCGCCCTTATCGCAGCTCGTCGCGCAATAGCCTTTTCAACACCTTGCCCGAAGGATTGCGCGGCAATTGCTCGCGCAGGATCAATTGCTTCGGCACCTTGAAGGCGGCGAGATGGGTCCGGCAATGGCTCGCCAGCGTTTCGTAATCGAGCGTGTGGCCGGGATTGAGCGCGACCACCGCCACCGGCCGTTCGCCCCACTTCTCGTCGGGCAAGCCGATGATCGCCGCCTCGCGCACCTGCGGCATCTGATAGACGACGCGCTCGACCTCCGACGAGGCGATGTTCTCGCCGCCGGAAATGATCATGTCCTTGACGCGGTCGGTCAGAAACAGAAAGCCGTCGCTATCGAGATAACCGACATCGCCGGTGCGGAACCAATCGCCGTAGAAACTCGCCGCCGTTTTTCTTTCGTCGCGCCAATAGCCTTGCGTGATCTTCGGTCCGCGCAGGCAAATCTCGCCGGGCTCGCCGCTCGGCACCGGCTTTCCCGCCGGATCGCGAATGTCCACTTCGACGTGGGGCAGCGCGCGGCCGACGGAGCCGATTTTCTCGATTTCGCGGCCCGCTTCCATCAGCGTGTCGCCGCTGCAGGACTCGGTCAGCCCGTAGCCATCGATGTAGCGGCCCTTGGTGAAATATTCGGAGAAGGCGCGGATGCGCGATTCCGGCGTTCGCTCGCCGCCGCCGATCAC
Source organism: uncultured Alphaproteobacteria bacterium (assembly GCA_963831135.1). Taxonomy (GTDB): domain Bacteria; phylum Pseudomonadota; class Alphaproteobacteria; order Rhizobiales; family Xanthobacteraceae; genus BOG-931. The sequence goes on from CAWHPH010000009.1 coordinate 7,443, forward strand.
CCAGCGTATGGTCGAGACGTCGTAGAAAGCGCGATCCGGATAGGCCAAGACGGCGCCGAGCATGACCGGCGCCAGCCAAGCACAGGTGAGCTTCTCGGCCGCTATGGAAGCGAGCACGCGCTCGACGTCGAAGTCACGGTGAACATGAAGCATGCCGCCGACCCATAGCACGGCCATGCCGGGCAGATCGAAGGCGCCGACATGATAAAGCGGGCCGGTCACCAGCAAACGCTCGTCCGCGCTCAGCCCGAGCGCGATGACGTGATCCATGCACTTCCAGTAGAAGTTACTGTAGGTGTGCATCACGCCTTTCGGGCGGTCGGTGGTACCGGACGTGTACATCAAACGGAACAGTTCGTCCGGCCGCCGCACGTGCATGGGCGCGGCCGGAGCGTCGGCGGCAAATGTGGCGGTGTCGATCTGCGCCGGCTCATCGAGCAAAATGGCCGCGGGGATATTCTTGACGGCAGCGGCGAATTCGGCATCCGCGAACAACAGTTTCGCTTGCGCATTGCCGACAATGTATTCGACCTCGTCGGCCGCCAGGCGAAAATTGATCGGCAGGAACACGGCGCCCAGATGACTGACGGCAAAGGCGATTTCGAGAAAGGCGGCTGAGTTTTTCATCAAGACCGCAACGACATCGTTCGGCCCGACGCCGCGCGCCGCGAGATAACCGGCGGCCTTCTCGATGCGCTCGTAGAGCTCGGCGAAGGTGATGCGCCGGTCTTGGTAAACGATCGCCAGCCGGTGCGGCGTGCGCGTCGCATGATAGCGAATGAAGCTCGACAGATTGACCATCGGTGAAGCTCCCGACCGCTCAGTAAGAGCGCGGCAGTCCCAGATTCTGCTGCGCGATGAAATTGAGGATCATCTGCTCGGAGATCGGGGCGAAGCGGAACAGGCGCGCGTCGCGCCATAGCCGTTCCAGATGCGTCTCCTTGGCGAACCCCATGCCGCCAAGCGTCTGCATTGCGTTCTCGATGGCCGTGGAGGCCGCCTGCGAAGCAATGAGCTTGGCGATGTTGGCCTCCGACCCATAAGGCATGCGCTGATCGAACAGCGCCGCCGCCTTGTAGTTCATCAGGCGCGCACATTCGATTTCGGCAAAGGACTGCGACAGGGGAAATTGAATTCCCTGATACATGGCGATCGGCTTGTCGCCGAACACGCGGCGCTCGTTCGCATAGGCGACCGCCTGGCGGAGCGCCAGCGTGCCCGCCCCCACCAGGCCCGCCGTGGTCACGATCCGCTCGGTGTTGAGCACGTCGAGCAGCTCATGCCAGCCCTTATCGAGGGTGCCGACCAGTTCGCCGCCGTCGACATGAACGTCCTCGAAAAAAATGCTGCTCGCCGACAGCGTATTGGTGCCGAGCTTCTCGATCGGCGTGAAGGAGAGGCCCTTGCGCTCGACGTCGACGATAAACATCGAAAGGCCCTCGGTGCGGCGCCTGGCGTCCTGCGACTTGGTCGTGCGCGCCACCACCAGCATCTTCTGCGCCGCATCGACGGCGGTGATCCAGATCTTGCGGCCGTTCAAACGCCAGCCGTTGCCTTCGCGGGTCGCGAACGTTTTTATTTCCAGACTGTTCGAGCCGGCATCCGGCTCGGTCAGCGCCATGCAGCAATTGATCTCGCCGGAGATGATCTTCGGCAGCAGCTCGGATTTCATCGCCTCCGAGCCGAAGCGGGCAATCGAGACGCCGCCGAAAATCGGATTGATCATGAAAAGCTGGCCGACCGTGGAGCCGCCGCCGCAGGCGGCGAGCGTCTCGACGATCAGCGCCATTTCCTGCATGCCAAGCCCGGCGCCGCCATACTGCTCGGGAAGCGCTACTCCGCAGAGGCCCGCGTCGCAGACCGCGCGCCAAAATTCCTTGGGGAAGCTCTTCCTGGCGTCGAGATCGCGCCAATAATCGAGCCCGAACCGGTCGCCCACCTTGCGCGCGGTTTCCACGATTTGTTTCTGATCGTCCGACAAAAGGAAATCCATGAATCGATCCGTGCTCAGCTGGCGAGGAGAAGGAGCGGTGCTTCAAGCATTTGACGAAGCCCGCGCAGCAGGCGCTGGCCCGACACCGGCGCGAACGCGGAAGCGCGGCCGGTCAGCACGATAGTGACGAGCGCCGCCCGCACGGCGCGGCCGTCGGCGTCGGGCCGAAACGCCTCGCGCACCGCGCCGACATTGAGCGCGGCGGCGAAGCCGCCCGGCGGATCGGCGGAGAAGAAGGAAATGCCATCCAGCGCCTGTTCGATCCAGAGCGTTCCCTGCGCCGCGGCGGCGTCAGAGGCGGCGGCAGGATTTTTGGCCCGCGCGATGATGCCGCTGAGCGTTCGGCAATCGGTGCCGGCGAACAGGCTCGCCGCCCCTCCCCCGCCGTCATCATTCGGCGCTAGCCCGATGATCGGCGGTTCGGAGAAGACACCGGAAACTTTGGCGGCGGCCAAAATAATGAAGTGCGCGAGATCGGCGTGCAAGTCCGGCAGGTCGCGGTTGATTTGCTCATTGAGCGCGAGAAGAGCCGTAACGTCGATCTCGATGCCCGCGCTATAGGCAGCCGTCCGTGACGACTGAGCGAGAATGCGGAGCAGCCGGCGGCGTCGGCGCAGATCGGCCCGTGGCGATGGCGCGCTCGACATCGGCGGCTTTGATCCGGCCTCTGGGACCAGTGCCGTCAAGACCGCGCAGATCGATGCCGGCTTGCCGCGCCAAACGCCGCGCATAAGGCGTGGCCAAGGTCCGCTCGCCCGCGCTCTGCGGCGGGCGCGCCGGCACGGGCGGCAGCGCTTCGACCGCGGTAGCAGCGGCGGCGGCCGGTTCCGCGGCGGGTGCAAGGTCCGGCGCATCGAGCGAAACCTTGATGTCACCGACATCCCAGCGTCCGATCGGCGTCCCGACGGGCACTGCACTTCCCGCGCCGACCAGCACTTCCTGAAGGATGCCGGGAGCCGGTGCCTCGACGTCGTAAGCGATCTTGTCGGTCTCCACGACGACGATGATGTCGCCAGTGGCGAAGCGGCTCCCCGGCGCCAAATCCCAGCGCGCGATCGTGCCCTCGGTCATCGTCAGGCCGAGCTTGGGCATGACGAAATCCGTGGTAGCCATGCTGCTAACGCCGTTCGATCTGCACGATATCAACGCCCGGCAAAGGCGGCCGCGCGTTTCTCAAGGAACGCGCTGCAGCCCTCATGCGCATCGCTGGTATCGAACACCAAACCGATCATACTCTGCTCGTAGGGCAGCGCGGCGGAGAGCGGCATGTCGGCGCCATTCGTCAACGTGCGCTTGAGCAATTTGAGCACTAGCGGGCTCTTGGCGGCGATCTTTGCTGCAATGCTGCGCGCTTCGGCGAGCACGTTCTGTTGCGGTACGACCTTATTGGCAAGCCCGATGGCCACCGCCTCGGCAGCGGAAATCTGCTCACCGGTGAACATGATTTCCTTGGCGCGACAGAGCGGCACCTGACGAATGATGCGCTGCGTGCCGCCGGCACCGGGAAAGAGACCGAGCGTGATCTCCGGCAAACCCAGGCGGGCGGTCTCGGCGAGGATGCGGATGTCGGTCGCAAGGATCAGCTCGGTGCCGCCGCCAAGCGCGTAGCCGTTGACCGCCGCGATCGTCGGCTTGTCGCAAATCTCGATGCGGCGGAAGACGCGATGCACGATCTCGGCGAATTCCCGGTAATGCGCCAGGCCGTTGCGCGAATTCAGATCGGCGATATCGCCGCCCGCCACGAACGCCCGCTCGCCGGCGCCGGTAATAATAATGACCCGGACGTCGTCGTTGCGCTCGACCCGGTCGAATACCGTCTCCAGCTCCAGCAATGTCGGCACGTCGAGCGCATTGAGCACCTTCGGCCGGTTGATGGTTATGACCGCGATATGATCGGCAACTGTTTCGGTAATGCGCTCGTCCATCCTCATCCTCCTGTCACCATTCGCTACGGCGCCCGCACACGTATCACTCGCGGGACGTCATCCGATCAGGCGATCGCTCGTTTGACCGCCGCAACGATGCGGCCGGCATCGGGCCGGTACCAATCCTCCAGCGATTTCGCGAAAGGCGGCGGCATAAAAGGCGCGCCGACGCGAACCAACGGACCATCGAGCTCGTCGAAACCGACATCCGCCAGCCGCGCGACAATCTCGGCGCCGACGCCGAACGCCTCGACGGCTTCGTGACAAACGACCAGGCGGTGGGTCCGCGCAAGCGATTCCAGCACGGCGGCTTCATCCCACGGCTGCAGGCTGCGAAGGTCGAGCACCTCGGCGTCGACGCCCTCTTTCGCCAACATCTCCGCGGCCGCGAGACTGACCGCCACCATGGCGCCGTATGTGACGATCGTGACATCTTGGCCCGCGCGCGCCGTCCGCGCCTGTCCGATCGGCACCGCGGCCGGCGGCTCGGGCAAGTCTCCCTTGGCGGCGTAGAGCGCCTTGTTCTCGATCACGATCACGGGGTCGTCGTCTTCGATGGCTGCGCGCATCAGCGCGTAGGCATCGGTCACGTTCGAGGGACACACCACCTTGAGGCCCGGCACATGGGCGAGCCATGCTTCCAGACATTGCGAATGCTGCGGCCCGGCATTGATGCCGCCGCCATGCGGCATGCGCACCACCATCGGCACGGAGACCTGGCCGCCGAACATGAAGCGCGCCTTGGCGGCCTGATTGACCAGGGCATCCATGGCCAGCGTGACGAAATCCATGAACATGATTTCGACGACCGGCCGCAAGCCGGTCATGGCGGCGCCGACCGCGGCGCCGACAATCGCCGCTTCGGAAATCGGCGTGTCGCGCACCCGTTCGGCGCCGTACTTTTTGAGCAAGCCGCGGGTGACGCCGAACGGCCCGCCCGGCTCGCCGACATCCTCGCCCAAGAGCACGACCGACGCATCCTGCGCCATGGCGTCGGCGAGCGCGCGATTGATCGCCTGTCCGAATCTCACTTCAGTCATGCGGCAGCATCCGCGCGCGCGGGAGCGCGCAAAGCTTTCGGCGAATAAACATCGGCGAGCGCCGCTTCCGGCGCCGGCGCCGTACCGGCGCGGGCGGCCGCGACCGCTTCGTCGACGCGGCGCCGCGCGGCGTCATCGGCCGCGGCGATGTCGGCCTCCGCAACACCCATTGCGCGCAATTCGTCGGCGGCGCGCTTGAGCGGATCCTTGCGCGCGACATCTTCGAATTCGCCGGCATCGCGATATTTCTGCGGATCGCCTTCAAAATGACCGCGCACCCGCGTGGTCTTGCACTCGATCAGACGCGGCCCGCCTCCGGCGCGCACGGCTTCGATCGCCGACACCGCCACCGTGCGGACGGCAATAACATCATTGCCGTCGACGCGCTCGGCCGGAATTTGGAAAGTCTCGGCCAGCTTTGACGGCTCCGTCGCGAGTTGCCGCGAGGCCGGCGAGAATTCGGACCAGCCGTTATTCTCGCAGACAAACAAGATCGGAAGCTTCCACAAGGCCGCCATGTTGAAGCTCTCGTGCAGCACGCCTTCGGCCAACGCACCGTCGCCGAAGAACACGCAGGCGATACCGCCGGTTTTGCGCAACCGATGCGCCAGCGCGCTGCCGACGGCGATGGGAAGGCCGGCGCCGACAATGCCGTTCGCGCCGAGCATTCCGACCGACATGTCGGCCACATGCATCGAGCCGCCGCGGCCGCCGCAATAACCCTCGCTCCGCCCCATGATTTCGAGAAAGAACCGCGACACATCGAGGCCCTTGGCGATGGCGTGGCCGTGGCCGCGATGATTGGACGCAAGCGTATCGTGCGGACGCAGCGCAGCGGCGACACCGACCGCCACCGCCTCTTGTCCAATCGACAGATGGATAAAGCCCGGTATTTCCCCGTCGCCGAACAAAAGCGACAGGCGCTGTTCGACTTCGCGGATCAATCGCATATCGGCATAAAGCCGCAGAACCTCAGACGGCGAAGGCTTTATCTGGCCCGCAGCCAATGGCGCCTCCCGATTTTGAATACTGATTCATTGTTCATTTTGACAGCACCATAGGACGGCGCGCAATGGCCTGTCAATCGAGAGCCGTTGCCTACCCTCCGGGCAGCCGCAGTTCCTGAAAAGCGGCACGGGCGGAAGGCTTTTCCGATAGAGCCGAAAACGCTGGTGCCAAACCGGAAGGCGGCCGCTCGCCCAAGCAACGGCCGCGCGACTTCCAGTTGGCACGACCGCCGCCCGAAGGCGGCGCGACTAGTCGGTTGAGGGTTCGCGCGCCGCTTGTCGTGATCGGTACTTGCGCGAAAGGACTCCGAAGAACCATTCGACTTGCGCACGTTGCGCCAACAGCGCCGTCGTTTCTCATTGTGCTGGTCGTGTACGTGACCATGACAGCTACAGGGCCAAAGACGCGTTCGTCCAGCGGGCGTAGCGCGTCGCATCAATTGACGGCGCACGGTGGATCGACGACACTCGCACCGGCGAGCGGCCGTTGAATAAAACATAACCGAGCCGTTCGTGACACCGTGATCTCTTCATCTCCGGTGCATCCAATGGGAGGAAGGCCCTGATGATACACGCTCACAGGAATCGTCTCGACCGCCGTACCGTGCTCAAAGGTGCTGCGGCAAGCACTGTCGGGCTTCTCGCAGCTCCGATGGTCGCCCGCTCTGAGAACAAAGCGATCAAGATCGGCATGTCGACAATTCTGTCGGGCCGGGTCGCGCAACTCGGCACGTCATCGCGCAATGCGTTGATGATGGAGGTCGAAAAGATCAACGCCGCGGGCGGTCTTGCCGGACGCCAGATCGAAATGGTGATCCGCGACTCCAAAGGTCAGCCGCAAGAAGCCGCGCGCCTGTCGCGCGAGCTGATCAATTCCGACGGCTGCGAAATCCTGATCGACGCCGAAGCGTCGTCCGGGGCGTTCGCCGTGCACGAAGTGGCGCGCGATCTCGGCATGCTTACCCTGCACACCAATTCCGAGACGAGCTCGCTCAGCGCCGATCCGAAACTGCATTTGCCAAACGTTTTCCGCGCGTGCCGGCAAGGCGTTCACGATTCCATCGTCGGCGGCTCCTATGCGGCGAAAGTGGCGAAGGCCAAGAACCTGACCAAGTGGATGACCACGTCGCCCGATTATGCCTATGGCCGCGACACCACCGCCGAGTACGTGTCCTACGTGAAATATTTCCATCCGGAGGTGGAAATCGTCGGCGAGGCCTGGCCCAAGCTGTTCCAGCCCGATTACACCGAGGTCCTCACCAAGATTTTACAGACCAAGCCGCAGGCATTGTATTCCTGCCTGTGGGGCGGCGATCTCACCGCCTTCATCGATCAGGGCAATATCTACGCGCTGTTTCAACAGACCGAAACTTTCGCCGTCAATATGGCCGACTATACCGCGCTGACGGCGGTGAAGAATCTGCCGAAAGGAATTCATTCGGGCGACCGCTATATAAAGACTTTCCCCAACACGCCGGCGAATGCCGCCTGGGGCGACGCCTATCGAGCGAAGTACAACGAATATCCCACCAACTGGTCGTGGCAGAACGCGGCCGTGGTGCATTTCCTCGCCGAAGCGGCAAAAAAGACGAACTCCACGGATGGCGCAAAACTTGCTGAGGCCCTCAAAGGCCTGACGATCGAATCGCCGTTCGGCGCTGACGGTCATCTGACGCTGCGCGCTGAAGACCAGACCCTGGTCGGTTACGCCATCGGCTGGGGCACGACCATTCCGACCGAGCCCTACGTCACCGAGATGACGGCGGGCGATTGGAAGCAAATCTACGAGCTCGAAGCCGAGTGGAAGAAGAAGAAGAATTATACGTGAGGCGGAAGTCACCTTGATCTAGCGCGGCTGCCGGCGCGGCTCATGCCGGCCGCCGCTTGGCAATGATTGTTCCAACAGGTAGCCGCGGCCCGCCATGGACTTTGCCACGCTCGCGACCTGCCTCTCCTCCCCGGCTTGCCTGGTCACGCAAGCGACCGGCGGCCTGATCATCGGCATGCTGCTGTTTCTGGTGGCGGCCGGACTGACGCTGATCTTCGGCGTGCTGAAGGTCGTCAACTTCGCCCACGGCTCGTTCTATATGTTGGGCGCCTATTTCGCGCTCACCATTTTTCAGCTCACCGGCAGCTACACGCTGACCATTCTGGGAGCGGGCCTGGCGACCGCGATTGTCGGGCTTGTCTTCGAGCGCCTGTTCATCAGCCGGGTCTACGGCCAGAACGTGCTGATGCAGCTCCTGGTTTGTTACGGCTTCGTGCTCATCTTCGACGATGTCGTGAAAATCGTCTGGGGCCCCGAATTCAAATCGATGGGAATGCCGGCCACATTTCAGGTGCCGCCGCTCTTCATCGCCGGCGGCGTCGTGCCGCCTTTTTACTTGTTCGTGGTCGGCATAGCCTTCGTCATCGGGCTTGCGCTCTGGCTTTTGATCGATCGCACGCGGCTCGGCAAGACAATCCGCGCCGCCGCCTATAATCCCAGCATGGTCGCCGCGCTCGGCATCAATACCGGCTATTTGTACGGCTTCGTTTTTGCGCTCGGCGGTTTGCTGGCGGGATTTGCCGGCGCGCTTGCGGCGCCGGTGCGATCGCTCACGCCGGGCATGGGATTCTCGGTTCTCATCGAGTCGTTCATCGTCACGGTCATCGGCGGCATGGGCTCCATTGCGGGAGCATTCGTGGCGGCGCTGGCAATCGGCCTGATCCGCGCTTTCGGCAGCCTTGGCTTTCCGTTATTCACCGACGGGCTGATGTATCTCTTCATGGTCCTTGTTCTGATCGCCAGGCCGACCGGCCTGTTCGGCAAGGAAATCGCCTGATCATGACGCGGCGCTCGCTCGCATTCGATCTCCTGATCGGCGCGGCCGCGCTCGCGATCCTGGCCCTGATGCCGATTGTTTGGCCGAGCAAGGCGCTGGTCGATTTCGTGATCCGCGGCTCGGCCTTCGCGCTCTTTGCCACGTCGCTCAATTTTCTGGTCGGCTATGGCGGAATGGTTTCATTCGGCCACGGCATGTTTTTCGGGCTGGGGGCGTATTCGTTCGCGCTCTTGATGCAGCGTACCGGCATGCCGATCCCGGCCGCCTTCGCTCTGACGCTTTTGATGTGCGCGGCGCTGGGATTGATCGTGGGCGCCATTTGCGTCCGCCTGAAGGAGATATATTTCGCGTTCCTGACGCTCGCTTTCCAGATGCTGCTGTACAGTCTCATCATTCTATGGGTGCCACTCACCGGCGGCGATCAGGGGCTGCGCGGCGGCATCCCGCGGCCGCCGTTCCTCGGCGTCAATCTCGCCAATCAGATGCATCTCTATTTGATGAGCTGCGCGCTGCTGGTGGTCGGGCTCATCCTGATGCACCATCTCGTGCAATCGCCATTCGGCTACACGCTGCGCATGATCCGCGACAATGCCACACGCGCTAATTTCCTTGGCATCGCCGTGTTCCGCGTGCGCCTGACCGCGTTCGTGCTGGCGGGCGTCTTCGCCGGCGCCGGGGGCGTGATCATGAGCCTGTTCGTCTCGGGTGCCTATCCGGAATTCGCCTACTGGACCATTTCCGGCGAAGGCATCTTCATCATCATGCTGGGCGGATGGAACAGCTTTCTCGGTCCCGCGGTCGGCACCGTCATTCTGCTCGTTCTCAACGATTTCGTGACGCGCTTTACCGAATATTACGGCCTCACGCTCGGCATCATCATTCTCTTGTTCGCGCTCGGATTGCGGCGCGGACTGCTCGACGTCGTGCTTGATGCCTGGCGCCGGTACGTGACGCTTGCCGGCGTGGGCGCAAAGCCAAGCGGCGTGTCGAATGCGCCGCTATGACGGCTGGTCCAGGCACGGCGCAGAGGTAACCGCTATGCTGCAGGTCGAGGACCTCTCAAAGTCTTTCGGCGGCGTCGCGGCGATGCAAAATGTCACGCTCGACTTTGCGCCGAGCTCGTTGACCGCCATCATCGGACCGAATGGCGCCGGCAAGACCACATTCTTCAACCTGATCTCCGGCGCGATGCGGCCGGACCGCGGCAGCGTGAAGCTCGCCGGCGAGGACATTTGCGGGCTTTCGCCAAGGCAGATCGTGCGGCGCGGCATGGCGCGCGCGTTCCAGATCGCCAGTATCTTTCCGTCGCTGACGGTGGAGGCCATCGTCACCGCGACGGTGCAAGCGCATATGGGCCACGCGGAGCGCCTCATGCGGCGCTTTCCGTTGCCCGAATGCCGCGACCGCGCCTTCGAAGTGATGAAGATGCTGGGGCTTGCGGACAAAGCGGCGGTGCCGGCGTCGAGCCTTTCGCACGGCGACCAGAAGCTGCTCGATATCGGGCTTGCGCTCGCGCTCGAGCCGCGCGTTCTGCTGCTGGACGAGCCGACCGCGGGCATGGGACCGGAAGAACGCTGGCAGATGATCGCCAAGGTGCAGGAATTATGGGAGCGGCAGAAGATGACGCTGATCTTCATCGAGCACGATATGGATATCGTGTTCAAGATCGCGCAAACGATCCGCGTGCTCTGCTACGGCCGCGTGCTGGCGGAAGGAACCCCGGCCGAAATCCGCGGCCATCCGGAGGTGATCGCCGCCTATCTCGGCACCAGCCAGGAAACCCGCGGCTCATGAGCGCTCGCATTCTGTTCAGCGCGCAGAAGATCGACGTGTTTTACGGATCGAGTCAGATCCTGTTCGGGGTCGATATCGAGCTTGCCGAAGGACAGACCATGGCGCTCCTTGGCCGCAACGGCGCCGGCAAAAGCACGACGCTCAAGGCAATCGCGGGGCTGGCGCCGCCGCGCCGCGGCCGCGTCGTCGTCACCGGGCGCGACATGGCGAGCCGCAAGCCGCATCTGATCGCCCGAGCCGGCGTCGGCTTCGTGCCGGAGGACCGCCAGGTCTTCCCCGAGCACACGGTCGAGGACAATCTGGAAATCGCCGCCAAAAACGGACCGGACGGTCAGGATTATTGGAACCTGGCGCGGATCTATGAAGTCTTTCCGCTGCTGGCACCTTTGCGCCACCGGCAGGCCGGCCGGCTTTCCGGCGGCGAGCAGCAGATGCTGGCGATCGCGCGCACGCTGATGGGTAATCCCATCGCGCTGCTCCTGGACGAGCCGAGCGAAGGCTTGGCGCCGATCGTGGTGCAGCGGATCGCGGAAATCTTGCACCGCCTGCGCGGGTCGGGCACGAGCATCCTGATCGCCGAGCAGAACATGCATTTCTGTCTCGGCATTGCCAGCGACGCCGCCGTCATCGATAAGGGGCAGATCGTCTATCGCGATACGATCGCCGGGCTGAAAGCTAATGAGGAAATAAGAGCGCGCTATCTGGCGATCTGAGCGCGTCGGCGCGGCGGCAGGACATTGGCTTTCGCAAAAGAGACCGGCTGCAGAGGAAATTCACGATGGCTCATTTTGGCAACGGCGGCCCGGCCGCGTCGGCGAAAACGCATGGCGGCGCGGGCGGACGGCTCGCACATCGGATCGCGCTGGTGACGGGAGCCTCGCGCGGTCTCGGGCGCTTTTTTGCGGAAACGCTGGCGCGCGAAGGCGCTCACGTGATCTTGGGCAATCGATCGGATGTGCCGGAAATCACCGACAGCATCGCGCGCGCGCGCGGCAAGGCGAACTATGTGGAAATGGACGTCACACGCGACAATTCGATCCTCCACGCCTTCGCGCAGATCACGACGCAATGGGGCTCTCCCGCCATCGTGGTCAACAATGCCGGCGTTACCGAAGTGGTCGACACCCTTGACGAGGATCCGGCGGACTTCGATCGCATTCTCTCGACCAATTTGCGCGGCCCCTGGATGATCGCGCGCGAGGCGGCAAGGCATATGGTCGCCGGCGAGATTGCGGGCTCGATCGTGAACGTCGCTTCGATTCTGGCGCTGCGGCAGGCGGGACGGGTGACGGCTTACGCCACCGCCAAAGCCGGTCTGGTGCAGATGACCAAGCAATTGGCGCTCGAATGGGCGCGCTACGGAATTCGCGTCAACGCGCTGGCCCCGGGCTATGTCGAAACCGATTTCAACCGCGACTTTTTCGCCACCGGCAAGGGACAGGAGATGATCCGGCGCATCCCGATGCGGCGCTTGACGCCGATGGAGGATCTCGCCGAGCCGTTGATGCTGCTGGCGGGCGATGGCGGCGCTTCGATCACGGGAATTGTGCTTCCGGTCGATGCCGGCCATTTGCTGTCCAGCCTGTAGGCAAGAATACAAGCGCGGCGACAGCGCCTGCGGCGCGTCGTCTCTCCCGGCGCTCGGACTGGCCGTGCCGCCGCGACCAGCTTGACCCGCATAATGAGTCATGTTCATTTTGGCTCAAGCGGTCCGGCAACCACAAATGCGCCGGCATGGCACCCGACGCGTGCAGATCATGCTGCCGGTTGCACGATACTCGCCGCGTGAGGAAAGCCCTGAGGCCCAGTTTGTCGGGATTCGATACCTTCGACGCCAATAGCGTCCGACGCCGGTTGCTGGCCTATCTGCGCCAGCAGGTCGGCGGCGACGTCGAGATCAGCGCGCTCAAGCGCTACACCGTAGGCTTTTCCTGGCTGACGTTCGGCTTCACCGCAAAATGGGCCGAAGGCGGCGAGCGTGTCGGGCGCGACCTCATTCTGCGCGTCGGGCCGCCGAGCGGCATATTCGCGCCGTATCGCGCCACGCCGGAATTCCTCACGCTCCGCGACCTCGCCGGCAGCGGCGTCCCTGTGCCGCGCGCCTATTGGTGCTGCGACGACAGCGAGGTTCTGGGCGCGCCGTTTTTCATATGCGAATTCGTCAAGGGCGATGCGCCGGTGCCGTGGACGGCGGATGGCGGGCCGGCATTCGATGAGGCGGCCCGCACAAATCTCGGCGATCAATTCATCACCGCGCTCGCCGCCTTGCATAAATTCGAGTGGCGCGGCACGCCGGTTGCCGGCATCGGCGGCGCGACCGACCCCGAGCAAACGGCAAGCTCGCAGATCGCCTTCTGGGAAGAGCGCATGCGCCAATGGTCGGCGCGCCGCTATCCGATGCTGGAATGGGCGCTGATCTGGTTTCGCGCGCATGCGCCCAAGGCGCGGCGGATCAGCGTCGTGCATGGCGACTACCGCATCGGCAATTTTCTCGAGCTCGACGGGCGCATTTCGGCGATCCTCGATTGGGAGCTCGTGCATCTGGGCGACCCGATGGAGGATCTCGGCTGGATCTGCCTGCAGGCCTGGCGCGGCCGCTCGCCCTATATGTGCCATCTGCTCACGCGCGACGAGCTGAAAGACAAATATCGGGCGCTCACCGGCGTGCCAGTCGATCCGGCGGCGCTGCATTATTGGGAGGTGTTCGGCACCTTCAAGCTTGCCGTGATGCATCTCGGCGCGAGCCATTGTTTCGAAACGCGCGACTTCAACGATCTGCGCATGGCGGGCATGGGCGCGCAACTGCCGCGCATGCTGTTGCAGCTCGAATCCGTAATGGAGCGGGCGGCGTGAACAACTCGCTCGAGAGACTGATCGCCGGCATCATCGCGACATTGCGCACGGACGTGATCCCCAATGTCACGGATGACTATGCGCGCGGCCAGGCGATCGGCGTCATCGATCTGCTCAACAACATCGCGCCACGCCTGGAATGGGCGCGGGCGCCGCTCGCCGAGGCGGTGACGCAGCGGCGGAACGCCATTCGCGCGGTGCGCGCGCTGTTGCCGCAAGCGCCTGCCGGCGCGGAAGGGCTGACCGAACAGGCGACCGCGGCGGCAAGTTCCATCGAACTCGCCGCCGAACGCGACCGGCTCGATGGCGAGATCGCCGATCTGATTGCATGGACGCAAGGGCCGGACGCGCGCGGCGATGTTGCCGCGGCGACCGCGCTGTTGCGGCAGCACGTTCACGACGAGCTCACGCGCGAAATGAAACTGACCAAAAAGCCGCTCTTCGCCGAAATTTCCAAAGCCACGGCCGGCGGGCAGGCAAAGGGTCAAAGCTGACCGATGGCTCCGCCAGGGAGCCGGGAGGAACGACCATGGACTATCATTTGGACGCGCGCATGCCGCGGCCGGATCAATGTGTCCAGCGGTACATGATCGAACGGTGGACGCGCGAGCAGCCCGATAAGATTTTCGCCATTTTCGCCGACGGCGAGCAATGGACCTATGCCGATATGCAAGCGCATGCCATCCGCACCGCCAACGCGTTGCGGGCGCTCGGCATCAAACAAGGCGAACGCGTGCTGGTGTGGCTGCCGAACAATGCCGACTGTCTGCGGGTCTGGTTCGGCCTCAACTATCTCGGCGCGGTGTTCGTGCCGATCAACACGGCCTATCGCGGCGGCCTGCTCGAACACGCGATTGCGCTGTCGGAAGCGCGCCTGATGATCGCGCATGCCGATCTTTGCCCAAGGCTGGCGGACATCGACCGCAAACGCGTGCGCGAACTCGTGGTCCTCGGCGGCGCCCCCATCCCCCTTGAGGGCGTCACCGTTCATCCGCAGAGCGCGCTCGAAAGCTCGGACACAAAGGCGCCGGCGCTCGAAGCGGCCGATCGCGCCGTGGGACATGCAATCGATCATCTTCACATCCGGCACCACGGGGCCGTCCAAGGGCGTGATGTCGTCCTACGTCCATCTGCATGCGATGGCGGTTTCAGCGCCGTTTCTGTCCGGCGACGACCGCTACATGATCAATCTGCCGATGTTTCATTCCGGCGGCGTAATGCCGGTCACGGCCATGCTGATCCATGGCGGATCGATCGCGATGGTGGATTCCTTCAATACCGAAGCCTTCTGGCCGACCGTGCGCCAAGCCGGCATCACCACGTCGATCCTGCTCGGCGTGATGGGCGGCTTTCTGCTCAAGCGCCCGCCCTCCCCCGACGACAAGGACCATCCGTTGAAAACGTGCACCTACGTGCCGCTCAACGAAACCGCGCCGCAATTCCACGCCCGCTTCGGCACCGACATCTATACCCACTTCAACATGACCGAGATTTCCATGCCGATCGTCACCGGCGCGAATCCAACGGCGCTTGGCAGCGCCGGGCGTCCGCGTCCCGGCGTCGAGGTCCGCATTGTCGACGAGAATGATTGCGAGCTTCCCGTCGGCGCGGTCGGTGAGCTTGTGGTGCGCACCGATTGCCCCTGGGCGACCAGCCACGGCTATGCGGCAAATCCGGCGGCGACGGCGGCCGCCTGGCGGAACGGCTGGTTTCATACCGCCGACGGCTTTCGCCGCGACGTCGAGGGCAATTTTTATTTTGTCGACCGGCTCAAGGACGCCATCCGGCGGCGCGGCGAGAACATCTCGTCCTTCGAAGTCGAATCCGAGGTGCTGGCCTACCCGGCGATCCGCGAGGCGGCCGCCATTGCGGTCAAGAGCGAAATCGCCGAGGACGAGGTTTGCGCGGTGGTCTCCATCAAAGAGGGCGAAGCCTTCGACCCGGCCGCGCTCATCGAGTTTTTGCGTCCGCGCATGGCGCATTTCATGGTGCCGCGTTATGTCCGCATCGTCCAAGCGCTGCCGCGGACGCCGACCGCGAAGATCGAGAAGGTCAAGCTGCGCGCCGAGGGACTGACGCCCGATACCTGGGACCGAGAAGCGGCCGGCATCGTCGTCAAGCGCGAAAAAATCGGCGCCAAAGGCGGTTGAGCGTCCAGCGAAGGAAAAACCAATGTTTGCCGAGTTGTCGGACCACGCCAAGTCTCTGCACGCCGAGCTGAGAAGCTTCATGGCCGAACACGTCTATCCGAACGAAAAGACGCTCCTGGCGCCGCCGGCGGACGGCGCCGAGCGCTGGGCGCCGCGTCCGCTGCTCAAGGCCTTGCAGGAGAAAGCCAAGGCCCGCGGCCTGTGGAATCTTTTCTATCACGGCCCCGGCGGACGGGGCCTGACCAATTTCGACTATGCGCATCTGTGCGAGACGCTCGGCCGTTCGCTGGCGGCGCCGGAAATCTTCAACTGCAACGCGCCGGACGTCGGCAACATGGAACTGCTTTCGGCCTACGGCACGCCGGAGCAGAAGGAGCGTTGGCTCGCGCCGCTTCTGGCGGGCGACATCCGCTCGTGTTTCGCGATGACCGAGCCGCGCGTCGCCTCGTCCGACGCCACCAACATCGAGACCGCAGATCCGGCGCGACGGCGATCATTACGTCGTCAACGGACGCAAATGGTGGATCACCGGCGCGATGTCGCCGCGCTGCAAAGTGGCGATCGTCATGGGCAAGAGCGATCCGGCCGCGCCCAAGCACAAGCAGCAATCGATGATTCTCGCGCCGATGGACGCGCCCGGCCTGACCGTCGAACGCGCGCTCTCGGTTTATGGTTACGAGCATGCGCCGCTCGGCCATGCCGAAATGATCTTCGACAATGTGCGGCTGCCGGCCGGGAACATCCTGCTCGGCGAAGGCCGCGGCTTCGAGATCGCGCAAGGGCGGCTCGGCCCCGGCCGCATCCATCATTGCATGCGCTTCATCGGTCTCGCCGAACGCGCGCTCGAAAGCATGTGCGCCCGCGCGAAGGCGCGCGTCGCCTTCGGCACTTCGCTTGCGGAAATGGGCGCCGTGCGGCAGGCGATCGGCCAATCGCGCTGCGATATCGAGCAGGCGCGGCTGATGACTTTGAAGGCCGCCTGGATGATGGACACGGTCGGCAACAAAGCGGCGCGCGCCGAAATTGCCATCGTCAAAGTGATCGTCCCGACCATGGCCGGCGCCGTGATCGACCGCGCCATCCAGGTGCATGGCGGCGCCGGGCTGTCGCAGGACTTCTTCCTCGCCGAAGCATTCGCCGAAACGCGCTTTCTGCGCATCGGCGACGGGCCCGACGAAGTGCATCGCGAAGCATTGGCGCGCATCGAACTGGCGCGGGTTGCGAATTGAACGAAAGGTCAAAAGCCGTGGCCGCGCTTGCACCGGGACAATCGCTCATGACGCCGGGACGCACGATCGGCGCCGGCGACATTAATCTGTTCGCTGGTCTGGTCGGCGATTTCACACCGATCCATGTCGACGAGGTGTTCGCCAAGTCCTCGCCGTTCGGCGCGCGCATTGCGCATGGTCCGCTGGCGATGGCGACCGCCATCGGCATGCTGACGCAAACCGGCATTCTCGGCGAACGTGTGATCGGGCTGCTCAATCTGAATTGGGACTTTTGCGGGCCGGTGAAGATCGACGACACGATCCGCTCGCGCGTCACGCTCGAGCAGCAGCGGCCGACCTCCAAGCCGGGCCGCGATCTCGCGACTTTCGTGTTCGAAGTCATCAATCAGAACGAGCAGGTGGTACAGCGCGGCCGCATGCTCGTTCTGGTGCACGCCGGCGATCAACCGAATGGAAATGCGGGAGCTTAAAGATGGGCGACTTCGTGATGCGGCCGGAAGACGAGATGACGCACAAACCGGACGCGTCCGTGAATTTCAACGAAAGCGTCTACACCAACGGGTTTGACACCGCTTCGCCGGTCGGCGGCTGGATGCGGCTCGGCAATCGGGTCAACGAAGGCTATGCCGAGCTTTCCGTGTGCCTTTATCTGCCCGATGGCCGCATTGCCTGTCAGTTCCAGCGCCCCAGCATCACCAGCAACGCGCGCTTCGACGCTGGAGGGCTTTCCTATGCGGTGCTCGACCCGCTGAAGAAGGTGTCGATGACGTTCGACGGCGAGCTTTTGATCGTGACCGATGCGAACGCGCTGCGCGATCCAAAAACGCTGTTCGCCAACGGCCCGCGCGTGCCCGGCCATGTCCATTGGGTGCACGAGGCCGAATCCCCGGTGCATGGCGGCGAGCCGGTCAACGATTCCGTGCCGACCATGTATGGACGCGATTTTTCGCGCGGCCATTTCAACCAGCATGGCCGCGTGCGCGGCGAAATCCGGGTCGGTAGCGAGACCTTCCCGATCGACGGCCGCGGCTGGCGCGACCATTCCTGGGGACCGCGTTACTGGCAGGCGATCTATTGGTACAGGCTGTTCATCGCTAATTTTGCGAACGGCGACGGCCTCATGCTGCTCAAGATCACCGACGAGAGCGGCGTGTCGCGGCGCGTCGGCGTGCTGCTGGTCGGCGGACACTATGAGGAAATCCTCGATATGGATCTGGCGACGCAGTGGACCGAGCAAAACGATCCGCGTCGCGTCGAGATCGGCGTGCGCACCGCCAACCGCAAGGCCGTCATCACCGGCGAGATCATCACGCTCGCACCGTTGCGCAACCGCCGCAAGGCGAACGGCCAAACGCTTGAGTCACGCATCGCCGAAGGCTTTACGCGATTCACCTGGGACGGCCGTCAAGGCTACGGCATGACCGAATATATCGAGCGCATCGAGAACGGAAAGCTCGCGGGCTATCCGCTGTAGCGTGAGACGAAGATAGGGCGTGTACCCATAAATCCGGCGCATCCAATGTCGGCTGTGTGTGCGCGAAAGCAGACATCGCCCGGACAATTCTGCATGTCGCCAAGTGACCCTTCGCGTCTTTTTGCGACCGTTATTTGATGCATTGCGAAAGGTTCGGTCGCCCCGTCGGCGACGGCCAGAAGGCCGGCGGAAACATCAGGCCCGCCAGAAAGCGCCTTGCATAGAGCACCCAATTGTCCATGGCGTATCTCTTGGCGATCTAACAAAAAGCCCCGGAAAACGCCGGGGCTTTGATACTCGTCAGAAGTTCAGATTACCGCCGCGCCACGCTGACGTTGTCAGTTGCTTCGCACCGTGCCCAAGAGCGGAGTTTTTACCGGGGCCGCGACTCCGTAGATGACGGTAAAGCCCGACCCTCCGCCCCAGGTCGAGGTGGGACGGGTCGGATCTGCGGAGATCGCCGCTTCGATGCTGTTCCAGTTGTTCGCGACCCAGAGGTCGCCAGCTGGGTCAATCGACCCAATGGTAGGTATCTCGATGCTACCGCCCTGGAAGAAGTGGATGAGATCACCAGGCTTGGTGCCTGGGGCATGGCCATTTGCCCCGGCCCCGGCCAGCATAACTATTCCACGACCCAAACCGCTGGCAGCAAAGACATCGTCATTGCCATCGATCACGATGCCCCAGGGAGCATTCACTGTCCCGCCGCCGTTGAAGCCCTCCGGCGCCAGTTGGGTGCCGTCGGGGCGGATCATGCTTACCACTCCGGTCGTCTTGCCTTCCGCTATGTTCTTCTTCAACGCCTCCAAGATGAGCGCAAACTGCTGCATGATGGACACACCGGCGGGAATGTTCGGTAGCGGAAAGTCCGGGGACATCATGCTGGCCACCCAAAGATTGCCCTTGGAGTCCAGGGCTACGCCTCGGGCGCCGATGCCGACCTTGAAGGTTTCTACCTTGGACGGATCGTCGGCGGGGAAACGCACGACCGTATTCGCCTGGGAGTTACTGACCCAGACGCGGTTCTGGGCATCAATGGCGATGCCGAAAGGCGAATGGAGCCCCTCGACCTGCACGATGCGTCCGTCCTTCACCCGGCCACCAGGGAAATACAGCAGCTGATCTTTCGTGCCATCTGCGATCCAGACATCGCCATTGGCTGCGACGCTTACGCCCATCAGCCCGCCCGTTTTGCCGGCGAAGGGAATGTCGGTCTCCTTGCCGATCGGGTGACCCTGGAAATCATGCACTCCGATCGCTCCGTTAAAGCTCCCGACCCAGACCTTGTCGAGCGCCACGGCCGTGCCCCATCCAATGCCGTCCACGCCCATGCCAGTGAAGCCCGTGATCGGCGGCGAGAGCGCGGTCCCATTGGGGCTGAACTTGATCAAGCCACCACCGATGCTCTTGCGGACGCCGGACTGCGAACCCGGCAGCCAGTTCACGCCGCACCACATGTTGCCCTCTGCATCGAAAACCATGTTGCCATTGGCGTAAGAGCCGCCGCCGCCGAACCAAAGCGAAAGAGTGAAGTCTGTCGGCGCGTAGGCGAGATACGGCGCGAAGGGTGCTGTACGCCGGGAGCCGTCCTTCGGTTGCGGGTAGGCTTCGTCGAACAATGTGTAGAGCGCCGTCGGGTTGGCCCAGGGCGTGCGGGCGATGCCGGCCATCGCTTCCAGAGTATTCTTCGGTGTCGCACCGCCAGTCGCGGTCGCAGCTTTGAAGAAACGGGTACGCCAATCATCGTTGGCCACGGTGGCGAAGGCGGTGATGAGCGAGGCGAGCGTGTCAAAGTTCGCGAGTGTCGTGGTCCAGGTGCTATTTCCTGCATCTACAATTACTTTTCCCCATCCACCGGTCTCCAAATTCACTAGGTTCGGTACGTTCCCGGCGGCGATGCGAACTCCGAGTGGATTACCGGAGATGGCTTCGCTTTTGAAAAATCGCGCGCCGGTGAACGCCGAAGCGACGGTGGTCATCTCGTTGATGACAACCTTGGGCGGGGGCGTATTGCCCAGAACCGACAATAGAGCGATCGCCGGGTTGTCGCCGCTACCCTTGTTGATCGTGGCCACACCACCTTTGGCAACCAGGTAAAGGACATTGTCGTTGCTAAGCGATTCCTGGCTGCCAAGTACAAAATGACCATCACTGCCGGTTTGTGTTTGAGCCAGTTGCTTGGGTTCGGCCGCACTAGCGACCCAAAGTGTGACGGTGGAATTTGCGAGTGCGCCACCGCCCACTTTAACTTGCCCTTCGATGTTAACAGCCGCCCCGGCTTGGGCGCACATGACGACAAAAAGTCCCCATGTCAAAACCGTTACGGCAGTGCAGGCTTTGGCAATCTTGATCATCAACGCCCTCCATGCTTCTGGGGCGGAAAAAATACCATTTAATGGCTAGCGCTGACAGTTCATTGACTCAGAAATTTTGACCCCGCTGTAGGAAAATCCCGCAGATAAGCGGTGGAAGTTTTTGCAGTGCGTGAGGCTGGTTATAGCCCAACTCGGACCTGTCGGGCATGTCTGCTCCGTGGTCGCTATGCGGGAAAGCGGACATTCAGTGGGCGGCGCGCCATCTCCGTTTTATGAGTACACGGCCTCGATTGAACCTCACCGTTCGTCATGGCCGGACTTGTTCCACGGCTGTCCACGTCTGTGTTTTTTCACGTCATCTCAGACGTGGATTCCGCGACATAGGCGAGCCAACGGGTCCGGCCCGAAGTGGCCGGCCCGATGACAAGCTCCGCGACGCCGTTCTTGGAACGGCCATGCCCGGGCAGGACGATGCAGCTCATGTCATCGCGCTCTATTTGCCGTCCGGCCGCGCCAGGCGCTCGAGCCGCGCGGCGACGTCCTCGATGCGGGTCAGCGCCTCGGCGATCGGCGCGTCGTCCGGCTTGCGCACGACAAGGCCGCCATAGACGATATCGGTGATGCCGTCGGCGGTCTCATCGGTGTCGAAGTCGCCCTCGTTGCGCAGGAACGCCCAGGTGCGATGCTCGATGCAGCCGTAAATCATGTCGCGAACCAAGGCCGGCGAAACATCGGGCCTGAACTCGCCCTGCGCCACGGCCTCTTTCACCACCTCCACGAGGCGATGGGTGTAAGCCTGATTGAGCTGAAACAGCCGCGTTTGCCGGTAGGACGGATCGGGCCGCAGTTCCTGGAAAACCAGCCGGCAGAGCGCCGGCTCGCGCCGGATCGTGCCGAGATGGTGGTGGACGACGAAACGAATCCTGTTCCACGTCCCGCGTATGCTGGCGAACTGCTCGTCGTCATCCGCAAGCATTTCCTCGTACCACTGCTCGACGACGCGCACGAGGAGATCGCGCTTGTTGGTGAAGAAGCGATAGATGCTGCCTTCCACCACGCCGGCACGCTCGGCGATATCCGAAATAAGCGCGTCGTTGTAGCCCTTCTCGGTAAAGACCGCCCGCGCCGCCGTCATGATATCGAGGATGCGCCGCTCCGCCGGCAGCCTGCTGACCCGGCGAAGCGTTCCGGCTTGCGCCATCGAATTTCTCCTGCTCGCTGCTTGTCTGTTGTGCTTTGTCTCAGTCTGATCTTTGTGCTTGTGGT
Source organism: uncultured Alphaproteobacteria bacterium (assembly GCA_963831135.1). Taxonomy (GTDB): domain Bacteria; phylum Pseudomonadota; class Alphaproteobacteria; order Rhizobiales; family Xanthobacteraceae; genus BOG-931. The sequence goes on from CAWHPH010000009.1 coordinate 29,314, forward strand.
GGGCCCGCCCGGCATGAACACCCTGGCTCAGGAAAGCTTCTTCTCCATCTCGTGACGGAGGATCTTGCCCGTCGTGCTGCGTGGAAAATCCTCGAAGCGCATGAAATGCACCTCCTTCGGCCGTTTGTAGCCGGCCAACGAATGGCGGCATACCGTCTCGATGTCGGCTGCGCTGAGCGCGTCGTCACGGCGGGAGACGAAGGCGACGGGAATCTCACCCCATTTTGCATCGTATTTGCGAACGACGACTGCGTCGCTGACGCGCGGATCCGACAAGAGAATACGTTCGATCTCGGCAGGATAGATGTTCTCGCCGCCGGATTTGATCATGTATTTCGCCCGGTCGACGAAGTCGTAGCTGCCGTCGGGATTGCGGCGAAAGAGGTCGCCCATGCGAAACCAGCCATCCTTGAAGTCGCGGGCGTTGGTCTCGTCCGCATTCCAATAGCCGCTGAAGACCGTCGGACCGCGCACCGCGGCCTCGCCGGGCTCGCCCTCCGCGACATCGGCGCCATCGGGATCGACCAGACGAAAGTCGCACAATGCGCTCTTTCGTTTCGACAGGCTGGCCGGAAATTCGCCCGGCGGTATGAGCGAGGCCGATGCGGGCGCAAGGCCGGTTTCGGTGGCGCCGAAGCTGTTCAGATAAGGCGCTCCGGTAAGGCCCGTCAGTTCGGCAATCAGCTTCTTCGGCACCAGATCGGCCATCGCGCCTACGGCGCGAATGCCCTTGGGCCGGCGGCCGCGCGATTTCAGCATGTCCACCACGGGCTCGATCGAGCCCGGCATTAGCAGCAGCCAGCCGAGCTTCGCCCGCTCCATGATGTCAATAATGGCTTCCGGATCAAAGCCATCGACGACGTAAACCGTCGCGCCGGACATGAGCGCACCGAGCATCTGATCGGTCGAGCCCATATGAAACATCGGCGCCCAGGCGACAAAGCCGTCCTCCTCGGTCGCCCGAATGTCCATACGCAACAGCGCCATGCGCGCAATCTCGGCGCGGTGGCTGATCAGAGCGCCCTTGGGCAGGCCGGTCGTGCCGCTGGTGTAGAGAATGACGAGTTCGTCCTCCGGATCGACATCGGGACGTTCCGACGGCGCCGGAGCGGTTTGGATCAGTTGCTCGTAGTCATCCTCGATGATCAGGCTTTTGGCGCCGCGCAGGTCGAGCGCCGAAAGCGTCCCGGCGAACCGCCGCGAAGCGATCACCAGCGCGGGAGAGACGAGATCCAGACAATGCTGCAATTCGGCGGCCGCGAGGCGCCAATTCTGGCACGCAACGATGGCGCCGAGATACCCGGCGGCGAGCTCGAGCTCGATATATTCGGCGCGGTTCTCCGACAGGAGCGCAATGCGGTCTCCATGGCGAATCGCCTTGCCGGCCAGCGCGCCGGCGAGCCGCCGCACGCGCTCATTAAGCGCGCCATAGCAGCGCCGCAAGCTTCCCTGTTCGATCGCGATGGCATTGGGGTCGCGCGTCACTTGCGCGGCGAACAATTCATAGACACTGAGCCGCCCGGACCTGCGAATGTCGGCGGCGCCATTCTTCAGCGCGCTGGACTGAGCCTGCTTCATATCGGCGCTGTGCTCCTCCCCGTGACTTTCCCCCGGTCGGGCGGACTGAGCGGTCCGCATTATGATTGACAAAGGCTCAGCCTTCGCCGTTAATGAAGATCATTCATCATAGGAAGGCGCCGCGCAAGTCGCTTGAACAAGCCTCTTGGTGAGCGGCGTAACCTTCGAAGAAATGGGGGGAATGGTCCTTGACCGCCCAGCTTTCCGGGCTCGGGCCCTGGTTGCGTGCAACGGCGTCCCTTGCCCGGCGACGCGCCGCCCCTCCCCGCGAACGAACCATCATCAAGACATTTCCCCTGGCGTTGATGAATTCTCTTCATCGGCGCGGAATGCCTCATGCTCGCACCGCCGCCCGCGGATAATACCGTGCTGTCGCTGAAAAACGTGCAGGTTCTTTACGACCGGGCGATCGAAGCCGTGCGCGACGTATCGCTCGACGTGCCGGCCGGCGCGATCGTGGCACTGCTCGGTTCAAACGGTGCCGGCAAATCGACCATTCTCAAGGCGATCTCCGGTGTGCTCGATCAGGAGGACGGCGAAATCGTCAACGGCAGCGTCCATCTCGACGACATGCCGATCTCTGGACGCTCACCGCGAGAAATCGTCCGCGCCGGCCTGCTGCAGGTGCCCGAGGGCCGCGCGTTGTTTGCGACGCTCACGGTCGAAGAGAATCTGCTGATGGGCGGCGTCACGCGCTCGCGGGCCGCCTGCGCTACGACCATTGAGCAAATCTATACCCTGTTCCCGCGCGTCAAGGAGCGCAGATCGCAAATCGCGGGCTACCTGTCCGGCGGTGAGCAGCAGATGGTGGCGGTCGGACGCGCGCTGATGGGGCAGCCGCGCCTGCTCATGCTCGACGAGCCGTCGCTCGGTCTTGCCCCGCAGATCGTCGATGCGATTTTCGAGGCGCTGCTTGCGCTCAACCGCGACAGCGCCTTGACGATCCTGCTGGTCGAACAGAACGCGCGATTGGCTCTCGACGTCGCCTCCTACGGCTACATTCTCGAGAACGGGCGGATCGTACTGGACGGGCCATCCGAGAAACTGCGCGCCAACGACGATGTGCAGGAATTCTATCTCGGCTTCTCCGCCGGACAGCGCAAGAGCATGCGCGACGTCAAGCATTACAAGCGGCGCAAGCGGTGGCTCTCGTGAGCGCGCTTCTCGACATCGTCGGCGTCTCGAAGCGCTTCGGCGGATTGACCGCGGTCAAGGACGTAAGCCTCAAGGTCGAAGCCGGACTGATCTGCAGCCTGATCGGCCCGAACGGCGCCGGCAAGACGACGCTGTTCAACCTGATCAGCGCGGTGTTTCGGCCGTCCGCCGGCCAAATCCTTTTTGCCGGGCAGGATCTGACCAGGCTTCCGACCCATGCGCTTGCGCGCCTCGGCATCGCCCGCACCTTCCAGAACCTCGCGGTTTTCAAGCACGAGACCGTGGTCAACAACATTCTGGTCGGTATGCACACGCGGCTGCGCACCGATGCGATCTCGGCCGCCGTTTTCCTGGGGCGGGCGCGCGCGGAAGAGATCAGGGCGCGCGAGCGCGTCGAGGAAATCATCGACTTTCTGGAGATCGAAGACATCCGCGACCACCCGGTCGGCTCGCTGTCCTACGGCCTGCAGAAACGCGTGGAGCTCGGCCGCGCGCTCGCGATATCGCCGAAATTGCTGCTGCTCGACGAGATGGTCTCCGGGATGAACCAGGAGGAGCGCGAAGATATCGCGCGTTTCATCCTCGATCTGAAGGAAGAGCTTGGCACGACGATCCTGATGGTCGAGCACGACATGGGAATCGTGATGGATATCTCCGACCATGTCTGCGTGATGAACGAGGGCGGCAAGATCGCCGACGGAACGCCGTCGCAAGTCGCGCAGAACGAGGCGGTCATTGCCGCTTATCTCGGCGCGAAGCGAGCGGCCGCATGAACCACGAGCTGCAAAGTCTGGCGCTTAGGACGATGCCCCAGGCGCTCAAGTATCGCGCCGAGACACTGGGCGACCGCCTGGCGCTGCGCGAGAAGGATCTCGGCGTGTGGCGGCGCACCAGCTGGCGCGAATATTTTGAGAATGCCCGGCGGTTTGCGATCGGGCTTTACGCGCTCGGTTTTCGGGCGGGAGACCGCCTCGCCGTGGCGAGCGACGACACGCCGGAATGGTTTTACGCCGACCTCGGGGCGCAAATGATCGGCGGCGCTTGTCTCGGCATTTACCCGACCAATCCCTGGCCCGAGCTGCAATACATTCTGCGCCACTGCCGCGCCAAGATCGTCGTCTGCGGCGACCAGGAGCAGACCGACAAGGTGCTCGATGCGCAGCGCAGCGAGGGCGGCCTGCCCGACCTGACGACGGTGATCTGCGTCGATATGAAAGGCATGCGCCACTACGCGCAGGATGGCTTGATGTCGTTTGCCGCCGTGATGGCGCTCGGCGAGAGCAAGGAGGCGGAATTCGGCGCCGTGATCGACGTCGCGCTTGCCGCCGGCGTTCCCGATGATGTCGCCATCATCGTCTACACGTCCGGAACCACCGGCATGCCGAAGGGCGCGATGCTCAGTCATCGCAACATGATGCATACCTCGGCGCAGGTCATCTCGGTCCTGGCGCTGGACAGTCGCAACTATTCGGTCCTCTGCTATTTGCCGCTTTGTCACGTCGCGGAGCGCAGCTTCTCGACCATCATGCAGCTTCTGACCGGCTGCGTGGTCAGCTTCGCGGAGTCCGTCGACACCGTCGTCGTCAATCTGCGCGAGATCGCGCCGAAGGGATTTCTCGGCGTTCCCCGCATCTGGGAGAAGATGCAGCAGAACATCGATTACCGCATTCGCGATACGACGCCGGTGCAGCGCCGCGTATTCGAGTGGTGCATGCGGCTCGGCCGGCCGATCGCCGAGCGGCGGCTCGCCAATGGCGGCGCGCTCGCCAATCTTCGCGACCGCCTGGTTTTTTCCATTTTGTGGCTCGCTTGCTTCGGCAGCCTGCAGCGATTCCTCGGGATCAACCGGGTGCGCTCAGGCTTCTGTGGCGGCGCGACCGTTTCGCCCGAAGTGCTGTTGTTCTTCTGGATTCTCGGCGTACCGATCTATCAGATCTACGGCATGACCGAGAGCAGCGGGGTCGCGTTCATGCAGCGCCCCGGCGCGACCAAGTCCGGCTGCTCGGGCCTCGCGATCGACGGCGTCGCACACCGTATTGCCGAGGATCACGAGCTTCTGCTCACCGGCCCGAGCGTCTTCAAAGGCTATTTGTTCGACGAGGAAGCGACGCAGCGGGCCGTCGTCAACGGCTGGCTTCATACCGGCGATCTCATCGAGACGGCCGACAACGGTGAAATTCGCATTGTCGACCGCAAGAAGGACATCCTGATCACCTCCGGCGGCAAGAACATCACGCCGTCCCTGATCGAGAACGCGCTGAAGGATTCGCCCTACATCCGCGAAGCAATCCTGCTTGGCGACGGCCGCCACTTCCTGGCGGCCCTGATCCAGATCGATCTCGAGACCACCGGCAAGTGGGCGCAACGCCAGGGCATCGCCTACACGACCTATCGGTCGCTGGCGGAGAACGAGCGCGTGCGCGAACTCGTCGCCGGCGAAGTCAAGCGCGTCAACGAGCGCTTCGCGCGTGTCGAGAACGTGCGCAAATTCGTGATCCTGTCCAAGGAACTCGATCACGACGACGGCGAATTGACTGCGACGATGAAGGTGCGCCGCCGGACGATCGAGCAAAAATTCCGCGATGAGATCGTCGAAATCTACGGGAGCGCCGCCTGATGGACTTTCTGGCGCTGCTGATCTCCACCGGACTGGTGACCGGCGCAACCTATGGCCTGATCGCCATGGGCTTTGCGCTCATCTACAAATCGACCGGCGTGGTCAATTTCGCCCAGGGCGAATTGGTGATGCTGACCGCCTACGTTTCATTCAGCCTTGCCAACGCGCTCGGCCTGTCGTTCTTCCCCCTGCTCGCGGTGACCATTCCGATCTCGATGGCCATCGGGCTTGTACTCGAACGCCTCGTCATCCGGCCGATGCTCGGCGAGCCGGTATTCTCCATCGTGATGGCGACGGTCGGACTGGCGGTCGTCCTGCGCGGCATCGTCGTGCTGATCTGGGGCTCCGAGCCGCTGAATTTTCCGGCAGGACTGCCGACCAGCGTGATCTCGATTGTCGGTGTGCCGTTCTATCCGGCGCAGCTTTGTTTGATCGGCGCGCTGGCGCTGGCGACGCTGTGCGCCTGGCTGTTCCTGCAGTTCACGCGGCTTGGCATGGCGATGCGGGCCGTCGCTGCGAACGAGACCGCGGCTTTGCTGATGGGCGTCAGCGTCGACCGCATTCATGCGGCTGCGTGGATGCTGTCGGCCGGGATCGCTGCCGTCGCCGGCGTGCTGTTCGCGATCAACTTCAAGCTCGCTCCGGATCTGTGGTTCCAGGGGCTCAAATCGTTTCCCGCGGTCATTCTCGGCGGGCTGGATTCGGTGATCGGCGCTTCGCTCGCCGGCCTGATCATCGGCGTGATCGAGAATTTGGCGCAGGGCTATCTGGGCGAAGGCCTGCGCGAGATCGCGGGCTTCGTGGTGATCATCGTCGTGCTGATGGTGCGGCCCTACGGCCTGTTCGGCAGCGCCGACATCGAGCGGGTCTGACCGAATGCGCACCGGACATTACAAGGAGAGCGTCGGGCAGATTATCGCGCTCAGCGACAGCAAGGCAGTGTGGGCCTGGGCGGCCGCGCTGATCGCTGCGCTTCTGGTGGCGCCGTTCCTGGTCGGCGCCTACGCGCTGACGTTGATGGTATCCGCGCTGATCGCCGTCATCGGCGCGGTCGGCTTGAATCTTTTGACCGGCACCACCGGGCTGATCTCGCTCGGCCAGGCCGGATTCCTGGCGGTCGGCGCCTATACCAACGCGATCCTGCTGACCGACTATCACGCACCGGTCTGGATCAGCCTGCCCGCGGCCGGCGCCGCCGGCGCGCTGATCAGCATCGTCGTCGGCATTCCGTCCTTGCGGCTCAAGGGGCTTTATCTCGCCATCACCACGCTGGCCTTCGCCTTCATCATCAATCACATCATTCTATATGCGGAACGGCTGACGCACGGGCCGAACGGCGTTTTCGTCACCGGCGCGCGGCTGTTCGGCTTCGGCCTGCAACGCGGGCCACCGCTCTATTATCTGACTCTCGCGCTAGCGATCGCGACGATCTTCGGCGCGCTCAACCTGCTGCGCACCCGCATCGGCCGCGCCTGGATCGCGATCCGCGATCACGACATTGCCGCGCGCGTCATGGGTATCGATCTGGTGCGCTACAAGCTCCTGGCGTTCGTCGTCAGCTCGTTCATCGTCGGCATCGCCGGCGCGCTGCTCTCGCTGCAGATCCGCTTCGTCAATATCGACGTGTTCGCGCTGATCCTGTCGATCGAGGCGCTCGCGATCATCATTCTCGGCGGGCTGGGCTCGGTCGCCGGCGCGGTGCTGGGCGCGGTGTTTTTGTCGTATCTGCCCGAGGCGATCCGGCTCGTACTGTCGGCGGTGATCGACCCCGGCTCGCCGCTTTACACCGACTATGTCTACGAAATTCGCGGCATCGCCAATGGTGTCGTGATCGTGCTGTTCCTGCGCTTCAAGCCCGACGGGCTCATCGGCTTTTGGCGGGACGCGCGCAAATACTGGAGCAATTGGCCGCTGGCATACTGAGCCAATGGATGCCACGGCTAGCAAAGGGAGGAAATAAGATGAAATTTGCAATGAGCGTGTTTGCGGCGGCTCTCCTATGCGCAACCGCGGCATGGGCCGGCGACCCCGGCGTCAGCGATACCGAGATCAAGATCGGCGACGTCAACATCATGACGGGACCGGCGGCGTTCGTCGGCCGCGGCGTGTCGCTTGGCTCCAAGATCGCCGCCGGCGAAATCAATGCCGCGGGCGGGATCAACGGCCGCAAGATCAAGATCCTGACCGAAGACGACGGCTATATCCCGTCGCGCTCCTTCCAGGCGCTCAGCAAATTGCTCGACGAGGACGGCATCTTCGCCTTGAACGGCACATCCGGCACGGCCAATGCGCTCGCCATGATGCCGCTCATCACCGAGAATAATCTGCCGACAGTCGTGACCACCGCGCCGTCGGCGCTGATCTATAAGCCCGTGCGTCCGTCGGTCTTTACCTTCGGCGCGAGTTACTCCGACGCCTTCTACGCGCAGCTGAAATATATTCACGACCACACCGAGCCGAAGAATCCAGTCTACGGCATCATTCGCCAGGACGACGATTTCGGCCAGGAAGTCGAGGCCGGCTACGACCGCGCGGTGAAGGAATTCGGCGTCAAGGACGGCATCCGGCTGCGCTTCAAAAAAGGCACGTCGAATTTCGCCGCTGAAATGGCGCAGATGAAGCAGGCCGGCGTCAATGTACTGGCCAACGGTGGTATCTTCGCCGGCGCCGCCAACATTCTCTCGGAAGCGCGCAAGCTCGACATGGACATCCAATCGGCGGACGTCTGGAGCGAAGGCATTCCGGCCTCGGCCAAGCTCGCCGCCCCGGCCGGCTACGACTACATGGTCGGCGACTATGTCGCGCTTACCGGACCGGCGGTCGAGAAATTTCTCGCCATGGCCAAGCAGTTCACGACGCCCGAGGAACTGGCCGGCGTCAGCCGCTACACCTTCGTCACCTATATCGGCCTCAAGAGTTTTGCGCACGCCATGGCGGAATGCGGCAAGGAGCTGACCCGCGCCTGTACGATCGAAAAGCTTCGCCAGACCAAAAATCTCGACACCGGGGGCTTAAGCGCGCCGGTCAGTTTCGATAATCCGGAGCAGCTTTCGGGAACCGCGGTCGCGGTCTATCAGCTCAACGCCAAGGCTTTGACGTTCCGCGAGCTGATCGGCTTCAAAAAATATTGACGCGTTGAAGCCGCGACTGATGCATTGAAGCCGCGACCGAACGTTGGGCCCCCGAGGGGCGCCGGGCATGAGGCCCGGCGCTCTTTTCATCGTCGACCGTCAGGCCGCGCGCGCCTGCGACGGCGCAAGCGTGAAGATCGAGATCGCGTCCTCGATCGAGCCTTGCGGCAGCCGCTCGACGAAACGTTCGAGCCGATCGAATGCCGACATCGGCACGCCTTCCTCGCCGCCGATCCGGCGCAGCATCGCCGACAATGTCGGCAGATCATAAGAATAGTCCGCCGCCGTCATTCTTTGTTCGCGGACATGCGCTGTGCCGTCGGCGGTCTCGGCTTCGATGATCGCGCTGAGGACCGGGATCGAGGGGTCGGACACGAGCTCGACGCGCTTGATCAACTCGTTCACCGCCGGGTCGTTATAGGTCGTCATGTGGCGCGTGGTCGGCGCGCCGTGGACGAGCGTCGTGGCGATGCAGAACGGGATGCTCATCAGCGTGCCGGAAATCGTGCGGAACGGCCCAACGGCGTCCATGCCGGCATAACCGGTCTCGTAAGGGTTCATCCGCACGCGGACCTTGGCCGGCGCCGAACGCAATTGCTCGCGCAGCACCAGCGCGCCGGTCACCGGCGTCTGATTGAAGGCGCAGACCGGATAGGGCTTGAACGCCACGCGCAGAATGGCCCAGTCCTTGCCGAGCGACGCCGCAAGATTGGCGTCGAGATCGGTCCTGGCGAAGGCGCGCGCCAAACCGGATTTACCCTCGAAGGCATTCGGCGCCGATACCGAACCGGCGCGCGCCAGCTCCGCCGCAACGAGCCCGTTGCGCGCGACGACGCCGACCTGATAGCGCCACTCGTCGGTGCCGTCGGCGAAGGATTGCAGAATGCCACCCGTAAAAGACGCGGCGTTGGCAAGCGCCGCGTCCGTCTGCTCAGCGGAAAGCTCCATGAGCTTCGCGGCTGCCGCGCTCGCGGCGATCGTGCCGTAGATGGCGGATGAGCGGAATCCGCCCGGTGTGGTTTTGCCGGCGAGCGCCTTCTCCAGCACGCCGCCCGACTCATAGCCCGCGACCAGCGCCGGGATGAGGCGCGTCAGCGGATAGCCCTTCGCCTCTATCATGGCGGTGAGCAGCGGAATCAGAATGGTGCCGAAATGCGCAGCCCCGCAAGTGTCTTCCTGCGCGCGGCCGTGGAACAGCGCCGAATTGGCCAGACACGCACCACCGATAGTCGTGCGGCGGCCGTCAAGAAAGAGCGTCGCCCCGCCCTGCACTTCGCCGTCGAGCGCCAGCGCTGCCGCGCGCGCGACCGGCGCATAAGGCGTAGCGTGGCCGTTAATGCCCATGCCGAAGGCGTTGTACAAACAAACGCGGGCTTTTTGTACGACCTCGGGCGGCAGGTTCTCGGTTCGCAGCCCGACAAGAAAATTGGCGAGGTCGGCGGAGAAGGTCGTCATGACATCCTTCCTTATTTTGCTTCCTTACTTTGCGATCGAGCATGCCGCGTAGGTTCGGAGCGGCGGACCGTCAGCCCTCAAGCGTTTCCTGGATTCCGCAAGCCGCCGTAAGTGTGCCAGGACGGCGCAACAAGCCAGCCGCAATCCACCGGCACATTCGCGCCGGTGATTGCCGACGCGAGCGGCGAAGCGAGAAATGTCACGACCTTTGCGATCTCCGACGGCTCGACCAGGCGGCCAAGCGCTGAATTGCCGGCAAGCGACGAAGGATCGCGCTCGCCCTTGTCGATCGCCGCCTGCAGCGCGGGCGTTCGCGTATAGCCTGGCGATACGGAATTGACCCGCACCTGCGCCGGCCCCCATTCGGCGGCGAGGCATTCGGTGGTCGCGATGACGGCGGCCTTCGCCGGTCCATAGGCATGCAAGGGCATCGAGCGCATGCCGGCAACCGAGGCGATGTTGATAATGGCGCCGCGGCGGCGACCAAGCATGTGGCGGCCGAAAGCGACACAGGCGACGTAGGTGCCACGCTGGTCGACCCGGATGACGTCGTCATAAGCCGCCATGGACAATTCGGTCGGCCGGACCGGTACCTGAATGATGCCGGCGCTGTTGACCAGAATGTCGACCGGCCCGATTTCAGCTTCGATCGCCGCGGCGCACGCCTCGGTGGCCTTTTCGTCGGCGACGTCGGCGCGCCAAGCGCGCCCGCCGATCTCCTTGGCCACTTCCTCGGCGCGGCCAAGCTCGCGATCGAGAACCACGACCTTGGCGCCGCTGGCAGAAAGCTCGCGGCAACAGGCGGCGCCGATGCCGCTGGCGCCGCCGGTGACCACCGCTATTCCCTGGATCCTCATTGCGTTCCCTGCCGATGCCGCTTCTTGGACCGTTTCTTGGACCGCTTCTCGAGCCGCTTTTTTGGACGCTTTCTTTGGACGCTTTCTTGGGCGGCATTCGTCGCCCCCGTCTGCTTGCGGAGGGCGTGACCTGGCTCGAAAAATGAACTATGAATCAACAATCGTCAACCAGTGCCAACTCCTGATTGCACACGATGGCAACCGTAAGCACGGCGGGAAATTCCAAGCCAAAACTCACCCGCGCCGAGCGCAACGACGAGGTCAAGCGGCGGCTTTTCGATGCGGCCGCCAAGGTCGTTGGCCGCCTCGGTTATGCGGAAGCGTCCGTTGCCCGCATCACCGAACTGGCCGAAGTCGCTCAAGGCACTTTCTACAATCATTTCGAGAACCGGCAGGAATTGCTCGATCAATTGCTGCCGACGATCGGGCTGCAGATGATCGACTTCATCGCGGAGCGCAGCAACGCGGCTCCCCCTGGCGCCAAAAAAGAGACGGAACGCTTCCGCGCCTTTTTCGAATTCCTGCGCGTGGTCCCGGAGTTTCTGCGCATCCTCAACGAAGCCGAGGTGTTCGCGCCGAAGGGCTACCAGCGGCATATCGATAATATCGCAAGCGCTTACGTGCGGACGCTCAAGCGCGAGCGCAACGCCGGTCAGGTCGAGGATTACACTGATCAAGAACTTGAAGTGATCGTGCATATCCTCATGGGAGCGCGCGGATATCTGAGCCGGCAATACGCCTATACCGAGGGCTCGGCGCATGCGGTCCCGGAGCATGTGATCTCGGCTTACACGAAGCTGCTCGGCTCGGGCCTGTTTCGCTAATCCGGCGAACGCGACAGGCGCAATCAACAAAGCCGGCGCCTCAACAGGGAGAAAACGTCAATGGCGGCAACAGGCGCAAACCCGTTCGTGCTTGAGGGTAAGACCATTCTCATCGCGGGCGGAGCGAGCGGCATCGGCGCCAGCGCGGCGGCGACCTGTGCGGCACTCGGCGCCAAGCTCGTTTTGGCCGACATCGCCGACGCCCGGCCGGTGGCGGAAAAGCTTCGCGGCGAAGGCCGCGAGGCAAGCGCGTCGTCCTGCGACGTGACCGACCGCGCAGCAGTCGAGCGGCTGGTCAAGAGCGCGGGCACGATCGATGCGATGATCGTGTGTTCGGGGATCTGTCCGTTTGACGATTGGATGGCTGCCGACTGGGACGATGTCTACGAACGAACCAACGCCGTGAACGTGAAAGGCACCGTCAATTGCGTGCGCGCAGCCTTGCCCGGAATGATGGAGCGCGGCGGCGGAAGGATCGTCCTGGTCGGCTCGCTCGCAGGCCGCAGCGGCGGCCTTTTGTCCGGCCCGCATTACGTCGCATCGAAAGGAGCGGTCGGCGCACTGGTGCGCTGGTTTGCGCGGGTCGGCGCGCCGCGCAACGTCCTCGTCAATGGCGTCGCGCCGGGCCCGGTCGACACCGGCATGATCGCGGGACGCGATCTCAACCTCGCAGCCATTCCACTCGGGCGGATCGCGCGCCCGGAAGAAATCGCCTCCGCCATCGCTTTCTTGTGCTCGCCGGCCGCAAGCTATGTCTGCGGGGTGATGCTCGACGTCAACGGCGGCGTGTACATGGCGTAAGCCGCATCTTGAACGGGCGTCAGGTCGGGGCGCCGGCTCGATTTTTGCGAGTTTCCAAAAAGCCTTCGCGACGGCTTGCCGCGCTTGACAAGACTTAGTGAATGCTGTTCATTTAAATAAAAGTGACGACTGAATCACAGTTCACGTTTCGAAGGCGAGCCTCGCCGCCCGCCTCGCGAAACGAAAGCAGCGGCCGGCTCAGTCGGCCAACGGGGAAGAAACGATGTTGCGTTGGCGTCCGACGCAGGAAGAGATTGTCTTTCTTCTCGCCGCGTTGATGTTCTGCGGTTTCTCGCTCTTCCTTCCCGGCTTTCTCGCGGTCGAAAATCTTCTGTCGCTGGTGCGCAGTGTTTCCATCCTGGGCATTCTCGGCCTCGGCATGGCGCTGGTGGTGATCGGCCGCGGCATCGATCTGGCGATGGTCGCCACCATGGTCGTGGCGGTGGCGTGGGCGATGGTGCTCTCGCGCACGCAATTGCCGCTCGGCGCCGCACTCGCGCTCGGAGCGGTTTTCGTCGTCGCTATCGGCACGATCACCGGCACTATCGTCGCCTACGCCGAAATCCCCGCGATCTTCACAACGCTGGCGATGGGCTCGATCGTCTACGGAATCGGCCGCACCTTCTTCTTTCAGATCGACACGCAGAATGCGCCGGTCGGCTATTCCTGGTTCAACTTTCTCGGCAGCGGCCGTGTCGGCGGCATACCCGTGATCGTGCTGGCGTTCGCCGCCATGGCGTTGGTCATGTTCGCCTTGCTCCGCGAAACACGCTTCGGCCGCTTCGTTTACGCCACCGGCGACAATCCGCTGGCCGCGCGCATCACCGGCATACCGACGCGCGTTCTGATGGTCGCGCAATATATCCTGAGCGGACTGATCGCCTATTTCGCCGGTATCGTCATGGCGGCGGCGATCTCCGGCATCAACACCCGCATCTACAATTCGACCATGATTTACGACGTGCTGCTGGTGGTCGTGCTCGGCGGCATCGGGCTTTCCGGCGGCCGCGGCGGCGTGCGCAACGTGCTGGTCGGCACCATGCTGGTCGGCATCCTGCTCAACGGCATGACCATCCTCGACATCGGCTACACCGCGCAAAACCTCATCAAGAGCATCATTCTGCTCGGCGCCATCGTCATCGACACGCTGATCAATCCGCGCGACGAGCAGACCGCACAGCAAGGCGATATCTGACAATAAAAAAGGAGTGTAAGCATGCCACTGGTAAACAATCAGGGAGGAAGGAAAATGCGACTGAAGAGTCTTTTCGCGCTGGCCATGACGGCGGCGCTATCATACGGAGCGCTCGGGCACGCGCCGGCGCACGCTGAAGACACCGGCCTCGATCAAGTGGGCCGCTCCGATTATCTCAGCGGGGTCAAAGGCAAGAAAGTGATCTTCATCCCGATCGCCATGGGCTTCGATATCACCGAGTCCTGGGCCGCGATCTGGCGCAAGCAGGCGGCCGCGCTCGGCTACACCTTCGAGATCCGCGATCCGAACTGGAGCACGGATGCGGGCACCAAGGCGCTCACCGCCGCGATCGCCGAAAAGCCCGACCTGCTGATCATCCATAACCCGGACATTCAATCCTACGCCCGGCTGCTCAAGCGCGCGCAAGACGACGGCATCAAGATCCTGCAGGTCAACATGCCGTCGGTGACGACCACCAATTCCTATGTCGGGGCCGACTGGGTCTCACTCGGCGAAGAGGAAGCCAAGGCACTGGTCGATCACTGCTCAACCGGTAAGGGACCGTCGACCAAGATCGCCTTCGTGCAGGGCGTCGTGACCGGTGCGGCGAATATCTATCTCAAGCGCGGCATCACCAACGTGTTGTCGCAGCACCCAGACATCAAGATCGTCTCCGATCAGGCGGCGAATTACGACCCGGCCAAGGCGCGCGCCATCATGGAGACAGTGCTGCAGCAGAATCCCGATCTCTGCGGCGCGGTCGGCGTGTGGGACAGCGCCGACGTCGGCATCGGCGCCGCGGTGGCGGCCGCCGGCAAGACCGGTCAGGTCTTCGTCGTGACCAGCGGCGCCGGCAACAAGAGCGCCTGCGACAACGTCGAGAAAGGCCTTCTCACCATGGACATCAGCTACAATACGCCGATCCAGGGCGAAGTCGCAGCCCAGCAGATTGCCGAACTGCTGCAAAGCAAGGGCAAGGCCGGCGAGCGCAAGGTGTTCTATTACGGCCCGCTCACCAAGATCACCAAAAGCACCATCAGCCCGCGCAATTGCTGGACCATGGACGACTTGAAGTAACTCGCATCCCGGCCGCCGCGCGCCGACCGCGCGCGGCGGCCATCCCTTGCAAACTCGGCCGCGCTCGAGCGCCGGCATAGATCATCCGCGGATCATGGAACGACGCGAACCAAATCTCCCGAACGAATTGGCGGGACATCTTTCATCGTGAGCAACCGCGACGCCTTAGTCCGTTTTCGCTACCGCTACATCCCCGATCACGTCATCGGCGAATTGCTGGCCAAGCGCTGGATGGACAACGCCATCCCCTTCCTGGCGCTGGTCGTCGTTCTGGTCGTGTTCGGCCGCATCCTTCCGGATTTCTACTCGCTCTCCAACATCACTGATCTCAGCCGCCAGTTCGCCGAGACCGGACTGGTCGTGCTCGGCCTGACGATCGTGATGCTGTCGGGCGGCATCGATCTTTCGGTCGGCTCGGTCTTCGGACTGGCCGTGCTCACCGCCTCGATCTGCATGAATGTCTGGAACCTCGGCGTCGGCGTGACGCTGCTCGCCTGCATCGCGCTCGGCATCGTTTGCGGCGCCATCAACGGGATCCTGGTCGGCTATCTGCGGCTGCGCGCGTTTCTCACCACGCTGGTGACATTGATCGTCTTCCGCTCGATCTACGAGATGGTGTTCCCCGGCTTCTCGACCGCCATCGTCGGCAATATCCCCGACTCGCCGATCTGGGATTTCATCGGCAACGGCACGGTGTTGGGCGTTCCCTTCAGCTTCGTCGTGACCGCGATCATCGCGGTGTTGTGGCATGTCGTGCTCTCGCGCATGCGGCCCGGCTGGCGGCTGATGGCGGTCGGCGGCGCACGGCGCTCGGCGCACAATGCCGGAATCAGCGTGCGGCGCACGATCTGCAACGCCTATATCTGGTCGAGCGTGCTCTGTTGCCTGGCCGGGTTCTTCAATGCCGCGCGGCTCGGCAGCACCGGCTCGGATACCGGCGTCGGCTTGGAAATTACCGCGCTGACCGCCGTGGTCCTCGGCGGCAATTCGCTCGGCGGCGGGCGCGGCTCGGTCGCCAAGGCCGTGCTCGGTACGGTCATCGTTCTCATCCTCACCAATGCGCTGATCGCGCTGGCGGTGCCCGGACCGGTCAACTCGACGATCCTCGGCATCGTGCTGATCGCCGCCGTGTTTGTCGACGTGCGCTGGCTGAAGAACCGGCACAAGATTCTCAACAAGGTCTATGTCTCGCCGACCTATTTCGCGCCCCCTCCCCCGCCCTCGACGGCGCCGGATTCGGGTTCGCCCTACGCGCTGAACGACAAGCTGCGCTCGGTCGGCGCGGTGGGGTTGGGCATCATCGAAGGCGCCGAGGATATGATCCTCGACCGCGAGGATAATCTCTATTGCGGCAACCGCCACGGCGACATCATGCGGTTTTTCGGTCCGGACCACACCCGGCACGAAATCTTCGCGCATGTCGGCGGCCAGCCGCTCGGGCTCGCCTTCGAGCCCAACGGCAATCTCGATGTCTGCATCGGCGGCATGGGGCTTTATCAGATCACGCCCGACCGCAAGCTCAACAAATTGTCCGATGAGACCAACCGCACCTTGTTCTCGGTGGTCGACGATTCGCGGCTGCGGCTTGCCGACGATCTCGACATCGCTCCGGACGGCCGCATCTTCTTCAGCGAGGCCACGATCCGTTTCGAAATGCACGAATGGCCGGTCGACGCGCTGGAGAGCCGCGGCAACGGACGGATCATCTGCTACGATCCGAAGACCGGCCGATCGCACACCGAAGTCTCGAACCTGATCTTCCCGAACGGCATCTGCATGCTGCCGGACGGCGAATCCTTCTTTTTCGCCGAAACCTTCGGCTGCCGGGTCAGCCGCTATTATTATGCCGGCCCGAAGAAAGGCCGGCTCGACATCGTCATCGACAACATGCCGGGCTATCCCGACAACATCAATCGCGCGTCGGACGGCAATTACTGGCTCGCGATCGTCGGCATGCGTTCGCCGGCGCTTGATCTCGCGCTGCGCATGCCGGGCTTCCGCCGCCGCATGGCGCGCCGCTGCGCGCCCGACGCCTGGATGTATCCCAATCTCAACACCGGCTGCGTGATCAAATTCAACGAAAAGGGCGAGGTGCTGGAGAGCCTTTGGGATCTGGGCGGCAAAAACCATCCCATGATCACCTCGATCCGCGAGCACAAAGGCATCCTCTATCTCGGCGGCATCTACAACAACCGCATCGGGACCTATAAGATTCCCGGCGCCGATCCGAATTGGTGCGCGCTCGACACCTATTGGGGGCGGCCGTGATCGGCGTGCTGCGGCGGGCCGTCGACAATTTTCTCGGACGCGGCGAAGCTGCGGTCACGGTGCCGGTCATGGACGGCCCGCTCAAACCCAATCAGCTGCTCGAATCCGCCGGACACGTGCTGACCGCGCCGGAGATCGACAATCTCGCGGCGACGCCGGAAGGAATGCTCTATACCAGCGGCAACACGCTGGTGCGCGTTCCTGGCGGCGAGATTGCACGCTTTCCTTCCCTCATATCATGCCTCGCAGCCGACGCCGGCGGCGCCATCGCGATCGGCTTCGACGACGGCGGCATCGACATCCGCGGCGGCGCGCATGACGGGCGGCGCTTCGATCAAGTTGCCGGCAAAAAGCTGAACTGCCCGACAGCGGCGATTTTCCTCGACGCCAACACACTGATCGTCGCCAACGGCTCCGCGCAGCATCGGCCGTCGCAATGGCGGCGCGACCTGATGACGCTCGGCGGAAGCGGTACGGTGTGGCGTCTCGATCTTGCCAGCGGCAAGGCCCTCATGCTGGCGAGCGGCATTGCCTGGCCATGCGGCGTCGCCGTCGCGCCCGACGCCCGCTTGTTCGTCTCAGAATCCTGGCGCCATCACGTGCTGCTGATCGATGCAACAAAAGCGAGCCGGCCGGATCTCGCGCTGACCGACCCGCCGGCTTATCCGGGACGCATCGCGGCGGCGGCGAAAGGCGGTTATTGGCTGACCTTTTTCTCGGTCCGCAACCAGCTCGTCGAATTCATCCTGCGCGAGAAGGAATACCGGCAACGCATGATCGAGGAAGTGCCCGAGCCGTTCTGGATGGCGCCGGCGCTGGCAAGTCTCGGCAAATTCGAAGAGCCGCTGCAGGGCAGCGGGCTCAAGCAGATGGGGATTCTCAAACCCTGGGCAGCGACGCGTTCCTACGGTCTCGTCGTGCGCTGCGACGACGCGATGCAGCCCATGTTCAGCTATCACAGCCGGGCCGACGGCACGATCCACGGCGTCACCTCGGTGTGCGAAGACCGTGCCGACCTGATGGTCGCGGCGAAAGGACCCGGCATGCTGGTGCGGCTTTCCGGCGCTGCGGACAAGCCGGTGGGAACGAGGCCGTCATGAGCCCGATTCTCGAACTGCGCAAAGCGACCAAGGAATTCCGCGGCGTCCCCGCGATCAAGAATATCGACTTCACGCTCGAGCGCGGCGAAATCCATGCGATCGTCGGCGAAAACGGCGCCGGCAAGTCGACGCTGACCAAGGCGCTGGCCGGCGTCCACAAGCTCACCTCCGGCGAAATGCTGTTCGACGGCAAGCCGATGACGCTGTCGGCGCCGTCGGAAGCCTTGGCGCTCGGCATCGCCATGGTGTTCCAGGAAACCAACCTGGTGCCGTCGATGACGGTCGCCCAGAACATCTATCTCGGCGACGAAAAGCTCTTTAACCGGCTGCGCGGGCTATACAACCAGGCGCAGCAATTCCTCGCCGGGATGAATTTTCAGGTCAATCCGACCGCGCTCGTCTCCTCGCTCGGCGCCGCGCACAAGCAGATGGTCGAGATCGCCCGCGCCGTCCATCACAAGGCGCGCATCATCATCTTCGACGAGCCGACCGCCTCGCTCACCCCGGAGGAGAAAAATCACTTCTTTGGCCTGGTGCGGCGCCTGGTGAAGCAGGACGTCGCCGTCATCTTTATCAGTCACGCGCTCGAGGAAGCGCTGATGCTGGCCGATCGCATCACCGTGTTGCGCGACGGGGAGTTGGTCGTGACCGGGCCGGCGCGCGAGTTCGATCGCGAGCGTCTGATCCAGGCGATGGTCGGCCGCAGCCTCAGCGCGACCTTGCACGGCGCCGCCCAGCGCGCGCCGCGCCCTTATGGCCGCAGGGTGCTCAGCGTGCAGAACCTGTCGAGCGGCAGCATGGTGCGCAACACCTCGTTCTCGATCTATGCCGGCCAGATCGCCGGCATCTTCGGGCTGGTCGGCGCCGGGCGCACAGAAATGATGAAAGTCGCCGCCGGCGTGATCAAGCGCGACCTTTTCTACGGCGGCGACGTCAGACTCGACGGCAAGCAGGTGCGCTATCGCGTGCCGCGGCAAGCGGTGCGCGACGGGATCGTCTACGTTACTGAAGATCGCAAGCTGGAAGGATTCTTCGAGACCATGTCGATCGCCGGGAATATCCAGACCGGCGACGAGGCGACCGGCGTCAATCCGCTCAAAATCGTGTCGATGACCAAGGCGCGAACGCTGGCCAAAACCTGGATCGACGCGCTGTCCATTCGCGCCATCGACGGCAACGCGCGCATCATCGAGCTGTCCGGCGGCAATCAGCAGAAAGTGGTGATCGCCAAATCGCTGGTGCAGAAGCCGAAGCTGGTGATTTTCGACGAACCGACGCGCGGCGTCGATGTCGGCGCCATCGTCGAGATCCATCAGCTCATCAACCGGCTCGCCGACGAAGGCTTCGCCGTGGTGGTGATCTCGTCCTATCTACCGGAAATCATGGCGCTGTCGGACCGCATCCTGGTCGCGCGCCAGGGCAAGATCATCGAGGAGATGAGCATCGACGAGGCGACCGAACAAAAGATCATGTACGCCGCCGTGCACTAGACGCGCGATCGTGCTGGATCTGGTGCTTGGTCCGCTGAAGGCGATGCTATCCTCCTAGCGGCACATCCGTCGATAGATCTTCAGCAGACGCAGCCTGTTCTCAAACCCGGCCCTCCGGATGGCCTAAGGCCAAACTGACCATAGCTCTCGTTCGCGTAAAATACGCGGGATTTACGCGAAGGATGACAAGCCAGAGCATTTCTACTTTTCGTAGCAATAATTTATTAAACAACCAGAGGTAAAGTGAGGTTTTAGTTTCACATCATAATTGCAGTTTTCACGAAACTCATTGAGAGCCCTCCAACGGCTATCAACACTCCAGGTCTTGCAGGTCATCGGCAATGAGTTTAAATCTCACTCATCTGGGCCAAACTGTAGTTAATGGATCATTGGCATGCGCCGATCCAACGGCCCAGACTCAGCCCGCATCCCTGCGACCCGTGGCCGACCGTTTCCGAAAGGCAACTCCGGGCGCAAACCCGGCTCAAAAAACCGCAGCACCCAGTTAGCGGCCGCCCTGGTCGAAGGTGACATGGAGGCGTTGCTCCGCACGGCGATCCAGCTCGCCCGTGCCGGCAACGTGCCAATGCTAAAATTCCTGCTGAGCCGCACAATGCCTCGCGACCGTCTGGTCAAGCTCGATCTGCCCCAAATGGTTTTCGCCGACGACGGCGTAGAGGCGCTCGGATGCGTTATGCGCGCCGTCTCGGAGGGCGCGATCACGCCAAGCGAAGGCGCGGCACTGGCCACGATCGTGAAATCGTACACCGACGCGATCGACAATGCGGACGTGGTCAAGAGGCTCGACGCACTCGAGAGTGAGATAAGGGGTCGCGAACGATGAGAGATGCTCGGCTTCGCCAAATCGCTCGCCTGGAAAAATTAGCGCAGCCCTTTCTAAAGCGGAAACATGATGAGGATCGACAATGGATGTGGACCGTTTACGGAACCGCCAATCACGCCGCTGTCCTGGCCTTTCTCATCCGGTATGGTAAACCTCAAATCGACGAACCACTGTCTGACGCCTGTGAGCGGTGCGCGCAGTCAGCCGCATGGAAGGACTGCTGCGACGAATTCAAATCGCTCCTGTTACCGGGGTCCGAATATTTGCGCGTTGAGTCGCCCGGTCCGTTTCAGCCTCACAGTATGAGTAGCGTTGACATTATCGGTGCCGTGCTTCGACACGTTATCATTTCTACGTATTCCGGCGCTGATGAGAAACAGAAGCTCGAGGCGGCATTCGCCTCAGCACCGCCGTGGTTGCTGTGGTTCACTTTTGCCGACTACACGGCAGAGCTGTTGAACCTCGCAATTCCAGATCTGTCGGAAGTCGCCGGGTTTATGCGATCTAAGGCCGACTTTGACATCTGGTACGGCTTGCCGAGGGGCGCATTTGAACGCACATCTTGGCCACATGGATCTGAAGGCGAACCCCTCGCCCGCACCGACTTGAATTTGTTGCGGCCAACGATCGAGGACGCGACCAGGCAGATGACGCGACGGGAGCTCATACGCGAACGTGCGGCCTTACAGAAATCTGATCGTGGTGAACAGCAGGCATGGCCACGTCTCATTCCTGTGGAACATCTCAAGTTGTCGCGCAGTGAATTATCTTTGCTTGCCAAAAATAATGACTTTCATCATGCCAACATTGGCCGACCGCGCCCCGGATCGACAACTCGGTTTCGGTGATTTTGATTGTCGATGAGCCTTATTGGGCGCCAGCGTTGATCTAAAGTGTCAAGCGAGGCGCAGAATTGATCACCGCATTGCCCCTACTAAAAGATTACCGGACAAATAGCCCGCAATCGCACGGAAAGCCGGGTGCCTCGCCGGTCATCAATGCTAGATCTGCACATTCCTGAAATCCAGGAGGTGACTCGCAGCCACGCCACGCACGCCGGCTGTCCAAATACCCCTCGACTTTCCGAGCCTGCACCTGAACAGTTTAGCGAACGGCAGCATCCACGGTTGATCGGTTCGTCAAAAACTGGCGAGCGAAGGTTGCCGGTCATCTCATCGCCAGCACTGAAGCGGAATTCAGAATTGAATCCGAACCGCCCGCCGAAACTGCGGCGCGCACCCGCAGCCCGATAGGCAGGCAACGGTTCAGCTAGGCGCATGATCCGCAATGCAGTCACGGATCGCAAGTCGCTCACTCGCTTCGGCATGATGGGCGCACTCGCTCGCGTCTTGCTCTGCGCCGCTGCTAACCTGAGGCAATATGAGGTCCAATTTTGTCTGGCGGCCGACATCTCCTGCCGTGCCCTCCACCGAGGTCGCCCTCCGCGGCGGATTATGCCTCCTCGGGCAAACGGTGCTGTTGAAATAATGAGCAGACGCGCGCTCTCGCAAGTTCTATCAATTTTTTTTACGGCGTTTTGCTGCTCTGTCGCCGCCTTTCTTCTCAGCGATGGCCGTCTTGGGCTCGCGGTCAGCCTCTCGTAGCTGTGTTGCAGCGGCTTTGGTGAGACGCACGCCGGGCTGCTCCCCGTTTGTAAACTCGACGCCGGCAGCTTCAAGAGCGCGCCGTATTGCCTCAATTGTACGCTCCTTCAACTGATCTCCCCTCTCGAACCTGGTGATCGTGTCGATCGACACTTTTGCAGCCAGAGGTTCTGGTTAATCCCTTCCTTGCGGCAGAGTTCGGCAATGCTGACTTCACCGCGAAGGCCCTCCAGCACAATGCGGATCTTCTCTTCCGCCGAATGATGCCGCCGTGTGGCTCGCCGGATATCCCGGACCGTCTTCTCCGCGCTCTCCGGTATGCGCTTGCTCGCTTGTCTCATCGTTGCTCCTCGTCAGGGCTACGATGAGCCAGGATTTGTCTCTTACACAATCAGGCCAGTCTGTCCGACAAGCGCTGACGGCCTACACTGCGAAGGCGAAGTCTAGTGAGCCGCCTAACAACGGGACGGCCATGAACGATGTGCCAAACAACAACATGCCTAATAGCGAACCGCATCAGACCACCGCGGTGCAGCTGAAACCTGGGCGACAGCGGGAAGCCAACGCGGCCGCGCTAACCCCCAGCGACGATACAGTGAGCGTGCCACCGACAATGCCCGTCGAATCCTTCAATAGCCGCTGGAGCGGTTTACAAAAATCCGAGACAAGTGTTGAATTTAAGTACCGGTGGGCGCTGGATTCGCCATGATATCGCCGTGCTGGCGAAATTAAACGCCGTTCTCATTTCGGTAGCGGTTAAGACCTTTCGTAAAAAGGCGGCCGCCTAATTTCATCAAAGGCGCATTCGCGCATTAATCAATACTTTAGCCCGATTAGTTCCATTCTTTGGTGTTCACGGTTCTGAAATGAGGGCAAAGCTATGGACCTCTACCTAGCCGGGGCCTGTCTAGGAGGAGTATTGCGGCCTTGCATTCGTCATTTCAGCGCTTGCATACATTTGTCATTCGCATCTTAAGTTACCCAACGAGCTCATTTGAGGATGACCTCATCGAAGGCCGCATCCGGGCGGAGCAAGTCAACAGCGTCAAGTGGTATCTACCCTCGGTGCTGCTTGCCAATATTTGCAACGCATCTGTCCTGGTCGCGGCACTGTGGGATTCTTCGCAACGCCAATGGGCGATTTGGTGGGGATCGACCATCCTGGTTTTTTGCCTGTATTCCGCTTTCAGGCATCGGCTCTCAAATTCGATCAAACCTTCTTACATCTCCCACCGCGCAATCACCAGGACAGTTCGCAACGCTCTCCTCCTTGGGTGTCTGTGGGCGACCTTACCGCTGATTTTCTTCGCTGACGCGTCACCCGGCGGTCAGATCATCATCGCCTGCCTTTGCGCCGGCATGCTTGGCGGCGGTGCCTTTGCTCTATCAAGCATTCCAGCAGCGGCCCTCGCTTTCACAGCACCTATTGTCATAGCCTCGGCAATATCCATCGGCCGCACCGGCGATACGGCGTATTTTCTAGTGGTGATTTTGATGGTCAGTTACATCGCCGTCTTGTGGCGGGGTGTTTACGTTCACGCGTCACAGGTCGGCAAGAGAGTGGCCGACCACGTCAACGCAGAAAGAAAAGTCCGCTGCGACGAGTTGACCGGCTTGCCAAATCGGCTGGCCTTCTTCGAGGCGCTTGAAAGTGCATTTGCACGACTTGAGCGCCTTGGCGAGCGATTTGCTATCCTTTACCTTGACCTCAATGACTTCAAGACTGTCAATGACCGCTGGGGCCATGCGACCGGTGACAGATTATTGGTTCAAGTCGGCCAGCGTCTAAGAGGCGGCCTGAGAGAAGCCGGTTTGCTTGCAAGGTTGAGCGGGGATGAATTTGCGATTGTCGTTGGCAACATAAGAGAGGCTGCCACTGCTAGCACTATAGCGACCAGGCTTGTTAGCAGTCTCGATAGTCCGTTTGGAATCGATAATACTGAGGTCATTACTAGCGCCTGCATTGGGATTGCGTTCGCGCCGGCGGACGGCACAAATCCGGAGGCGCTGTTGAAAAGCGCGGATGAGGCGCTTTATGATGCCAAGCACCAATCCGGCGGCGTCATTCAACTCTTCGACCCGAGCCAAAAACACGCGACGCGTCAACGGCGCGCTCTCGAGCGTGACCTTCGTGACGCGCTCCGTCGTGACGAATTCTGCATGGTGTACCAGCCCTTTTTTGAGCTGGAGACCAATCAGATCACGGGATGCGAGGCTTTGATAAGGTGGAAGCATCCAGCTTTTGGGCTCCGACCACCCAGTGAGTTCATGGAAGCCGCAGAGGATACTGGGCTCATCAACGAAATCGGCAACTGGGTTTTTCTTGAAGCCTGCAATGCCGCACGCGCGTGGCCGAAGAACATGCGAGTTGCGGTGAATGTGTCAGCGGTTCAACTTCGTCATCCAAATATCGCGGAGTCGGTGGTAAATGCGTTGACCCTGTCAGCTTTGCCACCAGAGCGCCTCGAGATTGAAATTACCGAGACGGCAGTCATAGCCAATATCGAACAAAGCATCTCGAACCTCAAAGCTTTGCGCACAATAGGAGTCCGGATCGCCCTCGACGACTTCGGCACGGGATACTCGTCCCTGACTTACCTGCGAAAATTATCCCCTGATACGATCAAAATCGATGGCTCGTTTGTGCGCGAGCTTGCAGCAGACGCGGATTGTCGATCCATCATAAAATCACTCATCAAGCTTTCCCGTGAACTTCGCATCAAAATAGTTGCCGAATGCATTGAAACGGCTGGCCAGCTGCATTTTCTTCGCAAATATCGTTGCAATGAAGGCCAAGGAAATTTTCTTTGCGCCCCGAAGTCCATCAAGGAACTTGAAGCCCATTTGGTCCACGATCAGCTAACAAACGTCAGCGCCGCCTAGCCCGATTCCCGGGCCTGAGTCCCGAGAGAGCCTCCTGTGGCATATTGTGCAACGGCTCCTCCCGTCGCTGCACAACCACTCGGTTAGGTAGGATTTGTGAGAAGTTGTTCCTGCCGCCAGACCGCCGCCTCGGTGCGTCCCTTTCGGCCTTGGACCGGCCATCGCATCCGCTATCGGAGTGGAATCAACCAGGTCGAACAGGCAGCAGCCCCAGTCGTAGCCGGATTCCGATCATCCCCCTTCGTTGCCGTATAGGCGCAGCAGTGTGTTGTGGCCCCGC
Organism: uncultured Alphaproteobacteria bacterium; assembly: GCA_963831135.1. GTDB lineage: Bacteria > Pseudomonadota > Alphaproteobacteria > Rhizobiales > Xanthobacteraceae > BOG-931. Next base: position 54,473 of record CAWHPH010000009.1, read on the forward strand.
GTACCTATTGGAAAAGCTACTCAAGCTCTCTTTGGTCTCGTGTCCCCATCGACCTCTATCCGGCGACTTCCAAGCAACGTCTCCGATGAAGACTTGCATCGCAAACTCGACGCGGAGACCCCGCTCTATTTCACACGGGACCAAGCCTAATACGAAACGATTTCTGCCGTTTCTGCTTTGCTCCAGCATTGGTACAATCCCGTCAAATTGATTCGCACTTACACTAGGCTCAAAGTAAGGCTGGGAATGCATATGCGGCCGCAGCGACGTATTTGCTCAAGCTGATGGACGAATGCGACGCGGGGCTCCAGGGCGGTAAGCGGCGTCGCAATGACTAGCATGCGCAGGCAGGAGTGAAAAGATTTGGTAACCCGGCAAGAACGCATCGACGATTTCAATCACCAGGGGAGCCCGCCGACTGACCAACCGTTTCAAATCCTCTGCGAGGATCACGTCGGTACGTACGTGGTTCCGTTTCTATGCCGCTGGCGCCAAGGCGGATGGGAACATGCAACGACCGGCAGACGCATCGAAGCTACCGTCGTTGGTTGGCGGATATCAAACAAACCTCAGCGCTGAACTCTGAGATTTTCGGCTGAAGTCTTACCCCTATTCGAAACTTCCTCGTATTCGATCGCCTGCCCCTCACTGAGGCCGCTAAGACCGGCTCGTTCGACTGCAGAGATGTGGACAAACACATCTTTGGCGCCGCCCTGGGGCTGAATAAATCCGTAGCCTTTTTGCGCGTTGAACCATTTCACGATGCCCTTAGGCATTCTCTGCTCCAATTCAATAAGAGATGACGCCGATCGCTTGCGATTGCCATCACCGTGCTTGGCCTTCACCGTGCTCGCGCCCTTCGAAATGCGCCGTCGCCCTACTCCATCAGTGAGCAGCCGTCATTGCTTAATAATTGGTCTTGCCAACAATTTCAACTTTATAGGAGAATGCGTTGGGGATCGGTGATGTAGTGGGGTCCGTCAATGGACGCGCACCGATCGTTTTATTTGCGTTCTAAGCAGGACGATATCGGGGCTGCTGCCGACGTGGATCGATCCAGACCTGTTGATGTTTCCTACGCCCTCCCCGCCAACGATAACGTGCCAGAGCGAGCGATATTGTTGGAGCGCTGCCGAGCTTTGCTTCGTCGTTTAATTGCCGCGCAAGGTCAATCTGTCCGATGAGTAACGTCATTCGCTCCCGCCAGACGGCCTCTCGTGAGATGATCGCCAAACTCGTCAAGGCTGGATATTTGCTGCCGGCGCTGCGCCATGATGCCGACGCCATCACGCGTGCAATAGCGCAAATAAAGCAAGATCTGAGAGGCCGGAGCCGGGACGATGATGCGCGGGCCGCCGACGACGATGGTCCAAGCGCCGCGTGAATAGCAGCGAGGTTGTTCGTAAACGCGCAAGTTGGAACGGACACCTCGCGTAACGCAGCGCGTCATTTAACGCTCTGCAAGCCACGGCTACCGATCGTAAGCACGGGCTTTCCGTCCTTGTGCATTTGCACTCACATTGGCCACATCGGCAGGATGCCGGCGCGGGCCGCCGGCGTGTACATACAAGTATTCAGCAGGAAGTCGCATACGCCGACAGGCCTGGACAGCTGGGTTGGATTGCAGAACAAGGCGGTCTGCAAACGCCCCCGCCTGCCGGACCAGCTCGGCTTCCCAACGAGACAAGCCGTGCCCGGTGAGCCCCAAGCTCGTTTGCAGCCAGCGCGGCGTCAGATCAACAGCAGCCCGCACCAGCAGCAGCTGCATGGGCCTCAGCAACAGCGGCAGAATCGGCGCCGACCGCATGATGGCAAGAAACTCGAACACAATATCCGAGCGCTCAAGTCGGCCGGTCATTGCCTGAAATAGCATTTCAAGCTCGGCTTCGGATGTCGGTGCGCTTGTCGCACCGTAAAGCGCAGCAGCCGTGATCCCCTCGGCATAGTAACGATCGCGTTCCAGCAAAGAAAGCGGCCGCACATAGGTGCGATAGGCCTGAACAAATCCATATGCTGCCGTGCCGTGAACCCAATTCAGCAGTTTTGGATCATTGGCGCGATAGGCTTCACCTGACGTCGTCGTGCCCGCGACCCTGTCGTGCATGCGTCGTACACCGGCGATCATGGCCTCGGCGGTACTGTGGGGACCGTAGACCGTCACCATGGCGGCAAGTCCTGTGCGCCGCAGCCGCCGGATCGGATCCACACGGAATGTGGTGTGTTCCCACACACCGGTGCGCACGCGCGGCTCGGCGAGTTCCATGATGACAGCGGTGACACCACCGATGAATAGCGACACTGGATTCTTGAATACGCGCCACGAAATGGAGTCGGGCGATAGAAGTGCCAACTCTCCCGTCGGCCGCAAAAAATCGACCGAAGATTGGTCACAGGGATCCAGAAGCGCCCGCGTGGCAGCCTCCAGACCGCGCTGCAACGGCCAAGGCAGGACGACCGGCGCGTTTTTGGCAGCCAAGCGCATTTTTAAGTCAATGCTTTAGGGAGCGGAAAAATCAACCGAAATTTATGCTGTCCCAAGCGTCCCCTGGCGGTGAGTATCGTTGCTGACGCTGTTCCTTATCTCTTTCGAGCTCAAGGGTTTGCGGCACCTTGAAATGCAGGTCTTCAGTCGGTCGAGGATCGAACCGCGCCGGAGTGCCTGAACCGAGGCATCTCATGTTTGCGGTGTAATGTGCGCAGTAGCGCGACCCCTCATACAGTGCGCGCGAGCATGCACGAGCGTGCGCGAGTAAGTGTCGCCGACCAGCAAAGTTGTAGTGCAGACGGACCATTTGATGGCAGATGGGACATTGCGCGTTGAGAGGGTGCAGTTGCCGCCGTCCCAGGAGCTTGACGAACTCGACAACCCACAACGGATAGGAGACGCATGTTGCCTCGCGGTCGTTATCGAATGGTGCCCGCCGCAGCTGCCGCCAGCCGAAATAAGGGCCTGAGGGCCAAGAGCCGGTGCCGATGCGATTGACAAGGGCAAATCAAAAAATAGACATCATCGCGGCGACGTTTGGGCATCAATTTGGGCATCAATATGTGACGACGACCCTCGCAATTGCGAAGCGGGTGTGAATTCTCGGTGACGATTTTATAGCACTGTGACGATGCTGAGGTTTGTAGAGGCCACAGCCGATTTCCCCTGATACGTCATACGTTCAAAATGCCGTCCGCGCCCATCGCGCCATTCGGCCAGCACAAAATGGGTGCGGGTGTTATCGGGGCGTAAACAAGTGAGCTGCCGTCCTTTCAGATGGCCGCGGCAGCCGTTATGCAGAATCGTCGGTTTTCTTGGACGAACGACCTAGCAAACTCGCCATCTGCAATTCGAGATCGTCGTATGGCGCGGGATTGGCCGGAGCTGCGGCTTTAGACTGGTAAGCTTGCGCAGGCGCCGGCGCGGTGGGCGCGGTCGACTTTGGTTTGCGCAAGGTGGCTTCCAGTCGCTGCGCCATTTCCGCCAGACTTTCATCGACCGCCGAGCGTTCCGGCGTGTGTCGGGGCGGTACACTCCACTCTTGACGATAATCCCCTGCGACCTCCGCGCCCGGCTCGGCCAATGGAGGGCGCGGTGGCGCTAACGGACTTGTGCGCTGTGAAAGCGGATCTACCGGCGGCTCTGGAGCCACCGGAATTGGTGGGGGCTCTGGCAGCGGCGCGCGCCACGGGCGCGCCTGAGGCTCGTGGCGCATCATCGGATTGTTTTCGTGTTCCTCGGCCGCCGGCTCGTTTCGCGGCGCGCGCGGCCGAGGCGCCGGCTGTTCCGGTTGCGGCGGCCACGACACCGAGCGTTCCGGAGACTGTTGGTCCGGCCCACCCCGCTCGTGACGATGGTCCCCTGCGACCTCGGTGCGCGGCTCAGCTAATGGGGGGCGCCGTGGCACTAACGGACTTCTGCGCTGTGAAAGCGGGTCTAGCAGCGGCTCCGGGGCCAACGGGATTGGTGGGGGCTCCGGCAGCGGCGCGTCGCCGTGCCACGGGCGCGCCTGAGACTCCTCGCGCATTAGCGGATTGTTCTCGTCTTCCTCCGGCGCCGCCTCGTTCCGCGGCGCGCGGGGCGGAGACGCCGGCCGTTCTGGCTGCGACGGCCACGATACCGATCGTTCCAAAGGCTGTTGACGCGGCACACCCAACTCGTGACGACGGTCCTTTGCGCCTTCGGCGCGCGGCTCGACCAATGGAGGGCGGGGGGGCATTGACCGACCCCTGCGCTGTGAAAGCGGGTCTCCCGGCGGCTCCGGGGCCAAGGGGAGTGGTGCGGACTCTTGCGACCACGCTGCGCCGCGCTGCAGGCGCGCCTGGAACTCGTCGTGGATCAGCGGAATGTTTTCGTCCGCCACGTTCCGTGGCGCGCGAGGCCGCGACGGCGGGTATTCTGGCTGCAGCGGCCACAACTCCTTTACTCCATCTTCCGGTGGCGGAAGCGTGCGCGCCGACGTTGCCGCCGGCTCTGGGTCGCCCACAATGGCAGTTACGCGCGAGAGCGACCCTTCCTTCGCGATGTTGCCTTCGACGACCACGTCGGTCGGCCCGCCGATCATCACCAGATGCTCAACGTTATCGCGGCGGACCAAGACCAATCGGCGCCGCGAGTCGACAGAAGCGTAGTCACTGACCCCCAGGCGCGGCAGTCGCCCCCGCACCGCGTGACCTGTTCGTGCGCTGCCCAGTCGGCGTACCGCCCAAGCCGCTACGCCGATCAAAGCCAACACGACGACGAAGGCCAACACGAACCGTACAGCCAGCAGCGTATCGGCGCCGAAGAAATCGAACATCAATTCAACTCCCCTGTCGTCTCGACGCAGACCCACCAATCGCCCGAGGCTCACTGACGTCGGTCACGACCCGGCAGCTTTAGTGTACGGTCAGCCGCTAGCGGATGTCTATTGCGCAATCTTTTGACGCCGACGTGCGTATCTGCATCACTGCCGACTTACGTCAGGTTAGCGCTCGAAACAGCCTATAAATTGCACGGTAGCGCCGCCGCCAAAATCACGACGCCTCATGTCGTTAAGATTACTATGGCTTTTTCTCTAGCTCCCTCAGCACAGCCTTAAGGATCCGATCCATATCTGTCGAGAAGATCTCCCTTGTCGGGTCAGTCGCGTCGGCGTCTCCAACGGCATCAGGATGATCCGTAGTGTGGACCGGCTCTCCAAGTTCGTCCCGCACCAGTCGAACAGCACGCTCGATGTCGACTGAGAAGAAGTCCTCACTTGGGTCAGGGTCCGCGCCAGCTCGCCCAGTATTCCGCGACCCGAGTTCGCTCCGAGCTACTGCGACGGCGCGTTCCATATCGACTTCGAAAAAGACCTCGGCCAGGTCAGGAGCTAGGTCAGGGCCACTTGCCTCGCCCTGGGAATCATTGGACGCCGGCGGTTCGTCGATCTTGCTGTCTGCTTGGGGCGTGAACTCACTTTGCGCAAAACTCTCGCGCCCCATATCGCCGGCATCGTCCAAGCGCCAGTCGCGCAGAACGCTCTCAAAACCAGCGCGGTCGCGCGAACTTGACATCGGCCTCTGCCAGGCGTCGCTTGCAACAAGCGATATTGGCGGTGTTGCGTTGATACTGTCAGATGACTCGTCTTCAGCCGCAGTCTGTTCTTCAGCCGCAGGCCCGTCTTCAGCCGCAGGGGCGCCTTCCGCCGCTGGCGCGTCTTCAGCCGCAGTCTGTTCTTCGGCCGCAGGCCGGTCTTCAGCCGCAGGGGCGCCTTGTGCCGCTGGTTCGTCTTTAGCGGCAGGCTCGTCTCTAGCGGCAGGCTCGTGTTCGTCGTCAGCCGCAGTCTGTTCTTCAGCCGCAAACTCGTCTTCAGCCGCAGTCTGTTCTTCAGCCGCAGGCTCGTCTTTAGCCGCAGGGGCGCCTTCCGCCGCTGGCCGGTCTTCAGCCGCAGGGGCGCCTGGCTCGTCTTTAGCGGCAGGCTCGTCTTTAGCGGCAGGCTCGTCTTTAGCCGCCGCCTCTTCTTCATCCGCAGGCTTGTCCTCAACCATAAGCTCGTCTTTAGCCGCCTCCTCTTCGGCCGCGGGCAGCGCAAGATCATCGACCGCGGCCAGAAGGTCGGGTTCACCAGCATAACGTTCGCCGGGGAGCGGCACCTGTTCTACGTCTTTTTGCGCCGCAGAGCTTGCACTCAGCTGGGGCCCGGCTGCGCCCTCCGTTGAGGAGGATGGCGTCGCTGTTTGAGCAGTGCTTGAAGAGACATAGGCGGCGAGACTTCGCATGAACGCCTCGACTGCTGGCGGCACGGCGCCTGCTCCGCTTGGATGCACGTCGCGCTGAGCGCTCTCGAGAGCACTGTCGTCATCGGATGGTGCACGAATTGGCAGACAGGCATCATCTGGCTGCGGTGCCGGTGCAGCTGTTATGCGACTTATGGCGCGGCTGGAGTGATCGAATTCAGCCTCACGTGGTGCAAAAACCTCGTCCGTGACGGAGGCAGCGTGAGAGAGCGCGTGTTGCTCGCTCAAAAAGCCGCCCTGAGGCGGATCGCTAGGCGTTGAAAGCGCGGCGCCGACCACATCGTCCAGTTGGGACGGGACTGTGACAGGGGTAACGTTGGCTGCCTGCGACCCAAGCTCTTGCACGCTCGCCCTTTCCGGAGAGACCGGATCAGTCACAACAGAGAGCGTCACGGCCGGGTCGGTCTTTTCTGTCTGCTGCCAGCGCCGCGTTTGAGCTATCGGCGGCGGCGCATCGATGCCCTCACGGTCGCCGTGCTCAACCCTACGCGTAGGCGCGTCGGCGGCCTGATCATCGATTTCCGGGGTACCTTGTGGCGGAAGAACGGCTTCAGCTTTGGGAAAAAGCTTTTCCGCAATCCAGGATGAACCAACAAAAATGTTTGTTAAGGATACGTAGCCAACGGGCGTTTCGCTGTTAGGATCGTGCAGAACGCCCGTGTCCATGTTGTAAATGGCGCACGGTCTACCAAACAGATCGAACGCTTGGTCGCCTTTCACATGGCCAATTTGCTGGCCAGTCTTTGCACTGTAAATCGGGCTATGTTCGGCCATGTAAGCGAGGCCCACCCTTTTGTGCAGTCATTAAATATATAGTTTACCGCTTAATTGCAGGCAGGAAAAGCTTTGTAAAAGGGCCGCTCGCCGCTGGCGCGCGCCAGGTTTCAGGACCTACCGAACCTGGCACTGTTTGTTTCCTTCTAACCGCGAATTAACGCGACCCCAATTTTGGCGCTCGCCGCGCGCCGCAAACTCGGAGTTTCTCTGGGTCAATTGAAGGGGTCAATGTCACTCACGTTTTGAAGTGCAGGTCATAGTGAGTGTAAAGATTGCAGCGACCAATGACTGCGCTCGCATCGGAGAGGAGACGCCGCGCTTGCAACCATGATTAAAACCCCGAGCATCACTTACCTTCACCCTATTGTTGACGCTCGCATCGTCAGTCTCGCTCCTTTCGATGCTCTTGGCCGAGCGCGTAGGGGTTTTTCCGGATCATGCTTTAGCTAAGCCTTGCGGCGATCGGCGACTTCGACAACCACGGCCATGGCGGTGTCGCCCGCCGCGCATCCGGCGAATAAGCCGTAACCGCCGCCACGTTGCGCCAGCTCTTCAATGAGCTCGATCACGCCGCGGGTGCCCATGGGCGCCTGCGGGTGGCCCCACACCAAAGAGCAGCCGAAATTGTTCATCCTTTCCAGCGGAAAGCCGGTCTGCCGCGAGAACAGGACATCGTTGACGGCGAACGGATTGTGGGTCTTGACCGCGTCCATCCGCTCGATGCTCACTACCAGCCGCGTCGAGCGCGCGCTTGGCTGCCGGAATCGGCGCCTCGGGCATATGCGCGAGCGCGGCTCGCGCGCTGCCGAAGCCATGCAAGCGCACGCGAATGTTGCGGTCGCGGCTCAATTGGCCGGCCCGCTCCGGCTCCGCCAGAATGATCCCGGCATTGCCGTCGGCCGGATGGGTCTGCCCGCCATAGGTGACCGTACCGCCGGCAAGGACCGGTTTCAGCGTGGCAAGAGTTTCCGCCGACGAGAAGCGGATTCCGTCGTCCGACTCAAGCGTTGCGGCTGACTTTTTGAAGGAAGGATCCGGCACGTCGAAGGGAAGAGTCATATAACGCTTCTGAAAGGCGCATGCGTCCGCCAACGCGTCGCGGTATTGCTGTTCGCGCAAGAGCACCACGTCGTGCTGCTGCGCGGTGGTGATCTGATGCTTGGCGGCGACGTTTTCGGCGGTCTGCAACATCGAATGCCGGCCGAGCGGATCGCAGCCGAAATTGTCCATGACCCAATCCTCGTGCGCGCCGGTGCCGCCGGGTCCTTTCGGGTTTGGATAATAGAGATGCGGTCCATTGGAGGTGCGGTCGCAGGTCAGCGCGAGTGAGACGCCGCACATGCCTGCTTCGACTTCCTGCGCGGCCGCGAGCAGCGTGCGCACGCCGGTGGCGCAGGCCTGCATGATCGTCGGACCGGCCACATGGCCCAAGCCGGCCCGGCCGGCGACCCAGGGCAACCCGTAAAATGAATGCGACTGCGGCACGCTGAAGCCGAGCACGCCATGTTCGATCGTCTCCGCCGGGATGCCGCGCCGATCGAGCTCTTTGCGCGTGGTGTGAGCGGCAAATTCCAGCGCATGCAGGTTGGCGAAGGCGCCCTGCCATCGGGCGAATGGCGTGCTCCAATATGCGCCGTAGGGTATTTCAGCTTTGTAGGCCATTGCCGCGCTCTCTGTACTTGGTCTAAGCGGGCGCCTCGGAAGACAGCCTTTCCCGCAGCGCAACCTTGTCGATCTTGCCGACCGTCGTCCGCGGCAAGGCATCGACCAGATAGATTCGCGCCGGCACCTTGTACGGCGCCAGGTTTTTCTTGCAGTGCGCGATGAGTTCGTCGGTTCCGACCGTCGCGTTCTCATTGAGCACGACGAAAGCACGCACGGTCTCGCCATAGTAGCGATCCGGGGCGCCGGTGCTGGCGGCCTCCCTCACCGCCGGATGCGCGAACAACACCTCGTCCACCTCGCGCGGATAAACGTTGTAGCCGCCCACAATCACCATGTCTTTCTTGCGGTCGCGGATGAACAGGTAACCGTCCGCATCCAGCTCGCCAATGTCGCCGGTATATAAGTATCCATTGCGCAGCGCCTCCGCGGTTTCCTTCGGCTTGTTGCGATAGCCGGACATGATTTGCGGTCCGCGGGCGCGAATCTCTCCGATCTCGCCAATCCCCAGCACCTTTGTGCCGCTCTCGGTGTCGACGATCTCGAGCGTGGTGAGCGGCAAGGCGGGTCCGGCGGAACCCACCTTGAACGGTTCGCCCTCGCGCACATAGGTCAGCACCGGGCCGGCTTCGGTTTGCCCAAACCCTTCCAGGATCGGCGTGCCGGTTTGCGCCGACCATTGCCGCACGGTCTCTTCCGGAAGCGGCGCCGAGCCGGAATAGGCGGTGCGCAAGGAGGAGAAATCCGTCGCCGCGAATTTCTCGTGGGCGAGCAAGCCGATGAAGACGGTCGGCCCCGCCGGCAGGCGGGTGATTTTTTGCTCGGCAATGAGATCGAGCACCATCTCGGGCCGGTAGCGCGGCATGATGACAAGCCGTCCTCCGCAATAGGCGGAGAGATGAAGACACATCGCCACGGCAAAGACATGGAACAGCGGCATCATGCAAAGGATGCTCTCGTCGCCCGGCCGGGTCGGCAGCGCGGCTTCCCGCTGGCTGATATTCACCGCCATCTGCCGATGGCTGATATTGACGCCCTTCGGCAGGCCGGTCGTGCCGCCGGTATATTGCAAGGTGGCGAGATCGTCGGGCGAAGGCCACGGCTGCGGCAATCGCCGCGCCGGCTCGTTCTTCCAGACATCAAGACTGCGGCCGCCTTCGCCGACGCGCACCGTCCGCTCGATGCCGAGCGCGGCGGCGAGCGGCTCGACTTTGCTCGCGACTGCGGCATCGTAGATGACTGCAATCGGATCGGCGTCTTTGAGGATGTAGCCGAGCTCGCGCTCGGTATAGGTCGGGTTGATCGGCACCGCCTGCGCTCCGGCGGCATGCACCCCGAACATCGCGATCGGAACGTCGAGTGAATTCGCGCAGACCAGCGCAACGCGCCCGCCGCGCGCCCCGTGACCGGCCAGCTCCCCGGCAAAACCGGCGACGCAGCGCAGATACTGCGCGTAGGTGAGACTGCGCGGCCCGCAGACCAGGGCCGTCTTGTCCGCGAAACGCGCAGCGGTGTCGGCCAGCATGTGCACGACAGTCGGGAATACCCGCGGCAGTGTCTCGGCCGCGTCCACGCTCATCCCGCGATCCTCGCTCTTCCGTTTGGCGCCATCCGGCTGACCCTCGGCCGGGCAGGCTTGGCCGGTCGCGGGCGGGAGTGGGATTGCGGGCCCGCACCTAAAATATCGGCCAACAGCGTGAGCTGCTTTGCCGGACACACTGCGCCACCCTTGAGATGAAAATTCAGTGCGTAACCATCGAATGCCATGAGCACGACGCTCGCCAGATCGCGCGCGCTTTTGCGATCCCTCGCCGGCAGGCAATCCTCAAGCAGCTTCGCCAGCCGCTCCTCGATGGCAAGCCGCAGCGCCGGACTATAGCCTTCACGCCCGTTCGCGGTGGAAATGGCCTGCATCAGGTTGTTGGCGAAGCCGTTGTCGGCGGAGGGAATCTCCCGCCACAAGGTCGAGAGGATCTTGCGCAGGCGCTGCCGCCGATCGCGGATGCGCAGCAGCGATTTCTCTAGGTCGTCGAATTGTCCCGTCAGCCAAGGCGCGTAAATCGAAAACAGAATTTCAAGCTTGGAGGGAAAATAAACATAGACATTGGCCGGCGCCACGCCGGCTGATCGTGCAATGTCGGCAATATTGGTGTCCGAATAGCCGCGCTTCGAAAAAAGCCGATAGGCGGCATCAAGGATCGCTTGTCTGATCTCGATCTTTCTTGTTTGTGCCACGTCCGAATGAGTTCCCTTTTTGCGCCGGTCGATAAACCGAAAAACCGCTCCAACCGCTCAGACCTTATTACAAGTCACTTCCCGGCTGATAAAGCGCATTTTCGCGGCCCATGCGCCGCACGGCAACCCTACCGGGCACACGCCCACCGCTCGTTGACACGTGCCCAATAACGAATAAGGTTCAGTAATGGCCGGGAGGCCATTTCCAGAAGGATGCAAGGGCGGAACGGCGAATGAGCGGCAAGCGCGTCTGGGTCGTCGGCACCGACATCGGCGGCACGTTCACCGATGTGATCGGGGTCAATCTCGAGACCGGCGAGCAGCGGATCGGCAAGGTTCCCTCGACGCCGCCCACCTTCTTCGACGGCGTGATCAACGGCCTGGCGCGCGCCGGATTGCGTGGCGAGGAGACGCTGTCATTCCGTCACGGCGCGACGGTCTCGACCAATGCCATCCTCGAACGCAAAGGCGTCAAAACCGCGCTGATCACCACGGAAGGCTTTCGCGACGTCCTCGGCGGCGGCCGCGCCGAGCGGATTTCCGCCTTCGAGCTCGATTGGGACCCGCCCGAGCTGATCGTGCCGCGCCGCAATGTGCTGGTGGTGCGCGAGCGCGTCAGTCCCTACGGCGAGATCGTCACGCCGCTCGAGGAAGCCGACGTGCAGCGCGCCGCGCGAATGATCAGAAAGCGCGGCATCGAGTCGGTCGCCGTCGTGTACATGGATTCCTTCATGAATCCGGTCCACGAGCGGCGGACACGCGAAATCCTGCGCCAGGAACTGCCCGACATCGACATTACGCTTTCGCACGAAGTTCTGCCGCAGATGCTGGAATTCGAGCGAACCTGCACGACGGTGCTCAACGCCTATGTGTCGCCGATCCTCAAGAACTATCTGCAGGGACTTGCGGACCGGCTGAAGACCGATTGGGGCTATGACGGCGCCATCCTGGTGACCACGTCGGGCGGCGGCGTCATCGGCATGGAAGAGGCACTGAAACTTCCGGCCCGCACGTTTCACTCCTCGCCGGTCTCCGGCGCGGTGGGACTAGCGGGCTATATCGGGTCGCTCGCCGGTTTCGAAAATGTAATCGCGTTCGAAACCGGCGGGACGACCAACAACGTCTCGATCATCTATCGCGGCAGGCCGGCCATCACCCACGAGTGGAAAATTCTCTGGAACGTGCCCTGCTGCCTGCCCTCGGTGGACACCGTTTATATCGGCGCCGGCGGCGGATCGATCGGCTGGGTCGATAAGGGCGGCATTCTCAATGTCGGCCCGCAGAGCATGGGTGCCGTGCCGGGTCCCGCTTGCTACGGCGCCGGCGGCACCGAGCCGACCAATACCGATACGCAAATCGTTCTCGGCCGCATCGATCCGAACTACTATCTCGGCGGCGAGATGCAGGTCGACGCGAAGCTGTCGCGGCAGGCGCTGGAGACCAAGATCGGTCATCACTACGCCTGGGACGCCGAGACGTCGGCGGCGAACATGTACATGGTCGCCATGACCAATCTGATGATGGCGATGCGGCTGCAGACCGTCAGCCGCGGCTGGGATCCGCGCGACTTTGCCATCGTGCCCTATGGCGGCGGCGGCGCCATGTATGCCTGCGATCTGGCCCGCGAGATCGGCGCCTCGACCGTGATCGTGCCGCCGCTCCCCGGCTACGCATCGGCTTTCGGCGCCATCCGGGTCGACGTGAAACACGAATTCACGATACCGCTGCACAAGATCGAAGCGGAGCTCGACTACGCGAAACTCAACCTCGAGTTCGACGATCTGGCAGCGAAGGCGCACGCGACGCTGATGCGGGAGGGCTTGCGCGCCGACCAGATCGACATCGAGCGCTATGTCGACGTGAAGTATTTCAGCCAATCGCGCTTTTTTACGGTTCCGATCAAGAGCGAGCGCATCACCAATCTGGACGGCATCACGCACGATTTCATGGCGGCGATGCAGGCGGCCTATGGCTACACGTTGCCGCCGGGATACGCGCCGGTCGAACTCGTCAATCTGCGTGTCATCGCGATCGGACAAATTCCCAAGCCGCACCTGCCGGAAATCGAGCGGCCGGCGTCGCTCGCGGATGCGCACAAGGGCCGGCGGAACGTCTGGTTCCGCGGCTCCGGATTCGTCGAGGCGGCGATCTACGAACGCGGCAAGCTGCCCGCCGGCGTGTCTTTCGAAGGACCGGCCATCGTCGAGCAGCCGGACACCACGACGGTGATGCCGCCCGGCACGCTGTGCACCCCCGACAAATACGGTAACCTGGTCATCAAGGTGGAACGGTAGGCACACGATGCAACAGGCATCCGCCAGCGCGCAGCAATCCGATGCCGCCTACGGCATCAAGGAAAAGCTGACCCATATCAGCGAAATCGGCATGGATCTCATCACCTTCGAGGTGATGCGCAACGCCTTCGTCGCGGCCTGCTATGAGGCTTCGACCACGATCGAGCGAGTGGCCTACCATCCAGTGGTCGGCATGGGGCGCGACCGTTCGAACGCTCTGCTCACCAAGGACGGTCGCCTGGTGGCGCACGGCCATACTGACGCCGCCGCGCATTACGCTTCGTTCGGTCCTTCCGTGGTCGAACTGCTCAAAGACCGGCCGGTCGAGTCGATGCAGCGCGGCGACACGTTCTTGTTTTCCGATCCCTACCGCACCGGATCGCATGTCAACGACACGCGCCTGATCCGGCCGATCTTCTACGACGATCAGGTCGTGGCTTTCGCCTGCACTGTCATCCACTGGGCCGACATGGGCGGCCCGATGCCGGGAACCTTCAATCCGGAAGCAACCACCTGCTATGCGGAAGGCATCCGCATCCCGCCGATCCGGCTGTTCAAGAAAGACGTGCTGGATGAGGAATTGTTCAGCCTGATCGCCATCAACATTCGCGGGGCGGTCGAACGGCGCGCCGATCTTCAGGCGCAATTCGAGGCTTCTAGATTGATCGACCGGCGCGTGCGCGAATTGTGCGAGCGCTACGGCGTCGAAACGCTGTTCACGGCATTCGAGGAGCAGTTCAATTATTCCGAGCGGGTGATGCTGGCGGAGCTTGCGCAACTGCCGGACGGCACCTGGGAGTTCGAGGATTTCGGCGATCAGGACGTGATGACGCCGGGCAAGCCGCCGATCCGCGTACACTGCACGATGACCAAGCGCGGCACCAAGATGACTTTCGACTGGACCCAGAGCGGGCCGCAGCCGCGCGGCTCATGGGGCTGCAGCTATGCCACGCTCACCGGCGGCAACTATCTCGGCTTCATGATCTGCTTTCCGCAATTGTTTCCGCTCAATCACGGCATCATCCGCAATCTGGAAATACTCTCCAAGAAAGGCACCTGCGTCGACGTGGTCGAGCCCGCGCCGACAACGGGTTATGCGTCCGGCGCCTTCGACAAGGTCGAGGCGGTGACGATCGCCTGCCTCGCCGGCCCGATGAGCAGCGTGCAGCCGTGGCGCGTTTATCCGGCGGCGGTGAGCCTGACCAATCTCTGCATGGGCGGCTATAATCCGCGCACCAAGAAATCGTTCGTGCAATATACCTACGCGGTCGGCGGCGAGAATGCGCGCACGTTCAAGGACGGCAAATCGCTGATCTTCATGCGCTTCTGCAATGCGCGGACGATTCCGCAGGAGCTCGAGGAACGCTGGTTCCCGGTACTCTACACCCGCTACGAAGCGCGTACCGATTCCTGCGGGCACGGCATGTATCGCGGCGGCTTCGCGCTGGTGCGCGAAATGACGGTGCTGAGCGACGTCACCATGACCATTCACGGCGACCGGGAAAAGTTCACCCCGTTCGGCATGGCGGGCGGTCTCAATGGCGGCGGGTGCAATCTGATCATCAACAAGGGCACCGATCGCGAGTTCAACGCCGGCATGTATGCCACCGGCGTCGAGCTGAAAAAGGGCGACAAGATCTTCTACGCCTCTTCCGGCGGCGGCGGGTTTGGCGATCCGCTCGAGCGCGATCCGCAGCTCGTGCTCACGGACGTCATGGACGAATGGCTGACGGTCGAGGCGGCGCGCGATTATTACGGCGTCGCCATCGACGTGGTGGATGCCGAGGCGCTGGATTACCGCATCGATGAGACGAAGACTGCGGAGCTGCGCGGCAAGCTTCGTGAGAAAGGCTTTGCGGAAGGCCTTGGCTCACATCAGCTTCATCCCAAAACGCGGGACATCAAGCTCAAGTGGCTGCCGACCGAGGAAGAAGTGCAGCCGCATATCACCGTATCCCGCCCGCCTGGTTGGTAGTCGCCTAACAAGGCGCGTCTTGCGCACGCATCGCTTCAATTGAAGCGATGGGTGCGCTATCGTTGCGCGATCGGGGCTGATTCCGTTGGGGAACCGGGTCCACTGTCTCCCGATGATGCTAGCCGGAGGCAGGGGTAGCTTGGCTTCTTTGTGCCGAGGTGTTGCCGCTTCGCCACAGCTTTTGAGCCAGCGGCGGGCTAGGATTTGGACAAAAGGGGCGGCCATGAAGGCGATCGCTGTCGCACTGATCCTGGCACTATTCGGCGCAGAATGCGCGCTGGCCGCCGACCTCCCGGTGCCAGGGTCCGCTCCTATCCCTCCGAACAGCTACTATCCGATTTCGCCGCCGCCCGTGAATTGGGGCGGCGTCTATATCGGCCTCAACGGCGGCTACGGCATCGGACGCAGCGACTGGACCGATGCTTTGGGGACGACCGGCACTTTCGCGGCCAATGGAGGAGTTGCCGGCGGCACGCTCGGCATCAATTATGCCGGCTTCGGCGACTGGGTGTTGCTCGGTTTCGAAGGCGACTTCGACTGGTCAGGCGCGACAGGCAGTGCCGGATGCACGGCCCTCGGGGCGGGCGACTCGAACTGCCAAACCAAGATCGATTGGCTCAGCACCTTCCGATTGCGTGCCGGCTACACCTGGTCTCATTTCCTTTTTTACGCGACCGCCGGCGGTGCGATGGGCGACTTCCGGCTCAGGGAACTTACCTCTGGCGCCTCTCTCAATCCAACGGCGCCGCTCGGCTGGACGGCTGGCGCTGGCATCGAATACGCCTTTAACGATGCGATCAGCGCCAAGGTCGAGTATCTCTACGTCAATCTGGGCCGGCTCGGCTGCCCCGCGGGTACCCTTTGCAGTATCGACAACCCTACCCTCGCAGACGGCTCGACATCCTTCACCGAAAACCTGATCCGCGCCGGCGTCAATTATAAGTTCACTTGGTAATCACGCGCTGACAATGCGGCCGTCAAACAGGCTGCTTTGCGTCTGTTCCGGTCAAGGACACCCCGAAGCACGAGCGAAGACTGCCATCCGCGCCCGTATTGGCGCCGCGTGACGCGCGATTCGGACGCGCCCACATTCAGCTTTTGCGTCGCGTCGCGGCACCGGATCAGCACCGCGAATCCGGGATCGAACGGCGAACGCAAAAAAGATACAAAGCTCGCTTTCGCTATTCAATGTTCGCTTGCGACCCATTCGCGCCAGCCGCCTCGCCAGTTGACCGCACGCCATCACCAATCGCCAGTTCGTCAGTCCGCAAACGCAAACTCCAACGCATACGCGCCGCGAGACAAAGCCATTTGACCGTTGATCAAAAGGCACGCCGGACGCGAAAGCATGGCATGCAGGCCATGCCGCGCTGCGTCCTGCCGGCGGCTTCATGTTTCGACAACTCCAAATTTGAAACACATTTGGTGCCCGCTATCGCCACATTTCGTCCAGTTCTGTGATTTGTGCGAGTCGCTCGGCGGCTCGTGAAACGTTTGTATTCAGGATGGGTTCAGATAAAACGACCTATTCGTACGGCATTGAGGCTGGGACAATTTCAGGAGTGGTTGCATGCGTGCGATCCGCACACTCGTCGTGGGTATTTCCTTCGTTGTTTGCTCGCTCTTTGCGTTCACCCCCGACGCACGCCCAAGTGGATGTCGACGTCAGCATCGACGTCGCGCCGCCGCCGTTGCCTGTTTACGATCAGCCGCCAATTCCCGAGCCGGGTTATCTATGGGCGCCCGGTTACTGGGCGTGGGACGACGACGTTGGCCATTATTGGGTGCCTGGAACATGGGTGTTGCCGCCGGAGCCGGACCTGTTGTGGACACCCGGCTATTGGGGTTGGAATGACGGCGTTTATGGCTTCCACGCCGGCTATTGGGGACCGCACATCGGGTTCTATGGCGGCGTGGCGTATGGCTTCGGCTATACCGGGGCCGGTTATGAAGGCGGCTATTGGCGCAACGGCGCGTTCTTCTATAACCGCACTGTCAACAACATCGGCGGCGTGTCGATCACCAACGTCTATAACAAGACAGTTGTTGTGAACAACACGACCAATGTCAGCTACAACGGCGGCACCGGCGGCACGACGGCAAGAGCGACGCCGGAGCAGCTGGCCGCGGCGAACGAGCATCACGTTCCCGCCACCGCACAGCAGATACAGCACAGGGAAGCAGCCGCCAGAGATCCCGCGTTGTCGCTCAACGCCAATCACGGCCACCCGACGGTCGCGGCTACCGCGCACGCGGCGGTGTTCAAGGGTTCAGGCGTAATTTCGGCGCATCCGGGCCAGCCCGTTTCGGCCGTGCAACCGCAAGGTCATCGGGTCGGCAATAAGCCCGGAACCGGCAACGCAGTGACTGCGCCCGGCGCCAAGCCTGGCAACGCAGCCACCGTGCCCGGCAACAAACCCGGTCTCGGCAACGGGACAACCGCTCCAGGCAGCAAAGTCGGTTCAGGAAATGCCGGAACCGTTCCAGGCAACGCTGCCACCCCGCAGGTTCACGACCATAAGGGTAAAGCCGGTGGCAGCACGCCGCCCGGCTCCGGCCCGCAACCGCAAGCTAAAACGCAGCCGAGCGCAGCTCTTCCACCAACCCCGCACGTATCGGCACCACCGCCGCCGCACGCGGTTAAACCACCTCCACCGCCCGCCCGCGTCGCGGCGCCACGGCCCCCTCCGCCACCGCCGCCTCGGAAACCGCCGCCGCCGGCCAAGAAGTGCCCGCCCGGCCAACAACATTGCTGACAGGCGTTGCCTTACCCCTGCCCTCTCCCCCGCGGGAGAGGGCGCGGTATGAGCCTGTTCTGCAGCAAACGCACCTTCCGTTCGCGCGAGCGTATCCGACGATCGCGTGCGCTCATCGCGCCAGATAGCCGCCGTCGACCGGCAGACTGATGCCCGTCACATAGGAGGCGTCATCCGACGCGAGCCATAGAACGGCATGGGCGACTTCCTCCGGCCGTCCGATACGGCCAAGCGGAACGGCGCTCAAGAGCTTCTTCTCGTTCTCGGCCATCTGCGCCTTGTCGTCGCTGCGGCCGATGAAGCCCGGCAGCATCGGCGTATCGATAGGCCCCGGACAGACGACATTGACGCGGACGCGATCGGCGGCAAACCGCTGTGCGAGCGATTTCGTCAAACCGACCACGGCAAACTTGCCGGCCGAATAAACCGGGCTGAACATCGAGCCCACCAAGCCGGATACCGAGGCCGTGAAAATAAGCGAGCCGCCGCCACGACGCCGCATGTGCTGGACGACTTCGCCCGCTGCAAAGACCGCCGAGGTCACGTTGAGCGCCATCGCCTTCTCGTATTCAGCCAAATCGAGACCTTCGACCGCTGCCGGCCCGGGGGTGCCCGCATGCGCCCACATCACATCGATGCCACCAAGCGCCGCCGCCGCCGCGTCGACGCTGGCGCGCGCACCCTCAGCGGTCGAAAGGTCGCTCACGATCGGAATGACCTTGCCGCCCTTGGCGCTCACGTCACCGGCCAGCGCTTTCAAAGCGACCGCATTGATATCGACTGCGGCAACAATTGCGCCCTCGCGCGCGAACAATTCGACGCCCGCCCGTCCCATGCCGGACGCGGCTGCCGTGATAACCGCCAGCTTGTCTTTCAAACGCATTCTTCCCTCCCCCTCTCTTTTTTCACTTCACGCCTGCTCCTTCACACGGAAGAATTGGCTCATCGGATTGGCCGCGTCGGGCAAAGGCGCGTGGCGTTTGACGGCGCGGCGGATGGTGTCGGCAACAAGCTCAAGCCGTTCGACCATCCGAAACATGGGGCCCGCGACAACCACCGACAGCCGGCGTTCGCCAACGGGCAGCGGCAAAGCGACGCCCGCGAGATCGGGGCTGAAATCTGCCAGGCTCTGATGGTAGCCGCGTTCGGCCGAGCGCCGAAGCTCGGCTTCGACAGCATCGATGCTGATCGGCGTCGTGGGGCTCCACTGCCGAAACTCGATCCGGCGATAAAGCGCGAAGCGTTCCTCGCGCGTGTATTGGGCGAGCAACGCGCGGCCGGTCGACGTCGCATGAAGCGGCAGGCGATGTCCGACTTGCGCGAAATAGCGCACCGCGGCAGGCGATTCCTGCACCTCCACGAAGATCGCATTGATGCCGGCGGGCGCACCGATCGCCGCCGTCTCGCCGGTTTCCGCCGACAGTTCGGTGACCAGCGCATGGGCAAATTCCGGCAGCGGCTCGACCGCGGCGACGTGTTGCGCAAGCACCAGCCATCGCGGGCTCGGGTAATAGCCCGAGCGCGGGCGCGGCTCGTAGAGATAGCCGCGGTCGACCAATGTTTGAATGAGATTGAATGTGCTTGAGCGCGGCCAGCCGAGCGAATCCGCCATTTCCGACAGCGTCGCCGGCTTCTTGCGGCGCACGAAGAATTCAAGAAGGTCAAGGACGTTGGCTGCCTGTCTGACGATCATGTGGCGTGCAGTCCGCTGGCATTGCAAGCGCGATCCTCAGGCATCGCCGCCGCTTCTCCCCTCGCAGTGGGAGCGCGCAAGCGCCTCGCGGAATTCCGGCGCTGCGACGGCGATGATGCGTCTGGCGCGTTCTTCGAGATCGCAGCCCCGCAACTCGGCGACGCCCCATTCGGTCACGATTGCGTCGACCGCGTCACGCTCCACGCTGACTGTTTCGACATTGGCGACGATGCGGCTTCGCCCCGATCGGGCGGTTGCGGGCAACGCGATGATGGCGCGGCCGCCTTCGGCCGCGTTGGCGCCTTCGATGAAATCACGCAGGCCGCCGATTGCGCCGATATAATTTCCCTCGGCGGTCTCGCTGTTGATGCGGCCGGTCAGATCGACTTCGATTGCCGAATTGACGGCGGTGAAGTTCTCGATTCTACGCAGCACCGACAGCCCGTGCGTATAACTTGGCGGGGCGACTCGAATGGCCGGATTATCATGCGCGTGCGCGCGCAAGCGTCCGGTTCCAAACAAAACATTGGCGACCGACACCCCGCGATCGAAACGCTTCGCGGCATTGGTAATGACGCCGTGCTCGATGAGATCGACGGCACGATCCGTCATCAAGCCCGAATGCATTCCGAGATCGCGATGGTGCGCGAGGCCGGCCAAGATCGCGTCCGGAACGGCGCCGACGCCAAATTGCAGCACGGCGCCATTGGGCACCAGGTCTGCGACGCGTGCGGCAATGCGCCGTTCGGTCTCGCTCAGCGGCACGGGCGCGATATCAACGGGCGGGCGCGCCGCCGTAACGCACATATGCAGCGGAAAATCCGCCGGCACTTCGGCGCCATACGTCCATGGCACGTCTGAATTAATCTCGGCCACGACAATTCGAGCCTGGCGCGCCGCCGCGACCAGATAGTCGTTGGCGAGCCCGAAGCTCGCGGAACGGCCTAACAACGGCGCGGCAAGCTGGATCAATACCACGTCCGCTTTGAGGGCGCCGCTGGCGAACGCATCGGCAAGTGCGCCGTAGCGGTAGCGGACGATATCGAGGCGGCGGCGGCGCGACAGTAAGGCCGCACGCCCGATCGCCCCGTACGAGGAAAATCGGATGCCCTCGGTTCTTTCCGGCGCGAAAGTCTCCGAATGAACCGGGCCGAGAAAGATTTCGAACGGCCCGATCCGATCCTTTTGGGCGACGAGTTCTCTCGTCAGGGTCAGGGGCTCGGCAGCACCCTGGCCGCACAACACGCGATCGCCGGCGCGAACGATGGCCGCGAAATCGACGGCGCATATGTCGCGCTCGACGCTGGCTATGGCTGCCGCCGCTTGCATGCGACCTCAATAGGATTTCGGCAGGCCGAGCACCTTCTCGGCGATGAAGCTGAGAACGAGCTGCGGACTGACCGGCGCAATGCGAGGAATCATGATCTCGCGCAGGTAGCGCTCGACGTGAAACTCCTTGGCATAGCCGAAGCCGCCATGGGTCATGACCGCTTGCTGGCAAGCTTCGAACCCTGCCTCGCCGGCGAGATATTTGGCGGCATTCGCGGCCGCCCCCGCCGGCATGCCATTGTCGTATTGCCAGGCCGCCGAAAGGGTCATCAGCCAGGCCGCCTCAAGCTCCATCCAGTTCTTGGCGAGCGGATGCTGGATCGCCTGATTCTGACCGATGGGACGATTAAAGACGATGCGCTCGCGCGCATAAGCCGCCGCGCGCTCAACCGCCAGCATGCCGAGCCCCACCGCCTCGGCGGCGATCAGGATGCGCTCCGGGTTCATGCCGTGGAGAATGTATTCGAAACCGCGGCCTTCCTCTCCGATGCGATCGGCAACCGGGATTTCGAAGCCTTCAATAAAGAGCTCGTTCGAGTTCGACCGCCTTGCGACCCATCTTTTCGATCTCATGAATCTGGATGCGGCTGCGATCGAGATCGGTGTAAAATAGGCTTAAGCCCTGCGTCGGGCGTTTCACCCCTTCGAGCGGCGTCGTTCGCGCCAGCAGCAGGATCTTGTGCGCAACCTGGGCGGTCGAGATCCACACCTTGGTGCCGTCGACGACATACCGATCACCCTTGCGAGCCGCACGGGTTTTAAGCTGCGTGGTGTTGAGCCCGGTGTTCGGCTCGGTGACCGCGAAGCAGGCCTTTTCGCGTCCTTCAACCATTCCCGGCAGCATGCGTCGCTTCTGCTCTTCGGTGCCGAACACGACGACTGGGTTGAGGCCGAAGACGTTGATGTGAACCGCCGACGCACCCGACATGCCGGCGCCGGATTCGGCGATGGTCCGCATCATGATCGCGGCCTCCGTGACACCGAGGCCGGAGCCGCCATAGTCCTCGGGAATACAAATGCCGAGCCAACCCTCCGCTGCGAACGCGGCATGGAAATCGTCGGGAAAGCCGCCGACGCGATCCTTCTCCAGCCAATAGCTGTCGTCGAAACGCCGGCATATGGCGAAGACGGAATCGCGGATCGCTTGCTGTTCCGAAGTGAGAGCAAAATCCATCAGAGCGGTTCCGGGTTTTCGAGCGCCGGTGCTGCTGCCTCCGGGCCGTGAACGATGCGTTTTGCGAACAAGTCTTCTATCGAGTCCTGCGGCAATCCCAGTTCCTCCAGGATTTCGCGGCTGTGTTCGCCGAGCGCCGGCGCCGGCCGGTGTGGCGGCGCCTTGCTGTCGCTCCACGCGGTCGGCGCCCGCATGGATTTGATTCTGCCTTCGGTCGGATGCTCGACGTGCGCGAAAAAGCCGGTTTCGGCGAGATGGGGATCCTCGATCAGATCATCGATGCTGCGCAGCGGCGTGTAGGGAAGATCGGCCCCCTCCAGGAGGCTAATCCAATCCGCGGTGGTGCGCGTCGTAAAGATTGCGGCGACTTCGGCATAGATTTCGCGGACGTGCCGGGTGCGGCTGGCGTGATCGCAGAAGCGCGGATCCCGCAGCATGTCGGGCCGCTCGATCGCGTGAAAGAAACTGCGCCACTGCTTATCGTTGTAGATAAGCGCGCAGATATGCCCGTCCTTCGTGCGGTACGGCCGACGCTCGGGCGCAAGCAGGCGAGCATAACCGCCACGGTCGAGCGGCGGGTCAAAAGTCAGGCCGCCGAGATGATCGATGAGCACGAAATTCGCCATGGTCTCGAACATCGGCACGTCGATACGTTGTCCGCGACCCGTGACGTCGCGGTGGCGCAGCGCCGCGAGTATGGCGTTCACGGCGAACAGGCCGACGATGCGATCTGCGATTGTCAGCGGCGCGTAGCGCGGCGATCCATCGCCGGCGCGCGCGAGCAGCGTGGGAATGGCGCAGGCACCTTGAATCAAATCGTCGTAAGCCGGCCGCGCGGCATAGGGCCCGTCCTGCCCGTAACCGAATACGCCGGCATAGATGATCGCCGGATTGCTGCTCGCCAGGTCCTCGTAGGCGAGACCCAGGCGCGCCATCGCCTGCGGCCTGACATTATAAATGAACACGTCGGAGGTCACGGCCAACTGCAAGAGCAGCTCACGACCGGCCGCCTGCTTGAGATCAAGCGCGATGCTCCGCTTGTTGCGATTGACGTTGAGGAACATCGGCCCCATTCCGGGATGCCGGCCCGGACCGATCTGGCGCACGATATCGCCTTCGAGAGGCTCGACCTTGATGACATCGGCGCCCATGTCGCCGAGCTGCAGGGTGGCGTAAGGCCCCATCAGCACGGTCGTCATATCCAAGACGCGGAGACCATTGAGTGGGCCCATCCCGCGCGTCCTCCCTGCAAGCTAGTTCATATTGTTGGCATCAGAATTCATATATCGGAACGTGTCAAGCAAGCGGGTCGCGGAACGGCGCGATCTTCCAATGACATGACAACCTTTCCCTCTTGTCATTCACGGATGTGTACTTTTTGTCCAGATGCCTGGTTGCCGCGCGCGGATGCAAGCCCGCTTTGCAGAGACCGCGCTCTATTCAGATTAATGACCGGCAGGCCGCATTCCCGGCTTAAGGCGGCCCACGGCAACATGGCGGTCCGCTAAAGCCGGAGGACCGCAAACTCATCCGGTCCGCTTGCGGCGTTCCCGCGCTCGCCGGTGGCGCAGCGCCCGCTTTCTGCCGCAGGCAGCGCAGCGGCAACCGCCATTCTCTTGAAAGTACTTCAGGTACTCCCGACCGTAAGAGTAGGTGATTTCCTCCTCCGGCTCGATTCGCCGCGATGCGACGATCACGATCCCGCCCTTTCGTCCGACCGGCTTTGCATTCGGACGACAGGAATGATTGATGTAACGGGCCACATTCCATCGCGGCGAGCCGTCGATCGTCCAGCGCTTATTGAGCTCGAACAAATATCGTGCGCCGCGCGCCTCGCGTCGGTCCGCTTCCTCGGTGGTGATGCGGCGGCCGCGGTAGGTCGCGATATAGGCTCCTCGTTTGATCGGCTTTGTCGCGAAGAGGCCCAGCCCTGTCACGGAACGGCCAATCCGGAAGATTCGCGAAGACATGCTCCGCGAATACCGGCAAATTGCCCCGATGTCATGCGCGACTGTGAAATTGCAAACAACCGTTTTACGTGCGCAAGAGGTCCGCAATCACCGCCTGGGCCGCGTTGTGCCCGGGCGCTCCGGTCACGCCGCCGCCCGGATGCGCCCCTGAGCCACACAGATAGAGTCCGGCGATCGGCATCCGGTAATCGGCAAATCCCAGCATGGGGCGGGCGGAAAAAAGCTGATCCAGCGTCATTGCGCCATGAAAGATATCGCCATTGGGCAAGCCGAAGAGGCGCTCCAGATCCAATGGCGACAGACTTTGCCGCGCGATCACGCTCGCCTTGAACCCTGGCGCATAAGCCTCGACCGTATCCATCATCAAGTCGCCAACCGTTTCGCGGTGCTCGTCCCATGTCGAGCCGTCGGCGAATTGCGGGGCAACATGTTGACAAAAGAGGCTGGCGACGTGGGTGCCCGGCGGAGCGAGGCTGTCGTCGAGCGTCGAGGGAATGACCATCTCGACAATAGGCATGTGGCTCCAGCCGGAAGTGACGCAATCCCGATAGGCCTGGTCCATGTAGGCGAGGCTCGGCGCCAGGATAATGCCGGCAGTGTGATGATCGCCCACGCCGGGCAGTCCGGAAAAGTCCGGCAGCTTCGAGAGCGCGACATTCATGCGGAAAGTCCCGGAACCGGCCTTCCACGCCTTCATTCGCGCAGCGGTCGCCGCCGGCACCGCGTTCTGCGGCACCAGCACTTGGAAAAGCTGTTGCGGATTGACATTGGCAACAACGGCGCGCGCCCGCACCGCCGTGCCGTCCTTGAGCACGACCCCCGCAGCACGGTTCGCTTCGACGAGAACTTCACGCACTTCCGAGCCCAGATCGACGCGGACGCCGCGTTTCCCGGCAGCGCTCGCCATGGCCTGGGTGATCGCGCCCATGCCGCCGATGGCGTGTCCCCAGACACCTCGCTTGCCGTTGACCTCGCCGAATGTGTGATGCAACAGCACATAGGCGGAGCCCGCCGTGTAAGGACTCGCCAGATTGCCGACCACCGCATCGAAGCCGAGTACTGCCTTGATCGGATCCGACTCGAACCAGCTATCGAGCATATCGCCCGCCGATTTGCGCAGGAGCTGAAACGCCGCCGAGAGGCTATCGCCTTGCCAGAGCTTCTTGCCGATTGCCGCAAGTTTGCCGAGCTCGCGAGCGGCTCGCCGAACGTCGCCCAGTGCTAGATTGGGCGGCGCGTTCAACGCGAGGCCGCGCAGCAGGTCAGCCAAGCGGCTGATCTCCGCCTGATAGGCGGGATAGCGGGTCGCGTCCTTGGTACTGAATTTGGCAATCTCGCCTACGGTGCGACCTTCCCCCGTGAGCAGGTAGCGCCCATCCGGAAGCGGGAGAAAATTTTGTGCGCGCCGCTCGACGATGCGCAGTCCGTGGTCGTGCAGCTTCAGGTCCGCAATGACCTTGGGCTGCAGCAAGCTCACGGTGTAGGCGGCGGTCGAGTTGCGAAAGCCCGGATGGAATTCCTCGGTGACGCAAGCGCCACCGACCACACCACGCCGCTCGAAAACGCGGACGCGCAGTCCCGCCATCGCCAAATAGGCCGCGCAGGTGAGACCATTGTGGCCGGCGCCGACTATGATCGCATCGAGATCCGGCATGGCTTTGCGTTTGGTGGGATCGCCAGCAACACGCCGCGCGGATCGCGGCGCTCCGCTCCGCGAAAGTGATCCAGCGGTCCGGCCGGTCGCGGCATCAGGTCCGCTCAAATAGCGCCGCGATGCCCTGACCTCCGCCGATGCACATCGTCACTAGTGCATAACGTGTACCGGTCCGGGCCAGCTCGTACACCGCCTTGACGGTATTGATGGCACCGGTGGCGCCGACCGGATGGCCGAGCGAAATGCCGCTGCCGTTCGGATTGACCTTCCCGGCGTCGAAGCCGAGTTCGCGCGACACGGCGCAGGCTTGCGCCGCGAAGGCTTCATTCGATTCAATGACATCTATTTTGTCGATATCCAGCGCCGCTTTCTTCACCGCCAGCCGCGTCGCCGGAATGGGACCAAGCCCCATATAGAGCGGGTCGACGCCCGCGTGCGCATAGCCGATCAGGCGCGCCAACGGCTTGAGGCCAAGACGATCGACGGCGGCTTCGCTCGCGAGCACCACCGCGGCGGCACCGTCATTGATGCCTGAAGCATTGCCGGCCGTCACACTGCCGCCGTCGCGCTTGAAGACCGGCCTTAACGTTTTAAAGTCGTCAGCGGTGGCGTCGTGACGCACGTGTTCGTCGGTGTCGAACACCGCACTGCCCTTGCGGCTTTTGACTTCGATGCCGAGGATCTGCTCCTTGAAATAGCCGGCCTTGCTGGCGCGGGAGGCGCGCCGGTGACTTTCGAGCGCCAGCGCGTCCTGGTCGTCGCGCGTGATGCCGTGCCGTTCGGCCACATTTTCCGCGGTGACGCCCATCAGGACGCGATGAAAAGGATCGCGCAGCGCATTGTCGAGCACGTCGACGATCGGAGCGCTCCCCATTTTGGTGCCCCACCGGAATGACGGCGCCTGGAACGGCGCCCGGCTCATGCTTTCAACGCCGCCCGCGACCGCGACATCGCAGTCGCCAAGCCGGATGCTCTGTGCAGCCGACACGATCGCCTGGAGCCCGGAGCCGCACAGGCGATTGACGGTCAGTGCCGGCGTTTCCACCGGGATGCCGGCATCCACGGCCGCCACGCGCGAGACATACATGTCGCGCGGTTCGGTTTGCACCACCTGACCGAACACGACATGCCCGATTTCAGCCGGCGCGACCGATGAGCGGCGCACCGCTTCCGCGGTCACACGGCTCGCGAGCTCGGTCGGCGGTATATCCTTTAAACTACCGCCAAAGGTGCCTATCGCGGTCCTAACGGCGGAAACAACGTAAACTTCATTCATGGGGCGTCTCCACAAGCACACATCGAATTATCAAACGTTGCCGCGCTTAAAACAACGCATCGGCAAACTGCACGGCCTCGTCGTTGAGGGACCTCACCAGCGCGAGTTGTTGCCGGGCCTTTGGCAGCTCAGTCAATACGAAGTACCGGCAGGAACGGAAGCGGCTGTCGCGCAAGTTGCCCGAGCCGGACGCCGCCGCCAGCGCCTGATCGAGCCAAAGCCACCCCGCGACTACATGGCCAAATGCAGACAGAAACACCGAAGCGTTGTAAAGCGCCCTGTCCGCAGGCTGTTGCCGCAAGCCCGTGACGACGTCGAGCACGTCAATCCACGCTTGATCGAGTGCAACTGCGTCGATTGTCAAATCTCCGTTTTTGCTGGCGCGCGCAATCGTCTTTGCCATGCGCTGCCCCAACAGCGCCAATGCGGCGCCGCCGTCGCGCAGGATTTTTCTTCCGACTAGATCGATCGCCTAAATCCCGTGCGTGCCTTCATGAATCGGATTAAGCCTGTTGTCGCGATAAGCTTGTTCGACATCAAAGTCGCGCGTGTAGCCATAACCGCCGTGAATCTGTATCGCGAGGTCGTTGGCGGCCAGGCCGAATTCGGACGGCCAGCTTTTGGCGACGGGCGTGAGCAAGTCAAGCAATGCCGCAGCGTCGCGCCGGTCGGAATCGGAGGACGCATGGGCTGCTTCGTCGACAAGCCGGGCGCAGTAGAGCACCAGAGCGAGCGCCCCTTCGGCATAGACTTTTTGCGTCAGCAGCATGCGCCGAACATCCGGATGCTCGATGATCGGTACCTGCGGTAGCTCGGCGTTCCTGCCGCGCCCGGCCGCAGGACGTCCCTGAGCGCGTTCGCGTGCATAGGCGAGCGAATGGTGATAGCCGCGACAGGCAAGCGCCGCGGCACCGACGCCGACGGCGATGCGCGCCTCGTTCATCATCCGGAACATGATGGCGAGGCCCTGCCCCACGTCGCCGACGCGAAAGCCGACGGCGCCCGCACGTCCGGCCGGACGGTGGCGCGTGCCGTCACCAAATGCGAGCAAGCAATTCGTGGTCCCGCGGTAGCCCATCTTGTGATTGAGCCCCATCACGGTGACGTCGTTGCGCTCGCCAGGCGCGCCATTCTCCTCCGGCAGCTGTTTCGGCACGACGAACAGCGAGATTCCGCTCATGCCCTGAGCAATGCGTCCATCGTCGCCGGGTACTTTGGCAAGGACCAGATGGACGATGTTGTCGACCATGTCGTGGTCGCCGCCCGAAATCCACATCTTGTTGCCGAACAGCCGATAGCGCGGCCCGAGTACGGGGTCAGCGCCGTCGCTGACGGCCCGGGTCGTAATGTCGGCGAGTGAAGAGCCCGCTTGCGGCTCCGACAGACACATGGTGCCAAACCAACGGCCCTCGATCAGCGGCCGCGCAAACACTTCGATCTGACTCGCCGAACCGAAGGTCGTCAGCAGGCGCGCATTCGCGACCGTCAGCATGGGATAGGCGGCAGTCGCAACGTTCGCAGCCATGGTCAACGCGGTCGAAGCGGTTTGGATGAGGGCCGGAATTTGCGCGCCCCCGAGCGCTTCATCGAACGAGGCGGCAAACAAGCCGGCTTCGGCGTAGGCCGCCAACGCGACCTTTATTTCCGGCAAAACGCGGACTGTTTCGCCATCGAAAACCGGCTCGTGTTGATCGGATTGTTTGGCGTGCGGCGCAAAATGGTCGTCCGCGAGGCGCGCGCTCAAATCGAGCACCGCGTCAAAGGTTTCGCGATTATGGTCCGCGAAACGCGAAAGCCTGGTCAGACCGGTCGCGTCAAGCCAATCGTAGAGGAGAAAATCAAGGGTCGCGCGACTGATAAATGGCATCAGATGACGCCCGCACCGCCGTCGACAACGAGGATCTGGCCGCTGATATGAGCTGACGCGTCGGACGCCATCAGCAGGGCAGCGCCCTTGAGATCGTGCGGACCGCCGAGTTGTCCGCGCGGCGTGCGCGCCACGAGATCGGCTTCGAACGTGCCGAGGACGGCTTGCGTCATCTTGGAGGGGAAATAGCCTGGTGCGATCGCATTGACCGTGATCCCGTAGCGACCCCATTCTGCCGCGAGCGATCGCGTCATATTCACGATACCGCCCTTCGTCGCATTGTAGCCGACCGTCCCCGGCATATCCGGTGGGTGTCCCTTAAGACCTTCGACCGAGGCGATGTTGATGATGCGGCCCCGACCAGCGGGAATCATCGCGTGCTTGGCGGCGGACTGCGCCAACAGAAAGGGCGCGGTGAGATTGAGCGCCACGACTTTGTCCCAGCCCTCGCGCGGATGATCTTCGGCCGGCGCACCCCAGGTCGTGCCGGCATTGTTGACAAGAATGTCGAGCCGCCCATGACGAGCGATGACCGCGTCGACTACGGATGAAGGTGCGTCCGGTTTAGCCAGATCCACGGCCACCGCCCAGGCGGCGATGCCCTGCGCGCCGAGGCCTGCAATTGCCGCGTCGAGTTCGTCCTGCTTGCGCGCCGTGAGGACCACGGTCGCGCCGAATTCGCCGAGCGCTTCGGCAATCTGAAAGCCGAGTCCGCGCGAGCCACCGGTGACGAGCGCGACCCGGCCCGAAAGGTCGAACAAATTCCGAAGCGTATCCATGCTCACGACGTGGCTGCGGCTGCATCGAGATCGGCGAAACGACGCCCGGAACGCGCCAATTCGCCAAGCAGAGGCGCCGGCGCCCAATTATCATCATGCCGCCTGTGGAGCGAGACAATCGCTTCGTGAACGCGGTCGTGTCCGACACTGTCGGCCCAGTGCATCGGTCCGCCCCGCGCGGCCGGGAAACCCATGCCGTGAACGTAGCAGAGATCAATATCGCTTGGACGCTGGACGATGCCTTCTGCCAACAAGCGTGCGCCTTCGTTAATCAGGATATAAAGACAGCGGCTAAGGATCTCTTCGTCGGCGATTGGCCGGCGCGCGATGCCGAGGCGGCGCAATTCTTCCGCGATCATTGCTTCGACCTCCGGGTCCGGCTGCGCGGAGCGCGGACCAGACGGATAGCGGTACCAGCCGGCGCCGGCTTTGCTGCCGAAGCGGCCGCGTTCGTAAAGAAGATCGGCAAGCCGGGAGTAACGCATGTTCGTCGGCCAGGTTTTCAGCTGGCGCTGACGGACGAACCACGCCACGTCCTGTCCCGCCATGTCGAGCATCGCGCATGGTCCCATGGCGAAGCCGAATGACCTCAGCACACGATCGATATCCTGCGGCAACGCCCCTTCTTCCATCAGACAATCGGCCTGTCGCAAATAAGGATACAGCATGCGATTGGCGCAGAAGCCGTCACAGACACCGACAGTAACGCCGATCTTGTCGATCTCCCGCGCCAGGGTTACGGCGGTGGCAAGCACCGAAACATCGGTCTGACTGCCGCGCACGATTTCAAGAAGCCGCATCACGTGCGCCGGACTAAAGAAGTGCAGTCCGATGACATCCTGCGGCCGCGACGTCGCTGCGGCGATTGCGTCGACATCAAGCGCCGACGTATTACTCGCGAGAATAACTTCTGGCTTGGCGATCTCGTCGAGTCGCTTGAAGAGATCGGTCTTGACCGTCATGTCCTCAAAAACGGCCTCGACGATCAGATCGGCCTGGTCCAGCTTGGCGAGGTCGGTGGAGCCGGTGATCCGCGCCTGTCGCGCCGTCAACTCCGCCTCCGGCAGCGTGCCCTTCGCGCGGGCGCGATCATAAACTTCACGAATGCGGCCGAGCCCTCGAGCCAGACCGTCCACATCCTTTTCGACCAACGTCACCGGCAGTCCGGCATTGGCAAACACCATGGCGATGCCGCTGCCCATAGTGCCGGCTCCGACCACACCGACATGCGAGATGTGGCGCCGTGGCGTCGATGCGTCAATTCCGTGAACCACCGTGGCGGCATCTTCGGCCTTGCGCAAGTAATCGGTCGCGTCTGCCTGCGTTTGCGCCATCCTTCAAATCCCGTCGGAAGGAATCGGCGAGATGAACGCGTCGCGCCGGCCTTGCTCAATTCCAAATATGATGTTTCATATTCTGTCCGACAGTTCAACTGTCCAATTATCCGACAGAAACCTCACAGGCAGCGACCATCGCGCTGCCACGGAGCGCCAATGACTTCTGCCGACGTCACCGACATCCGTCCGGGACATGAATTCGACATCACGCGCCTCGCCAGTTACCTCAGCGGCCGGCTGGGAGTGTCGGCGAAGCCGAAGGTCCGCCAATTCCGCGGCGGTCAATCCAATCCCACATTTCTGGTGGAGAGCGGCGACCGCCGCTACGTCCTGCGCAAGAAGCCGCCCGGCCACCTGCTGCCGTCCGCCCACATGATAGAGCGTGAATATCGTGTGATGCACGCCTTGCAGGACAGCGATGTGCCGACCATACGGACGCATCTGTTGTGCGAAGACGCCTCGGTGATCGGCACGGCCTTCTATCTGATGGATTTCGCCGAAGGCCGCATATTCCGTGATCCGTCTCTGCCCGGACTTACGGCCAATCAACGACATGACATCTATACGGCGATGGGCGAAGTCATGGCGCGACTGCATGCCGTCGACTGGCGCACCGCCGGGCTCGACAATTTCGGCAAGCCGGCGGGCTATATCGGCCGTCAGATCTCCCTATGGACGCGACAATACGAAGCCGCAAAGACGCACGCTATTGCCGCAATGGACGAACTGATCGGCTGGCTCCCGGCGCACATGCCGGCGGATGAGACGACAACGATTGCGCACGGCGACTTCCGGCTCGAAAATCTGATGTACCACCCGACTGAGTCACGCGTCATCGGCGTGCTCGACTGGGAGTTGGCGACGCTGGGCCATCCGTTCGCAGACGTGGCCTACAATTGCATGATCTGGCATCTGCATCCGACGACGCCCAATCTGGGCGGACTTGCCGGCCGCGATCTCGCGGCACTGGGCATCCCGACGGAAGCAGAATACCTGGCCGGATATGAGGCAGTCGCTCGGCGCGGGCGGATAGAGAGTTACCCTTTCTTTCTTGCTTTTGCGTTCTTTCGCTTCGCGTCGATCGCTCAAGGTGTGTACGCGCGCGCCCTCGCCGGCAACGCCAGCGCGCCGAATGCGATCGAGGTCGGCCTGCTTGCCGCGCCGCTGGCCGAGCTGGGCTGGCAAGCGGCGCAACGGAATTGATTGCAGCATCTGCGCACAAGGTGGTGGCGGCCGGGATGACCCCGGCCGCCATTGTCGATTTCGTCAGTTGGTCAGCTTGCAGGTGACGGGGGGCGCGACATCGGCAGCGCTCACCGTCGTCTTGATCACAGGACGCAGCACCCCGCCGACATTCTCGACCACGCCGAAATAGTTCGGCTTCAGCAATTGATGGTCTTCGGCCCGGATCGTCAGCTTGCCCAGGATCGTATCGAATTCATGGCCGGAAAGCGCCTTGGCAACATCGTCCGGCCTTACGCTGTTCGCGGCCTTCACGGCCTGGAAGATGACCTGCATCCCCAGATATGTCTCACCCTCGAAATTCCGCGGCGGTGAATTGTATTTCGCCGTCCACGCTTTGACGAAAGCTTTGTTTTCCGGCGTATCGAGCGTCGCGCTGTAATTTATGATGCCGTAGATACCCTTCGCCGCGTCACCGAGAAGTCTTCACCGTGCCGTCAGTCGTGAAACTCACGCCGGCGACGGTGATGGCGTCCGTCAGCCCAAACTGCTTGGCCTGCTGAGCGAAGTTGATGGCGTCGCGGCCGGCAAGCACGACCCACACGCCCTCGGCGCCGCTGTTCTTCACCTGCTCGATATAGGGCGCGAAGTCGTTGGTGTTCGCCGGCGTATACAACTCGGCGACGATCTCTTTGCCCAATGACTTCGCCGTCTCGCCGAACAAGCGACCGGACCCACGGCCCCAGGCAATGTCGATGGCGACGACCGCCCATTTCTTTTCCTTGCGTCCCGCGAGCCACGGCTTGACGGTCGCGGCATCCATCGCCGACTGCGTGTTGACGCGGAACACGCGCGCCACGCAATTCGTGCCGGTCAGCTCGTCCGCCTTGTTGATGGTGGAGATGTAGATCGAGCCCCAGCGGTCCATCAGCGGCGCAATGGCCAACCCTTCACCTGAAGCGATCAGGCCGGTGAGAATGGGATAACCTTCCGAAACCAGTTTTTCCGCCTGGCGCCGCGCCAGCTCCGGCTTGGCTTCGGTATCGTAGGATTTGTATTCGACCATGTGACCGGCGACACCGCCGTTTGCGTTCGCCTCGTCCACGGCGAAACGAACGGCGCGCATCACTTCGTCGCCGAGCGTGGCGTAAGTCCCGGAGAGATCGGTGGGTACGCCGATACGCAACGGCTCGGCCGCGCGCACCGGGCTCGCCAGCATGGCGGCCAGCAGCGCGACGCCGAGCAGATAGATTGATCTGGACATGTCGTTCCTCCTTCTTTTACCGCTAAGCACGCGGAGCGTTTCGATCGTTTTTTTCGCCGATCCTCTCAGTTGATCAGATTGCGATGTGACGTTGCAGTTCATCGCGGCCGACATCGCGAAGCGAGCCGCTTTCGGCCACGGCCCCCTTCGACAAAACGTAGTATCGCTCGGCGACGCGGTGGATGAGGCTGACGTTTTGCTCGATGAGCAGAATCCCGATGCCGTCGCCGCCGAGCTTGATCAAAAGCGCCGCGAGCTCATCGACGATCACGGGCGCCAGCCCCTCGCTCGGCTCGTCGAGGATGAGAAGCTCCGGATTGGCGATCAACGCCCGGCCGATCGCCAGCATTTGTTGCTGCCCGCCCGAGAGCGCCAAACCCGGACTGCTCCGCCGCTCGAGCAGGATGGGGAACAGCTCGTGGATGCGCGATAGCGACCAGGGTCCTTTGCGCCTTGTCGCCGTACCAAGGAGCAGATTTTCCTCGACGGTGAGGTGGGGAATGATACCGCGCCCCTGCAGCACGATGGCTATTCCATTTTGCGCCGCCGTATAGCCGCGCAACCGCGGCAACGCCTGACCGCGCACCTCGACGTGCCCCTGCGCGATCCGCGTAACGCCGCACAACGTGTTGACGACCGTCGTTTTGCCGACTCCGTTGCGTCCCACCAGCGCAACGCGTTCGCCGGCATTCACCGCGAACGTCACGCCATTGAGAATGCGGGCGTGGCCGTAGAGCGCATGCACGTCGTTAAACGCGAGGAGCGACATCATGCCTGCGTCCCCAGATAGGCCGCGACGACGACGGGATCGGCTCTGATCTCCGCGCAGGTGCCCTCGCTGAGCGACCGGCCGAGATGCAGCACGGTGAGCCGATCACAGATGGCAAACACGACCTGCATGTCGTGTTCGACCAACAGGACCGTTACGTTCCAGCGGTTGACGAGATCGCGCAGCGTGCGGGCGAGACCGAGCGACTCCTCCATCGTCAGGCCCGCGGCCGGCTCGTCGAGCAACAACACTTGCGGCCGTCCGACCAAGGCCAAGGCGAGATCGAGGCGGCGCTGATCGCCGTAGCTGATATCGCCAGCCGGAATATGAGCGAGTGCCGCGAGATTGAGTTCGTTCATGACCTCGGCAATGTCGGCGTCCGCCACCGCCCATGAAGCGACACGCAGCTGCTGCTCCACCGTGAGCTCGGGGAAGATATTGGTGCGCTGGAAGGAACGGGCCATGCCGCGCTTACGCCGCTGCTGCGGGTTAAGCTCGCTCACGTCTTCGCCGTTCAGCATCACGCGGCCGCGGCGATACTTGGCGCGACCGGATACGACATCGATCAACGTCGATTTACCGGCGCCGTTCGGACCGATGAGGCCGCGGATCTCGCCGCGCTTCAGCGCGATGTCGACGCCATCGAGCGCGACAAAGCCGCCAAACTGCCGCGTCAGCCCAACCCCTTCGAGCGCGAATTGCGTCATGGCGACGCCCTTCGCAGCCAGAGATAACGAACCACGCCGATGATGCCTTGAGGCATGGTCAAAGTGACGACGACCAACGCGCCGCCGACGATAGCCGGCCAGTATTCGGCGGCCTGCCCGGCGAGATCCTTGATGTAGAAAAGGACGACCGCGCCCACCGCCGGCCCGACGATGAACTTCGCACCGCCGAGGATCGCCATGATGAGCGCGAAACCCGAGACGGTCCAATGGAACATCTGCGGCGCGATGTATCCATTGTAGCTTGCTTGCAGCACTCCGGCGATCGCGGCAACGAAGGCGGCGATCGCGTAGACGAGTGCGCGGGGCAGCGTCGTTGAATAACCGAGAAAGCGAGCGCGCTCCTCATTGTCGCGGATCGCCGCTGTCAGCACCCCCATGCGGCTGCGCGCGAACAAA
Source organism: uncultured Alphaproteobacteria bacterium (assembly GCA_963831135.1). Classification (GTDB taxonomy): domain Bacteria; phylum Pseudomonadota; class Alphaproteobacteria; order Rhizobiales; family Xanthobacteraceae; genus BOG-931. Next base: position 89,836 of record CAWHPH010000009.1, read on the forward strand.
GCCAGCGCCACCAAGACGACGACAAGAATGGACCAGGCCAGCACCACCATGAACGCGGGGTCTTGCATTCCACGCGCCGAAAGGCCGAAAATCCGCGCCGGCAGATCGAATGACATGCCATCGTCGCCCTTGGCGAGCTCGCGCCAGCGAAACGCGACTTCGTAGAATGCTTGTCCGACCGCGAGCGTGAGCATCGCGTGCGCCACCCCGCTCACCCGCGCAATGACGAGGCCAAGAAGAAACGCCACGAGGCTCGGCAACAGCAAAGCGATCAGCATCGCTGCCTCCGGCCCGCAAATCCTGCGCGCCACCAGAACGCCGAAGGCGTAGCCGCCGAGGCCGGAGAAGGCCGCCTGGCCAAAGCTTATCCGCCCGTTTTGCAGGAAGAGAAATCCGACACTGGTCGCCAACAGCGCCTCGAACAACGATTGCGCGAACAGCGACATCGCAATCTTCGACGGCAAAACCAGAGGCAAGGCAAATCCAGCCAAAAGAGCCGCGGCCCCAACCAGCACGATCGTCAACGTCGCGCCGATCTTGCGTGGGCGCGCGACCACATTGCCCTGCGCGATCGTCGTCATGCACGCGAGCCCGCGAGCCCGGTCGGACGCCAGATCAGGATCGCCACCATCAAGAGGAAGGGCAAGATCGTGGCGGCCCAGGGCAGATAGATGGCGCCAAAATTGTGGATCTGGCCGATCAGAAGGGCGGCAACGAACGCGCCGGCAAAGCTGCCAAGCCCGCCGATGACCACGACGATGAAGGAGTCTATCAGAATGTAGCTGCCCATGGTCGGCGAGAGCGTGAGCAGCGGTCCGGCCACGACGCCCGACAACCCGGCCAGCGCCGTACCGAGCCCCACCACGATGAGGCTCAAGCGGTCGACATTGATGCCCTGTATGGCGGCAACCCGCGCATCCGTGCTCGCCGCGCGAATGTAAAGGCCGATCCGGGTGAAGCGGAGCCAGGCGGAAAGCGAGATCGCCACGACCACGCTGACGCCAATGACAAACAGCCGATAAACCGGAAACGGCGATCCGCCGATCGTCAGCGTGCCAGACAAGACCGCCGGCGTGGGATAGCGCAGATAGGCCTTGCCCCAGATCGCGGTGACGACGGTCTCCAAAATAAGAAGCAAGCCGAAAGTGACCAGCACGGTCACCATGGGGTCTTGTTTGCGCAGCGTACGAAATACCGCCGCATCCAGCGTGCAGCCGACGACAGCCATGATCACGACCGATACGAGCAAGCCGCCCCACCAATATCCCGCCGCCGCGACCGAGAAGCCGATATAGGCCCCGACCATGAAAAGCGCGCCGTGCGCAAAATTGACGACCTCGCGCAGGCCGAAAATGAGCACCAGCCCGACCGCGAGCAAATAAAGGAGCCCGCCATAGACGACACCGTTCAGCACTTGGATGAGCATGCGAAGCCTCTCATCCTGCCGTGTAACCGCCGTCGACATAGATCGTTTGGCCGGTGACGAAACGCGCCGCCGGAGAAGCGAGAAACACCAGCACGCCGACGACGTCCTCGACCTCGCCCAGCCTGCCAATCGCGGAGCGATCGCGCACCTTCTGATAAAGCTGCGGCTGCGTGCGGACGAGCTCGCGATTAAGGTCGGTGACAATGACCGTCGCGCCGATGGTGTTCACCGTGATGCCGGACGGGCCGAGTTCGAACGCCAGCGCGGCCCCGAAATTCGCCAAACCCGCCTTGCTCGCGCAATACGCCGTTCGGGTCGCCATGCCGCGGCCGGAAAGAATCGACCCCATGTTGATGATCCGGCCGTGCCGCCGTTTCGTCATCGGCTCGGCGAAGGCGCGGGAACACAGAAACGCGCCGGTCAAGTTGACGTCGGTAATGCGCCGCCACTCGTCGAGCGGCAGATCGGCGAGCAGCTTGGGAGACGTTATTCCGGCATTGTTGAACAGGATGTCGGCGCGGCCAAGTTCCGCGATCACCCGGTCGCGGGCGCTCTCAACCGCCGGTTCGTCGGTGACGTCGGCCTCAACCACCAGCGCACGGCGTCCGGTTTGTTGGACGGCATGCGCCGTCTCAGTCAGCTTGGTGAGGTTGCGGCCGATCAGCGCGAGATCGGCGCCGGCCTCGGCCATGGCAACCGCCGCCGCCTTGCCAATACCACCTCCCGCGCCGGTGACGACGGCGACGTTTCCTGCAAGGCTGAAAAGCGGGGCGAGGCTCATCGCATCACATCGCCATCTGGCCACCGTCGACCGGCAGCGCGACGCCGGTGATCATGCGTGCCTCGTCGGAGACCAGAAACAGCGCGGCGCTCGCAACGTCTTCCGGCTCCGGCATGCGGCCAAGCGGAATTGTCGCGCGAAATCGATTCATTGCCTCATCGCGGTCTGCCGCCATCCCGGGGAGGAAAGCTTCAAGCATCGGCGTCGCCACCACCGTCGGACACACGGCATTGGCGCGGACATTGTGGGGGGCAAGCTCAAGCGCGAGGCTGCGGACCAGCCCGACGATGCCATGCTTGGCAACGGTGTAAAGGCTGAAATTCGGCTTGGCCTTAAGTCCCTGCAGCGACGAAGTGAAAAGAAGCGACGAGCCTGCGTGATTTCGTTTGGCGCTGGCGCGCAAATGCGGCAGAGCCGCGCGCGACATCTGCATCACACCCAAAGAGATTCGTGCGAAGGACGCGCTCGATGGTGGCGTCGTCGACGGCCTCGAACGCTCCGGTAAACGGCCCGCCGCGTTGTTGTGAACGATATCGAGCGCGCCGAATTGCTCCACCGCAAAGGCGACCGCGCGTTCGTTCTGTTCACTCGACGTGTGATCGCAGCCGATCGATGCCGCATTGCCGCCGATGTCCTTGGCGACGGCATCAGCACGCGCCGGATCGACGTCGGTAACGACGACTTTGGCGCCTTCGGCGGCGAAGCGCTGCGCTACCGCACGCCCCAGCCCAGAACCGGCGCCGGTGATCAGCGCCACCTTGCCAGCGAGGCGGCTCATCCCTCGCCCTCTTCGCGGTCGAGGGGCATTGTCAGTTCGACCAGCGCCGCGATGCGGCCGCGCAGGTGACGGTATTGACCAGCCAGCAGGGCATCGCGCGTGCTGCAAAGGCTTTCTGCGTCGGCGAGCATCCGCGATAAAATAAGGTGGTCACGGACGGCGGCGTCCGTAGCGTCCGGGGTCCTTCTCACGCGACGTCTCCCTACAAGCGATAGCCCTGTTGTCGCTCGTCCTTCCAGCGGCGGGCCTTGTAGCTGAATTCCGGCAGTTCGCTGCGGTCACAGGGGACCAGCGTCATCCACACATTCGTACGTTCCTTGATGGTCCGGCGAATAACCTCGATAAGATGATCGCGCGCGGCCTGGTCCAATTGCGCGGCTTGCTCGGTAAAGGCGACCCGGACCTCGATTTCGGTCTTGCCCTCGGCGCTGGTATAGAGGCGGCCGGCATACTCGCCGACCTCGCCGAACGAAAACACGGCGGCATCGATCGCGGACGGCCACACATTGTTCCCGCGGATTTTCAACATGTCATCGAAGCGGCCGATGGTGCCGCACTCAATCGCGTTCCAGGCGCGACCGGAGGCGGTGTCGCGATACGCGATGAAGCGCGCAGAGTCGCCGGTGCGAAACCGGATCGCCGGCGACCCCTCGATCGACAAGTTGGTAACGACAAGTTCGCCGGTCTCACCCGTCTTAACCGGCTCGAGAGTGGCGGGATCGAGCACCTCGAACAGCGTCTCCCATTCGAACAGATGCATCAGGCCGCGTCCGCCGCCCGGCGTGATCACGCCGTCCGCGCAGGTTGAGCCGCCAAAGCCTGCGCATTGCGTGCTGCCGTAGCCTTCCTGCAGCCGGCAACCCCACAGCGTCTCGATCCGCTGCGCCCATTCGAGCGGATAGCCTTCAGCTGCGATGAAAAGCGTGCGCAGTTTAGGGAACGCACGTTTCGGCTCCATGCCTCGGCGGCAAATGGCCTCCGTCAACGTATGGAGGTAGTTGGTCGACGCGTAGATGAAATTCACCTCGCCGATCCGCAACATCAGATCAATCTTGGCATCGGTCGAAAGCGTGCCGCCGACATGGAATGCGGTCGCACCCGCTATGCGCAGACCCTCGGCGGGCCCCCATCCGCCGGTGGTGAGACCGCCGGCAGGAACGCAGTTGATGGCCATGTCGCCCGGCCTCAAGCCAGCCAAGAACCAAGGCAACGCGTGCAGATAACCCTGCATATGAACGTCGCGGTGGGATCGGCCGTAGATTTCCTGGCCCTGACCCGAGGTGCCGCCGGTCATGTTGACCAGCGCCACCTCTTCACGCGGGATGCCGAGGCGGTCGCCGAAAGGCGGATGCTCGGTCTGATCGGCGAGAAAATCCGCCTTGCTCGACAACGGGAATCGGGCACGAAAAACGTCGAGCGAGGGAAGCGCGTCGGCTGCAAGTCCAGCGGCGTCCATACGCCGTCGGTAATAGCCGCTTGAAGCGTGCAGCCGCGCCAGCTGCCGCCGCAGCCTGCGCAACTGCAATGCTTCCAGCTCCGCGCGCGGCGCGGCCGCGAGTTGAGCCAGACGCGCGGAGTCGATGAAGGGAACGTCCTCCACGCCGCTGTCGATCTTGTTTTGCGCGCGAGCGCTCATCGCCGTTCCGATTGTGGTTCCGGCTCGAACAACGGAAGCGTAATTTCAGCTGTCGCCTGCCGGAACGTGACACGGACCGGCATATTCGCGGTCACGCCTTCCGGGGCGATACCGACAATATTGCTTGGAATACGGACCCCCTCGTCGAGCGTAACGAGGGCGACCACATAAGGAACATCTGCCGCGTAGACATCGCGCGGAACAGGATGACGGACGACGATCCAGCTGAACACCCGCCCGCGCCCGGCGCTATGGATCCATTCGTGCTCGGGAGAACGGCATCTGGAGCAGAAATGGGTCGGCGGAAAGCGGACGTGACCGCACTGCGTGCAGCGCTGCAGCAAGAGCTTGCCTTGACGGCAGCCTTCCCAGAACGGCTGCGTTTCGGCGTCGACGACCGGAAGCGGCTTGGCGTAGGACATGGCTAATTCCTCAGCACCATCGCGCTGCCGCACGTCATCGCACCGGCGGTGGTGAGACAGGTTTCCACGTCCGGAATCTGCCGCGGACCCGCCTCACCGCGCAACTGCTGCACGGCCTCCACGACATGATTGAGCCCGTGAATGTAACCTTCCGACAAGAGACCTCCATGCGTATTCAGCGGCAGCGCGCCGTCGCGGGAGATGCGTCCGCCTTGGATGAATGAGCCGCCCTCGCCTTCCTTGCAGAACTTCAAGCCCTCAAGCTGCATGATGACGCTGTAGGTGAAGCAGTCGTAGATCTCGGCGATATCGATGTCGGCAGGTCCCATGCCGGCGCTGCGCCAGAGATCGTCGGCGATGTATTTGGCATAGTTGTGCGAGTGGTCGGGCCAGCGGATCGCATCGAACAGATCCTCACCCTGATCGGGACCGCCGCCGTAAGCGCCGCCCGAGATATAGACCGGCTTGCGCTTTAGATCACGCGCGCGCGCGGCCGACGTGACCAGCACGGCGCAGGCGCCATCGGTCTCCAGACAGATGTCGAGCATGCGAAACGGTTCGACGATCATGCGCGAGTTCATGTAATCGTCCATGGCCATTGGCTCGCGCTGCATGGCGCGCGGATTCGCCACGGCGTTCGAGCGGAATGTCACCGCAATCTCGCCAAGCTGTTCGGAGGTGGTGCCGTATTCGATCATGTGCCGCCGGCACCACATGGCCATCGCTTGCGGATAGGTGATCCAGCCGAACGGCGCGGTGAATTGAGTGATCCCGTAGGCCGAGAGATCGCGTCCGCCGCCGAGCCGAAAGCCGGAGCGTCCATTCATTGCGCGGTAGCACAGCACGTTCTCCGCCAGCCCTGCTTCGATCACGGCGGCGGCGGTCAACACGATCATGTTGGCCGCATTGCCGCCGCTGAGAAAATCATTGGCGTAGCGGGCCGCGGGCACGCCGATTTCGGTGGCGACCGATATCGCCGGCACGGAATCGTTGAAATTGAAGCTGACAAATCCATCGATATCGGACGTTTTCAGGCCGGCGTCATCGATTGCTTTCAGGCACGCCTCGGATGCGAGGCCGCGCACGGTACGGCCCGATTTCTTCGAATATTCGGTCCAGCCGATACCTGAAATCGCGTATTTGTCCCGCAGGGAATACATCAGAAAACCTCTCGATCAGCGCGAAAACACAGGCTTGCGCTTTTCTTTGAAAGCGACGAGCCCTTCCGTGGCGTCAGGTTCAGTCGTGGCATAGCGATGGACGAACTCGATTTCCTGCCTCAGTCCGCTGGACAGGTCGTTCGTCAGGGTCAAATTTGTAAGATGCTTGGCGCCGCGCAACCCAATCCGGCTCTTCTCACCAAGCCGCGCAACCAGGGCATCAACGGCTTGGTCAAGCTCTCCGTCCGGAACCACCTGGTTGACGAGTTCGATGCGCTCGGCCTCGTCGGCGCTGAGAAGAGAACCGGTCAGGATCAAATGCTTGGCGCGCAGGAGTTCGATTGCGCGCGGCAGCCGCTGCGATCCACCGGCGCCGGGCAACTGACCAAAGTTCAAATGCCCGTCGCCGATCCGGGCCGAGGCCGCAGCGATGACAAGGTCACACGCCAATAGAAGCTCCAGCCCACCAGCGACGCAGACGCCGTTGATGGCGGCGACGTAAATCTTGGAGGACGCCTCGATGGCGTTGAGCATCTGAAAGAAGTCGTCGAGGAACGCGGAAAACTCGTCGGGGCGGCGATAAAGCCGAAGATAGCCGTCAAGGTCGCCGCCCGCCGAGAAACTCCGCCCGCGACCGGTAATCACAACGGCGACGATATCGAGCATGCCTTCGATTTTCGCGACGGCATCCTTCAGTTCACGGACCGTATCCCAATCGAGCGGATTGAGCTTTTCGGCTCTCACAAGCGTCAGTCGAACGCAGGACGGACCCGCTTGCCACTCGATATTCGAATCGCTCGCCATTTCCGCCCGACGCTTCGTCCCACCTATTGGCCAACTGTCCGTTTGTCGGACAATTCGGTTTAGGGTAACATCTCCGGCAGCATCGTCAATAGAATACGAATCATGTCGCGAGGGAATGCAGTGGGCGCCGCCATAGTGGAAGGCCACGGGCTCAGTCGGATCGAGCGGGCTCCGGCCTACCGATTGGTCTACGAGGTGATCGAGCGCGAAATCCTGGGAGGCCGGCTGCGCGTCGGCGATCCGCTGCCGGCGGAACTGCAGCTCGCGGAACAACTAGGAGTCAATCGATCGACCGTGCGCGAAGGCATCCGGCTGCTGGAACAGAGCGGCCTGGTCGAACGCAATGGTGGCAAGCGCCCGCGCATTGCAACTCCACATTATCTCGACCTCGCTTCCTCGGCCAGCCGGGCTCTCATTCTTCATTCGGTGACGTTCCGCGAATTGTGGGAAGCGTCAATGGTGCTGGAGCCGTCGATCGCCGAACGCGCCGCCCGCAATATAGATGACAGCGGCCTCGCCGACCTGGGCGCCAATCTCGCGACGATGGACACGGCGGTGGCGGAGATTGACAGCGGCGCCCCGGCCGACGTCAACAAGTTCGTCGAGATCGACCGTGCTTTCCATGAGATTCTCGCCAAGGTGGCCGGCAATCGCGTGCTCGCGCTGGCCCACGAACCGGTCACTTCGCTCTTTATCCCGGCGGGCCAGATCATTTTGCCGCGGCTGAAAACGTATCGTCGCGTGCTCGATGCTCATCGTTTTATCTTTGAATGTCTGCGGTCACGAGATCCCGCGGGCGCGCGCGACTGGATGCACAAACACATGGACGATTTTCGCCGCGCTTACGAAATGACGCAAATGTCTCTCGATGATCCTCTCGACATCGCTTGCCTCGGGCTTAGCCAAACAACCTCACTTGCGCGGAACCGGTAATTGGCCTCGGCCCGCCGTACCCGCATAAGCCGTCAGAAGCGGCTGTCAGCGCGCCTTCCACGGCTATCGAGCGTTCGCAATGATGCCCGTCGTCGTCGCGCCGGCGCACTCTGAAACCTGGCCCATCACTCCGGCGCCGCGTTCCAGGCGATCCGAGGGCTTCTCCACGGGGCGGCGCTACCCGGCAGTGAAGCCGCCGTCGACATACATGACCTGACCGGTGCAGAAATCCGACGCCGGCGAGAGCAAATAGATCGCCATGCCGACGAGGTCCTCCGCTTCACCGAGCCGCCCGAGCGGGATGCGCGACAAGGTGCGGGTGCGCGTCGCGTTGCCGACGTCGTCGTCCTTCCACATCCATTCGGTGAGCTTCGAGCGAAAGGTCGTGGGCGCGATCGCGTTGACCGTCGTGCCGTATTTCGCCCATTCGGTGGCGAGCACGCGCGTCAGCGCGTCGGTTGCGCCCTTGGAACTGCAATAGGCGGTATAGCCGGAGAAGTTGCCGTGCCGGCCGCGCGTCGACGACATCAGCACGACCTTGCCTTTGATGCCTTCCTTGATCCAATAGCTGCCGACCGCCTTGGCCATGAGCCACGGCCCGCGCACATTGGCGTCCATGACGCGCTGCCAATCCTCGTAGGATTGGTTTTCGATAAAACCCGCTTTGTTGGTGCCGGAAGCGACCACCAGCTGATCGACACGGCCATGGGCGTCGAGCGCTGCTTTCAATATTGCTTCCGCATCCGCAAGCGTATCCGGCCGCCGAACGATGCTTGCGACATTCCCGCCGACATCGCGGACATCCTTCACGACGGTTTCCAATTCCTCGGCCGTTCCTGACGCGAGCAGAAGTTTCGCGCCAAGCGCGCCAAGCGCAACGGCGCAGGCATGACCGAACGACCCGGACGCGCCGGTAATGATCGCGACTTTGTCGCGGACGTCGAACAACGACAACGGATTTCGAATTTTCTCGCTGATCATCTAATCAAATCGCTTTCGGTATCATCTACCGGTTTCAATGCGAAAACCCTGCTCCGGATCGATAATCGCGACCACCCGCACGCCGCAACCTTCGCCCTGCGGCCAGCGCCAGGGAAAGGCCATGAAGGTACAGCGCTTGCCGGTGATCGCATCGAGATCGCCGTTGACGTTCTCGATGCCGGGAATACCGCCCTTGCACATCATGATTTTGTGCGCCGGCTCCCAGTGCGGAAAATCCTTCATCGCGTCGCGGCCGGTTTCGCGTTTGTATTCTTCGATCAGATAGGGGTGCGATGGTCCGGGCCCGTGGTCGATCAGCTTGGTGCCGAGCGGATGATCGAGCGCCTGGACATCGACGCCGACCATTTTGACCTGCTTGTCGACCAGCCACTCGGCCGCCTCCTTATACAGACCCGGCGAGTAGGCATAATATTCGTCGCTGTCGGCAAGCTTGTGATGCGTGCCGGTATTGATCATGACGATGTCGTTCTTGCGGATCTTTGGCGTGGCGTTTTCGAGATCGTCCGGCGTGATGACGCCCCACTTTCCCTTGGGGATCGACACCGCAACGCCCGTGCCGAAGAAGCGCCACAGCGGATAGCCGGTCATGCTCGGCGTATTCTCCGTCACATGGAGCGGCGCGTCCATGTGGGTTGAGCGATGCATGATGCCCTCGAACTCGGTGACATAGACGCCATCGAGTGCATGGAATTGCAGCGTCAACACATTGATGCCGGGCGACGACGGCCATTGCGGAATGCCATGCCCCCAGCGGGCGCTGAGATTGTAGAACTGCAGCCCTTTGGTGCTGGTATGGGTGGTCATGTGACGTTCCGCCCCGCTCTGCAGCCCGCTCATGATGTCGCGCCCGCTTCCAGGCGATAGGTGCCGGCGGGATCAAAAATCGCAACGAAGCGGACGCCACAGGCGTCACCTTCCGGCCAGTTCCACGGATAGGCCTGGAAGGTGCAGCGCTTGCCGGCGAGTGCGTCGATCTCACCGCCGACATTCTCGATTGTCGGAACGCCCGCGCGCAGCAGCGCGCGATGCGCCGGATTCCAGTCCGGAAAGTCGGTCTTTGGATCGCGGCCGGTCGCGGTCTGATAGGCCTTCGGCAAGCGCTTCATCTGCGGGCCGTTGCGTTGCAAGCCGAGCGACGTTGCGAGCGGATGATCGACCTGCGGCGTGTCCACTGCCAGGAGCTTCACGCCCCTGGCGACCAACCATTCCGCCGCTTCCTTGGAAAGGCCCGGCGAGTGGCCGAAATATTCGATGCTGTCGCTGTAACGCCGATGCCAGCCGGTTACGATCACGACGATGTCGTCGGCCTCGACCGCGGGCGTAGCGCCTTCGAGATCGGCGACGCTCACAAACTCCCATTGCTGTTTGGGGATCGACAGAACGACGCCGGAGCCGAAGAACCGATCCAGCGCGATATCGCCGACGCCGGCGCCGCGTTGGATCAGATGGAGCGGTGCATTCACGTGCGTCCCGCTGTGCATGACCATGCGGATGCGCGTCGCCATGACGCCGTTCTTGGCATGCGTGCTGGAGCGATAGAGCTTGACGTCTTCGTAGCCCGGCAACGTCGGAACGCCGTGGCCCCATTCGTGGCTGAGTTCGTAAAACACCAACCCGGTTTCGGGCTCCGTCACACCGGGCATCCTGGCCTCCCTGAGGCGCCAGCCAATTTTGCCGGGGCGGCGCGCGACCTATAGGTATTGCAATGTGTCCGCCGGCCGAAAACCCGGCCAATTCAAAGTCGGTGCTGGCACATACACGAATGGTATGACGCCGACCGAAGGTCTGCCGATACAGAAAAGCTCATTCCAAAAGCGCCGGCCGTACCACTGATTTGAAGCTCTCGATCATCGTTGCCGGGCGATTGGTTCGCATGTACGTACGCGAGGCCCGCCTCCGCCTCCCAGAAGCTGCCTTTGTGCCTGAGAGCCGACGCGGCTCGTGCCGACGCTGTCGTTGGCGAGCAACCACCGATGCGGGCGCTCCATAACTTTGGATTATGGCCTAAGCCCAGACCGGGCAATCGCGCTATTGCCTGCATAAAATTTAAGCAGTCGCATTTTTGCATTTGCACGAGGCTTGCATGGGATCGGCCCGGCCTCTGACTGTACGGCCCGTGGGATTCACATGAATCTTATTAGCCTCGATATCCGCATGCTCCGTTCGCTGATTTCGGTCGCGGATACCGGCAGCATTACTGAGACTGCGCGCCGGCACGGGCGGACGCAGCCTGCGATCAGCCTACAAATTCAGCGTCTTGAGGACATTACCGGCAAAGTGCTGTTTCAGCACGAGGGCCGCCGCATGACACTGACAACCGACGGCGACATGGTGCTCGCCTATGCGAAATCCATCCTGCGGTTGCACGACGAACTGCTTTCGCGCCTGTCGTCGCCGGAAGTCCATGGCCACGTGGTGCTCGGCACGCCGGATCTCTACGCCGCCTATATGCTGCCGTCGATCCTGTCGGTGTTCAAAGAAGCCTTCCCGCGAATCCAGGTCGAGCTGCGGTGTGCGCTTTCGACGCCGACGGTCGATCGCGTTCAGCGCGGCGAGGTTGACATCGCGCTGGTCACGCGCATGAACAATTTCACCGGCGGCCTCGTCGTGCATCAGGAGCAACTCGTGTGGATCGTCGGCGAGCAATCGCGCGCTCAGCTTGAGGATCCGGTACGACTTGCGCTGTTACCGCCCGGCAACATCTATCGCGAGCACGCCATCCAGTATCTCGAGCGCGCCGGACGCAAGTGGCAGATCGCCTGCGTGAGCGAAAGCGTCAGCGGGCTGCAGGCCGCTGTGTTTGCCGGTATGGCGATCACGGTGCTCGGACGCTGTGCGCTGGTTACCGGAATGCGCGAGCTCACACGCGCCGAAGGTTTCTTGCCGCTGCCCAAGGTCGACTTGTTGCTTTACAAAGCGCCCGGCGTAAGCTCTCCCGCAGTCGATGCGCTGCACGACTATTTGGCGCACTATGTCGGACTGTCGTCGAGCAGTATCGACGAAGCGCAGAGGCCTTTGGCGAAGCCGCCGAACGAGCCCGCCCTGAAACCTGAGCCGCCGCCGCGGCGCCAGCCGAGGCTCATCCACCCGAAATCGTCCTGATCGCGGGCGCGGTTCTAGGGCACATCCCGATTTGGTCGAATTGGACGTGCTCTCGATTCTTGCGTGGTCGCATGTCCTTTTCGGAAAACCGGTTTCCACCCCGGATCAAGTCCGGGGCAGGCCTTTTCCGGGACAATGCTCTATTTGCCGGCGAGCGGCGGCCATTCACCGGACCACGGCCGCGCCTGTTCGAAGGCCGCGGCGATGGAGAGAATGGTCTCCTCCGCCAGCCAAGGCGCGACGATCTGCAGGCCGATGGGCAAGCCGTCGCGATCAAAGCCGCAGGGCACCGTCGCTGCCGGCAAGCCGGCGAGGTTGATCGGCCAGGTAAATGGCGACCATCCGAGGTGCCGGTCGACTCTGCGGCCTTCGATCTCGTCAACCCCGATCGTTCCGGCAGCAAATGCCGTCACAGCGACGGTCGGCGTAATCAGCGCATCGACCCGACGAAACAGATCGACAAAACGGCCGCGCAGCGTCATGCGCCGATGCGTGGCGCGCATATAGTCGACGCCGCTATAGGTGCGCCCCTTGGCGATCACATCGCGGTAGTCGTCTTCGGAGCGGACGAACAGGACCGGATCGCGGCCCGATATGGCCGCAGCCTGCTCGGTGAAGGCGATCGGCTGCAGCACATGTTCCAGAACGTCGGGCTCGATTGCGGGATCATCGGCGATCATGTCGGCGCCGAGACCGGCGAGCGTGTCGACTGCTTGCTTGAATGCGGTCCGCACATCCGCGGCGACGGCGGCGTAGCCGAAATCCGGCGTAAAGCCGACGCGCAGGCCATTGAGCCGACCGCCACGGGCGCTAAAGGAACGGCGCTCGACTTGCAGACTTCCCGGATCGCGCACGTCGTAGCCCGCGATGACCTCAAGCAGCAGGGCAGCGTCCGCGACGGTGCGGGCGATCGGTCCGGTATGGGCAAGCGAAGGCCACGATGGCGGAAAGAATCCGGGCGACCGTGGCACCAGGCCGAAGGTTGGTTTCAGCCCGAACACACCGCAGAAAGAGCTCGGCACGCGGATCGAACCGACGCCATCGGTGCCGATGGCGAGCGGGCCGCAGCCGGCCGCGACCGCGGCGGCGGCGCCGCCGCTCGAGCCGCCGCTGGTGCGGTTAAGCTGCCACGGGTTGCGGGTGATGCCTGATACCGGACTGTCGGCGGTGAGCTTGTAGCCGGACTCGCATGTCGTGGTCTTGCAGGTGACGATCGCGCCTGCGGCTTTGACGGCCGTGACGACGGCGGCGTCGATATCCGGCACGAAGCCGTCCAGCATCGGGGCGCCGCCATTCGCCGGCGTTCCTGCGACATAGATCAAGTCTTTGATCGTGATCGGCACGCCGGTCAGCGCTCTGGCGTCGCCGTTCCTCCAGGCGGTCACGGCGCGATCGGCTTCCGCCCGCGCCGAGGCAAACATATTTGTCGCGATCACATTGCAACGCGCATCGGTACTCTCCAGCGCGGCAATGACCTCGTCGATGACGTCGCGCGGCGTGAAACGCCCTGAGCGGTAACCGTCAAGGATCTGCTGCGCGGACAGCCGCGCCAGGCTTTGCGGTGCGGCGCGCGCGCCGGCACTCTGCAACAGAGTACTCATCGCCGTCCTCGGCTTTCCGGCATCAGCTCTTGGCCTGAGCGGCCGCCACGGCACGCTTGGCCATGACGCTCACGAGGTGCGCGCGAAAGGCCGCCTCGGCGTGAATATCCGAACTCAGTCCGCTGGAATCGACGCCGTGGCCATTGACGGCTTCGGGCTCAAAGCGCTTGGACAGCGCTGCCTCGAATGCCGGCACGCGGAAGACCGCCGGCGCCGCTCCGGTCACCGCGACGCGCACGCCGGACGCAAACTTGGCCACGAACACACCGACCAGCGCGAAGCGCGACGCCATGTTCGGCATTTTGGCGTAGCCCGCGGCGAGCGGGACCGGCAACTTTACAGCGGTGATCAGCTCGCCGGGCTCGAGCGCAGTCTCAAACATGCCGCGAAAATAAACGTCGGCCGCGATCTCTCGCATGTTCGTCACGATGGTGGCGCCGAGCGCCAGGATCGCCGCGGGATAATCGGCAGCCGGATCGTTGTTCGCAAGCGAGCCGCCGATCGTTCCACGATTGCGCACCGCCGGATCGCCGATGCCGCCGGCGAGCTGCGCCAGTGCCGGCAGAACTTTCGCCACCGTTTCGGAGCGGGCGACGTCGACGTGTCGCGTCATGGCTCCGATGGTGATCAAGTCTGCGCCGACGCCGATCCCGTTGAGGGTGGCGATGCCGGACAAGTCGATCAAAGCTTCCGGCGCCGCCAGCCGCTGCTTCATCGTCGGCAACAGCGACATGCCGCCAGCCATGGGACGCCCCTCAGAACCGTTCGCCAGCAATGCAACAGCTTCAGAGATGGAATTCGGCTTGTGATAGACGAAGGTTTTCATCGCGGTTCTTCCTATTCGGCGGCTTGCAGCAGCGACGAACTTTTCATGATGCGCCACAGGCGGTTTGCCGTCGCCGGCATGTCGACATGGTTGACGCCGAGATGGGCGAGAGCGTCGACCACGGCATTGGCTACCGCGGCCGGCGATCCGATGGTTCCGACTTCGCCGCAGCCTTTCACGCCCATCGGTGTGTGCGTGCACGGCGTGCTGTGCGTCGCCACCGTCATGCGCGGCAGATTGTCGGCCCGCGGCATGCAATAGTCCATGAACGAGCCGGACAAGAGCTGTCCCGACACATCGTCGTAGACGCAATTCTCGAACAGGGCCTGGCCGATGCCCTGAACGATGCCGCCGTGCAGCTGGCCCTCGACGATCATCGGGTTGATCACGGTCCCCACGTCATCGACGGCCGTGTAGTTGACGAGGCTGACGATGCACGTCTCCGGATCGATCTCGACCTCGGCGATGTGCGCGCCGCCCGGATAGGTGAAGTTGACCGGATCGTAGTAGGCTTGCTCCTCGAGGCCGGGTTCGAGCACTTCGAGCGGGTAATCGTGCGGCACATAGGCCGCGAGCGCGATCTCCGCGAAGGCCTTCTTGCGATCGGTCCCCGCGACTTTGAACTCGCCCGCCTCGAACTCGATGTCCTGCTCGCTGCTTTCCAGAAGATGGGCGGCGATTTTCTTGCCCTTGAGAACGACCTTGTCGGCCGCTTTCGAGAGCGCCGCGCCGCCGACGACGAGCGATCGCGAGCCGTAGGTGCCCATGCCGAACTGCACCTTGTCGGTGTCGCCAAACACGATATCGATATTGTCGAACGGCACGCCCAGTTTCTCGCAGACGATCTGCGCGTAGGTCGTTTCGTGGCCCTGGCCGTGATTGTGTGTGCCGATCAGAACCGTGATCTGTCCGGTCGGATGCACGCGCACGGTCGCGCTTTCATAGAGGCCGCCGCGCGCGCCAAGCCGTCCAGCGATGCGCGACGGCGCCAAGCCGCACGCCTCGACATAAGTGCTAAGCCCAATCCCGCGCAGCTTGCCATTGCTCGCGGAAGCCGCCTTGCGCTTGGCAAAGCCGGCCCAGTCGGCGACCGCCAGCGCCTTTTCCAGGCAGCCTTTCGGATCGCCGCTGTCGTATTCCACCATCACCGGCGTCTGATAGGGGTAAGCCTCCTTGGGAATCATGTTGCGGCGGCGGATCTCGGCCTTGTCGATGCCGAGGTCGCTCGCCGCGACGTCAACCAGTCGCTCCAGCACGAAGGTCGCTTCCGGCCGTCCGGCGCCACGATAGGCATCGACCGGTACCGTGTTCGTGAACACGACCTTCACTTCGCAATAGATGGCCGGCGTCAAATACACGCCGGCGAGCAGCGGGCCATAAAGGTTGGTCGGGATGTTGGGTCCGAAGGTGGAAATATAGCCGCCGATATTAGCGAGCGTATTCACCCGCAGACCCAGGAACTTGCCGTGTTCGTCAAGGGCCAATTCCGCCTCGGTGACGTGATCGCGGCCTTGCGCGTCGGAGATGAAACCTTCGCTGCGCTCGCAAACCCACTTGATCGGCCGCCCCACCTTGGCCGCCGCCCAGGTGATGACCGCCTCCTCGGCATAGTGGAACTGCTTGACGCCGAAACCGCCGCCGACATCGGGCGCGACGATCCGCAGCTTTTGCTGCGGGATGTTGAGGACGAAGGCGCCCATGAGCAGGCGCACGACATGCGGAAACTGGCTTGTCGTCCACAACGTGTAGTGGCCGGTCGCCGCATTGTATTCGGCAATCGCCGCACGCGGCTCCATCGGATTGCCGACCAGGCGATTGTTGACCAGGCTGATGCGCGCGACATGCGCGGCTTTGCGGAAGGCGGCGTCCGTCGCCGCCTTGTCGCCGAGCGCCCAGTCGCAGCACAGATTGTTCGGCACATCGTCGAACAGAAGCGGCGCGTCGCGCTTGACGGCCTCCAGCACGCCGACCACCGCCGGCAGCACCTGATAATCGACCACGACTGCATCGGCGGCGCTCTGCGCCTGCTCGCGGGTCTCCGCCACGATGAAGACGACAGGATCGCCGACATGGCGCACCTTGCCCTGCGCCAGTGCCGGGTGCGGCGGCTCTTTCATCGGCAATCCATCCTTGCCGGTGATGCCCCAGCCGCACGGCAGCCCGCCGACGCCCGCAGCCTTCAGATCTTCGCCCGTGAACACGGCGAGCACGCCCGGCATGGCCAACGCCGCCGCCGCGTCAATCGACTTGATCGCCGCATGCGCGTGCGGTGAACGCAGGAAGATGCCCGCCACCATGTCCGGCCGCTTGATGTCGGCGACATAATTGCCGCGGCCGGTCAGGAAACGCTGATCCTCTTTGCGAAGCGGTCGAGCGCCGATGCCGATGACATTTGACATGCTCATGCTCCTTGTTCGGCATGCATCGCCGCGGTGCCGCGCAGCACCGATGCCACGATGTTCTGATAGCCGGTGCAGCGGCACAGATTGCCTTCCAGCCAATGGCGCACGTCCGCCTCGGTCGGATTGGGATGGCGCTTGGCGAATTCGACCGAACTCATCAGCATGCCCGGCGTGCAAAAGCCGCACTGCAAGCCGTGGTTCTCATGGAATGCGAGCTGCATCGGGTGCAGCGCGTCCGGCTTGCCGAGGCCCTCGACCGTGGTAACGCTTGCGCCGTCGACCGCAACGGCGAGCAGCGTGCAGCTTTTCACGGAAGCATCGTCGACGTGCACGACGCAGGCGCCGCATTGACTGGTGTCGCAGCCGACATGGGTGCCCGTCAGCCCGAGCTTCTCACGCAAGAGATCGCACAACAGCATCGAGGGCTCGACATCGACGCTGGTCGGCTTGCCGTTGAGAACGAAGCTGATGTTCATTGGTCTTTTCCTCCCACGTTGTCAGCGGAGCACGCGTGCAACCTCGACCGGCCAGGTGGCGAGGACGGAGTCGCCGATGCCGAACGGATTGGAGAAGAATTTCCGCTCGGATACGTAGACCACGAAGTCCTCGTTGCTTCCGGCGTCGAGCATGACCTTGACGAAATAGCCCTGGTATTCGATCGCCCTGACGCGGCTTGCGACCGAGGCGGTGTTTTCGGTGGCGGCGGCGGCTTTGTCGCCGGGGCGGATCAGATCGATGTCGTCGCGGCGCACGGCGAGCGCGATGGCGTCGCCGGTGCTGAGATTGACGCCCGGGGTGAGCGGCACCTGGATGCCGCCGGCGGCGGCCGCCATCACGGCATGCTGACCGTTGACCGACTGGATGCGGCCTGAGAGCACATTTTGCCCGCCGAGGAATTCGGCCACATAGCGATCCTTGGGGCTGTCATAGACGTCGCGGGCGGCTCCGACCTGGCGGATTTTTCCTTTTTCCATCACCACCACGAGATCGGCGAGCGCGATCGCTTCGAGCTGCGTGTGGGTGACGTGGACGAAGGTGATGCCGAGCTCGCGCTGCATGTGGCGCAGCTCCTGACGCATCTGGATGCGCAGGAACTCGTCGAGCGCCGAGAGCGGCTCGTCGAGCAGCAGCACACGCGGCTCGGTGATGGCGGCGCGCGCCAGCGCGACGCGCTGCTGCTGGCCGCCGGACAGCTGCGCCGGCAAGCGGTCGGCGAATTCCGTCAGCCGGACCTTCTCCATCATCGCATTGGCGGCCTTGCGCCGCTCGGCTTTGGCGATGCCGCGGACCTGGAGCGCAAAGGCGATGTTGTCGCGCACCGACAGGTGGGGAAACAGCGCGTAGGACTGGAACATCATGGCGGTGCGGCGCGCCACCGGCGGCAAGCCGACGACATTCTCGCCGCCGATCAGGATCTCGCCTGCCGTCGGATCGTCGTGGCCGGCGATCATGCGCAGGATCGTGGTCTTGCCGCAGCCGGACGGCCCGAGCAGACAGCAATAGGCGCCGTTGGGAATCTTGAGATTGACGCCGTCGACCGCGTTGACGAAGCCGTCGAAGGTTTTGACGATGCCGGCAAGCTCGATATGACCGGGCCCCAATTCCATGCCATCCTCCTTACAAAGCCGGGACACGGGTTGCGCGCCGCTTCTGCATCTGCGCGATGGTGCCGAGGCAGATCGCGATGATCAGAAACGAGATGATCGTGGTCACGGTGCCGAGCGCATAGAGCGAAGGCGAGGTGACGTTAAGCGTCATGCTCCAGATTTCGAGCGGAAGCGTGTTGAGGGAACCCGCGGTCTGCAAGGTGCGGGCAAATTCGTCATAGGAGAGCGTGAAGCCGAACAGCGCCACGGCGACCAGACCGGGCGCCAGGATCGGAATGATGACGAGCCGCATGGTCTGCCAGCGCGAGGCGCCGAGATCGTAGGCCGCTTCCTCCCAGGCGCGGTCGAAGCGCGACATCACCGCGAACATCACCAGCACGCCGAACGGCAAGGTCCAGGAGAGCTGCGCGCCGACCGCCGAGGTGTACCAGGTCGCCGGGATGCCGACGAAGTTCAGCAGCAGGCCGATGCCGATGCTCAGCACCAGCCCCGGCGCGACCAGGCTGCCGATCATCAGATAGAACACGATGCCGTCGCCGCGAAAGCGGCGGCGGAACGCGAGCCCGGCGAGGAAGGAGACGACGACGGTGATAATGGTGACGATGACGGCGAGCTTGACCGAGCGGTCGAACGAGCCCTTGACGTCGCCGGTGCGCACCTGCGTGAACAGGTCGACGAACCAATGCAGCGACAAGCCCTTCATCGGGAAGACGAGGCCGCCGCGCACGTCCTGAAACGACAGGACGTAGATGCAGATCATC
Organism: uncultured Alphaproteobacteria bacterium; assembly: GCA_963831135.1. Lineage (GTDB taxonomy): Bacteria > Pseudomonadota > Alphaproteobacteria > Rhizobiales > Xanthobacteraceae > BOG-931. The sequence continues at coordinate 109,077 of CAWHPH010000009.1, forward strand.
GGCCCATAGAGCGCGAGCACGTAGAGAATAAAGACGGCGAGCAGAACATAGAAGGTCCAGGGCCGGCCGCTGGCGCGCGGCGCGATCGCGTGCGCGGCGACCGCCTTCGCGACCGGCGCCGCGCTCACCGCGTGATCTCCTTGCGCACGTCGACCGAGCGCAGGATCGCGGTGACGATGAGCGTGACCAGGATGGTCAGCACCACGGCGCTGGCGGCGGCGGTCGGATATTGCAGCACGCCGACGTCCTCATAGAGCGCCCCGACGACGGACGCGGAGCCGCCGCCGCTCATCACCTTGATGACGAAGAAATCGCCCATGACGATGGAGACGACGAAAATCGTGCCGAGCGCGATGCCGTTCTTGGACAGCGGCAGGATGATATAGCGCATGATGTCGAAGCGGCTGGCGCCGGCGTCGAGCGCCGCCTCGACCACGCGCTTGTCGATGCGGCCCATGGAATTGAAGATCGGCACGATCATGAAGATCGTGAGCTGGTGGACATAGGCCACCACCACCGAGAAGCCGGAGAACAGCAGGAATTCGAGCGGCTCGCGGATGACGCCCACTTTGATCAGCGCCATGTTGATCAGGCCTTCCTTGCCGAGCAGCGGGATCCAGGAAATCATGCGGATGATGTTGGAGGTCCAGAACGGCACGGTGCAGAGCAGAAACAGCCCGATCGCCAGCAGCGGGTTGCGGATGTGGAACACCAGGAAGTAGGCGACCCAGAAGCCGATGATCAGCGAGAACAGCCAGGTCAGGAGCGTGAACTTGATGGTCTCCAGATAGAGATTGAACGTCAGGCCGGAGCTGAAGATGTCGATGTAATTTTGCAGCGTCGGGCTGACGATGATGCCGCCGAAGCCGTCGCTCTGCAGGAAGCTTGCGGCAACGATGACCAGGAGCGGCGCCACGAAGAACGGCACCAGCACCAGCATCAGTGGCGATATATAAAGCCAGCCGAAAGCGCCGTCGCGAGCGGCCATGTTGTTCGCCTCGTCCGCAAATTGCCGAAAGCTGCTTGAAGCAATCCGAAGGCTACTTGAAGCAAAAAGCGGGCCGGCCCGGAGGACAAGCCGGCCCGCGCGCGTCAGGCGACCTTGAAGTCGTTCCAGCGCTTGTTCATGTAGGCCGCTTCATCCATCAGCGTGTTCCAGCAGGAGATGTTGGTGACGCGCTTCACGAAAGAGCCGCCGTCACGCACCGTGCCGGCTTTTTCCATCGGCACGCCGTAGGGATCGCTGATCGGGCCGGGAGCGGGCTTGCCCTCGTACCAATAGGCCCATTCGGTATCGGTCATGAACTTCTTCGCCGTCGAAGGCGTCGGGCTGTAATAGCCGTAGCGGCTGACGAAGGCCCCCTGCCAGCCCGACAGATACCAGTTGAGATACTCGTACGCCGCATCGAGCTTCTTGCCGCTCAGATGCTTCATCAGCGCCATGCCGTTGCACCAGCCGCGATAGCCTTCCTTGCCGTTCTTCACGTTGACCGGCGCGTAGATGCAGGGAATCTCTTTCACCCGCACGGCGGCGACGGCGGGCGACCACATCGACTGGATGATCACTTCGCCGGCCGCCATGAGCTGCACCGACTGATCGAACGTGGTCCAGGTGGCGCGGAAGTGACCGTTCTTCTTCAGCTCGATCAGCTTGTCGCAGGTGAAGTCGATCTCCTTCTTGGTCATGTTGCCTTTGTTGGCGTACGTGATCAGGCCGGCGCTTTCAAAGCAGAGCGCCGCATCCATGATGCCGATCGCCGGCACGTCGAGGATCGCCGCCTTGCCCTTGAACTTCGGATCGATCAGTTCCTTCCACTCGGTGACTTCGTGGCCGACCAGATCGGGCCGATAGCCGATCGAATCGGCGTTGTAGACCTGCGGCAGGAAGGTCATGTAGTCGGTCACGCCGTCATGCAGCTCGGTGTCGCTCGGCTTGGTGATGTACATCGCCTCGTAGGGCGAGATGCCCTGGCGGGGAATTTTGTGGCCCTCGAGCTCGCCCTTGGTGAAGATCGGCAGGATGTTGTCGAATTCCTTGATCTTCTTGACTTCGATGCCCTGCAGCACGCCGCGCTTGGTCGCCAGTTTCGACTGCCAGCCCTCGACGTCGGCGATATCGACCGAGTCCGGCTGGGTGATGAAGCGATTGATCGCCGCCGAGGTGTCGAGATTTTGCATCGTCACCTTGAAGCCGAGATCCTTGGACGCCTGGTCGCCGATCGCTTTCACCACCGAATACGACACGCCGACATGGCGCAGCTCGATGTCCTTGATCTCCTGCGCCCATATCGTCGGAAAGCCGGTGATCGCGCCGGCGCCGGCCGCGCCACCCAACAGCGCACCGCCGGCTTTGAGCAACGCGCGCCGCGACGGGCCCTTCGTCGCTCCGGCACCATGATCTTTCCCAACGGCATTCGACTTCGACAGGCTCTCTGGATCTTTGCTCATGACTATCTCCCTGCGCGCAATGCACTGATCGCGCACATTGGTGAATTCGGATGTGGTCTGCGGCGGAGTTTTCTTAAGTATGACAGGCGTAGCACTGGCTTCGACATCGAAAAAATTGGAAATTTAAATTCGCTCCATAAGGTCGACTAATGTGCTAATCGAACGATCACTTCCTGCTCGAAACAGTATCAGTCGCGCCCATTTTTGAGGCGTACGGTGGGATATTCGGCTGATCTGGCCAGAGCATCGTCTCGGCTCACCCTTTCACAGCAGTTTCAACGTCACGAGCGGTGATAATCGTCCTCAATCCGCTCGATAGTCGACCGCTTTAAGGTTACGTTCCGGGCCGGCGCTCGCCTCACGTTTCTGTTGTCTTTTTGTGACATATGATGAGCAAGTTTCGCAGCGCGTTTAATCGATGTTGACGCCGGTTTGTCCTGGGCAGAAGCTTTCAACGTTAGAGCGGGTGACATTCTCCTCAACTTGGGCCTCCCCAAAGAAGCGGGGCGCCTTTTTATTTGTGCTTCCGTCACCGAATGGCGACGACTTATTTCTATCGTTGCCCAAACACAGGACAAACGGTAACCTGGTCCGCCGATGAAACGGCCGACGACGACGTATACCTGTCGGTGACGTGCTCGGCCTGCACGCAATTGTACCTTGTCAATCCGAAGACCGGGAAGGTGCTGGGCAACGAAGAGCATTAGACCGGCCTGCTGCGATGGCTTCGGAAGAATGGCGGCTTCGGTCGCCCTTTTTTATCGAATTGTGCGCTGCATCACATCTTCCCGGGCCTTAGTGTGCCTGATGTGTTCAGGGGCGACGTAATAGGGCACGAGGGAAATTGGCACAGTGACGCTCACCGAAACAGCAGCAGCAGTACCACTTAGCCTAGCCATCACCGTTCGTACGCGAGTGTCGAACGCTTTGCCGCTGATTGGCCTTTGTTCCGCGGTGGTCGTGAACGCAGTTTGGGTAGCCTTCCTGAGCTACTGCTTTTGGAAGCTTATTTAGAGGCAAACGTGGTCCTGCTCGACTTTCTCGTGAAAAAATGCGCCGGCCTCAGAATTAACGAGTTCGAAATTGGAAAGCCAGATGATGTCCCCCCATTTAGCGGCGGGAGTATTAACGTCATGAGCATGATTCGTTTGGCTATTGTTGGGTTTCTAATCGCATCAGTGCTATCCTCATGCTCGCGCGAGGCGGTTATTTCAGAAGCCGATTATCCGGCACGAATAGTCGGCGAATGGCAGGGCACGGTGGGAGATACGAGAGAAACAATATCATTCGGCCGCGAGGGAGCGTTTTTGTCACAGGTCCGGCCCAGAGGATTTATCAGTAATACACTTGGTCAGGGCGTCACGGGTACGATACAGGGCACATGGGCGATCAACGGGAAAGTTATAACGTTGAACATCAGCGGCGCCGAAGATATCCGCCTCTTGAACACGACAACCACGAGCACGATAGAAAACTTCAAGCCAAACGAACTCGTTGTCAAAAGCGCGCGTGGTGATACTTCAACATTCGTGCGGGCGCTGTAGCGGGGTACGACCAAACAACGAACTTTCAATGGAATGCCTACCGGAAAGATCACTTACTGGAATCAATTAAAGGGCTTCGGCTTCGCCAAGAAAGAAGACGGCACCGAAGCCTTCATACACATATCAAACCTAGTGGACGAAGTCCGTCGACGCCTTTGAGTCGGACAGCGCGTCTCATTCAGCGAGGAGGCGCCGAAGCGAGGAACGAAGCCAGAGGCGATTGACGTGGTGGTGCTGTGATTATGCTGAACGAATGACGAGGCCGCCAACCGAGGCGGCCTCGAGCCGTCTCCGAAGCGGAGGCGGTGGGGACCGAGAGAGGGGGATTTCCTTCTCAGGGCATGATTCGCTTACTCGTCCCATTCGAAAACGCCATCCCCCAAATGAGGGGATTGTCGGGACGTGTCCGTCGGGGGACGGGACGGCGGAGTGTGGAGCGGGCGCCGAGGATCGGCGAGCATGCTCCGCACTCGCGCCTAGTTGAGATACGCGCCCCACTGTCGACCGTGCACGCATTAAACCGCCTTTATGCTTGGGGCGGAGCAGGGCCAGCGTGTTCGCTTCGAGGAGCGCCCGAGCTCTAAGGGTAAGCGGCTCGAAGCAGTGGATGTGGTGGTATTGTGAGTGCGGATAACGACGTCAACGATCAATTGGGACTTGCTATGACGCTTTCACGCTGTCCCACTTTGACCGAACAGCGGTGGCGGCAACGGCTTGCTGAGTGCTGAAGGGCACATCAAAGAGGTGATGAAACTCTTCCCCGTGAATATCGACCTGTACGGATTTGACGGGGGATCCGGCTTGCCTCCGCCTGCCGATTACCGGGATATGCCGCACTATTTTCGAGCTGGCCTATATGAAATGAACCGCAATATGTTGGAGCGGCGACTTAAACGCGCCAAGCTTGTGATCGGCGATATCAGAGAAACGTGCACGACTTTTCTGCACAAGTACAAGCCATCACCGATCGGATGCATGTTGCACGACCTCGACTATTATTCATCGACCCGCGACGCGCTAACTCTTTTCGATGGTGAAGCGTCCTTCTTTCTGCCCCGGGTATTTATGTACTTCGATGATATAATTGGCGACGATACGTGGCTCTGCAACGAATTTACTGGGGAGCGATTGGCTATTGAGGAATTTAATCAGAAGCATCGATCAAAAAAGATTTGCAAGAATTGGTATATCACAAAACGGTTTCCGAATTCATGGTGGGCCGATCTGATTTATGTTCATCATGATTTTGAGCATTCGCGCTACAACGATTTTGTCGCGGACAAGGAGCAGATAGGACACGAGAGCAGCATCAGATTAGGATGATGAGGCGCCGCCCTTTTTTGCTCAGTCTAAGCAACCAGGGAAGGAAACAGATACGCATTGGTTGTTAGAGTCCTAGTTGATCGTCGCGTGCTGAGTAATGCGGGATTCAAAAGAAGGTCGAAGCGGAGTTTTGTGGGCTCAGCACAGCAAGGACCTCGGTACTACGGCCGTTTCGGCAGCTCCAGCAAGTCGGGCGACATTAACGCAATACCGCCGCGCTTCATCCAGCCTGGCCTCCTGCGACGCGGTGCTCGATAACGCCCCCGACGCCACGTATTACCACGGCGCCGGGACTTGCCATGACAGTAGCCGCCAAGGTGTGTCATGGCCGCTTCGATCCGTGGCGAAAAAAGCGAATCAGATATGTTGGTCGTGACTGACGTGGGTAGAGGCTCCTCCAGCAAGGACGCCAGTTTTATTGGCAAGCGATGTTCAATCCTTAGCCCCAGCCGCGATGGTCGGGTTTTTTCGTCAGCCGCGCCCTTTCATCGCCATCTTCCGGGCGGACCATGGCTACGTGTCCGTCGGGGGACGGGACGGCGGAGTGCGGGGCGGGCGCCGAGGATGGGCGAGCATGCCCCGCACTCGCGCTGGCAGACTAGGGAGGGGCGGGTTATGGAAGGACATTCCTTATTTGTAGAGACTCGGCAATTTATTGCGCCGATTGGCTGTAGCGAATGTGATGGCGAAGCACATGTGATTCGACGGGCGCCGTATCCATTCGAGGGGTTGGAATTTCGTACTTTTGAGTGCTCAGAGTGCGGGTATCAATTGGAACGAGTTCACTCCGAGCCACGCCCCTTAGTCGTCCGTGAAGAAGCCGCATGGCGTTGAACGGAGTGGTTGATTGTCGCCGGCGAAGTAATGGTATTTGCAGGTTTTCGCGCGGCGGTTTGTCGTTTCCTTGCAAAATCGATATTGGGATTCCCTCGAATTGGCGGGCGTGATTCCGTCTTCTCGCTGTGATCGAAAGAGGGGTCGGACATGTCCTTGAGGTGCTTGAGAAACGCGCTCCACCCGGCCTTGTCCTCCTTGGCGCCTTCACAGATGCCGAGAATCTCGAGATAACCCCTCGCTGTTCACGCCGATCGCCACCAACAGCGACACGTTGCGCACTTCGCCAGCCCAGCTGCGCTTGAGCACGATACCGTCCAAGTACACGTAGGGATGCTCGCTTTCGATCGGTCGATTGCGCCACGCCTCGATCGTCCCATAGATCTTCTTGTTCAGGTCTGACACCGTCGAGGGCGAAACCCGCGTGCCCCACAAAGCCTCCGTGATATCCTCCACCCGGCGCACTGACACCCCCGCCAGATACATCTCGATCAATGCTTCTTCGACCGAGCTCTCGCGTCGCCGATAACGCTCGATAATCGCGGTCTCGAACGTCTGCTGACGCAGCTTCGGTATCCTCAGCCGCACCTCGCCCGCCTTGGTCTGCAGCTTAGCTCGTAATGCCCAGCTCGGGTGTCGCGACGGGCTTCACTGCGCTCATAGCGCTGTGCATTTCACAGCCGATCCGCCTCGGCATCCAGCAGCGCGTTCAACGTCTCCTCCACACTGCCCCGGACAACACGGTCCAGGTGGTTCTTAATCCGCTCATCGTCAATGGTGATGACATTGCCCAGCGGACTCGGTGTAGTCTCAGTCATGGCGGCTCCCTTCTTGCTGTCCTGGTTGCGTTTAGCCACCTCCAGTTCAGCCAGATTCGGGGCCGCCAGCCCTACCTATTTGTGCGAAAGAACGACAGCAATGTCCCGTGGACTAGGTCGGATACAACGTGAATGCCTGCGCGTAATCGAAGACTACGAGCGTGCGGGGCGTAAGCCCACCATCTTCAGCATCGCCGCCGAGGTCTATCGGGTCAAACCTGACCGTCATGGCAATCGCATGATCAGCAAAGCCCAGCACGTCGCCACCAAACGGGCATTGGCAAGCCTTCGAGACAAGGGCCTCGTTACCGGACAGCAAGATATCACGGTAGGCACCGGTGCCAACCGCTTCCTCGCCATTGTGCGGGAGGGCACACCACATGCCGAACGCAATTGCTTTTGGACAATGAAGAGTAACGCCAAGCCGCCCCCTTGTTGAAGCGTGGCGCCGATTTTTTTCTGTGAAGGCGCTGGCGCGTCGGTGACGGGTGAGGCCGTCACAACCAAGCTCCAGTGAGCAGGGCTGGCTTACGCCACCTGGGCTGTATTGCGGTCATCTCTCGATGCCGGGCCAAATGCCGCGTCTCTGCCTACCATACCGATGATCGTCTGTTGGCCCGGCCACGCATGAGAGCGATCAAGATGCCGTTTCTCGGCCGGATGGCTGTGCTGACAGCGCCGTGGCTGTTTAGCAAGCAAGCGCAGGTCCGGCACATACGAAAGCGGAGGGGCGGGCTCTGGCCGCCCTTCTTTTTCTGTTGGTTAGGCTATTGAGACATTGGCGAAATCCGTTATCCGGCTGCTGCCCCCAAGTTAGCGGATTGTTACGGGAAGCGAAATACTCTCGGATACCGGCTGGACAATAGGCCGTCCGATATGGAAGACGAAGCCAACTTCAAGAAGCGGATGCACGAACTTGTAGGGGACGGTTACATCGTCTTCGACAAGTTCGGCCAATGGCGCGTCACTGAGAAGGGCTTGGCTTGCCTGATCGCATGCGCGGATCGATCAGTGAAAATAAACGCGGAATTGACGCGCCGGTCCACATCGACTCGGGCCGCGCCGATATGTTAAAAAGCAGACATATTGGGAATATGAGTGGCCTCGGCGGCTAAGGGTCCGCCGAGGCCCTCGTAGCCAAAGCGGCTCGCGGGATTGCGAGCCGGGGACTCCTTGGCTTACAAGTTCTTATGACGGACAAAGCACACTGCAGTTTCGCCGCAGTGTGCACTATCCGTGCCCAGCCGCCTTAAAATTTGCGCTTCTAAAAACGGCCTTGAGCGGGCGCGATTGGGTCGCCTACGGGGCAAATCGTTTCGATTATTGAGATAGCGAATACCTGTGGCCGAATTGCCACGACCGGCGCCTTGGTTCTTCAGTCAGGAGGCGTGAAGTGTCAGATACACGACAACGGAGAGCGGCTTCGGCCGCCCTTTTTTTCGCTTATCTACTAAATGACCAGTCAAAGTACTCGTGGTAGATCGGGAAGAGCATACACACGGCTACGAGAATGATCGCCTCAGCGGTTAGAAGCTTCAGTAGGAAACGACCCTGCATTGCGTCACTCCAGCCGACAACGCCTAATCCCTGTCAAAATGTGTAATTCGACGTGCAAGATCAGCTTGGCCCACATTAAGGGCGGAGAGCCATCCCCCAGACTAGTA
>CAWHPH010000010.1:0-14632 GCA_963831135.1 uncultured Alphaproteobacteria bacterium
TGGACTGCCGGCGCCGGCGTTGAATGGGCGGTGTGGAGTAATTGGTCGATCAAGCTGGAATACGACTATTACGGCTTCGGCACCCGCAGCGTGACGTTTATCGACAATATTACCGGCAACGTCGGTCCCTTGGACATCAAGCAGAATATTCAGACCGTCAAGCTCGGCGTCAATCTTCACATCTTCCCTGGATCACCGGCGCACCGTTGGGGTGGTGAGAAGCAATGGACTTTGGTCATCCGCATACTCGATGCCTGACGCTAAACCACCGACCACGGCGCTGCCTCGTTCGTCAGCGCGCGGGCCATTCTGCCATTTGCAGCCTTCGCTTTCTTTCTCACCGGCGCGGTCCACGCGGAGCAGGCCGAAAAGACCGCCGTCCCCGCAAGCGAACTGCAAGCCAAAATGGCTTACTGCGAGAACTGTCACGGCGTGTCGGCGCGGGGATTCCATGGCTATTATCCGATTCCGCGGCTGGCGGGGCAGCAGCCCGAATACATAAAAAACCAATTGCAGGCCTTCATCGAGCACCGGCGAACCAACAACATCATGTTCAATGTCGCCCACGTGCTCAGCCCGGCGATGTTGGACGCTCTCACGGACAGCTTTCAGAAACTCAATCCCAAGCCGCTGGTCGGCGCGGCGCCAAAAGATCTCGTCGCCGCCGGCAAGAAAATCTATGAAGAGGGATTGCCTGCCACCGACGTTCCGCCGTGCGCCTCCTGTCATGGCCCCGAGGCAAAGGGCGACGGACAATTTCCGCGCCTGGCCGGGCAGCTGAGCGACTACATCGTCAGCAAGCTGAAAAACTGGACGAAGGAGCGCGGTCAAGATCCGTCAAAGCCTGACGCTTCGACCATCATGGAGCCGATCGCCCACAGCTTGACTGAACAGCAAATCAAGGCGGTCGCGGCCTATCTCAACGATCAGGAATGAACCCTTTGGTACGGTCCAAGTCATGAAGCACATGAGACCAAATCAACTTCGAAACGCCGCAACCGCCGGCTTGCAAATCGGGCTAGTGGGCTTTGTTGTCGCGGCCGCGGGCGGCGCCAGCGGCGCCGAGAGATATGCCGCCGGCGGCGAGGTTGCCGCCAAGCTCGCCTATTGCCTGGACTGTCATGGGGTATCGGGGCAAGGCTATCGCGGATATTTTCCCATGCCGCGCCTTGCCGGGCAGCAACCGGAATATCTGAAAAACCAGCTGCAGGCCTTCGTCGAGCACAGGCGAACCAACAACATCATGTTCAACGTCGCTCATTCATTGAGCCCGGCAATGATTACGGCTCTGGCCACGGAATTTCGATCCCTCGATCCGAAACCGCTGGGCGGCGGGGCGAAGAACCTGGTCGCGGCCGGTGAGAGACTTTTTCAGGACGGCGCGCCGGACGTCAACGTCGCTGCCTGTGCCGCGTGCCACGGGCCCGACGCCAAGGGCACCGGCGAGATTCCTCGTCTCGCCGGCCAGCTGCACGACTACACCTTCAACAAATTGACCAACTGGAGCAAAGAGCGCGGCCAGAATCCGGCAAAACCCGACACCTCCGCGGTCATGTCCCCGGTCGCACATAGTCTAACCAGATCGCAAGTCGAAGCCGTTGCGGCCTATCTCAGTTATTTGCGGTGAGCACTTTGGCTGGAGACGCGGAGCGACGAGGACGCAAAGCATGGAACTAATTCCATGAAATATACCGAGCTCAAGATCGCGGCCCTGGCGCTCGTTTCGATCGTCGTTTCCGTGGCGGCGGGTCACGCCGAAAGTGCCGCGATCCGCAATTGTACCTGGTGCCACGGGGGATCGGCGCAAGGATACACGCCGGCGCCGCGCCTGGCCGGACAGCGAGCCAGATACATCGAGCAGCAACTGATCAGCTTCGGCGAACGCACGCGCGACAGCCCGTTTTCGAGGCAATATATGTGGGGCGCTGCGGCCAATCTCAGTCCGCAAGCAGCCCATGGCTTGGCGCTCTATTTCTCGCGACTGCCACCGCGGGCGGCCGATGACGGTGACAGAGAGCTCGTGGCGCGAGGCGAAGCCATCTATCAACGCGGCATGCCCGAGGCGAATATAGCGGCCTGCGTGGCTTGTCACGGCCCGAATGCCGAGGGCATCGGCGAGATTCCCCGACTCGGAGGCTTGGCCTACACCTATCTTAAGAGAAGGCTCGACCAGTGGGGCCAAGGATATCACGGGGCGCTGGCGCTTCCGATGCCGCATATTGCGAGCCAGTTGTCACGAAATCAGGCCGAGGAACTGGCTTCGTATCTCAGCTTCCTGAAATAGGCCGTGCGTCGAACATGGCGAAGCGAGCGAACGCGCGCGGACGCGGCGTCACTTTGAATTGAACAACGCGTCGATCGAAATCGCGTTGGGACAATAGTCGTGGTAATGGCCGGTGATCGTACCTGCCGCGAGATCGTGCTGGCACCGGCCCTTGTGGCCGCAGGTGATACAGATGCGTTGCAAGTCACGCATTCTGGCAGGGTCTTCGGACACCAGCCTCTGCGGATCGACGCCAAGTGCGCGAAGAAGCTTTGGCAGTTCGTCGGCGGCGTGCGGCCCTTTGGCGCTAATGGACAATAGTTCGCCCGGGCTTAATCCCATATCGCGCGCTATGACCGCGACTTGTTCCGGCGTGCAGTTCGACAACTCATTCTGCAGGCCGATCGCTTCGCGATATTTCTTGATCCAATTGGCGATCGCATCAAGAACGGTGTGATGATGCTCGTGGCTGTGATTGCTCATGACATCCTCCGTGAAGCACTATCGCGCCGCGAGAGAGCCCGCACCTGACGGCTGCTATTCGGGCAGCGATAAAGAGAACCTGTCACATCACCGACTGCTGCCCGGCTCGGCTCCTCGAGCAAAGGATCGATTTTGGCGCTTTTATTTTTACTGTTCCTGGCGGATAGCGCTTTGATTTGGGTCAATCAGCGTCTGCGCCACAGCGGGGGCCGTCTGGCCCGCCCGATCGACGCGCGCAACCTCAGTGCAGAGCCATTTGCCGCGGGCCGGCTAAATCGCTCTTCTGCGCTGTACGAACTTTAATGTCATGCTGCGGGAACCGGTCCCTCAGTTGCAAGCCTGCGCGCAGCGCATCGATGAAGCGCCGATGTCCGGATTTCACCCGGCCGTCCATTTGCAGGACGAAGTATTCATGATGCGGACTATATGTCGCAAGGCTGGTTTTCATGGCACTCTCCGTTGTGGCTGCGAACGGCGCCGATGAGTGCTTGCGCAACAGGCGCTTTGGCGTAAGGCGCTCGCTAAAGATGTGTCGTATGCCGGGCCCGTTTGGTTCAACGGTTCGGGCCTCGCCAAAGCCGCGCACGCGCCGGCTTTGGGCGGGGGGCTTCGAATGGGTTCGCCGGCCTGTAACGTGTTTGTGCTTGTAACTTGTTTGTCATTTGCCTCGCCAAAGTCCCGCGCCTAGTTACCCGCTCAGCTGTTTTGAACGACAAACGCCCGCAAAGATTGGAGTCCACCGTGTCGCATGACGAACCCGCATCGAAGCGAAAGCGCAGGAGCAGGACCGTGCCGGTATTGGGGGCCGCCGGATTGTCGCTATCGCTGGCCAGCGGAGCAACCGCTGCCACCGCTCAGCCAGCGGCGGAAATGACGGCGCGCAATGCACCCGTGACTCAAGAAGTCACGCTCGCCGAGGAAGAGATTGCCGACGTCACCCTGGGGACGTTTCATGTCTTCGACAAGGAGACGCCCACAGCGCCGCAAAGCAGCCGGCGGCTGGCGATGGGCGCCTGCGGCGGCGGCGGTTGCGGCTGCTCTGGTTGCGGCGGTTGCGGCGGCTGCTGGACCGGCACCTACTATACGGCGCCGGTATTCGGCGGCGATGGCTATGCTCAGCCGCGTCCGATCAGGCCGGCGCACAAATATGCGCATCCGTCCAAACGCCCGCAGGGGCAATAAAAGTTCATAAGCGAGTGCACGAGCGCCGACTATCGGCGGTCACCATCCGTCATTGAGCGGGCGCGGCGGACGGTTGCACCGGCCGCGGCAATGCGACGCCGAAATGGCGTTCGACCACATAGCGGATGTTTTCATAGCAGGAGCCGATGCGAACGACGTCCAGCGTCTCCACGTTGAGGAGCGTCGATGATGCGGCGTAGGCATGGTATTTCTGCAAGCCGTGATCGATGATGACGTCGGCGATCGCCTTGATTTCGGGCTCGATGGCTTCGACCGTGAATTTGGTTCCGCTCAAGCTGCGATTGGCGGACGAGCCGATCAGCGGCTGATTCTCCTCAAAGCTCAGGCGCGTGATCGCCGCGTGGAATTTGCCCGCGTTCATGAGGATGACGAGCGTATCGTTTCGCGTGCTTGCGGCGAGGGCATCGGGCGTCAACGTCCGCAGCAGCGGGTGGTCGATGCGGCACGGCGCGATGCATCCTAACGGCAAATCGTAGTCTTCGGTGATGGCGGCGACGATATCGCGGCCGCGCTGACCGCAGATATGCAGCTCGCGTTGGATGTCGGCATTCCCCACCATCGCGTTGAGCTTGGAGGCGGCGCGGCCCTTGGTTTCGAAGATGCGCCGCAGCGCCGCAGGGGAGCCTCCGAGAATCGAATAGCCGACGTCGTTTGGCACGATGGCGATACCGCCGGCTTTCAGCGTGGCGAAGGCGATCCGCGCGTCGTTCTCAAGATTGAAAATCGCCAAACCGAAATTCCTTGCATCGACCGATCGGCAATGCGCGTCAGCGCAAAGCCGCCGCAAGCTCTTTGGAGCCCGGAAATTTGGCCTCGCGGTCCATATGCGCATCGGTCGCCGCGATCAGCTTGCCGACCACGTTGTTGCGCTGCGCGACCGGATTGTCCCGATAGCCGCCGCGTTGAAAGAAATTCGCGGTCGGCACGCGGTCGCGCCACTCGCGCGGCATGGTGATCATGTCGAAGCCGTTGCCGTCGCCAGTGAGATTCATCATCTCGAGCTCGGCGGCAGTGAGCGTCTCGGCAAACCCCTTGCGGCGGGCGAAAACCACGGAATCCATCAGTTTCTGCGTCTGCAAATACGGGCCGATATCGACATCGAGATTGAGCGCGTGAACGGCGAGTCCTTTGGCCGTGTTGGCGAGCGCCTGATGCTCGTTCCAGGCGTCGGGAACGCTCCGGGCGAAGCCGATCATCTTGCGCAGGACCGCGATCTTGCGTTCGAGCGCGGCCTTCTCGACGCTCGGCAGCGCCACCGCGCGCGCCAGCAGCGCCGCCACGAAATGATGACCGCTTTCGGCAACGACCTCGACCGAATTGGTCGCCAGCAATTGGTTGTAGCCAAGCGCCGTGGTGATCGCGCGCGCGGACTTGTCGTGTTCGAGCCCGGCTTGCACGTCGTAGCCGCCGTTGCCGCCGGCCTCAAAGCTGTAGATGCGGACGATTTGCTGTTTGTTCAGTCCGGCCGCGAGCGCCACTGTGGCGTAAGCACGTTTGAATTCGCTCTCGCTTTGCGGCTGGCGCGGAACGAATTTGAATTCCTGCCGGGCGGCGGCAAGAAAATCGGCGACGACAGGCACAGTGGCGCGGGGCGCGGGAGGCGCCTCTTCCGCCGGTTTCGAGGGATCGCTCGGCTTGGGCGGCCCGGTATAAACCGGCGGCTGCGTCAGCACATAATCGTCCAGGGCAAGCGCCTCGTGGTTGGCGCGCTTGGCAGCGCGAAGATGCCGCTTTTGCGTGATGAGGCTCCAATAGGCCTCGGCGGCAGCGTCGTAGGCCGCCCGCGCTTCCTGATATTCGGCCAGCGCGCGGCGATACTGCGCCGTGGCGGCGGCGAGCGAGGACGGCGTCGCTGCATCGTTTCGCATCTCGGCATGCGCGGCGGCCGCCGGCAGCAAGACGAGCGACGCGGTCAACCCACAGATCACGCACAGACGGCGCAGACTATGAGCCAATGATCCCTCCGCATGCATGGGCTAGCGCCGCTTGTTGCGCCCGCCGCCACCACCGCCGCGTTGCGGTCCGCCCGGGCGCGGCTGCTGGTTTTGACGCGGCGGTCCGCCTTGATGCGGCGGACCCGGCTGGTGCGGCTGGCCCTCCGGATGGGGCGAGGCGCCGTCCCGCTGCGGGCCACCTTGCCGTTGATTTCGGTTGAAGGGCTGTTGCTGGCGGCCCGGCGGCCGGTTGTTTGGACCCGGCCGGTTCGGACCGCGGACACGCAACCGCTCAATGGTCATGCGGCGGCCGATCGTGTGGCTGACACGCAACCGCTGCAGCACGCCGCGGTCGCGCGCCGCCTCGCCCGGCGGAATCTGAAAGGGCACGGCGCGGATGCTCCCACCGGGGCCGCGCGTAATAGTAAAGGCGCTGGCGCCCCGCGTCAGCGTGCCGAGCCGGCCGCCTTGGCGGTCAAAGACCTCGATCTGTCCGACATGGCCGTCGGCATCCGCATAGAGCTTGATCCGCGGTTCGGCCGCACCCGCGGCTCCCGCGCCGCCTTCTTCCGGCACATCGACCACGCCGGTCGTGCCGCGGATGCCGAGCGTCGCACTCGGCGTGGTGATTTTCATATCGCCGGTCTTGGCGACGAGGCTGGCGACAAAGGCGGCGGTGCCGACCAGGACGTTGAAAGTGGCGGCATTGCCGGCGCCCCCTTCCTGATAGATGAACTCGTTAACTACGATGCGCGTGTTGGCCGAAAGGCTGAACGTAGTCTGATCGTCGAAGGTGACGCCGAGCGCGGAATCCGCACCGGTCGCGAGCGTATCATTCTGGTAAATCGGATCGTTGACGCGCAATGCCGCAGCCCTTGCCGGGTTGCCGCGGGTCACCGTCGCGCTGCCCTGCAGCGTCGCGATCTGCCCGACCTCGCCCGCCGCCTGGTCGGCGCCGGAGGACGCGGAGGGATTTTGCGCGCGCAGCGCCAACGGCCAAAAAGCCGCCAACGGCGACGCGCACACCGCGCCGAAATGCCTGATGAAATCGCGCCGTCTCAAATTGGCCTCGAAGCGCTTCCGAACCGGAAACGCCGGAATTTGGGAAGAACGAATGCCCCGTCCGCGAAGAGGCGGGAAAAAAGCGGGAAGAAAGCGGCTATTTGTTGATCGTGGCTGCGCCGGCCGTGCAGACGACCTCATCCTGCGATCCGGTGCCGCCGGAGCAGCCGATCGCGCCGATGAGCTTGCCGTCTTCGATCAGCGGGATGCCGCCCCG
Organism: uncultured Alphaproteobacteria bacterium; assembly: GCA_963831135.1. GTDB lineage: Bacteria > Pseudomonadota > Alphaproteobacteria > Rhizobiales > Xanthobacteraceae > BOG-931. Next base: position 7,163 of record CAWHPH010000010.1, read on the forward strand.
CGAGGCGACCACGTCGTCGAGCGTTGCAATGTACGCGATGCCCTTTTGCACCGCCTCTTCAAAAAGCCGCGTCGGCCGGCGGAATTTGGCGGCAGCACGCGCTTTGTGCTGAGCAATCGCAATGGAGGCGAGCTGGGCGCCATCCATGCGCGAGAAGGTGACGAGATTGCCGCCGGAATCGACCACGGCGATGTTGAGCTGCCAGCCGCGTTTATTGGCCTCCGCGACGGCGGCGTGGATCGCGTCTTCGGCCCTTTGCAGGGAGATCGGCGCGCCATAAGGCGTGTTGAACGGCATCTTCTCCGGGACGAGGTCGAGCGGATTGTGTCCGGGCGCGGGTGTCGCCGGCTGTTGCGCATAGGCCGCCGCCGCTGCAAGCAAGGCTGCCGTTAGAAGCGCCGCCGCTCCGATGCGTAGCTGCATGACTTTCTCCCTGGCCCGCCCGCCTCACGCGATGGTTAATCATTGTATGCGAAAGGCCACCAGGCGCGCCAGCGCGCGGCAACATGGATTCTCTCTATGGGGCTCCATGCCGTCTTATCCGGCGGGACCCGCGCCGGCCGCAGCTCGGGCGGCCAAATACGAACGGCCTCGGCCCTGAGGGAGTCAGGGCCAAGGCCGTTCTCATGCCGAAGGTGTCCCATCAACCCCCACCCCGACACTGTTTCTAATCTTACCGATCGCAGGTTGACCGATCGTTACAGTGCACGGGGCGGCTGGCTTGGAACGGGCGCATCCGTAAGGAGGCCCGTCCAGGAACGTTCGGTTCCCCTGCCGGTTGTAAGACAAAGCACGCGGGAGGAACGAGACGGAAGGCGGCGATGCCTGACGAAGCTCCGCAGCGGCCTTATCAATCCGGCGTCGGATGGGGTTTCGGCGTTCTGGCGGCCGTCATCGTGCTCATCGTGCTCAGCTGGGGCTTTGGCAGCAACGGCCGCGGCTGGGGTGAAAGCGATCGAATGGCGCACATGATGCCGCCGGCCGCCGGCTCGTCCGACGGCCCGGCGACGCGAGCCTGGAAACCGGGCAGGCTTTGATGGCGTGCCGGCGATAAGCTCAACGCGCGGAAGGAACGCGCGACAGCTTCTTTGCTTCAAGCTCTTCGAGATAGTCCCGCCAATATGTGTCGCGGTTGCGTCCGAGCTCGAGCAAATAATCCCAGCTGAAAATTCCGGTCGCGTGCAGATCGTCGAACACGATGCGCACGGCGTAATTGCCCACCGGATGCACTTCCGTGATCTCCACGTCGCGCTTGCCGGCGACGGTACGGCGTTCGGCCGGCGAGTGGCCTTGCACCTCGGCGCTCGGGCTGCGCACCCGCAGATACTCGGCCGGCAGCGCGAAGCTTTGGCCGTCATCGAATGACACGACGAGCGTCTTGCGGTCTTTTTGCAGACGCAGTTCGGTCGGCCAAGCGTTGTTCTGAGGGTTACTCATGAGGCATCACTCGCCGGCCGCCGCAAATGTCACTCCGCGGCCTGGGCGGCGCCGCCATGCGCTTTCGACCAGCCGACCGGATCTTTCATGAAGTTCTCGACTTCGTGCAAACGGCCTTTGTCGAAGCGGCCGCTTTTTTTGGCCACTTCCAGAACGTCCCACCAGGTGGCGAGCGCGTGCAGGGTGATGCCGAGATCGCTCAAGATTTTTTTGCCTTCGGGAAAGATGCCGTAGAAGAAGATCACGAAGCAGTGCTCGATGGTGGCGCCGGCTTCGCGCAAGGCGGTGCAGAAATTGACCTTGCTGCGGCCGTCGGTGGTCAGATCCTCGACCAGCAGCACGCGATCGCCGGCTTCCAGATGTCCCTCGATCTGCGCGTTGCGGCCGAAACCCTTGGGCTTCTTGCGCACATATTGCATCGGCAGCATCAGCCGGTCCGCCATCCAGGCGGCGAATGGAATGCCGGCGGTTTCTCCGCCGGCGACCGAATCGAATTGCTCGAAGCCGACATCGCGCCCGAGCGTTTCGGCGCCGAAATCGATCAGCGTCCGGCGCACGCGCGGAAACGAAATCAGCCTCCGGCAGTCGGTATAAACCGGGCTCGCCCAGCCGGACGTGAAAATGAACGGCTTGTCGGTCATGAAGCGAACCGCCTCGACCTCGATCAGCATTTTCGCCGTCAACTCGGCGATCACGTCTTTGTCGGCGAAGCCTGTCATCTTTCCTCCAGGTCATTCCGGGGCCGGGCGAAGCGAGGATCCCGGAATCCATCACCCCGTGAATACGGATTCCGGGTTCGCCACCAACCAAGTCGGCTGTTGCCGACTTGGACCTTTTAGTGACGATCTCGGCAACACCCGAGATCGTGGCGCCCCGGAATGACAGTGACAGTATAACTCACGCCACCACCTGCCACTCGATCGTCTCGCCGCCGCGGTAGAGCAGCGTGCGCTCGTCGGGGCCAGCGACTTTGACCTCGACCGGCGCGGTCCACGGCGTTTTTTCCAGCACGATTTTATCCTCGTTCGGCGGCAGGCGGTAATGCTTCGGACCGTTGAGGGAAGCAAAAGCTTCCAGCTTGTCGAGCGCCCCCTCCTCCTCGAACACCTTGGCATAGGTCGCAAGCGCCACCGGCGCGTTGAAAATGCCGGGAACGCCGCTGATGGCGACTTTGCGCGCGAATGGGTGCGGCGCGGAATCGGTGCCGAGAAAATAGCAGGCGGCGCCCGAGGTCGCGGCCTTGCGCAACGCGGCGCGGTCGGCCGCCGTTTTGATCACCGGCATGGCGTACATCATCGGCTTGATGCCGGCGCCGAGCCAATCGGTGCGCGTGAGATTGAGATGATAGGGCGTGATCGTGCCGCCGACCTGCGGCGCCGCGCTGTTGACGAATTCGGCGCCTTGTTTGGAGGACAGATGCTCCATGGTCATGCGCAGACCGGGAAAGTCCTTGACCCATTGCGAAAGGCGCCGCTCGATGAACATCGCCTCGCGGTCGAAAATATCGATGTCGGGACCGACCTCCTCGCCGTGCATCAGAAACGGCATGCCGATCTTTTCCATCCGCTCCAGCACGCGCGTGACGTTGCGGTAATCGGTAACGCCCGCCGCCGAGTTTGTCGTGGCATTGGCCGGATAGAGCTTCACGCCGATGAACACGCCTTCGTGAAAGCCGCGCTCGACGTCACCGGGATCGGTCTCGTCGGTGAGATAGCAGGTCATCAGCGGCTGGAAACGCGAGCCCCGCGGCAGCGCCGCCAGAACGCGCTCGCGGTAGGCGATCGCCTCCTGCGTGGTGCGGATCGGCGGCACGAGATTCGGCATCAGAATGGCGCGGCCGAAATGCCGGGCGGTATAGGGCAGCACGGCCTTGAGCATTTCGCCGTCGCGGACATGCAGGTGCCAGTCGTCCGGCTTGCGGATGGTGATGCGGGTCGTCATCGGCGCATCAGTAATCACCGGAGGCGCTGCGGGCAATGCCGCCCGGCCGGCTACTCACATGTCGCTCAGCCCGCGCCGTCGTCGCTGGGCGGCGGCTGGCGGATTACCCGGAATCGCGGCGCCGCTCCACCTATTGGCGACGATTCCGATCATTTTTGCCGCGCCGGGTGCGCCGGTGGTATTCGCCGCGGCCAATCTTCCCTATGTCCGCGACAAGCCGGGCGCGAGGACCGCGCTCATCCGCAGGCTGCGCCGAGCCGGCGTTTCGGGCCGCCGCCCACGATTCTTCAGAATCCAGGCAAATTAATCCGTTAACCTCCTCGGCACTCCACGTTATTGGAATTGAACGTGACGGAAACCGCTGGCCGGTGCTAAAATTCTTTTTTTAGGAAGACGGCCGCATACTCGGCCGTGGCTCGGACTGGAGGGGCAACCATGACGGCGCAGCCCAAGGCCGGCGAACTTGAAGCAAGCCAGCCGATCGTAGGAGAGAAGGTCGTCAATTTGGCGCTCCAAGGCGGGGGCAGCCACGGTGCTTTCACCTGGGGCGTGCTCGACCGCTTGCTGGAGGACGAGCGCATCGGCTTCGACGGCGTCACCGCCACGAGCGCCGGCGGCGTCAATGCGGTGGTGCTCGCGGACGGATTAGCTCTCAACGGCCGCGAAGGTGCGCGCGAGCGGCTGCAGAACTTCTGGAAGAAGATGTCGGAGGTGGCCTCCTCGAGCTTCATCGCTCCGTCCATCTTCGATCAGGTGAACCCGAATTTCGGGCTCGATCATACCCCGAACTACGTGTTCATCGACGTACTGAGCCGCATCTTGTCGCCCTATCAGCTCAATCCGTTCGATATCAATCCGCTCAAGGATCTGCTCAACGCCGAAGTGAACTTCGAGCGGGTGCGGAAGCAAAAAGTGATCAAGCTGTTTCTGTCGGCGACCAACGTTCGCACCGGCAAGGTGAAGGTGTTCGCGCGCGAGGAGCTTGCCGCCGACCATGTGCTCGCCTCGGCCTGCCTGCCGTTCATGATGCGCGCGCCGGAGATCGACGGCGAAGCCTATTGGGACGGCGGTTTCATGGGCAATCCGGCAATCTTTCCGGTGATCTACGGATGCACCGCGCCCGACGTCATCATGGTGCATCTGACGCCGACCGAGCGGCCGGAGCTGCCGACCAATTCCCGCGCGATCATCAACCGCATGCAGGAGATCAGCTTCAATTCATCGTTGATGCGCGAAATGCGCGCCATCGCCTTCGTCACCCAGCTCATCGACGAGGGCAAGATGGCCGGCGGCAAACGCATGTTCATGCACTTGATCGAAGCCGAGGACGTGATCAGGGATCTGGCCGGCTCCAGCAAGATGAACGGCACCTGGAAATTCCTGACCCATTTGTTCGACATCGGCCGCGAGCGAACGGACAAATGGCTCGCGGAAAATTACGACGCGATCGGCGTCAAGGGAACCGTCGATTTCCAGTCGCGGTATCTTTGAGCCAAGATCTCTCATCGGCCGGCCGCTCATGGCTTCCGCCGCGCGCTAGAGCGCAATCGCTTCAGATTGAATCGATTGGCGCTCTAACATTTTGGTGGAGCATGATCTTTTCGGAAAACCGGATTCCACTTTTCCGGATCATGCGTTAGCGCTGTCTGCTCCGCTTAAACTCGGCGCGGCGCGCATGCAGGATCGGCTCGGTATAGCCGTTCGGCTGCGCCGCTCCCTTGAAGACAAGATCGCAGGCGGCGGCAAACGCGATCGATTTTTCAAAGTCCGGCGCCATCGGCAGATAAGCCGGATCGCCGGCATTCTGCTTGTCGACCACCGCCGCCATGCGCTTTAGCGTATCCATCACCTGGCGTTCCGAGGTGATGCCGTGCTTGAGCCAGTTGGCGATGTGCTGGCTGGAGATGCGCAACGTCGCGCGGTCTTCCATCAGCGCGACATTGTTGATGTCGGGAACTTTCGAGCAGCCGACGCCCTGGTCGATCCAGCGCACGACATAGCCGAGAATGCCCTGGGCGTTGTTGTCGAGTTCCTGCTGGACCTCGTCCGGCGACCAGTTCACGCCGCGCGCCAGCGGAATTGTGAGGATGTCGTCGAGGCTTGCGCGCGGGCGTGAGGCGAGCTGCTGCTGGCGGCGGAAGACATTGACCTTGTGATAGTGCGTGGCGTGCAAAGTCGCCGCGGTCGGCGACGGCACCCAGGCGGTATTGGCGCCGGCCTCGACCTGGGCGATTTTCTGCTCCAGCATCGCCGCCATCATGTCGGGCATCGCCCACATGCCCTTGCCGATCTGCGCGTGGCCGGGAAGACCGCAAGCCAAGCCGATATCGACATTCCAGTCTTCGTAGGCCTTGAGCCAGGGCTGCGCGCGCATCTGGTTCTTGCGGATCATCGGCCCCGATTCCATCGCGGTGTGGATCTCGTCGCCGGTGCGGTCGAGAAAGCCGGTATTGATGAAGAACACCCGCGATCTGATGCTGCGGATGCATTCCTTCAGATTGACCGTCGTGCGCCGTTCCTCGTCCATCAGGCCGAGCTTGATGGTGTTGCGCGGCAGACCGAGCATGTCCTCGACCGCGCCGAACAGATCGTTGGCGAAGGCGACTTCGTCCGGCCCGTGCATCTTCGGCTTGACGATATAGATCGAGCCGGCGCGGCTGTTGCGTATGGCCGCCCCGTCCTTGCGATCGTGCAGCGCGATCAGGCTCGTGATCGCGGCGTCGAGCACGCCTTCGGGCGCCGGCTGCCCGTCGCGATCGAGCACGCCCTCGTCCATCATCAGATGCCCGACATTGCGAATGAGCATCAGGCTGCGGCCGGGCAGCGTCAGCGCGCCGCCGTCGGGCGCCGTGTAGCTGCGATCCGCGGCGAGCCGGCGCGTGAGCGGCTTGCCGTCCTTCTGAAAGCTCTCGGCGAGCGTTGCGTTGCAGAGGCCGAGCCAATTGCGATAGGCGGCCACCTTGTCGAAGGGATCGACCGCGGCGATGGAGTCCTCGAGATCCATGATCGTGGTGACCGCCGCTTCGAGAACGACGTCGGCGACACCGGCCGCATCGTCGCGCCCGACCGGATGCGCGCGATCGATGAGAAGCTCGATATGCAGCCCGTTATTGACCAGAAGAATGGCCGTCGGCGCGTCCGGGCTGCCGTGGTAGCCGCGCAATTGTTTGGGGTCTTTCAGACCGACGGTCTTGCCATCGGCCAGCGCGGCCGCGAGCTCTCCATCTTTAAGCGCGTAGCTCCGCACATCCGCATGCGAGCCGGACGCAAGCGGCACGGCTTCATCGAGAAAGCGCCGCGCCCAGGCGATGACGAGCTTGCCGCGCGCCGGATCGTAGCCTTTGCTTTGAGCGGCGTGGGCAGCGCGCGGAATGGCATCCGAGCCGTAGAGCGCATCATAGAGCGAGCCCCAGCGCGCGTTGGCGGCATTGAGCGCATAACGTGCGTTGCTGACCGGCACGACGAGCTGCGGCCCGGCAATGGCGGCGATCTCCGCGTCGACATTGGCGGTATCGACGGCGAAGTCCGCTCCTTCCGGCACGAGATAGCCGATCTCGGTGAGGAACGCCTTGTCCGCACCCTCGTCAAACGGCTTCCCGCGCCGCTGCCGATACCAATTGTCGATCTTGGCCTGCAGCTCGTCGCGCCGCTGCAACAGCGCGCGGTTGCGCGGCGCAAAATCGTGGACGATGCGATCGAGCCCTCGCCAAAACGCCTCGGGCTCAATCCCGGTCCCCGGAATGACCTCATCGACGATGAAGTCGTGAAGGACCTTGGCGACTTTCAGATTTCCAACCGATACGCGATCGAGTCCGGACATCGTGGCATTTCCATGTGTTGGGACTGCGCGGGGGTTATTGCGCGGAAAAAGGCAGGTTGTGCATGAAATGCCGCACCCAGTCTATGGGACGAAGAGCTATGGGACGGAGGACCTATGGGACGGAAGAGCCATGGGACGAATGGCGGCTCCACACGCACCAACGCGCGCCGGCGCGCGGGGTTTCATGCGCTAAACGAGCACACAATTGTTGGCGGTTTCATCGGCGGTTTTAATCGGGAAGGTCGGGAAACGTGGTCGGAGTGGCAGGATTT
>CAWHPH010000011.1:0-91797 GCA_963831135.1 uncultured Alphaproteobacteria bacterium
GCGAATTGCCCTGACGCAGAAGCTACGTCGCGTCATCGATGAGCGCGTCGGCCCGGTTTGGCGCTTGAAGGGATTTCCGCCGCCGATATCGCGCACTCCCCCGCCGCTCACTGAGATCGGGCATGGAACAAGGCCGCGCGCGGAGGTTTAATCATTCATGCAAAGTCGCATCGAGGATTACGCGCTCATTGGTGACTGCGAGACGGCTGCACTTGTCTCAAAGAACGGTTCCATCGACTGGCTTTGCTGGCCGCGCTTCGACTCGGGGGCGTGTTTTTCAGCACTCCTGGGTGACGCAAACCATGGTCGCTGGCGCATTGCGCCGGCCGCCGCCGGAACTGACATACGGGTCAGCCGCCGCTACTTGCACAACACATTGATCCTCGAAACCGAGTTCACCAGCGCCGACGGCACCGGCGCGGCCGTCCTCGTCGACTTTATGCCGTTGCGCGGAGGGCGCGTCTCGTCGCATCTCGTGCGCCTGGTCATCGGCAAGCGCGGCAGCGTGCCGATGCGCACCGAATTGATTATCCGGTTCGGGTACGGCGGCTGGGTGCCATGGGTAACGCGCAGCGAGAGTGGAGATCTCATCGCGATCGCGGGCCCGGATATGGTGCTGCTGCGTACGCCGGTGAAGCTTCGGGGTGAGCAGATGACAACGGTCGGCGACTTCGTCGTGTCGGCAGGGCAGCAGGTGCCGTTCGTGTTGACGTACGCCCCGTCCCACCTGCCGCTCCCGGAGCCAATAGACGTCGATGCTTCGCTGCGCTCTACCAAAGAATTCTGGCAGGCATGGGCGAATGCTGGGCGGACTCCCGAACAACACCCTGGGATTGTCGTCCGCTCGTTGATCACGTTGAAGGCGCTGACTTATGCGCCACACGGCGGCATCATTGCCGCGCCGACGACCTCGCTGCCGGAGCAGCTGGGCGGGTCGCGCAATTGGGATTACCGCTTCTGCTGGCTGCGCGACGCTACGCTGACGCTGCTTTCGCTGATGAATGCGGGATATTACGACGAGGCGCGGGCGTGGCGCGATTGGCTGCTTCGTGCCGCTGCCGGCAGCCCTGAGCAGATCCAAATCATGTACGGGGTCACGGGCAAACGATGGCTGGCCGAGCGCGAGGTACCGTGGCTCGACGGGTACGAGAACTCGAAACCGGTGCGCATCGGTAACGCCGCCGCCGACCAGCTTCAACTTGATGTCTACGGCGAAGTGATGGACGCGCTGCACCAAGCGCGGGCCGGCGGTATCCAGTATCTCGCCGCGGCGTGGGAGTTTCAGCGCTCACTGCTTGGGCATCTCGAATCCGTGTGGCGAACTCCCGACGATGGCATCTGGGAAGTGCGCGGAGAGCGCCGTCACTTCACCCATTCGAAGGTGATGGCGTGGGTTGCCTTCGACCGGGCTATCAAGAGCGTCGAATCGTTCGGGCTCGAAGGTCCGCTCGAACATTGGCGGCGCATACGCGCGGAGATCCACGAGGAAGTCTGCCGGCGAGCGTTCAATACCAATCTTGGCGCTTTCGCCCAGGCGTACGACAGCGACTTGTTGGACGCGAGCGCGTTGCTGATTCCCCAGGTCGGCTTCTTGCCGGCGGATGACGCCCGCGTCCAAGGCACCGTCGCGGCGATCGAGCGAAGGCTCCTGCGCGGCGGATTTATGCTCCGCTATGACACTGCCGCGACCAAGGACGGCCTGCCGCCCGGCGAAGGCGCGTTCCTTCCGTCCAGCTTCTGGCTTGCCGACGCTTATGTCCTCAGCGGGCGCACGGCTGACGCGCAGCGCCTGTTCGATCAGCTGGTCGGCTTGTGCAACGACGTCGGTTTGCTCGCGGAGGAATACGATATCGCTGCCCAGCGGTTGCTTGGCAACTTCCCGCAGGCGTTCTCACACATTGCGCTCGTCAACACGGCTTTCAATATCGGCGATGCGACCAAGCCGTGCGAGCAACGTTCCGGGCACAAACGGCTAGGCGCGGCGGCGAAACGCGCGCGACCGTTGCGAGAACCGGCTGCGGCCTCGCTTGGGACCGAGATTGACGCAATCCCGGCTAAGTCGGCGCAGTAGATCAACAGATGTTCCCGTGCACATAAAATTTACTTAACAAACCGCGGAAGCGCGATCCGCAATAGCCATCCGAGGGACGCCGACGCCTCTTTATTCCATCGTGCCTGTCGAACGGCCCGCCGCGACGACAACCGTGGAACTAAGCGATGCCATTCAGGGTTCAGATCGGTCCGCACCAAGTCCCGATCGATCACGGTCAGACGGTGTTGGTCAGCGAACCGGACGGGCAGATCAATCCGCCAAGCGACAAAGGTCTTTATTTCTTTGATACGCGTGTCATCAGCAGTTGGAGGATCTATGCGAACGGGGAACCCTGGGATCTTCTGAACGGCGGCGCGATTACCCATTACGCGTCACGGACTTATCTGACCAATCGAAGGATTCCGACCGCGGACGGCATTATCCCGCAACGCACGCTTGGCCTCGTCGTCAGCCGAATGATCAGCGATGGCATGCACGAGGATGTCGATATTACCAACAACAGCATGCAACGGGTACGCTTTCAGCTCGAGATCGCGTTGCGTTGCGACTTCGCCGACATTTTCGAGGTAAAATCGAGCAACATCATACGCCGCGGTCGGATCACCACCACGTGGTCGCAGGCGACTCAGCAGTTTCGGACCAGCTATCGCAACGGCGATTTCGTCCGCGCGGTAACGATTGCTCCCGCGCACGGCCAACCGAGCGCAGTGTATGCCAATGGCCGGCTCAGCTTCGAAATCGACCTCGATCCCGCTAAAGCCTGGCATTGCTGCCTGCTCTACTCGCTGGAAGACGGTGAGCGGCTTTTTCCACCCCTCCGCGAATGCGTCGACCAACACCAACAGACCCAGCACGCCGAAACGCTGTCGGATTGGCTGCGGTCGGTGCTGAAGATCCGCACCAGCAATGAGGAGTTCTATCGCCTCTATCGCCAGGCGCTTGAGGACATGGCGGCGCTCCGGTTGCCGATCGCCGGCACCGACCACAAAGTCTTTCTGTTCTCCAGTCGGTTATGACAACATGGGCTGGAAGGATTCTGGAGATAGTGTCGTCTACCCGGACGGATCGCTGGTCAAGGGACCGAAAGCGCTCTGCGAACTGCAGGGCTACGTCTACGACGCCTGGTTACGCATGTCCGAGATATTCGACGAGCTTAGCAAACCCGAGCGGGCCGGCGAATTGCGTGCCAAGGCGGCCGCGCTGTTCAAACGGTTTAACGAGGCTTTCTGGGATGAGGAGTTGAGCTCTTATGCCCTTGCGTTGGATGGCGAGAAGAAGAAGGTGCTGACGATTGCCTCCAATGCCGGGCATTGCTCGTGGTCCGGCATCGTGCCGCCGGAGCGGGCGGGAAAAGTTGTAAGGCGTTTGATGGCACCGGATATGTGGAGCGGCTGGGGCATCCGTACACTCTCCACCCGACATCCGGCGTTTAACCCCTACAACTACCAGACTGGATCGGTGTGGCCGCACGACAACGCCATCGTTGCGCTGGGATTTAAACGGTATGGAATTTTTTCCTTGCGGCTCTCCTCAGCGGCTTTGGTCCCTTTGTCGCGGTTCATCTCGCAAATCGTGGGTGGGATCCTGCAAACATCGGATTTGTGCTGACCGCCAGCGGACTGGCCGGTCTTATTACCCAGGTTCCCGGCGGCGAGCTCATCGACATTGTCAGATCAAGGCGCGCGCTCGTCGGCGCGGGAGCCGCCGCTGTCGCTTTGGCGCTGTTGATTTTCGCGCTGCGGGCCGACTTCCCATCGGTTGTCGCTTCCGCTGTCATACAGGGCGCGGCCGGAAGCATCCTGGGTCCGGGTGTTGCCGCTATCAGTCTGGGACTCGTGGGGCACGACGCGCTCGCCGAGCGGCTCGGCCGCAATCAGCGCTTCGCCTCCGTCGGTGGCCTTACGGCGGCCGCGATCATGGGTGTGATCGGTTATCTCCTGTCCACCCGGAATATTTTTCTGATATCGGCTGCGCTGTGGGTGCCACTGGTTTTCGCGCTGGTGCGAATACGTCGGGACTTGGGGCTGCGCTCAGCACGTCAATGTCGGGGATCGTTGTCGAGAGATTCGGCCAGATGGCCGGGTTGCTGAGCGTGACCGCAGTGGGCTCGCTAGCAGTCGCAATTGTCTTGGCGTTCATGCCCGAGACGAAACCGTCAACTGGTCCGCAGGGACTTGGGTCCAATTCGCAGAGCCCTGTGCCCGTCCGCACGCGACTCGAAAATATTGTCGGCCACGTTTCTCGGAGCCTCGACAGGAAGGTTCACACTTTGCTCGTCCGCACTCGACGGCAATAGGTGGGCCCGCTCACCGCCGTCGGCGCGCGATGTCTTATGCCCCGTCGATCCGCTGGAACCGAGTCATCCCCTCATGAGTTGACCCTTGGTTGCGACGCAATTACGCGGAAGTCGGAGCAATAGGCGAAGAGACTTTTTCGTGCAGGCGGCGCTATTTGAGAGCGGCGTGGAGCTTAAATCGACGAAAATTCTTGATTAACGAGAACTCTTTAGCAAGCCTGCGGCCCCAGCCGGACCGCTTGGGCGCCATCAGCGTCGCCGGGGTTCTGAATGACACTGTCTCATCCGATCGTCTTCCTCGTCGACGTGGACAACACGCTGCTCGACAACGACGGGATCCAACAGGACCTGAAGGATCATCTCGAGCGCGCCTTCGGTGCCGCGGCTCGTGATCGGTACTGGAGGATCCTGGAGGGCCTGTTCGCGGAGCTCGGCTATCGCGACTATCTCGGAGCCTTGCAGCGCTACCGTGTCGAACACCCTCGCGAAGTAGAGCTCCTGTCCATGTCGTCCTTCCTCATTGATTACCCGTTCGCCGGCCGGCTGTTCCCTGCTGCCCTCAAGGTGATGAAGCGGCTATGCAGCCTTGGCCCGACCGTCATCCTCTCGGACGGAGACGTCGTCTTCCAGCCCCACAAAGTCGAGCGCGCCGGTCTCGCCGACGCGGTGGACGGACGTGTGCTGATCTATATTCACAAGGAAGAGGCCCTTGATGACGTCGAGCGGCGCTACCCGGCTGAACATTACGTCTGTTGTCGACGACAAGCTGCGCATCTTGGCGGCGGTCAAGCAATTCTGGGGAGAGCGGGTAACGACCGTGTTCGCGCGGCAGGGAAGCTATGCTCACGATCCGAAGGTAGTCGGCGCTTTTCCGCCGGCCGACGCGACGATCGAGCGTATCGCCGACTTGCTCGATTATGACCTGCCGCGGCTGTGGCTGAGATCGCCAGTGCCTGCCTCAAGGCTGGAGTCGACGCGATGAAACCAACAGGCACACTCCATGAGCTCGGCCAGAGTTTGTGGCTCGACAATATCACCCGCGCTCTGCTGACCGGCGGCACGCTGCAACGCTACATCGACGAATTCTCAGTGACCGGGCTCACCTCGAATCCGACAATCTTCGATCATGCGATCAAGAACAGCGCGGACTATGACGACGACATTTCCCGAAACGCATCACGCGCGAAGCTGGCAGAGGACTTGTTCTTCGAATTGGCCCTGGCGGATCTGACCCGGGCCGCCGATCTGTTTCGGCCCGTCTTCACCCGGACCGACGGGGTGGACGGCTGGGTATCGCTGGAGGTCTCGCCCTTTCTCGCCCATGACGCAAAGAGCACCTTGGCGGCCGCGCGCGATCTCCACCAGCGCGGCGGCAAGTCCAACCTCTTCATCAAGATACCAGGGACCGTGGAAGGCTTGCCGGCGATCGAGGCGGCGATCTTCGCCGGCGTTCCGATCAACGTCACGCTCCTGTTCTCCCGAGAGCAATATGTCGCGGCTGCCGGAGCCTATCTGCGCGGGGTCGAGCGCCGCATCGAGGCGGGGCTCAATCCTGCAGTCGCCTCGGTCGCTTCGCTCTTTGTCAGCCGCTGGGATGTCGCGGTTGCTGAAAGGCTCCCGGGCGAGCTGACCAATCGACTCGGCATCGCAATCGCCCAGCGCGCCTACAAGGCGTATCTGGAGTTGCTCGCTTCGCCACGCTTTCAGCGCGCCGCCAACGCCGGCGCCCGGGCCCAACGTCTCCTTTGGGCCAGCACCGGTACCAAGGACCCGAAAGCCTCCGACACGCTCTATGTGAAGGCTCTCGCGGCACCTTTCACGGTCAACACCATGCCTGAAGGCACTCTCAAGGCTTTCGCCGACCACGGCGAGGTTGGCGAGGCGCTCGCACCGGATGGGGGCGACTGCGAAAGAGTTTTAGCCGACTTCGCCAAAGCGGGCATCGACATCGATGCGTTGGCAACTCGGCTTCAGGACGAGGGCGCTGCGTCCTTCGTCAAGTCATGGAATGATCTGATGACCTGTATTGAATCTAAGAGCGCGGTCATGCGCAAGGCGAGCTGACACACATGGCAATCGCGTCCGGTCAGCGCAAGCGCGCACCCGAGTCCGCCAGCATACAATCCGTAAACGTGCCGCCCTTGCGCATGCGGCCCGCGTGGGCATTGCTTGAGGAACACTATCAGAAACTGAAAGGTGTCGATCTGCGGCAACTCTTTGCCGACGATCCCGGACGCGGCGAGAGGTTGGCGATCGAGGCTGCGGGTCTCTATCTCGACTATTCCAAGAACCGCATCACGGATGAAACGCTGAGACTGCTGTTGCAGCTTGCTCGCGAGTCGGGGCTGCAGAACCGCATCGATGCCATGTTCCGCGGCGACAAGATCAACGTCTCAGAGAACCGTGCGGTGCTGCACGTCGCGCTGCGTGCGCCGCGCGGCGCTTCGATTATGCACGATGGCCGCAATGTCGTCCCCGAGGTCCATGCCGTTCTGGACAGAATGGCGGATTTCGCCAATCGGCTGCGCAGCGGCACCTGGAAGGGCCATACCGGCAAGCGTATCCGCAATGTCATCAATATCGGCATCGGCGGATCGGATCTCGGCCCGGTCATGGCGTACGAAGCGCTCAAGCATTACAGCGAGCGGACTATGACCTTCCGCTTCGTGTCGAATGTCGACGGCACGGATTTCGCTGAGGCGGTGCGCGATCTCGATCCCGCGGAGACGTTATTTATCGTCTCCTCCAAGACATTCACCACCCTGGAAACGATGACCAACGCGCGCACGGCGCGTGACTGGCTGTTGGCGGGCCTGAAAGGCGAGGAAACCGCCATCGCGAAACATTTTGTCGCCGTCTCCACCAATGCCCAGGAGGTCACGCGGTTCGGCATCGACACCGCCAATATGTTCGGCTTCTGGGATTGGGTAGGCGGCCGCTATTCCATGGATTCGGCCATCGGCCTTTCGACGATGCTGGCCATCGGCCCGGGCAATTTCCGCGCCATGCTGGGCGGCTTCCATGAAATGGACGAGCATTTCCGCTCCACGCCGTTCGAGCACAATCTGCCGGTGCTGATGGGTCTGCTTGGCATCTGGTACAACGACTTCTTCGGCGCCCAGACCGTCGCCGTGCTGCCCTACGAGCAATATCTGAAGCGCTTTCCCGCCTATCTCCAGCAGCTCACCATGGAGAGTAACGGCAAGCACGTAACGGTCGACGGCGTTCGAGTCGACTACGACACCGGGCCGATCTATTGGGGCGAACCGGGCACTAATGGGCAGCATTCGTTCTATCAACTGATCCATCAGGGCACGCGACTCATACCCTGCGATTTCATCGCATTCGCCCGGCCGCTCAACCCTTTAGGCCGGCATCACAACATGCTGCTCGCCAATGTATTTGCGCAGACCGAGGCGCTGGCCTTCGGCAAGACCGCCGAGCAGGTTAAGGCAGAAGGCACGCCTGACTGGCTCGTGCCGCATCGGCTGTTCGAGGGAAACCGTCCGTCGAACACCCTTATGCTGGATGCTTTGACACCGGCAGCTTTGGGCAAGCTGGTCGCCCTTTACGAGCACATCGTCTTCACCCAAGGCACGATCTGGCAGATCGATTCCTTCGATCAGTGGGGCGTTGAATTGGGCAAAGCTCTCGCGCAACGGATCATTCCCGAGCTTGAAAGCGCGACGGAACCCAGGCTCGAACACGACAGTTCCACCAATGCGCTGATCCGACGTTATCGCAGGCTCAAAGGATCCGCCTGATGCCGCGAGGAACAGCCGCAATCGCCACCTTCGATCATCGCTTCGCCAAGGAGGGCTAAGCCGTGCAGCTCGGAATGATCGGCCTCGGCCGGATGGGAGCAAACATGGTGCGCCGCCTTCTGAAGGGCGGTCACCAATGCGTCGTGTACAACAGATCGGCGAAAGCAGTGGCGGAGCTGGCGAAGGAGAGCGCTATCGGCACCACATCGCTGGCGGACTTCACCAAGAACCTGACCAAGCGTCGCGCGGTCTGGTTGATGGTGCCGGTCGGTGTGGTGGACGATGTCATCGCCGATCTGCTGCCTCATCTCGAGCGGGGCGACATTTTGATCGATGGCGGCAATTCTTATTATGTCGACGACATCCGCCGCGCCAAGGAACTCGCCCCGAAGGGAATCCACTACGTGGACGTCGGCACCAGCGGCGGTGTCTGGGGATTGGAGCGCGGCTATTGCATGATGATCGGCGGCGAGGTCGATGCGGTGAAGCATCTCGACCCGATTTTCGCCACCCTTGCACCGGGCCGCGGCGACATCCCTCGCACACCGGGACGCGAAAAGGCCGGCGGAACGTCCGAACAAGGCTATCTGTATTGCGGACCGAATGGCGCCGGCCATTTCGTCAAGATGGTGCACAACGGCATCGAATACGGCGTGATGGCCGCCTATGCCGAGGGGCTCGCGGTACTCAAGGCCGCCAATGTCGGCGAGAAAGCAGGCACGATTGACGCGGAAACGACGCCGCTGCGCGATCCCGAGCATTACAAATACGATCTCAATCTGGCCGACATCGCTGAGGTCTGGCGCCGCGGCAGCGTGATCGCTTCGTGGCTGCTCGATCTCACGGCGGCCGCGCTCGTCCAAGATCCCGCACTGACGAAATTCGCCGGGCGCGTGTCGGACTCCGGTGAAGGCCGCTGGACGATAAAGGCCGCCATCGACGAAGGCGTGCCGGCGCATGTGCTCTCCTCGGCGCTCTATGAGCGATTCAGCTCGCGGGGTGAGGCGGATTTCGCAGACAAACTGCTCTCAGCCATGCGTTACGAGTTCGGCGGGCATCTCGAGAAACCCGCCCAGAAGCGCGCCGGGTGACAACGGAGCGAAGCGCCGATGCAGCAGGCAAAGCTAAAAGGCTTGACCAGCCAAGAGCTCGATGAGCTCGCGATCAACACGATCCGTACGCTCTCGATCGACGCGGTCCAGCAGGCGAAGTCAGGTCATCCCGGCACGCCGATGGCGCTCGCGCCGTTGGTCTACGTGATCTGGAACGAGGTCATGCGCTTCGATCCGCAAGATCCGATCTGGCCCAATCGCGATCGCTTTGTTCTGTCAAACGGCCACGCCTCGATGCTGCTGTGGTCCGTGCTGTATCTGACCGGGACCCGTGCCGTGAACGCGGAGTATGAGCGTCTTGGTGAACCCGCGGTCACGCTCGACGACATCCGCCATTTCCGCCAGCTCGGCAGCAAGGCCCCGGGGCATCCGGAATACCACTGGGTCTCGGGCGTAGAGACGACGACAGGTCCGCTTGGTCAGGGCATCGCCACCAGTGTCGGCATGGCCATCGCGCGGAAATGGCTTGCCAGCCGTTACAACAAGTCCGGCTTCGACCTCTTCGACTACAACATCTATGCCGTTTGCGGCGACGGCTGCATGATGGAGGGCGTCGGTTCGGAAGCGGCCTCGCTGGCCGGCCATCTCGGCCTCGACGATCTGTGCTGGATCTACGACAACAACCACATCACCATCGATGGCAAGACCCGCATCACGTTTACCGAGGATGTCGCCGCGCGCTTCCTAGCCTACCACTGGAATGTGCTGCGGGTCGGCGACGCCAACGATCTCCACAGCATCGAGGACGCGCTCGCAGTCTTCCGCAAGACGGAAGGCCGGCCGACGCTGATCATTCTCGACAGCCACATCGGCTACGGCTCTCCGCACAAGGTCGATACCTCCGCAGCCCACGGCGAACCCTTGGGCGAAGAGGAGGTGCGGCTGGTCAAGCGCGCCTATCACTGGCCGGAGAATGCCAAGTTTCTCGTACCTGACGGAGTCATGGAGCACTTTGCCGACGGGATCGGCGAGCGCGGCGGCAAGGCGCGGCGCGACTGGGAAACGATGTTTGCCAAATACCGCGAGCGTTTCCCGGACCTCGCCACGGAGATCGATCAGATGCAGCGGCGGGAGTTGCCCGCCGGGTGGGACCGCAACTTGCCGAGCTTCCCGCCGGATGCGAAGGGAATCGCCGGACGCGACGCGTCGAGCCAGGTGCTCAATGTGCTCGCCCAGAATATTCCCTGGTTTCTGGGCGGCTCGGCCGATCTCGCATCCTCAAACAGGACGGCGCTGAAATTCCCTGGCGCCGGGGAATTTGAACCCGGCACTTCCGGAGGCCGCAATCTGCATTTCGGCATCCGCGAACACGCGATGGCGGCGATCGTCAACGGTCTGTCGCTCTCGAAGCTGCGGGCTTTCGGATCGACATTCCTCATCTTCAGCGATTATGCCCGGCCGGCCATTCGGCTCTCCGCTCTCATGGAGCTGCCGACCATTTTCATTTTCACCCACGATGCCATGGGTGACGGTGAAGATGGGCCGACGCATCAGCCGGTTGAGCAGCTGATCTCGCTGCGCGCCATTCCCGGCCTCGTCGTGCTTCGGCCCGCAGATGCAAACGAAGTCGTCGAGGCGTACCGCTACGTCCTGCAGCTGCGTCACCAACCGGCGGTGATCGCGCTGTCGCGCCAGGCGCTGCCGACATTCGATCGCCGCAAATATGCACCCGCTGCCGGCGTCGCGCACGGCGCCTATGTCATGGCCGACGCCCCCGGCGTTCCTCCCGAGATCATCCTCATCGCTTCGGGCAGCGAGGTCGCTTTGGTCGTCCAGGCCCATGAAGTGCTGGCGGCTGAGGGGATTCGATCCCGCGTCGTCTCGATGCCGTCCTGGGACATTTTCGAGCAGCAGCCGCAGTCCTATCGGGACGACGTGCTGCCGCCCATGGTGAAAGCGCGCATTGCCGTCGAGCAGGGATCGGTGCTCGGCTGGGATCGGTATGTCGGCGCCGCCGGTCGCATTATTGGAATGAAGACCTTCGGCGCTTCGGCGCCACTCAAGGAGCTGCAGCGCAAATTCGGCTTCGAGCCTGAGCGAGTTGTCGCGACCGCTATGGAATTGCTCCGACGCAACTGATGCCGCGGGCGGAGAGGCGGTCAGCATCGCACGAATACCGGTAGCATAGCGGCAGACCAGGAAGCAGGACGTCGATGCTAGATAGGCAAGATCGCGGTGCCGGACCGAAAGCGACGCAGCAGGTCGCGAGCGCCGTTGTGGCGCCGCCCTGCGCGATGGTGATTTTCGGCGCCGCCGGCGACCTCACAAAGCGCCTGGTCGTGCCGGCGCTCTACAACCTGGCAAATGACCACCAGCTGTCCGACGAATTTCGTCTCGTCGGCATCGACCTGGCCGCGATGACCGCGGCGCAATGGCGCGCGAGCCTCACCGACGCAATGAAACAGTTCGTCGCCCACGACGGCGAATTCCATCTCGACGAATTCGACCAGACCACGTGGCAGTGGCTTACCGACCGGATGAGTTATTTGCCGGGTGATCTCAACAATCCGGAGACCTACCGCCGGCTCCGCGAGCATTTGGCGGGATTGGACAAGACGGCCGGCACGGCAGGCAACCGGCTCTTCTATCTCGCCATCGCCGATCGCTTCTTTGGCCCGGCGGTCGCTGCGCTTGGAGCCGCGGGCCTCACGACGGAAAGCGACGGCCAATGGTGCCGGGTCATCATCGAAAAGCCCTTCGGCCACGACCTGGCTTCGGCCAAAGCCCTCAATGCAGAGATCCTGAAGACACTGCGAGGAGCATCAGATCTACCGGATCGATCATTTCCTCGGCAAGGAAACGGTGCAGAACATCATGGCGCTGCGTTTCGCCAACGGCCTGTTCGAGCCGCTATGGAATCGCAAGCAGATCGACCATGTCCAGATCACCGCGGCGGAGACCGTAGGCGTCGAGCACCGCGGCAAGTTCTACGAGAAGACTGGGGCGCTGCGCGACATGGTGCCCAACCATGTGCTCCAGCTTCTGGCGATGACGGCTATGGAGCCGCCGATCTCTTTCGATGCCGACGCAGTCCGTGCCAAAAAGACCGAAGTTATTCAGGCAATAAAGCCGCTCGATCCGGCACAGGTGCTCAAGGACGCCGTGCGCGGTCAGTACGACGGCGGCCGGGTCCTGGGCAACCAGGTCCGGGCTTATCGCCAGGAACCCAATGTCGCTGCGGATTCAACGACCGAGACCTTTATCGCGTGCAAGCTGAACATCGACAACTGGCGCTGGGCCGGCGTGCCCTTCTATTTGCGCACCGGCAAATATATGAAGCGCCGATCGACCGAAATTGCCATCCGCTTTTATCAAGCGCCGTACGCGCTATTTCGTGGCACATCCGTCGAGCGGATGCACCCCAACTGGATGATCCTTCGCATCCAGCCAGACGAGGGTATCGCGCTCGAGTTCGCGGCCAAGCATCCCGGCCCGACCGTGACGCTGAGCAGCGTCAGCATGGACTTCGCTTACAGGACCTACTTCAAGATCGCCTGCAACACCGGATACGAGACGCTGATCTACGACTGCATGATCGGCGATGCGACCCTGTTCCAGCGCGCCGACACTGTCGAGGCGGGTTGGCGAGCCGTGCAGCCAATCCTCGATGCCTGGGCTGACAGTCCGCCCGGAGACTTTCCGAACTATGCCGCGGGCGGGACCGGCCCGGCCGCGGCGGACGACCTGCTGGCGCGCGACGGCCGCGCCTGGCGGCCGCTCGACTGAGCAGCGCCGGAGGGACCAATGGCAGAGAAGCGCAAGATTTCGCTGGTGCTGGCGGACGTGGATGGCACCCTCGTCACCGAAGACAAGATATTGACCGAGCGGGCGCGCAACGCGGTGAGCGCGCTGCAAGAGGCGGGCATCCGCTTCGCCATAACCAGCGGCCGGCCGCCGCTCGGCATGGCCATGTTGTTCGATGTGCTCGACATCGAAACGCCGATCGCCGGCTTCAACGGCGGGCTGTTTGTCGAGCGCGACCTCACCATCCTGGACGAGAAGACGGTGCCGGCCGATCTCGCGCGCCAAGCCATCGATCTGATGCGGGCCCACGGTCTCGATACCTGGGTCTACAGCGGCAACGATTGGCTGATCACCAAGGCCGTCGCGCCGCACGTTGCCCGCGAAGCCTGGACCGTCAAATTCCCGCCGAAGGTTGTGGCCGACGTTCGGGAACATTTGCAGCAAGTCGCCAAGATTGTCGGCGTGAGCGACGATCTCGAGAAGGTGCGGCGCTGCGAAGCCGAGGCGCAGGCGGCGTTCGGACAGCGCGCTACCGCAACCCGTTCGCAGCCTTACTACCTCGACGTCACCAACAAGAACGCGAACAAGGGTGCGGTCGTGGAATATCTCTCGCGCCACGTCAGAGTGCCGGCCGAGGAGATCGCTACCATCGGCGATCAACCAAACGACGTACTGATGTTCAAACGCTCCGGCTTTAGCATCGCCATGGGCAACGCCTCCGATGAGGTCAAGGCGCAGGCCGCCGCTGTCACGGATTCTTATAATGACGAGGGTTTTGCCAAAGCGATGGAGTCTTTCATTCTTCGTTCGGCGAGGTAGCGGGCGCTATGAGCCGGGTAATTGGCCGTATCGAGATATTTCCGGATCAGCTGGCGCTGGCGCACCACGTGGCGGAGTGGATGACGGCTGCGGCACTGGCCGCCAAGAACCCCTTCCGCGTTTCGCTTTCGGGCGGTTCTACTCCGAAAACACTTTATGGTCTTCTCGCCTCGGATGAATTCAGGGACCGTTTCCCTTGGCATCTGGTCTCCTGGTACTGGGGCGACGAGCGCTTCGTCCCCCACGATCATCCCGACAGTAACTATCGGATGACCCGCGAAGCGATGCTCGCCAAGGCGCCGGTGCCGCCGGAGAACGTTCACCCCGTTCCGGTTGAAGGAACTCCCGAAGACGCTGCCCAGCGCTACGAACGGACGCTGCAGGAAGCCTACGGTGCGGCGACGCTCGACCCGCGGCGCCCGTTGTTCGATCTCACTCTGCTCGGCCTTGGAGCCGATGGCCATACGGCCTCGTTGCTGCCCGGAGAGCCGGTGCTGGACGAGCGCAAGCACTGGGTAGCGGTCGTCTCGCACGGCCGGCCCGAGGTCCGCATCACCATGACCTATCCGGCGATCGAGAGCAGCCGGCGGGTCGCGTTTCTGGTGGCGGGCGAGGAGAAGGCTTCGATCTTCCGGGCGATCCGGGCGGGAGGCAGTCACGTTCCGGCGGCGCGGATTCGGCCAGTCGGCGAGTTGTTCTGGTTCGTCGATCGAGCGGCCGCCGGCGAACAACAGGTCCCTAGCCGCGCCGGGGCGCGGGCGCGATGATGTCGGAACGAGCTTCCCTACTCGAAGCCAATCGCGTCGCTCCGCGCGCGCCGGCGCGGTCGATCCTCATCGCCCCCTCGGTTCTGTCGGCAGATTTCGCGCGATTGGGTGAGGAGGTCCGCGCCGTCGACGCTGCCGGCGCTGACTGGATCCATGTCGATGTTATGGACGGACGTTTCGTTCCGAACATCACCATCGGGCCGGTTGTGCTGCAGGCGATCCGCCGTTCGACGGCAAAGCCCCTCAATGTTCATTTGATGATCGTCGAGCCGGAACGTTATCTTGCCGCGTTCGCCAGCGCCGGCGCCGACCATCTGCTGGTGCAGGCCGAGCCGGGCTCGACAATCCATCTGCATCGCGTGCTGACGCAGATCCGCGCGCTGGGCAAGAAGGCGGGCGTGGTGCTCGATCCCGCGACCCCGCCTGAGCTGATCGAATATGTCCTGCATCTGTGCGACGTTATTCTGGTGATGACCGTCAATCCGGGATTCGGCGGCCAGACATTCCTCCCCGAGATGTTGCCGAAGATTCGACGTTTGCGCGCGATCTGCGCGGAGCGCGGCCTGCATCCCGTGATCGAAGTCGATGGCGGGGAGAATGCGACGACGGCCGGACAAGTGGCGGCCGCCGGCGCAACGGCCATCGTTGCCGGCTCGGCGATCTTTGGCGCCAAGGATTACGCAGCGGCCATCGCGGCAATTCGTGCGAACGCCACCGCGGCCATCGCCAAATCATGAGCGCGGCAAAGTCCATGCCCGGCACTGAACGGGACGCACTCAAGCGCGCCGCCGAGACAGCAGCGCAATTGGTTGAGAATGACATGGTCGTCGGGCTCGGTAGCGGCTCGACGGCAGCTTTCGCAATCGAAGCGCTGGCGCAGCGTCATCGACAAGGCCTGCGCTTCGTCGGTATTCCCACCTCGGATCGCACCGCGGCGCAGGCGGCCTCGGCGAATATTCCGCTCACGTCGTTCAGCGAACACCGGCAGATCGATCTCACGATCGATGGGGCGGACGAGGTGGAACGCGGCACCCTCAATCTGATCAAAGGACTGGGCGGAGCATTGTTGCGCGAGAAGATCGTCGCTGCCGCGAGCCACCGGCTCGCCATCGTTGTCGACGGCATCAAGCTGGTGGATCGGCTTGGTGCGCGAACATCGGTTCCTGTAGAAGTCGTCGCCTTCGGGTTAGAGGCAACCCGGGAGTCACTTGAAGTGCTCGGCGCCAGCGCGCGGCCACGCGTATCGCCCGCTGGCCAGCCCTTCGTTACCGACGGCGGCAATCGCATTCTCGATTGCAACTTCGGTCGCATCGCTGATCCGGCGCGATTGGAAGAGCGCATCCGGCGCGTCGTCGGAGTGCTGGAAAGCGGCCTCTTCATCGGCCGCGCCGATCCAGTCTTCGTCGCGGACCCGACCGGCGTCCATCGCCTTGATAGTGCGCGCGCCCATCGGGGCAGCCCGCCGATTTTGGTGATCATGGGGATATCGGGGTCGGGCAAGTCAACGATCGCGGAGGAATTGGCGGGGCGGCTCGGTTGGCCCTTCGAGGAAGGCGATGCCCTCCATCCGGATACAAACATCGCCAAGATGCACGCCGGAATTCCGCTGACCGATGCGGACCGCCAGCCCTGGCTCGAGCGCGTCGCCGCCTGGATCGATGGACAGCGCGTCAAGAAGCAGCCCGGCATCATCACCTGCTCCGCGCTCAAGCGAGCTTATCGCCAAATCATCATCGGCGACCGGCCGGAGGTGCGGCTCGTCTATCTTCGCGGCGGCCGCGACCTCGTCGCCGAGCATTTGGCAGGGCGTCACGGCCATTTCATGCCCGCCGCCTTGCTGCGAAGCCAGATTGATACTCTGGAAGAGCCGGATCCAAGTGAGGACCCGCTGACGGTCGATGCGGGCGCGCCAGCCCCCCAGGTTGCCGACGAGATCATTCGGCTTCTCGGTACCTCGGCGACCGTGGCCCCGAGTACGGCGGCGTACGCGCATTGAAGGACTGCGAACGCATTGGCGCAATAGCGCGTAGATCGGAGCAATGGCGCAAGAGCCGCATGCGTTCAAATGCTGCCTACTGATCTTCGCACGCGACCGCACACGGAGAAGACACATCCGCAACCAGAACGGTTCGACGTGAAGGATGGAGGGAAGCGTTTGCTGGTGGCCGACAAAGTCTTCCTCGACGTCGGAACGCACGCCGCCATTCCGAGTGTTCCCGGCCTCGAGGCTGCCCGCCCACTCACGCACATCGAGGCGCTCGAGCTCGACTATTTGCCCTCGCATCTGATCGTGATCGGTGGCGGCTATGCCGGCCTCGAATTGTCACAGGCCTACCGGCGCTTCGGCAGCAACGCGTAACGGACCAACGCACCGTCTTCAATAAGGAGATCATGAAGAAGGCGCGGGACGTTAGCAGCGATAGAAGCTATGTTTCCACTCAACATTGATCAGCCCTGACAAACCGGGTTGTCGGAGCGGGATTTTGCGGCCCCAGCACGGGCACGAGTCATGAAATTGCTCAAAGCGAGCATTATCCGAGAAATTGCGAACGCGCGACACCCAACGCGGAGCCGACATGCTGCAATCAGGGATCAATCGCGGTGTAGCTTATTGCATCCGCTATTTCCGTTCGATCATAGCAGCCGGCTTGCTGCTTGCTGTGGTGTCGGCCGTCTATACGGCCAGTCATTTCGCGATCGATACCGACGTCAACGACCTGCTTTCCGCGAAACTGCCGTGGCGGCAGCAGGAGATCGCGTTTCACGCGGCTTTTCCGCAGACCGTAGATCTTATCCTTGTCGATGTCGGGGCAGCGACTCCGGAAGCGGCGGAGGCCGCCGCGCGGGAATTGCAGCAGGGACTCAATAACAAGCCAGATCTCTTCCACTCCGTGAGGGATGAGCTGGACAGTTCGTTCTTCCACCGCAATGGCCTCTTGTTCCTTCCCCTCGACCAAATCAGGCACTTCACCGGGCAGCTCATCACCGCCAAACCTTTGATCGGGGGATTGGCGAGAGATCCGAGCCTCCGGGGCCTCGTGCAGGTCCTTGTGGAAATTCTCAAATATTCGAATCAGGGAAACATGTCGCTCGACGACATGGCACGCCCGCTGAGCATGGCCGCGGCCACGCTTGAAAGCACTGCACAAGGCGGCGCGGCGGAATTTTCTTGGAGGACGCTCGTACAAGGCGATGCGCGCCCTTTGGACGGGCACCGCTTCGTCGAGGTCTGGCCGGTTCTCGACCACAATGCCCTCGAACCCGGCGGCAGAGCGACGGCCGCGATACGCGAGATCGCCACACATCTTGAACTTCACACGAAATTCGGCGCCGACGTTACTCTCACCGGCCCGGTCATCATTTCCGACAATGAATTTTCCGGCGTGCATCAGGGGATCGTGCTCAACAGCGTCCTGACGGGCGGAATTGTCCTTATCATCTTGTGGCTCGCGCTGCGGTCTCTTCGCCTGGTTACCGCCGTGGTTATCAACATAGCCGCAGGCCTAGCTCTTACGGCGGCCGGCGGGATTTTGATGGTCGGCGCGTTGAATCCCATCTCGCTCGCGTTTGCGGTTCTGTTCGTCGGCCTCGGTGCCGATTTTGCGATTCAATATACCGTTCGCTATCGGGCGGAGCGCCACGAAATCGACGACCTCGGCCGCGCGCTGAGCAAAGCGGCCGCGTGGGTGGGAATTCCCCTGACACTCGCTGCCGGAGCCGCCGCTGCCGGATTCCTGTCGTTCACGCCTACCGCTTACACCGGCCTGGCGCAGCTCGGCATTATTGCCGGATTCGGCATGGTGGTTGCCTATGTATCGAGCTTGACACTGCTGCCGGCATTGATCCGGGCGGTCAATCCGCCGTCTGAGCCGAAGCCGCTCACCTTAGCGGGGCTGGCGCCGGCCGACGCTTTTCTCAAGCGCCACCGGGTTGCGGTCATCGTTGTCACCGTTCTCATCGTAGCCGCCGGGCTTCCGGCGTTGCCGAGGCTGCAATTCAATTTCAATCCGCTCGCCCTGGAGAACCAAACATCCCCTGCGCTGACTGCCTTGTTCCGGCTGGGCAAAGCGGTGCCATTGAACACCGCTAGAGTGCTGGTGCAACCCGATCAGGCGGGTGCGACCGTCGCAAAGCTCGCCGCTCTGCCGGAGGTTGGGGCGACCTGGACGATCGATAGCTTCGTACCCGCCGATCAAAATCAAAAGCTGCCGGTCATCGAAGCCGCGCAAAAGACCCTTGGCCCTACCTTGCACAGTGCGCCGCGGCCGGCCCCGAGCGATGACGAGAATGTTGCCGCGCTCAAGCAGGGTGTGCAGACTTTGCAAGACCTTGCCGACCAGCACGGTCCTGGCGCGGACGCGGCGCGGCGCTTGGCCGACGCCCTCGGTAAGCTCGCGCAAGCGGATGCCACGCAACGCGCCCGCGCCACCGACGCCTTTATTCATCCGCTACAGCTTGATCTTGATGACGTAAGTCAGAGCCTGATGGCGGAGCGGGTTACGCGGGAATCGTTGCCGACCGACCTGGTGCGCGACTGGGTCGCGCCGGATGGCCGGATGCGGATCGAGATCTGGCCAAAGGGCGATGCCAACGACAACGCGACGATCAGCCGATTTGCCCGGGCGGTGCAAGCAGTGGAACCGGACGCGACTGGACAGGCCATCGGCTCGACCGAATGGGGCCGCACGATCGTCGAGGCCTTTGCGGAGGCTGCGGGGCTAGCCTTGTTGTCGATCGCCATATTGCTGTGGATCGTGCTGAGGCGCCTGACCGATGTCTTGGTGACGCTTATTCCTCTCCTCGTCGCCGGTCTCGTCACCCTCGAAATCTGCGCACTCGCGAAATTCCAGCTCAACTACGCGAACATCATCGCACTGCCGGTGCTGCTAGGCATCGGTGTGGCCTTCAAGATTTATTACGTAACGGCGTGGCGGAGCGGAGAGAGCAATTTCCTGGAGTCAGTGCTGACGCGGGCGGTGTTCTACAGCACGCTTCTGACCGCCACCGCCTTCGGCAGTCTCTGGCTGTCCAATCAGCCGGGAATATCCAGCATGGGCAAGCTGTTGGCGCTGTCGCTCGCCTGCACGCTCACCTCGGCCGCGTTGTTCCAACCCGCCCTCATGGGCGAGCCGCGCAAGCCGGCAGGCGAGGCTAACAAGTAGTTGGCGAAATCGCCGTACTCGCTAGAATCTTGCTCAATCGAGAACGAATTGGATGTGCAGGTAACCCGCTAGCCTGGCCAATCCAGCTTCCAAAAAACGATTTTTTCAGTGGCGGCGGACCAAGCGGAGATGTGCCGCACGACTGCGTTCTGCCTTGGCAGCTGAGCTCTGTTGGAGGACGGAAGGACATCGCCATGAACGCCAAGCGGGCCGAGGTCACCGCACTGACGATCCTGCTGTTATCGGCGAGCGGCGCCATGGCGCAACTGCCGCCTCCTCCACCAATCAATGTGGTGCCGAATCCTAACCCAAGCAGTTCGCTCGTTCTGCCGGCGCCCGGCGAAGTTCCCGTGTCCCCGGCAACGCCGGGCACATCGCTTGGATCAACGGGCCCAACTAGCCCTTGGTACGGACATCGCTCGTTCTGCAGCGTTTTCCACCGCGGGCCGTGCTTCCCTAAATACCTACCGCCGCTCGGTCAGGACTTACGTCTCACCATCGTCTCGACCGATGACAGCGACCCGACTGGCAAACTTGCTGGCGACGCCGACATGGCAGCCGAAGGTCACACGCTCGATTCGATCAGCCAAATGTATGCTGCGCTGCGCGCCTGCTGGGTGCCGCCGCCGAAGGATAAGGCGCGTCACGGCATGCAATACACTATCCGCTTCGCCTTAAAGCGCGATGGTGAGATGATCGCTCCGCCGCGCGTGACCTATGCGAGCCACGATGCGCCGGCCGCGATACGTGATATCTATCGCGACGCCGTGAACGCGACGCTCGCGCGCTGCACGCCGTTGCATTTCAGCAAAGGCATGGGTGGCGCTGTGGCCGGCCGCCCGATCGCTATCCGCTTCGTGGACAATCGGACCATCGACAATCAATGATCGCCAGATGCCATCGTGCGGCGCTCACGATCTTACGCCGGTTTAGCTCCGCCGAATGATGAGTCGATAGATTGGCAAGCTCCGTTATGACCGGGCGCATCCGCCCGGCCAAGGTCGCCGCTTGTTGCTGGCTGCGCTCCGATCCCGCCATCCAGCCGCCGAGCTTGACGCCTCTGGCCTTCGCAGTCGCAAGTGCCGCATTCCGCCGACGGATTTTTAGGAACCGCCCTCGCGCATCAACCTGGCGAGTCCAGCCGTGGTGGCCAGCGGCGGCGTCCAGCCTATACCTATCAAAGCGGAGGGATCAGCAACCAGCGAGCCGGACAGCCGCTCGTAGATGTATTCTCGGCCGCCAGCGCGAAGCAAGAGTTCGAGCAGCGTCGCGGGGAGCGGAAAAACATTTGGCCGGCGGCCGAGCCCACGGCGCAGAGCCACGATCATTTCCGCGATCGTCAGCGCTTGCGGATCGGCGGCAATCAAAGGTCGCCGCAGTGTCCCCGGTGCTGCCAGCACCGTCTCGATCGCCGCCAACAGATTTTCCACCGCTAGCAGCGAGCGGCGCGCCCGCAGGCTGCCGAGCGGTAGCGGAAAGGGTGAGCGAGCTAGTCGCATCAGTTGCGCCATATTGCCTCTGACGCCGCGCCCGTAGACCAGCGTCGCTCGCAGCGAAACCCAGTCGAAGTCGAGTTCGGCTAAGCCCCGCTCGGCCGCGAGCTTGGATTTTCCGTAGGCATCGGTCGGCCTCGGTTCGGCCGCCTCTGTCAGCACCGTATCGGCCGTCGGTCCGCACTGGGCTCGGATCGAGGAGAGGAAGATGAAGCGCTTGGCGCCGGCTCGCCGTGCGGCGCGAGCCAGGCTGATCGTCGCCTCAGTGTTGACTACCCGGTAGTCGTCCTCTGGAACGCCGGACATCGTCGGCGCCAGCCCGGCCGAATGGATTACAGCATCAACTCCCGCCAGCGCCGCCGACATGTTTTGCGGCCGGGCTAGATCGCCAATCACGGCGCTGGCGGTCCATGTTGGCACCGCAGTCGGCCTGCGCAGCAGCACGCGCACGCGGTAACCGCGCTGCGGCAATTCCCGCAGCAAATGCTGTCCGATGAAGCCAGTGGCGCCGGTAAGTGCTAACAGCATGCAGCGGCCTCTTGTACGTCCTGCAGCATGTCTGGATAGTTCAGCATGTTTCAAGGCGCTCAAGAACGCGTGCGACGGGCTGAGGATGCCACGCGCCACCTCATGGCGTCGGCACACGGCGGTTCGTCAGCTCAGCGGCCATGCCGCGCAGCGACAGGCCTGCCATCGCGCTCCCACCGAATTGCGAAAGGCACTAGGGCAACGTGGTTGGCTTTTTGCCGACATAATTGGCGGCAACAAACCGCACCGCGTCCTCAACGAGCGTTTGTCGGTCCTTCACTCCCCGCAGCGCCATCTCCATTATGCGCTTGGCAACTACTTCGCGCATGACGTGGGAATATGCGGGCCGCGCAAACTGACTGCCGGATTGTCGAATCCTGCTCCACGCTTCGTCGAGAGCAGATGCAAGAACGCGAATAGCCTCAGGATCGAACGCTGTCTCCGGTTTTCTGAAATCTAGAATTTCAACCATTGTGTCCCCCTGAGTTAGGTGGGGAGGACATCTGCTATTGAAGGCAACTTTACCCCCTTCATGGGTGGGAACGATCATCAACACGGCTTGACCTGTGCCAAGCTATCTAGAGAGCGCAATATTAGAAAAAATTGCGATGCCGATTGTGGCCGTTGCCGACTAGGCGACCAGCCTTGCCGCCCGGTCGGGAATTCGTCCCCGCCATCATTTGTCCCCCGCACGCTCCACGGTGTGCCGCCTGCTTGGGCAACCGTAGTAACTTCCCGACAGCCAAGTGTTTCGGCTAAACACGGCAATCGCGGGGCAAAAATCAGCCGACGACTAGATTCTCGGTCGTTATTTCTCTGGAGGTGGAGACGCTACGGCAAAGGCCGCACCATAATTAGGAGCGACATTCACTTGCGCACTGAGATACCCTTCCTACTGTTTTCTCCACTATCTCCTTCCGTGATCCACACTCCGCAGTCCCGGCATCCGCGTAGGTTTGCAACTCTCTATACCCGGGACCAGCAGGGATAGTTCGCACAAGACCCATCGGCCGGCCACAGCTCGGGCAAAAGTGCTGTAAGGTTAAGCGTTCCCCACCCATGACACCAACGTAACGATTTAGCGACGAGACGCCGATGATGACCATCACAATTCCCGCGCAACCGTCATCCCTCTTCAGCCCTGTCCTCCCCCGCCGTACTTCTTGTGGTCAGCTAATCGCTCACAAAGCGGACATTCGCCAGTTTCATGTCTGCTAAGGGCCAATTCTGTTGAAAAAGTCCGAGTATCAACTCGATCAAATTTTTTCTGCGCCATAGGTGCGGTTTTCAGACGCGGACGTGGGGGACCTCATCATCCACTTCTAACTCAACCGAGACAGTTCTAAATCGCTCTGCGGCGGCAATTAGCGTCAATCGAAGATGTCGTTGCTATTTCGGCAGATTTGCAACGACTTTAGACTTGCGACTTTTTCAACAGAATCGGCCAAGATCAGACGTTCTACGAGAGGATTCTTGCTCGCGACACAACTCTCAACATTGCAGCGCTTCAAGATCGATCTCCACAGCAACTAATCTCTTCCGCGTCATCGACTTCCGGTAGAGAACGAGGCAGACGCGGTAGGCTTTGTTATGGCGGAGACCTCCCCTCCGCCATGACAATAACATCGCCGTTTTTATACTTGTTTTTGCGGGGTTTTCGGTACCGGTCGGGCGGCGAATCCGCCGAAATCGGACACGAGGGCGGTGGTCCCAAAAGTGGCTCCCCCCCTGGCTCGTTCCATGCCCTTAAGCGGCCTGTCCTACCGACCGCGCTGGAGCTATCGGAACCATTTCGGCCCCCCGTGCGTTCACTTGCGCACGGGAACGTCCAATGCAATACCGCCGGCAGGTGGCGATGAGGCGAGACGGCGATGACTTCGTCATCGCCTTTCAACCCGACGACGTCGTTGTTTTTCGCGACAGGGATGCAAACGCCCTGCGAAAGGTCTGCCGATCTTTGCGCTGGGAGATTGTAAGCGATACCACTCTGTCGGCAGACGACCTTGGCTGGACGTGGGCGCCGCTCAAGATCAATACCGACTGATCAATGCCGACTGGAGATATCCGCGTCGGGCGCCCCGCAACACCCGGTGGCGAAAACGCGCGAACCGCTGTGTCTTAATGCACAGCCGCGTACATGATGCGCTCCTCGGTCGCTTCACGCGCGGTGAACTCTTCGACGACGCGTCCCTGTCGCGTCACCAGGATGCGATCGGACAGGTTCATGACCTCAGGCAGGTATGAGGAGATCACCACGACCGCCAGCCCTTCGTCGGCGAGATGATTGATGAACTGGTGAATTTCGGCGATCGCTCCAACATCGACGCCGCGGGTCGGTTCATCGAAAATGATGAGCTTTGGCGTCTGCACCAGCGATTTCGCGATGACCACTTTCTGCTGGTTGCCGCCCGACAGCTCAATCACCCGGGCATCGCCGTTGATGGCTCGGATCTTGATAGCCTCGATCCATTTCTTGGCGAGGCGACGCATCTCGGCCACGTTGACCAAGGTAAAAATCCCGCCCTTGGTCGCCATCGCACTGACATTGAGGTTGCCGCCGATGGACATGGTCTCGAAGAACCCTTCGAGCTTGCGGTCCTCGGTGACGTAAACGATCCCATCGCGGACCGCGGGCTGCGGCACGCGGTAGCGCACGGGACGGCCGTCGAGCTTGACCTCGCCGCCATGCAGCATGTCGCGCTTGAGGACGCCGGCAATGATCTTGGCGGTCTCCGTACGCCCGGAGCCGATCAGTCCGAACATGCCGGTCACCTGACCGGCAAAGACTGAAAACGAGGTGTTGCGCACCATCGATCCCATGGAGAGGTTTTGCACGCTCAAAACCTTGCGACCGCGCGGGCGGATCGCCCTGCTTCCCGCATGAACGCCGTAGATTTCACCGGACAGGTTGCGTCCGACCATCGCCCGGATCACGGCGCCGCGATCGAGATTCGCAGCGGAGTCTGTCAGCACGTGCTGGCCATCGCGCAGCACGGTGATGCGATCGGCGTTCTGCAGCGCCTCTTCGAGCGCGTGACTGATGAAGATGATGGAGACGCCGCTCTGCTTGAGCCGCTTCATCAGGCCGAAGAAGTGAAATTTCTCTTCCGGCGTCAGTGAGGCGGTCGGCTCGTCGAAGATGATGATGCGGGCTCTCTGGCGAACCGCCCGCGCAATCTCCACCATCTGGCGCTGCGCGGCGCCGAGCGAGCCGACCGAGGCCGTCGGGTCGACGCCAAAATTCAGCGATTGCAGAAACTGCTGCGCGGCGATGTTTATCCCGCGCATGCGGTTGAAAAAGTGCTCCCTGCCGAGAAAGATGTTCTGGGCGACTGTCAACGCCGGAACGAGGCTGTTCTCCTGGTAGACCATGGCGATACCGGCGTTGAGGGCATCTTTGGGCACAGCGAAAGTGACCGGTTTGCCGTCAAGCAGCATAGTGCCGGACGTCGGCGTCACCGCGCCGGCGATAATCTTGGTCAATGTCGATTTGCCGGCGCCATTCTCGCCGACAAGGGCGTGGATTTCACCGGTCTCGAGCGCGAAGCTCACGTCGTTGACCGCGGCGACGCCGCGATACTCCTTGGTGATGGAGCGCATCTCGAGCAGCGGGCTCATTGCTCGGTAAGCTCCGCGACCGGCATCGCGAGAACGACATCGCCGCCTTTGCTGGCGACGAACAAGGTCTGCGCGTGTTCGAGCACACTTGTCGTCCCGTGGCGGGAACCGTCGGCCCGGCTGTGAAGGCTCAGCGTCGGCTCGAAATCGTCATCAAGCTTGATGACCAATCCGTAAGAGCGCGACGGCGCCCAGGGCTTGAGCACCCCCATTTGTTTGAGGGCGCCGCCCTGGATCGGCTCCAGAAACGAACGGCCATTGGCGAGAGTAGGCGCGATCCAATAGTCGGGATCGATTTCACTCATCATGCGGCGCCGATAGCCGTTCTCGCGGAGCACGAACTCGATGAGCTGACTGCG
This sequence comes from uncultured Alphaproteobacteria bacterium, assembly GCA_963831135.1. Lineage (GTDB taxonomy): Bacteria > Pseudomonadota > Alphaproteobacteria > Rhizobiales > Xanthobacteraceae > BOG-931. Next base: position 25,716 of record CAWHPH010000011.1, read on the forward strand.
CGGCGCAAAGACGGTGAGCCACGCTGCGCCATCGGACGCCGGGGCAAGCCGCGCCGGGTATCCCGGCAAATCCAGGAGCACGGGCTGCGGCCGCGAGGAACCTTGCGGATCGAGCAAGAGAAGCCGATGCGCCCAACTCTCGGAGGCGACGATGCGGTCGCGAATGGGGAGCACACCGAACGGCCAACGCAGCCGGTCCGCCAGCACGCGCGGCGCGCCGTCACGCGGGAAGAGGACGATAGAGCCGCTGCCCTCCCCTCCGGCGCCGATCTCCATGAGGTCGCGCTTCCATTGATCGGCCGCATATCGCGCCGAGCCGCGGCAGACGATCAAGGCGTCTCCAAGGAAGGCGAGCGCCGTGGCGCAACCCGCGTGCGCGGCGGGCAACGACGCAATCGTTCCATCGGGTTCAACGAGGACGACTTCCGCACCCGTCAGCCCGACCGCCAGGCGGCCGTCGGCGGCCGCGGCCACGCACGCGATCGGCCGGTCGAAGCTGCGGATGACGGCGCCGCCATCCAGTTTCCGGAGCTCACGGCCCGAGGAGAACAGAACTTCACCGCGGTGAAGGACCAAATTGTCGGGCGCACGCGCCTCGATGGCGACGCCGGCCTCCTCCAATCTCTGGTTCGGCCGCAAGGCGCCATCCATCGGCGGCACGGTGATTGCGGCTTCTCCACGGCCGACGAACCGATCGATCATGCCGCGCAACATCTATTTGGCCCCCCAATAATCGTGGAAGCCGTGCCAGTCGGGATCGGCGCCGGGCAGCCGATAACGGCCGATGCGGTTGTTGGCGATACCGCCGAGATAGAGACTCCCCTTGTGCTCGCGCATTGAGGTGATCATGGGGTGATTGACGCCTTTCAGATCCCACAGCGCATCGAGCACATCGCCTTTGTCGTTGAATTTTACCACGCAGCCGGTGTTGAGGTTCGGATAGAGCCATTCGTCTTGCGCAACGCGCCGCGACATCCGGCGCCGGAAGCCGGGCATCTGAAAGGCCAGGTCCACGGCCGGTGAGCGCATGCCGACAATCGCCAGCCAATAATTGCCGTCGGAAGCGCGATTGATGTTGTCGGGATAACCAGGCAGCGAAGCGATGACCGTCTCCAGGCGGCCAGTCTTGGGTCCGTCGAACCAATAGCGCTTGATGCAGCAGCCCCAGGTCTCGGCGAAGAGAATGGATTGGCCGTCATGGCTTGTGCACACGCCGTTCGGAAACTTCAGCCGGCGAATAACGGTATGCGTCGAGTTGTTGCGCGGATCGTAACAGATGATGCGGCCGTTGCCCCGGCTCTCGAGTGAATCGACCGGCCACTGATGCATCTCATAGCGGATGGTGGCTTCTGAAAAGAAAATGCGGCCATCGGGCGCTATGTCGAGATCATCGGCGAGGCGGAGCCGTGAATCGTCGTTGACGGAGAACGTCGAGCGGTTGGTCTCGTCGGTCGCCTTTGACACGGTGCCGTCCGGGGCCACGCGATAGAGGCCCATTCCGCCGACGCACACGTAGAGGTTCTGGTCGCGGTCGAAAGCAAGCCCGAGCGGCTGCCCGCCGATATGGGCAAACAATTCAAGCTTCTTGTAGTCGGGAGCGCGGAAGCGCATCACGTCGCCGTGGCGCGTCCCGCAATAGAGATTGTCGGCGAGATCGAAGATGACGTCCTCGGGCGCCTCGACCTGGCCGAGACCGATGAGTTCGACATCCCTGAGCTTATCGTTGACCTCGTACGGGGAGCCGGAACCGGCGGCGGTGGCCGGCGGCGGCGGCAGATCGTTGACCGTCGGCGAGACATAGACTTTCGACAGCACCTTGTGACGGTTCTTGAGCCAGCGCACGTCGAGGGCGGCGGCCAGAAGCAGAATGAGGCCAAGCAGCATGCCCCCGGCGCCGCTCGGAATACCGAGCCGCACGACGCCGTTGGCGATCACGAGCACGATGATCGCCCCGGTCAGCGCCTTGCCGGTCGATCCGCGGCCGCCGCCGAGACTGTTGCCGCCGAGAAGGGCCGCCGTCAGGGCCGCAAGCTCCATCCCAAAACCGGCATCGGCGCCGGCGCTGCTCAGTCGCGCCGCATACATGAAGCCTGCGACGCCGACGAGCGCTCCCGATAAGACGTAAGTGCCGCACACGGTCCAGCGCACCGAAATGCCGGAATTATGCGCCGAGCGCCGCGAGCCGCCGACCGCCATGATTCTCCAGCCGGGGCGCGTTCGGCTGAGCAGCACGTGACCGACCAGCACGGCCACGGCCAGTAAGATCGCGCTGAAGGGAAGACCGAAAACCGAGCCGGAGCCGATGAAGTCCCAGATATCCGAATCCGCAAAACCGCCGGAGATCTGCACGGCATATTTCAGCAACAGCATGTCGACGACGGCGCGCACGATGATCAACGTCACCAACGTCGTCAGAAACGCGCGCAATCTGAGCAGGCCGACAAGCATGCCGTTGAGCAAACCGACCAGGCAACAGGCGGCAAGCGTACAGAGAAACGCGACCCCGACCGGCCAGCCGAGAATGTTCATCACCGCAAGCGCGGTGAAGTTGCCAAGCGCGAAGTTCGAACCGACCGAGAGGTCGATGCCTCCGGCCACCATGACGATCATCATGGCGAGCACGACAAAGCCGAACTCGCCGAGCTGGCGGAGCGACACGACCAGACTGGCAGGACTAAAAAAATCCGGGATCAGGTAGCCGAACAAGGCCACCGTGATGACGAGGAACGTGAACGGCGCGACATTGTCGATCCAGCGCTTGGTCAGAATCTCGCCCAGCACGTGATCGGGAATGTACTTGTAGCGCGCTCGAACGAGGAACTCGCCCAGGCTCGGCTTGCGAGTCGCGCTGCCATTTTGGGCGGCGGCGACCAGCGCAACGGCATCGACCATCATTTTCCTCGCACGACGTCGAACGCGTAGAAAGCGCGGGGTGGATGGTGAGGCGTCACCCCGCGCTTGACTGACTTATTTGGATGCCGTGGCAGTCGGAAGCGCCCAGCAGCTATCCGGCTTCAAAGTTTCTTTTGTCAGGACCGTGAGCGGCGAATAGTCGATGATCTTGACGCTGCCCGGCTTGGGCTTCATCTCCAGTAGAGCCTTGATCAGAGTGTTCAGGTCGCGGCCTTGGCCCATTGCGTTGTAGCTGATGAGCGCGCTGAAGGTGCCGTTGTTGACGTTATCGCAAGCCGACGTGGCGCCGCCTCCCGACGTCACGACGTAAACCTGGCCGGTCTTGCCGGCTTCGCGAACCGCGGCGCCGATGCCGCTGTCCATACCGTCCCAGAAGCCAATGATGCCGCAAAGATCGGGATTCTGCTGCAGCACGGTCTGCGTGATGGCCTTCGCCTTCGACGCATCCCAATCGGCCGCCTGATTGGAGACGACTTTGATCTCCGGGTGTTTGGCGAAGACGCGCTGGATGCCTTCGATCTGATAGACGCTGGCGCCGCCGGTCAGCACGCCCTGCACGATCGAGACCTTGCCGGACTTGCCGCTGCCCGCCCCGCATTGCTTGACGATGATGTTGGCCGCCATCTCGCCGAGGCCATTGTAGTCGGAGCCTACGTAACCTTCCGAAACGTAGGCCGATTTCATATTGATCTGCAGTGTGTAGATACCGGCGGCCTCAGCCTGCTTGAGCAAACGCGCATAGGATTGAATGTCGGGACTGTGGACGACGATGAGATCCGGTTTTTCGGCGATGAGCTGCGTCAAGGCCTGCGCGCCGGCCTCAGTGCTCCAATTGGGGTCGCGAACGACGTAGGAATAGCCGAGCTCCTCGGCCTGCTTCGCCAGTTGCGCATTCCAGGCCTGAGCAAGATCGAAACCCATGGCGATGGGCACAAAGGCAACCTTTTTGCCCTTGAATGCGTCGAGATATCCGGCACGGCTCGGATCGACGAGTCCGTCGGCGCGTGCGCCGGTCAGCGCCGCGGTGATGCAGCAAAGTCCCGCGAGCGCTCCTATGACTAGCTTCGATTTCATGTCTTTCCTCCTGGGTTGTTGTCGGCGGGTTCCCGCTTCTGATTAGCTTCGTCCGGCCCGCAAGGGCCGGCATTCAAATGTCTCCTTGTTGCGCCGTCTGTTCGTCGCGCGGGTTGAGGATGCTGTCGACGACGATCGCGACGAGCAGGATCACGCTCTTGATGACGTTCTGTCCGGTATACTGAATGTCCATGATCGTCATCCCGTTCAACAACGTGCCGATGAGCAAGGTGCCGACGATGACGTTACGCACGCCGCCTTTGCCGCCCGAGAGACTGATGCCGCCGAGCACGACGACGAGGATCACGTCGTAAAGCAGCGTCGAATTGACGATGCGCGTGTTCATGAGCGTCACGCCGGTCGCCATGATCAGGCCTGCGGCGTATCCGACAAGAGACGAGAAGACATATTGCAGCACCACCAGCGGTCTTACCGGCAGGCCGCTGATGCGTGCGCTGGCAGGATTGTCGCCGGTCGCGTACACAAATTGGCCGAGCCGCGAATAGAGCAGGAACAGGGCAACCGCCAGCGCAACGGCCGCAAACAGCAGGATCGGAATCGGAACACCGAATATCCAACCTGCGCCGAGAAACTGGATGCCGGCGGCGCTTGGCGGCAGGTAGACAAGGTCTTGGCCGAACACCGCATAGCGCCCGAAGCCGTAGACGAAGGCGCCCATCGCCAAGGTGGCGAACAGCGCCGGAATTTCCACATAGGCGATCAGAAATCCGACAATCACCCCGGCGATCGCCGCGAAGATCAAGCCCAGCAGCAACGCCAGCCAGATCGGGTAGCCCGCGGTCATCAGCGTGAAGGCAAAAGCTGTCGACACTGCCATGACCGCGATCAAGGAAAGATCGATACCGCGGCCGATAACGACGATCGCCATTCCGACGGCGAGAATTCCGAGAACGGCGACGCCGCGGACGAGGGTGATGATGTTGCCGTAGCTGAGAAAGCCGGGAAGCGCGATCGCGAATGTCGCGAACAGCGCCACCCACAGCAGGAAGACGATCTGCTCCTGACTCAACTTTGGCAGTGAACGTGGCAGCCAAGAACGTGGCAGCCAAGAACGCGGCAGCCAAGAACGCGGCAGCCAAGAACGCGGCAGCCAAGAACGTGGCAGCCAAGAACGCGGCAGCCAAGAACTTGGCAGCCAAGAACTTGCCATCCAAGACCTTGCCATCCCAGGACTTCCCATCCCAACGATCCCCTTGGCGCGTCGCGACGCGCCGAAGCCAACCAAACTCTACGCCGGGCGTGGCCCGGCGTATGTCTTCCATTCTTCTCGTGATGCTGGCGGCGCGTGTGCGCCTGATTGGCCTCCCTTTTGATCTTTTGTCGGACGATATCGGCGAGCCGCCCTTTGTCAAGAGACCAGTTTTGTCCGATATTATTTGACAATCAACAAGTCGGGTGATCCAAATTCAAAAAATTGTCCGACAGAATGCGCCGGTTATCGCCTGAACGAGGTGTTTGTCGCAGCGCGCTCAATCGACGCTCAGGCCGGCGGCCTCGGCCTCCGCGTTTGATGCGATCAACGCCGACGAAGATCGGCATCTGAGAGGCGAGGAAATGACAGAACAAGCCGACGTCGGTTTGCAGCCGAATGAAACCCTTCCCGTTTATCGCAGCGTCGCCAATAGGATCGGCGAGCGCATCCTCAGTGGCGAATGGCGAATGGGTTCCGGTCTGCCGTCGGAGACGGCGCTCGCGCAGACGCTCGGTGTCAATCGCTCGACAATGCGCGAAGCGATCCGGGTGCTGGAAGAAAATGGCATGCTCCGCCGGCGTCCGGGCGGAAAGCGTCTCTTCGTCAGCGCGCCGCGCGACGCCGAGGTGGCCGCACGCATGAAAGCGGCCATGGTGCTGCAGGAAATGAGCTTCCTCGAATTGTGGGAAGCCATGCATTGCATCGAGCCGGCCATTACAGCGGCGGCGGCGCTGCGGATCTCCGACGCCGAGTTGAACCTGCTCGAGGAGAATGTCGATCGTACCCGCCACGCCGTGGCTCATTCCAAGGATCTGGCGGCACTCGACTTCAAGTTTCACGCTATTCTTGCCACTGCCTCGCACAGTCGCACGTTGCAGCTTTGCCGCGAGCCAATCGGGCAACTGTTTTATCCGGCGTTTCTACGGCTGGTCCTGCGTCTCAATGTCGGCGAGCGCCTCGTTTTCGCCCACGAACAGATCCTCGACGGTCTGCGCCGGCGCGACGGCATCAAGGCACGCTTGTGGATGGCCAAGCACGTCGTCGATTTTCGAAGGGGCTACGAACTGGCCAATCTCGACATTACCCAGCCTATTACCTGGGCCGCCGACGGTTAGACCCAGACGGTCATCGTCATGAGCGCAGCGGTCAAAAATGCCGAGCACGACGCGGGCCCGAGCAACGATCTTGCCGCGCGTCTTCGCCGATTGATCGAAACCGAATGCGGCGCCGGCAGCCAGGTCGCCAACCTCGGTATGATGGAAGACGGGCATGCGGGACTGACTTTCGGCTTCGACGTTCTAAATGCCGCCGGAGAACCGCTGAATTCCTACGTGCTCAAGCTGGCGCCCGTCGGCGTCAGGCGCCGCGGCAATACCGATGTCTATCGGCAAGCGCCACTGCTCCGAGGGTTAAAAGCCGCCGGAGTGGCGGTGCCCGCGGTCCCTTGGGCCTCGCCGGACGAGACAATGCTCGGCACGCCTTTCATTGTGATGGAGCGCTTGCCCGGTCGCATATTTTTGGTGTGGGAACCTCACAGCTCGTTTCCGCGCGATCCGGTGCGGCTGCGTGGCGTGTGGCTTGAGGCGGCGCGGCTGCTCGCGCAACTGCACAGGGTCGATTGGCGAGCCGCCCTGCCCGATTGGGAAAATCCGCGGCCGCTTCGCGAAGAGCTCGGAATGTGGACACCGCTTCTTAGCCACGCGCAAGATGCAAACTGGCTGGCCGCCGGGACGGAGCTCAACGGCTTGCTGGCTGAGCATCTTCCCGATGAGCATCCGATCGGTGTCATCCACGGCGACTTCCAGCCTGGCAACATTCTCTACGTGGACGGCCGCGCACACGCGCTGATCGATTGGGAGCTTGCTTCGATCGGCGCGCAGGGACTGGACCTCGGCTGGCTGCTGATGATGTCCGATGGTCGCGCCTGGGATCCGGCGTGGCGCCCGGTGGCGCCGGTCTCGTCCGACGATCTGATCGGCGCCTATCGCGACGCCGGCGGCCCGGCTTTGGCGAATATGCAATGGTATCAGGCTCTGGCTCATTTCCGCCTCGGCGCCATTGCCTGTCTCAACGTGAAACTGCATCGCACCGGCAAGCGCGCCGACCATTTGTGGGAGCGTTTCGCGCCCTCGATCTCGACCTTGTTTGCACGCGGCATCGAGCTGGCGCGCCGCGCCGCAAGCGGATAATGCCCCCGGGGAGGAAAGCGTGATCGATTTTGAGCTGCCGAGCGAATTGGACGAGCTGCGCGATCGCGTTGAAAGCTTCATCGCGGACAACATCGTTCCCTATGAGAATGACAAGCGGCAGACCGCACACGGCGCCTCGGAGGAGCTGCGTCGCGAACTCGTCGCACTGAGCCGCAAAGCCGGCCTGTTATCGCCCCATGGGCCAAAAGAGTTCGGCGGCCTGGGATTGGATCACCGCGCCATGGCTGTTGTGTTCGAGGCTGCCGGCTGGTCCACGCTCGGACCGCTGGCGCTCAATATTCAGGCACCCGACGAAGGCAACGTCAATCTGCTCAGCCAGGTCGCCACGCCAGAGCAGAAGGCCCGCTGGCTGGCGCCGCTGGTGCGCGGCGAAATCCGCTCTGTCTTCTCCATGACCGAGACCGTAACCGACGGCGCCGGCTCGGATCCTTCGCTGCTCCAAACCACCGCTCAACAGGTCGCGGATGGATTTGTGATCAACGGCCGCAAGTGGATGATCACCGGCGTGCCCGAGGCCAGCATCAACATCGTCATGGCGCGCACGCTTAACGCCAAAGGCGCAGATCTGGGAGCAACAATGTTTTTTGTCGACATGGACGCGCCGGGTTTCCGCGTCGACCGCGTGCTGGAAACCATCGATACGAATTCCCCGGGTGGGCATGCGGAAGTCTCGTTTGCCGACGTGCATGTGGCGCCCGACCGGGTGTTGGGCGAGATCGGGCAAGGCTTCCGCAATGCCCAGGTCCGGCTCGGGCCAGCTCGCTTGACCCATTGCATGCGCTGGCTCGGCGCGGCGCGGCGATGCCATGCCATCGCCGCCGAATATGCCGGACGGCGTCATTCGTTTGGCCGTACCATCGGCGAGCATCAAGGCGTCGGTTTCATGCTCGCCGACAACGAGATCGATTTGCACCTATCGCGCTTGACGATCTGGCACGCGGCGTGGCTGCTGGATCGACACGAGCATGCGCGTGACCAAACCAGCATGTCCAAGGTGTTCTGTTCCGAGGCGCTCGGAAGGGTCGTCGACCGCAGCCTGCAGATACTCGGCTCGATCGGCATCACCCGCGACACGGTGGTGGAGCGCATCTATCGCGACATCCGGCCCTTCCGCATCTATGATGGCCCCTCGGAAGTCCATCGGCACGCGCTCGCGCGGCGCATCTTGTCGCGAAACAGTCAACAGCGGCGATAACAGCGCGGTCTAACGTCATGGAAAGATTGCCGACCTACGAACAGCTTTATGCGTCGTTCCGCTGGAACATCCCGGCGCGCTACAACATCGCCGCCGATGTTTGCGACCGTCACGCGGCCGATCCCGACAAAATTGCGCTGATCGGGGAAGGAGCCGACGGCAAGGTCTGGCGAATGACCTTTCGCGAAATTCAGCGCAAGGCCAATCAGATCGCCAACCTTCTCGTCTCTCTCGGCCTGGTGAAGGGCGATCGGGTGATGCTGCTGCTTGGCCAAAATCCATGGACCGCCATCGGCCATGTCGCCTGCTGGAAAGCGGGCCTGGTGTCGGTGCCCGTATCGACGCTGTTCGCCGCCGAAGCCATTGCCTACCGGCTCAATCATGTCGGCGTGCGTGTGGTGATTACCGATGTCGCCAATTTGGAAAAACTGCTGCACGCCCAAAAGCTCGCGCCGGAAACCGAGCACATCTATGTCGTCGACGGCCGCAAATCAGAGGCTCCGTCTCTGGCCGCCTCGCTCGAGGCGGCGCGTGATACTTTCACCAACGTCGACACCGCGGCCGATGATCCGGCCTTCCTGAATTTCACCTCGGGCACCACCGGCAATCCGAAAGGCGCGCTCCAGGCACACCGATCGATGCTCGGACACCTGCCAGGCGCCGAGTTTGGCCTCGATTTTTTTCCGCAACCGGGCGACCTCATGTGGTCGCCGGCCGATTGGGCGTGGCTCGCGGGCCTGATGGATGTGCTGATGCCGGCCTGGTACCACGGCGTTCCCGTCCTCACCTTCCGGGCGCCGCGTTTCGATCCGGAGCAGGCCTTTTCGATGATCGGCCGCCACCAGGTGCGCACGACTCTGTTGGTGCCGACGATGCTGCGCCTGATGCGCCAAGTGGCCGACCCGGTCGGACGTTTCGGCGCCAAACTTCGCGCCATCTATTCGGGCGGCGAATCCGTCGGCAAGGAACTCCTCGAGTGGGGGGCCGAAGCGCTCAAGCTACCGATCAATGAAGTGTTCGGTCAGACCGAATGCAATCTCGTCCTTGGCTCGAATGCCAGCGTCATGCCGATCAAGCCCGGTTCGATCGGACGCGCCGTACCCGGCCACATCGCCGGCATCGTCGACGATGCCGGCCAGGAGCAGCCGCCTGGAAGCATCGGCAATATTGCTTTCCGCAGTCCCGATCCGGTGATGATGTTGCAATACTGGCGCAACCCGGAAGCGACCCGCGACAAATACGCCAATGGTTGGCTCATTACCGGCGATCTCGGAATACGCGACGAGGACGGCTATTTCTGGTTCCAGGGACGCGCCGACGATGTCATTACCAGCGGCGGCTATCGTATCGGCCCTGCGGAGATTGAGGATGCCCTGGCCAGGCATCCCGCGGTCGTCATGGCCGCCGCAATCGGCGTCCCAGACCCGGTGCGCACGGAATCGATCAAGGCCTTCGTTGTCCTAAAAGAGGGATTTCGCCCCGCTCCGGAGCTCGTTGACGAGATCCGCGGTTTTGTCCGCGAGCACTTGGCCCGACACGAAGTGCCGCGCGACGTCGAATTCGTCGATGCGCTGCCGATGACGACGACCGGTAAAATCCTTCGCCGCCAATTGCGCGATGCTGAACGGGCCAAAATGGCCGATTGACGGTGAAGCATATACTTGGCGGGTAGGATGCAGGTTTAGCCACAGCGAAGCCCGCAGCCGCGTCCGTTGCAGGCGCAACACACTCACCCCATCATGGCCGAATTGGCAGACGACAGAGCGCCAGACAGAACCGTATCTCGGGAAACGCAAACGCTGGAGAGCACGAGAAGGTTCGTAAAAGGAATGGCTTGGGCGCTGGCCCTTGGCCTTCTCGCCACGCTCGTAGCCCTCGCTTACACAATACAGCAGTCGTATCGAACGGCGGAGCGCGAAGCGGCAATATTCGCAAGCGTCAGCGCAACAGCCTTCGGACAGAGCTTTTGTGATCGTGCGCTGCGGTTAGCCGTCGCCGGTCTGCCGCCGAGCAAGGGCGCTTCTTCCCTATCGTTTCGTTCACAACAGCTGCAAGGCGAATTGTCTTTTTTCGCATCGGCGCACGACTGCTATTTTCAACTCGCTCTGGCGGGACATACGGGATTTGTGAGCAGCGTGGCGTTCAGCCCCGACGGCGCCCGCATCGTGACCGGCTCATGGGACAAAACAGCTCGGGTCTGGGACGCCAAGACGGGCGCCGCGCTGACCCTGCTAGCTGGACATAGCGGTCCGATAATCACCGCGGCTTTCAGCCCGGACGGCCGCCGCATCGTTACTGCCTCAGCGGACAAGACGGCGCGGGTGTGGGATGCAAACACCGGGGCGCTTATCGCTTCGCTTGCGGGACACCAGGCTGTCGTGAACAGCGCACGGTTCAGCCCAGGTGGTTCTCAGGTCGTCACCGCTTCCAACGATCACACTGCGCGCATCTGGGACGCCGACACCGGCGTCCTTGTTGCAACGCTTTCCGGGCATTCGGACGCGGTCAACAGCGCAACCTTCAGCCCGGACGGCTTTCGCATCGCCACTGCATCATTCGACGGCACGGCCAGAGTGTGGGACGCAACGACCGGCACCGAACTGACCGAACTTTCGGGGCACGGGATTTTGGTGTGGACGGCGGCGTTCAGCTCGGATGGCGCCCGCGTTGTGACCGCATCGGAGGACAAGACTGCGCGCATATGGGATGCCACTACCGGCGCCCTGCTCGGCACTTTGGTGGGACACACGGGCCCGGTGTTGAGCGCGGCGTTCAGCCCGGACAATTCCCTCGTAATCACAACGTCGGTGGATAAGACGGCGCGCGTGTGGGACGCCACGCTGGCGACTGAGTTGACCATCCTCTCGGGTCACGATGGCTGGGTGTGGAATGCCGCGTTTAGCCCTGACAATTCCCTCATTCTGACGGCGTCTGAAGACAAGACGGCCCGGCTCTGGGACGCCAAGACAGGCGCCCTGCTGGCGACGCTGTCCGGACACACAGATCCAGTGTTGAGGGCTGCGTTCAGTCCGGACGGTTCTCGCATCGTCACCGCATCGCTCGACAAGACCGCGCGTCTGTGGAATCCGCGGAACGGTGCTCCGGTCGCCAAGTTTTCGGAACATACCGACGCGGTGAACAGCGCCGCTTTCAGCCCGGACGGGTCGCGGATCGTTAGCGCATCGGAAGATGAGACGGCACGCGTATGGGACGCCAAGACCGGGGCGCAGCTCGCCAAGCTTTCCGGACATACCGGTCCGGTCAACAGCGCGTCCTTTAGTCCGGATGGCGACCGCATCGTCACTACGTCCGACGATCAAACGGCGCGCGTGTGGGATGCCAAGACGGGAGCTGTTCTCGCTATTTTGTCGGGCCATACCGCTCGCGTCGTGAGCGCGGCTTTCTCGCCGGACGCCACGCGCATCGTCACGTCATCTTTCGATAATACCGCACGGCTGTGGGATGCCCGATCGGGCAGGTCGTTGGCCACGTTGTCCGGACACAAGGATTGGGTGAATGATGCGGCCTTTAATTTCGATGGGTCCCGCATCGTCACCGCGTCTTTCGATCACACCGCCCGATTGTGGGACGCTACGACCGGAGCGTCGTTGGCAACGCTCGCGGGTCACGCGGATCGAGTCATCACCGCCAGATTCGGCAAAAGCGGCTCGCACCTTCTCATTGTCACCGCATCGGCTGACAAAACCGCTCGTCTGTGGGACGGCCGGTCGGGGGCGCCGTTGGCGACCCTCTCGGGTCACGCAGATTGGGTGAACGATGCGGAATTCAGCATGGACGGTTCGCGCATCGTCACGGCTTCGTTCGACAAAACTGCGCGGCTGTGGGATGCCGGAACAGGGGCTGCGTTGGCCACGCTCTCAGGACACACCGATCGCGTGCTGAGAGCGATTTTCGCCTTCGACGATTCCCGCATCATCACGGCATCGGCGGACAATACGGCGCGCTTGTGGGACGCCGTAACAGGCACCGCGCTGACGACATTTTGGGGACATACTAATCAAGTCGTCAGTGCGGCTCTCGGGCCGGACAGGCATCGTATCGTCACCGCATCCGTCGACGCAACGGCGCGCGTTTGGCAACCAGACCCAATCAGCCTGATGTCTGCGGATCAACGCCGGAAGTACGTGTGCCAGCACCGCCTGATCGGCGCCCAATCGTTTAGCGACGATGAAATGCAGGAGCCCCTTTTGCACGGGCGCGAAGATCTACGCAATCCTTGTGACCGGAGCGGGCCACTCAACTTCTCCTATTACCGCCAAGCGGCCATTGCTTTCGTCAGCATGGTACGAAACACATTGGCAAGCCATCTTAGACCATGATCCGATCAAGTCGAATCGGATCATGGAACGAGATCGGTTCTCCAACATGCCTGGCGCACGGACCTGCGTCTACTTAGACCTGCTGTCGGACGGAGCGATACCCGCCAGAGCCCGCGCCCGCGCTTTGTTTTCCTCGATCTTCATGGCGCGGAAGATTTGAATGCGCTGCGCCTGAGGCGAGCCCGCGCCGTGCAGGCTCTCGGTCAAATAGCCGACCGCGTTGCGCCCGATGGTCATGTTTTCGATCAGGCGCAGGATGCGCATGCGATCGACGACCTCGACGCCGTCGCGGCCTTGCAGGAATTTGCGGATCAACGGCCCAATTTCGTTGTTCTGCAAATCCTTCTCGGAAGGCATGGTGACGACCAGGCCGCCGGCAATGTCCTGCGCCAATCGCGCGATTTCGTACGGAAAGCGGGTGACGTTGTGCTTGGCGACATTGGAGAGCATTTCATCATTGATGTATGCGCCCGATGCTGCCGGTTTCGCCTGATGCGCGCCTGCCATGCAGCTTGAATAGATCGTCTCGTTGAGATGCGTCATCTCAACGAGCTTGTCCTTGATATGCGACGCGCCCTCGACCCCGTTGTGCTCGGCCGCGGATGCCGCGGCGCCGATCAACACGTCGCCAAGGCCTGTTTTGCAGACATAGGACGAGCGGTGATAGGTCGTGAACCGCTCGACCAGCGATGACGCGTAGGCCCACTCGCCGTCCATGAACACATGCTCGTGCGGCACAAAGACTTCATCGAACACGATGAGCGATTCCTGACCGGCAAACTGCGCGTTACCGGCATCCAGGGCGCCACCATCGACAATGCGGGTATCATTGGTCTGCCGCCCGACGATATAGGTCAGTCCCGGGGCATCAACGCGCACCGCGCCGACAACCGCCCAATCGCGATCGGCTTCAGTCAGCCGCATCGTCGGCATGAAGATCAGCCAGTGCGAGTTGACCGCACCGGTCTGATGCATCTTGGCGCCTGAGACGTAAATCCCCTTGTCGTCGCGGCGCACGACGTGGAGGAACAAATCAGCGTCGCGCTGCTGGTGGGGCGGCTTCGAGCGGTCGCCCTTCGGGTCAGTCATGGCGCCACCGATTACGACATTGGCCGTCTGCGCCCGCTCGAGGAAGGAAAGAAAGCGCTGGTGATATTCGCTGCCGGCTTTGCCGTCGATATCGAACGTCACCGAATGGCAGCTGCCGATTGCGTCAAGCCCGACGCAGCGCTGAAAGCAGGTGCCGGTGCGGCGGCCGAGTTCCCGCTGCATCTCATGCTTGGCCACAAGCTCGGCCGGACTCACCGGCACGTGCAGGAAGCGGTTGATCTGACGATCACTGATGTCGGAATGCACCGTCGCGACGTTCGGTTGTTCGGTGGCGAGGCGGTAGGTTTCCGCCATGGCGTTGATCGACGGCCGGATCACCGGATGATCGACCGGCTCCGGGACGCGCTCGCCCATGAAGAACACATTCATGCGCCGCCCGCGCAGCGAATTGATGTAATCCTCCGCTGTCCGGATCGGAGTCGCGAAGTCGGCCCATAGCGTCTCGACAGATTCGATCCGATCTTCCATCACACCACCTCGCGCTTGGGCGTCGTCACGCCACCATCGTTTCACGGAGCTTATAACGTATGATCTTACCCGAGCCGGTGCGAGGGATCTCCCCGATCAGCTGAATGATCTGCGGCACCTTGTAGGCCGACAGATGAGCGCGGCAATGAGCCAGCAGGGACTCGCGTTCGACGATGGTTCCGGGCCGGGCCACCACGAACAAGGCCGGGACCTCGCCAAGATGCTCATGCGGAACCCCTACTACCGCGCAATCGAGCACCGCCTCGAACGTGTTTACCACCTCTTCGATCTCGGCCGGCGCGATATTCTGGCCGCCGCGGATAATGAGCTCCTTGAGGCGTCCCGTGATCGTCAAAAATCCGTTCGCATCGCCTCGCGCCAAGTCGCCTGTGTGATACCACCCGTCGCGCAGCGCGCTTCGTGTCTCTTCCGGCTTGTTATGATAGCCGGGCATGACGTTGGGGCCGCGCACGATCAGTTCGCCTTCTTGGCCGGGCTCAACGTCACGGCCGTTGAGATCGACGATCCGCACCGCAAGCCCGGGCAGCGGAATTCCGCACGAGCCGAGCACGCGCCCGCCGGTGGGCCAGTTCATCGTGACCATGGTCGAGGTTTCGGTGATGCCGTAACCGTCAAGCAACTGGATGCTGAATTGATCCTCGAATTCGCGGTTGAGGGTCGCCGGCATGATGGCGCCGGCGGAAACGCAAAGCCGCAGATTTGGAAGGATCACCTTCCCTTCGCTGCGTGCCGTCTGAAGCAGGTAGTGAAACATGGTCGGCACGCCGGGAAAGAAGGTGAATTCCCCAGACTTGAGCAGCCGCAGCGCTTCACTGGTGGAGAATTTCTCCATGATGTATTCGCTCGCGCCGGTCGCCAGAATGCCGAGCACCGATAGATTGAGCGCGTAGGAGTGAAACAGCGGCAGCGGCGACAGCACCGTATCCTTGTCGGAAAGGCCGGTGATGGGTGACCAACAGGCGGCCGCGATCCACAACATGCCGTGTACGGTGAGCCGAACGCCTTTGGCGCGGCCGGTCGTGCCCGAGGTATAAAGAATGAAGGAGGTTTCGCTGAGGGAAGCGGGATCGCGCGGCGCCGACGGCGGCGGCACGGCGATCAGATCGGCGTAGCGCAACGCCGTCGCGCGGCAGCTTCCGCGATCGGTCACGATCAGTAGGCCGGCGTTCGGCGCCGAGGCTTGCAGCTTGGCCAGCATGTCGCCGCGCTCGGCGGTGGTGATAATCGCTCGGCAATTCGCGTCGTTGAGCCGGTAGGCGATTTCGGCTTCGGTCGAGTCGTAGCTGATCGGCACGCTGACGGCGCCGGCGCGTGCAATCGCAAAGCAGCTTTCGACCCATTGCACCGAATTCGGCAAGATGATCGCCACTGTGTCGTTTGACGCAACGCCATGAGCCGCGAGCGCGCTGGCGAGCTTTCCGGTTCGCTCGTAGAGCTCGGCGTATGTGACGGACGACTGCGCATCTCGAAAAGCGCATTTCTCGCCGCGCGCCGTTGCATGCCGACGCAGCAATTCAGGGATAGGAGCGATCAGATCGGTGCGCAGCATCTTGCTCCTCCTCAGACCATGCTGAACCCGCCGCTGATGCTGAGCACCTGGCCGGTGATCCAACCGCTATGCGGCGAGGCCAGCAAGGCAACCATGGGCGCGATGTCGTCGGGCAACCCAAGGCGGCGCAATGGATAGAGCTTGATCAGCTTCTCACGGTTGGCGTCCACCCATTCCTTGTCGTGCGGGGTTTCCACAAGCCCGAGCGAGACCGTATTGGCCGTTGTTCCGGAACGTCCAAATTCCCGTGCCAAGGACTTCATCAGACCGACGACCCCGGCGCGCGCGGCGGCCACGATGGCAAGTCCGGATTCGCCGACCCGCGAGGAGTCCCCGATCACGCTGACGATGCGGCCGTTCTTGGCGGCTTCGAGATGCGGCGCGGCGGCATGGCAGCAATGGATGGCGCCGTAGAGCGAGGCATCGATCTGGCGCCGCCAGTCTTCCGGCTTGGTCTCGACAAAACGTTGACGGATGGCGAGGCCGGCATTGTTGATCAAAATGTTGAGGCCGCCAAAGTCCTTGACGATGGCGGCGGCCATCGCGGTCACCGCGGCAAAATCGGCGACGTCGGCTTGATAGGCTTTGGCCTTGCCACCTGTCGCCGCGATCTCGCCGACAAGTTTCTCGGTTTCGGCGGCGGAGCTTCGATAATTGAGCGCGACATTGGCGCCCTCGGCCGCGAGGCGAAGCGCAATTTCGCGGCCAACGCCGCTCGCCGCACCGGTGACGAGCGCGATCTTACCCTTCAAGCCCAAATCCATGGTTGCTCTTTCAAATTTTTGCCTGCGCCCGCGCCGCCTCGACGAGGCGGAACAGACGCTCCGGCGTTACGGGAAGCTCGTTGATTTCAATACCCAGCGGCGCCAGCGCGTCGGCGAGCGCGTTCGCGACCGCCGCCGGTGCGCCAATGGTGCCGCCTTCGCCCATGCCCCGAAAACCGCCAAGCGTGGTCGGCGAAGCACTTTCCAGATGCACCACCTGCATCGACGGGATTTCGCAAGCGGAAGGCACGAGGTAATCGACCAGGCTCGCGGTGGTGATCTGGCCTTGCTCGTCGTGAATCACTTCCTCATACAATGCGGCGCCGATTCCCTGCGCCACGCCGCCATGGACCTGGCCATCGACAATGAGTGGATTGACCAGCTTGCCGCAATCCTCGGCCACGACAAAACGATCGACGCGGATCTCATAGGTTTCCGGATCGATTTCGACCGCGGCGACATGCGTCGCCGATGTCGTGGTGCCGAACACCGGATCGTAAGTCTTGGTTGCGGCGAGCTCCTCCCGCGCGTCCGGCGGCAACCGCGTCATTTCCAGATAAACGGCACGCGCGATATCGCGGAAGCTTATCGACCGATCGGTGCCGGCGACCGACACCTTGCCGTCCCGAACCTCAAGATCCGCGGTAGCGGCTTCGAGCAGGTGAGATGCGGCGTTGAGCACCTTCTCCCGCACGGCTTGCGCCGCGAGCGTCGCCGCGCCTCCGGCGAGCACCATGCTGCGGCTGGCGTAGGTGCCGGTGCCCCCGGCAACGGCGGCGCTGTCGCCGTGCACAACGCGGATGTCTTCGAAACGGGCGCCGAGGTGTTCGGCCACGACCTGCGCCAAGGTCGTCTCCAGCCCTTGTCCATGCGAGGCGACCCCGAACGACGCGGTGATGCCGCCAGTGGAATCGATGCGGATAATGGCCGTCTCCGTGCCGGTATTGATCGGCATTCCCGGCGCGACGGAAATGCGCGAGCCGATCCCGGTCAATTCGGCGTAGCAGGCGATGCCGATGCCGAACCAACGGCCCGCGGCGCGTGCCCGCTTCTGTTTCGCGCGCAGCGCCTCATACGCGATGGCGTCGCAGGCCGCATGCAGGCACTCCTGAAATCCCGATTTGTCCCAGACAATGCCGGACGCGACCTTATAAGGAAGCTCGTCGGCGGCCACGAGATTGCGCAGCCTGATTTCCTTTGGGTCGATGCCCAGCTTCACCGCCGCCATATCCATCAGGCGTTCCATGACGAAGGTCGAAATGGGCCGCCCGACGCCGCGGTAAGGTCCGGTCGGCGGCTTTGAGGTGGCCACGCCTTGCACCCGGCCGCGATAATGCTGGATGCGATAAGGACCAGGCAGAAAGCTCACCACCTGGACCGGTTCGAGCGCGGCCGTCCACGGATAGATGGAATAGGCGCCGACATTGCCGATCACGTCGGCGCGCAATCCGACGGCGCGGCCTTCACTGTCGAGAGCCAGTTCCGCATTGACGATCTCGTCGAACGCCTGGCTCGTTGCGGTGAGATCTTCCAACCGGTCGCTGGTCCACTTGACCGGGCGCCCCAGCTTGCGCGCGGCAACGCAAACGAAAATCTCCTCCGGGAAAAGCGACCCCTTGCCGCCGAATCCGCCGCCGACATCCGGCGCCACGACTCGAATGCGATGACCGGGAAGATCAAGCGCCATCGCGAGCGCATCACGTACGATGCCCGGCACCTGCGTGGCCGAATGCAGCGTCAGCGCATCCCGTCCCGCATCATATTCGGCAAGGCAGGCGCGCGGCTCCATCGCAACCGCTGTCTTGCGATGCATGCGAAAGCGACCTTGGACGCGCACCGGCGCCGCGGCAATCGCGGCATCGACATCGCCGCGCTTGAATTCGCGGCTTACGAGCACGTTCGTGCCGGCTTCTTCGTGCAACAGAGGTCCGCCGCTCCTCGCCGCCTCTTCCGCATCGACAATGACCGGCAACGGCTCGTAGTCGATCGTTATCAGTTCGAGCGCGTCTTCGGCCTGATAGCGGCTGTGTGCAACGACTGCGACGACCGGCTCACCGACGTACCGCACCTTGCCGCGCGCGAGCGGGAGGATCGGAGTCGCATGGTAATTGGCCATGCGCGAGGTGGCGACAATCGGCTTGACCAGATCGCTCAGATCGTCGGCGGAAAAGACGGCGACGATTCCGGGCGCCGCGCGCGCCGCCGAACACTCGATTTGTCGAATTCGCGCATGCGACTGATTGCTTCTGCAGAACGCGACGTGGAGCGCACGCGCAACTTGCCGGTCGTCCGTGTAAGTACCGAGCCCGGTGAGCAGGCGCGGATCTTCGGTTCGCTTCACGCTGGCGCCGACGATTTTCGGCCGGGCAACGGTTTCGGGCGCGTCACTCATAAGCATCGGCCCCCTTCCGCAAGGTCGACCATTGGACGTCGTCGTGACCGCACAAAACCGTGGCGCCGCGCGCGGCGATGCGCCTGACCTCCTCGAGCGATTTCGTCAGCGCATCGACATTCCACGTGTTGCGTGGAATGAAGCCGGTCTCGAGCGTTTCTTTTAGGCTCACCGTGTCGGAGGCGAGGAGAAACGTCCCCGATTTTTCAAGCGCAACGAGCGCACCGGTGGTGCCCGGCGTGTGGCCCGGCAAGGGCAGCAGCACGATGCGCCCGTCGCCGAACAGATCGCGCTCGCCTTCGATCGCCTCAGTCGGCGCCGACTGCTCCCATTCGGCAGCGAGATAGCCGGCTTTTGCCGCGTCTGGCGCCCGCGCTGCTTCGATCTCCTTGGCGTGAATGATGAAGGTCGCACGTTTGAACAACGTGTTGCAGCCGCAGTGATCGGGATGCAGATGCGAGCACACCACCACATCGATGTCGTCGCAGCCCAGTCCGATGCCGCCAAGGGCGGTGATGACGTTCTCGCCGGGCGGCATGATGGGCGTCATGACCTTGGCGAGACCGCCCCAGCGGGCCTCCGCCGCTTCCGGCAACGACGGATGGCAGCCGGTATCGAACAGCACGTTGCCTTGACGATGGCGCAGCAGGATGCAGGAGACCGGTACATCGATGGTTTCGCCGCGCGCGGCATCGGCATTGTACATGCTCTTGCGCACGCGCAGACGCCCGCCGGAGAGAACATGCATTTTCATCGAGCTTCTCCGCTGTTGCCGGCGACGACCGCCCGGATGGCTTTGACGATGTGCTCATAGCCGGTACAGCGGCAGAGATTGCCCGAAAGCCCCTCGCGAATTTCGCGATCGGTGGCCAACGGATATTTCTTGAGAAGATCGGTTGCCGTTATCAGCATGCCGGACGTGCAGAATCCGCATTGCAGAGCATGGTGGGCGTGAAAGGATTCCTGCAGCGCGTTCATCTGTCCGATGCGGCCGAGACTTTCGACCGTTTCGACGCTGCGGCCGTCGGCCTGAACCGCGAACATGAGGCATGATCGCACGCTATCGCCTTCGAGCAGCACGGTGCACGCGCCGCAGACGCCATGTTCACAACCGACGTGCGTACCGGTGAGGCCGAGGCCGTGACGCAGGAAATCAGCAAGGAGGAGCCGCGGTTCGACCGTCGCCGCGTGCAAGGTGCCGTTGACGGTCACGGATATGTCGCGGGTTTTGATCATGCCGCGCATTCCTGGGCGCGGCACCAGGCCCTGTTGAGCGCGCGGCCGAGAAGCACGCCCGCGACATGGCGGCGATAATCGGAAGAGGCGTGGAGATCGGTATCAGGCTCGATAGTGGCGCGCACATTTTCGATTGCATGGCCGGTCAGGCTTGGCTCGAGCTTGCGTCCCACGAGCAAAGCTTCAGCGTCGGCGGCGCGCAGCGCGGTCGGCCCGACACCGGTCAAAGCGATGCGGGCTTGCGCGATCACGCCGTCGGACACGGTCAACGTGACCGCAACGGCGGCCAGGGCGAAATCGCCATGGCGACGGGCGACTTCTTGAAAGTCCCAGCCGGTGCGCGCCGGCAATTTCGGCAGCGCGATTTCTGTCACGATCTCGCCCGGAGCCAGATCCGTCGTCAGCGCGTCCAGCAAAAAGTCGCGCACGGCGGTGACGCGGCGGCCTGACGCCGAGGCAATGCTGATCTTGGCGTCGAGCAGCAGCGCCATCATCGGCAACTCCGCGGCCGGGTCGGCATGCGACAGGCTGCCGCCGATCGTGCCGCGGTTGCGGATCGCCAAATGCGCCACATGGGTCATCGCGCAGGCGAGAACGGGAAAATTTCGAGCGATGACAGGCGAGGTTTCAAGCTGATAATGCCTGGTCAGGGCCCCGACGCGAATCTCGCCTTCAGTTTCTCTGATAAAGGCCAGCTCTTGGATGCGGTTGATGTCGACCAGTGCCGAGGGGCGCAGCAGGCGGAAATTGAGCATCGGAACGAGACTTTGTCCGCCCGCGATGACCTTGGCGTCGCCGCCGGCCTGCGCCAATGCGGCGACGGCCATTTCGACACTATCCGCCACGATATAGTCGAAGGGCGGCGGTTTCATCGCTAGCGCCCCGCGAATATGGGATTTCGCTTCTCAGCGAAGGCGCGGCGACCCTCGGCATAGTCCGCGCTGGCGGAGGCCCGGTCGATCACCGCTTGCACGCCCTCGCGATCAAGCCCGCCCAGGCCGGCGGCCAGCCCATTGAGCATGAACTTTGCGCCGGCGATCGACAGCGGGGCATTTTCGACCAACGTGCCCGCGAAGCCGCGCGCGGCCTGCATCGGATCATCGGCCTTTGCATCTGCAAAGCCGATGTCGACGGCCGCCGCCGCATCGAAGCGTTGGCCGGAAAACAAAATGCGCTTCGCCTGCGTCAGGCCGACGAGCGCATAGAGCCGCTGCGTGCTGGCGAGCCCGTAGACGATCGACAAACGCGCCGCCGGAATGCCGAACGATGCAGAAAGTCCGGCAAAACGGAAGTCGCACGCCAGCGCCAAATGACAACCACCGCCCAGACAATAGCCGGCGATGACGGCAATCGTCGGCTTCGGTATCGCGGCGATCGCATGCGAGGCCGCGTCGACTGCCTCTTCATACGCAACGCTCTGGGCAACATCGCCGCGAACCCTGTCAAACTCCGCGACATCGGCACCGACGCTGAAGTCGTCCCCTGCCCCGGTCAACAAAACCGCGCGGACCGAATCGTCGCCGCCGAGTTCGGCAAAAATCCGCGCCACGTCCCGCCACATGGCGAGCGTCATCGCGTTGCGCTTCGCTGGACGATTGAGCGTCACGACGGCGATCGCGTTCTCGATCAGGACGTCAATCTCGGCCACGAGCCTCACTCTCCGAACGCGGCGCCCGCCGGGCCGCGTGCAGCGGCAGCTTTGTCGCTTGCATTACTAGACTGAGTGGGCGCGCTGTCAAGTCGATCAGGTCGATCGCTAGTCTCCTCGCCGGGGCGCTCGCTGGCGACGCGGCGCCGCGCCAGCAGGGCAGCAAATTCCCCCACCAGACCGCGGCGGAAGGTCAAGACGCTGATCATGAAGATGAGGCCGATCAAAATCGGAACCTTGCTCGACAAATCAAACGCGTGTGTTCCGATGTGAACGACGCCGATGTCCGTGAGCTTGCTCTCCAGCGTTACCACCAGCACGGCGCCGATCAGCGGCCCAAGCGATGTTCCGATTCCGCCGAGGAGGCACATGAGGATGACATTGCCCGACTGGCTCCAATGCACGTCATTGAGCGAAGCAAGGCCGAGGGTGATGGCCTTCATGCCGCCCGCCAGCCCGGCAAAAGCGGCGGAAATCACGAACGCCGAGAGCTTATAGGCGCGGCTTTCATAACCGAGCGAGATGGCGCGCGATTTATTGTCGCGGATCGCGAGCAGGACCTGGCCGAACGGCGACTCCATCATCCGCTGCAACCCCCAAACAACGGCGAGCCCGAGTATCAGGATCACGGCATAGAGCAGGCGATCATTGGACAGATCAATCAGGCCGAACAGGTGTCCACGCGGAATCCGCTGCAATCCGTCTTCGGCGCCGGTAAAGGGCGCCTGCAAGCAGAAGAAATAGACCATCTGCGCCAGCGCCAGCGTTATCATGGCAAAGTAAATGCCTTGACGCCGAATGGCCATGCCGCCGATCACGAATCCGATCGCCGCACCGGCAATCAAGCTGGCCGCGAGAGCGAGTTCAGGAGTCAATCCCCAGGCCTTCGCCGCATGCCCGGCGGCATAGCCGCCGATCCCGAAAAATGCGGCATGGCCGATGGACAACAGACCGATATTACCGGTGAAAAAATTGAAAGCGGCCGCGAACACCGCGAAGGCCACACATTTCGCCAGAAACACCGGATAAAGACCGGCCAAGGGCGCCACAATCCCAACGACGGCAAGGCTCAACAGGAGACGGGTCGACGGACGCATCGGCTCAGGTCTCGCGGCGGAACAAACCGCTGGGCCGCAGCAGCAGCGCGAGCGTCATGATGATGAACACCACGGTCGAAGAAATCTCCGGATAAATCACCTTGGAGAATCCTTCGATGACCCCGAGGCCGATTCCGGTGATGATTGCACCCAAAGTGGAGCCCAACCCGCCGATGACCACGACGGCGAAAGCAATGATCAGCAGGTTCGACCCCATGAGCGGATGGACCTGATAGATCGGCGCCGCCAGCACGCCGGCAAACGCGGCAAGCCCCGCGCCGAGGCCGTAGGTCAGCGTCACCATCAGCGGCACATTGATACCGAGCGCCTGAACAAGCCGCGGACTTTCAGTAGCGGCGCGCAAATATGAGCCGAGCCGGGTGCGTTCGATCAAAAACCAGCACGCGAAACAGACCAGCAATGACGCCCCTACGACCCATAACCGGTAAAGCGGCACGCGCGTAAACCCGAGATCGACGAGGCCGCGCAGTTGCACGGGCGTCGAATAGGAAAGCCCCGCCGAGCCGTAAATGTCGCGGAATACCCCTTCGAGAACGAGCGCAAGGCCGAAGGTCAATAACAATGTGTAGAGGTGATCGACGCCGGCCAGCCGTCGCAACAGCAATCGCTCGACCGCCATCCCGAAGACGCCGACAGCGACCGGCACCAAAAAAAGTGAAGGCCAGTAGCCGATATGGAGCCAGGCGAATGCCAGATAGACGCCAAAGGCGCCGAGCATGTAGAGAGCCCCGTGGGCGAAGTTGATCACGTTGAGGAGCCCAAAAATGATCGCGAGGCCGAGGCTCAAGGTCGCGTAGAAGCAGCCGTTGACAAGACCGATGGTGAGCTGGCCAAGGACGACTTGCGCAGAGATGTCGAACATCGGCAGCCCCTCAAACGCTCAGATACCGCTCAACGAGCTCGGACTTGGTTTGCAGTTCCGTCGCGATCAGGTTGAGCACCGCCGCTCCGCGCTCCACCACGACAAAACGATCCGCCAGCGACTGGACAAAAGACGTGTTCTGCTCCACCAGCACGATCGTGTAGCCGAGCGATTTGAGCGTCGCGATCAGGTCGGACAAACGATCGACGATAACCGGCGCCAATCCCTCGGAGATTTCGTCGAGAAGCAGGATACGCGCGCCGGTGCGCAGAATGCGCGCGATCGCCAGCATTTGTTGCTCGCCGCCGGAAAGCCGGGTCCCGGGCGCCGAGCGGCGCTCCGCAAGATTGGGAAGAAGATCGTAAATCTGGTCCAAGGTCATGCCATCGTGCGCAACGCGCCGCGGCAGCATCAGGTTTTCCTCGCAGGACAGGCCGGCGAAGATGCCGCGCTCCTCCGGACAATAGCCGACGCCTAAACGCGCAATGGCATGGGGAGGCAGCCGGATTGCCTCCGCGCCCCGTACTTTGACCGATCCGGCGCGCCGATCGACCAAGCCCAACACGGAGCGCAGCATGGTCGTGCGACCGCTCCCGTTGCGACCGAGCAGCGCCACCACCTCTCCTTCGCGCACCGTGAGGTCCACGCCATGAAGGATGTGCGATTCACCGTACCAGGCCTGCAACCCGGCAAGCACCAGCGCCTCCGTCGCCCCGCCCGCCCGCATCGTCCCGGCATGACGCGGCACGGTCAGTGCCCCATTCCCGTGTGCCGCCTGCGCGAGCCCAGATACGCTTCGATCACCTGCGGATCGCGCGAAATCTCTTCATAATTTCCCTCGGCGATGATCTCACCGCGGCGCAGAACGCTGATACGCTGAGCGATCCGCGCAACGACGCGCATGTCGTGCTCGACCAAAACCACGGTGCGGCCGTTTGCCATGCGCATGATGAGATTGGTCATGCGCTCGACGTCTTCGTGGCCGAGACCTTGCGTCGGCTCATCGAGCAACATGACTTTCGGCTCGGCGGCTATGGTGGTGGCGAGTTCGAGCACACGCTTGTGGCCATAAGGCAGATCGCCGGCGCGCCGCTCGGTGCAGTAATGCAAGCCGACCTCTTGCAGGAGGCGATCAATCTTGTCGCGCAGCTCAGCCGCGCCGGTTCGGCCGGACAAGAACGGCACCGGAGAAACGAAAGGGCGCTGCACCGCGATGCGTATGTTCTCCCAAACCGAGAGATGAGGAAATACCGCAGAGATCTGAAACGAACGGACAACGCCGCGGCAGGCAAGCGCGGCAGGTCGCTCGTGGGTCACGTCGGCGCCTTCGAAAATGATGTTGCCGCGGGTCGGCGCCAAGAACCTGGTCAAAAGGTTAAATACCGTGGACTTACCCGCGCCGTTGGGCCCGATCAGGGCATGAACCGTGCCGGCGCGGATATCGAGATCAATAGCGGAGACAGCGACGAAGCCGCGAAATTCTTTCCTGAGGCCGCGCGCGCTCAAAATGATGTGGCCCGGCTCAGTCATCGTGCGAAAGCGTCCGTTAGCCGAAGACGAGTTGTGCGACCAAGCAGCCCTGCGCTTTCTCCGCTCGGCGCTCGCTGAAACGACGAACGCTCGCCAGCTTGACATCTCGGCATTAGTCTAATTAAACAAGCTAGTCAATGAGCCCGGAGCAAAACCGAGGCCGTCGCTGGGGGAGAAGAGCTGATGAACAATTTTTGTACAGTCACGGCGTTGTTCGCGTTCTTGTTGTCGGCCGCAGCCGCGCACGGTCAGACTCCTCAAATTTCAGACGATGTCGTGAAAATCGGCGTGCTCACCGATATGTCAGGACAATTTTCACATGAATCCGGCGAAGGCGCCGTCACCGCAGTCAAAATGGCGGTGGAGGATTTCGGCGGCAAAGTCTTGGGGAAGCCGATTGAAGTCATCGCGGCGGATCATCAAAACCGCAACGAGGTCGCGATCGCGAAAGCCCGCGAATGGTATGACGTCGAGAAGGTCGACATGATCGCGAATTTGATCAATTCGGCCATTGCACTCGCCGTCACCGATGTTGCGCGCGAGAAGAACAGAGTAGCGATCGTGAACGGCTCCGGGTCATCGCGCCTCACCGGCGATTCCTGCACGCCCAACAGCATTCATTATGCCTACGACACCTACGCGCTCGGCGTCGGTACCGGCAAGGCGCTGATCAAACAGGGCTATGATTCCTGGTATTTCTTGACGGCCGATTATGCTTTCGGCCACGCGCTTGAGAGCGATACGGCGGCTGTGGTGAAAGCCAATGGCGGCAAGGTCGTCGGCTCGGTGCGATACCCGATCGACACCTCCGACCATTCGTCATTCCTGCTGCAAGCGCAGGCTTCGAATGCCAAGGTCATCGCGATCGCGGGTTCCGGAACCACGTTCATCAACGCGGTCAAGTCGGCGAAAGATTTCGGACTGACCGAGAGCGGCAAACAAACCTTGGCGGGCCTCCTGGTGTGGATTACGGACGTACACTCGATGGGGCTGGAGACGGCGCAGGGTCTTGTCCTTACCAACGGTTTTTATTGGGATCGCGATGACGAGACGCGCGCCTTCTCCAAACGATTCTTCGCCAGGATGGGGCGCATGCCGCATATGGGCGACGCCGGCGACTATTCGTCAACGACGCACTACCTCAAAGCGATTGCGGCTGCCGGTACCGACGACGCCAAAGCCGTCATGGCCAAGATGCGCGAGATGCCGGTGAATGACTTCTTCGCCAAGAACGGGCGGGTTCGCGAAGACGGTCGCTTCGTCCACGACATGTATGTGTACGAGGTGAAAAAGCCGTCTGAATCCCGATATGACTGGGACTATTACAAGCTTCGCGCCGTGATTCCGGGTGACGAGGCATTCCGCCCGCTCGCGGACAGCAAATGTCCGCTGGTCAAGCACTGAACGTCAGCACTTTTCCTTCGTTTTCGGTCCGTCTTTCACCCTTGGCAGAGCAGCTTTCGCTTTGCTGCCGATAGCGGCCGCGCGATCGCTGACGTCCGGCGCGCCAAAATCACGCGGATGGTAGTTCATTCGATAGGACATATCGTGGGCTGCAATGGGCTTGCGACAGCGATCGCAAATCACCGCCGGGGTGAAATCCTTGCCGCAATCACGGTGCGTCAGAATGATGGGAGGCCCGCCCCGGGACAGCCAACGATCGCCCCATGCCATCATCACGATGAGCGCGCCATAGAGGTCCATACCCATCTCGGTCAGTCGGTACTCGTAACGATCCGGCTGATCTTGATACTTGTGCCGCTCGAAAATCCCGGTACTGACCAGATGTCCGAGGCGGTCCGTTAGAATATTGGACGCAATCCTAAGCTCGTTCTGGAGCCGCTCGAAGCGGCGCGCACCGAGAAAGGCTTCGCGGATGATAAGAAAGCTCCAGCGGTCGCCGATGATCTCCAGCGTTCGGGAGACCGAACTCGGTCGTCCTCGCGAATATTGAGAACTATCGGACGAACGCCGGGAGCGGCGCTGCGGCTGAAACGCGCTGTAGCCAGCCCCGGGACCGTTGCGATAGTTGACCCGGCGAGCGGTCACTGGCTCCAGACATGACGAACAAGCCGGGATCGGGTGGCATTCGCAGCCGCATAAGCCGTGGACGAGCCGTAACGGCGGGCCTTTGCGACCGGAAAGCCACCGGTCGCCGAACTGCATCATGGCCATGAAGCTCGGATAGAGTTCGAGACCCGCCTGGGTCAGCCGGTATTCGAGGCGACTGGAGCCCGGGGAACGACTGACCTGTCGGAAAATACCCTGATAGGTTAGTCTCTTGAGCCGCTCCGTCAGCGTTGCCCGCGGAAGCCTTAAGGCCGAACGAAAGCTCTCGAAGCGGCGCGCTCCGAAAAACGCCTCGCGAATGACGAGGAAAGTCCATGCATCGGACAGGATGGCAACGGTGCGCGCGACCGAGCAGTTGCGCTCGCGGACAGTTTGGGTATTGCGGATGCCGGATTCCGGTGTGACCAAATAAGGCCGCCGATTGATCTTCAATACTGCGCCGGTTGGCATCCCCGCTCCTGGCGTCGAACTAATTCTGGAATTCGTCGGAAACGCACATGAAAAACCCTATAGCATCAGCGCCCAAGCAAGGGAAACAAGCAAGGGAAACAAGCAAGGGAAAGCTGAAGAGTAGCTCCGGCTCGCCGTGCAGGAGGCTGTGATCAGCGGTGATGCTACAGTTTGAGCATGATTTCGAGGACGACGAACACCTCGTCCGCTTCGCGCGTCACCAAAGCCTCCTGAAGGCCATGCTCAGCGGCCGCAAGCGCGCCAATTAACCAGAAGCGGTAGTTGCCTGCTGGAGAAATGGATTGGTTGCGCGTTCCTGGCCGATCGTGGTGATCGGTCCATGTCCGCTGATAACCGTGACGTCATCTTGTAATGGCAGGAGCTTGTCTCTGATCGACTTTAGCAATTGTCGTTGATCCCCTCCGGGAAGATCGGTTCGACCGACCGAGCCCGCGAACAGCACGTCGCCCACGATCGCCAGGCGCTGCGCCGAATTGATGTAGGCGACACTGCCCGGCGAGTGACCCGGACAATGCAGGACATCGAATGTCAGCTCCCCAACCTCGACCTGTTGTCCTTCTTCCAGCCAGCGGTCCGGCGTAACATTCGAAGCGCCCCGAATACCGAACATCTTGGCACTTTCGACAACGTTCTCCAGCAAAAACAGATCGCTCCGGTGGGGACCCTCGATCGGCACTTTCAGCTTCGCCCGCAAATCTGCGGCGCCGCCGACGTGATCAATGTGGCCGTGGGTGAGCCAGATCTTGTCGACCACGACGTTAGCCTGCGCGATCGCACGCTCGATATCCGGCAAATCGCCCCCTGGATCTATGACAACAGCGCGCTTCGTAGCCTCGCACCACAGGAGCGTACAGTTCTGTTGGAACGGCGTGACGGGAATGATGAGGGCCTTTGCTTTGGTCATGGAAGATGCACACCGGTTCGAGGCGTCCTTGAGAGGCTTCATCCCAAAGAGAGACTTCACCCCAAATAACCCATTGTCGGCGGCAGATACAGACGTCCCGAAAAGATGCAGCGCGTCTTTGGGGTTCACAGAGGCCGGTGCATCCTGCCCACGAGCCATCCGATCCCGAGAGCCACCAAAGCCGTTGTGACGGCACACGCGCAACACGCTCCGCGCGCCCTGGCGTGCGCTTTCGGCGATTGAGTTTGCCTTGGCTGGGGATTGGTCGCGTGCATTGATAATCTAGGATGATCCCGGGGCGGAACGCGAACGATGGCGCGGAGCTCCGCGCACGACCATATCTAACGCGTTGCAAAGGAAGAGGTCGGCATGAAATTCGGCATTGGGCAGCCCGTGCGGCGCTATGAGGATTTGCGGCTTATCACCGGACGCGGCCGCTATACGGACGACGTAACCTTGCCGCACACGACGCAGGCCTTCGTCCTGCGCTCCCCCGTGGCGCATGCGCGCCTTCGGCGGCTCGATGCGGCCGCAGCGCGGCAGATGCCCGGCGTTCTGTTCGTCGCCACCGGCGCGGACATTCAGGCGGAAGGTCTCGGCAACCTCGCCTGCCAGACGCCGCTCGTGAACAGCGACGGTACACCCCGGCACGACACGCCGCGTCCGCTGCTGGCGATCGATAAGGTCCGCTATGTCGGTCAGCCCGTCGCGCTCGTCGTCGCCGAGACCTTGAGCCAGGCGCGCGACGCCGCCGAAGCGATCGAGGTCGATTACGAGCCGCTGCCGCCGGTCACCGATGCCAGGGATGCGCTCGCGCCGGACGCGCCGAAGCTTTTCGATCATATCCCCGGCAACCTCGTCTTCGACTGGGACAACGATCTCGGCGATGCGAAGGCGACCGAGGCCGCCTTCGCCAAGGCCGCCCGCGTCGTCAGCCTCGATCTCATCAACAACCGCCTGGTGGCGAACTCGATGGAGCCGCGCAACGCGGTCGCGGACTACGATCCGGAGAGCGGCCGTTCGACCCTCTACACCGCGACGCAAGGCCCGCATTTCGTGCGCGACCCGCTCGCCGAGGCCGTGCTCAAGATTCCGAAAGAGCAGCTGCGCGTCATCACGCCCCATGTTGGCGGCGGCTTCGGCATGAAGGCCTTCGTCTATCCCGAGCAGGCGCTGGCGGTGTGGGCGAGCCGCAAGATCGCGCGGCCGGTCAAGTGGCAGGAGGATCGTTCGGAAGGCTTCATTTCCGACAATCAGGGACGCGATCACACGACCCACGCCGAGCTTGCGCTCGACGAGAGCGGCCGCTTCCTGGGCTTGCGCGTTTCCACCCTTGCCAATCTTGGCGCCTACCTTTCCCCGTTCGGCGCATTCGTGCCGACGCGATCGAGCGATCTGGTATCC
Source organism: uncultured Alphaproteobacteria bacterium (assembly GCA_963831135.1). Lineage (GTDB taxonomy): Bacteria > Pseudomonadota > Alphaproteobacteria > Rhizobiales > Xanthobacteraceae > BOG-931. The sequence goes on from CAWHPH010000011.1 coordinate 56,208, forward strand.
GGCCTCTATGCGATCGGCGCCATCCACGTGAACGTGAAGGGCGTGTGCACCAACACGGTGCCCGTCTGCGCTTATCGCGGCGCCGGACGGCCTGAAGCCGCCTATCTGCTGGAACGGATCGTCGACGCGGCGGCGCGCGAGCTTGGCATGACGCCGGACGCGATCCGGCGCGTCAATTTCGTGCCGCCTTCGGCCATGCCGTATACGTCGGTAACCAAGCTCGTGCTCGATTCCGGCGAGTTCGAGAAGGTGATGGACCGCTGCATGGCGGCGGCCGAATGGTCGTCCTTCCCGGCGCGGCGCGCGCGCAGCGAGCGCGACGGCAAGCTGCGCGGCATCGGCATGGCCACTTATACCGAACGCTGCGGCGGCGGCTTTCCCGAAACCGCGTCGATCGAATTCAAGGACGACCGGGTCGAGCTCGTCATGGGCAATCAGGAATACGGCACCGGCCTCCTCACCTCCTACAAGCAGCTCGTCTCGGACCAGCTCGGCATCGACGCCGACAGCATCGAGGTGATCATGGGCGATACCGACCGCACGCCGGCCGGACTGACCGGCGGCTCGCGCGCGATTGCGGTCGGCGGCGCGGCGCTGCATGAGGCGGGCCGCGCCGTCATCGACAAGGGCAGCCGGATCGCCGGTCACATTCTGGAAGTCGCGGCGCAGGACATCACCTTTACCGACGGTGTTTTCTCGGTGCCGGGCACCGACCTGCACATCGACCTGATGGAGGTCGCCAAGGCCGCGCGCGATCCGGCGCGGCTGCCGGCGGGTCTCGAGCCCGGCCTCGACGCGACGCACCACCGCGTGCCGCCGGCCCAGACCTTTCCGAACGGCTGCCACATCGTCGAGGTCGAGATCGATCCCGACACCGGGCGCGTCGCCATCGAGCGCTACACCATCGTCGACGATTTCGGCCGCACCATTAATCCTCTCCTGCTGGAGGGACAGGTGCATGGCGGGATCGTGCAAGGCATCGGCCAGGCGCTGCTCGAGCACGCCGTCTACGACGAAGACAGCGGACAATTGCTGGCAGGCTCATTCATGGACTACGCCATGCCGCGCGCGGGCGACGTTCCGGCCTTCGCCTTCTCCACGCATAATGTGCCCTCGACGTCCAATCCGTACGGCGTCAAAGGTGCCGGCGAGGCGGGCTCGGTGGGCGCGCCGCCAGCCGTTATCAATGCGATTGTCGATGCTCTGCACCGCCGGGTGGGCGCGCAGCATATCGACATGCCGGCAACGCCGCGGCGGGTATGGGAGACGCTCAACGGCAAGGGTAGCGGCACCGGGATCCCGCGCGGCTTAGTGGGAGACGGCAGGCGTGGAAGCGGATGGTGATCCGCTTCACGCATCTATAGCGCGGGGCAGATATCAATCAGGCGGCGAATGCCCGGGCCGGCGCCGCCGCGCTGCCCCTGAGCCAATCGCGCGCGGCGCGTTGCGCTGCCGCGATCTCGCCCTCCGACATTTGATCAGCGATTTCGCGCCGCAGCCGGATGGCTTCGCGGTTGCCCTTCACCGCGGCGAGATTGAACCACTTGTGGGCGGAGATGAGATCGATCGGCACGTCGCGGCCGACCGAATACATCAAGCCGAGCTCAAACAACATATCGCCTGCGGCCGGCCCCTCGCCTAGCGGTGCCGCCGTGCCGTCGAGAATCTCAAAACGCGCCATGGTGCAATCCCCTGTCCTTGCGCCCGCTGCTATCCGTTGTCGCCTTCTTCGCCGGCTTTATTTCGCCGACCGATATTTCGGATAATCGTCAGAACATTTGAACGGTGGTTTAAATAATGCGATGAATCAAAGCTGAAGCGGCGGCGCTCTGCATGTGCACCGTGGGCAAGGCGGCGTTAAGCACGCAATTGCGGAACCCCTGATTTTGCAGCGATAAGATCGCGTACCGCGAAACGTCGTTTGCGGCAAAGAAGCTTGCAATGGCGATCTCGTAAGCTATCCTTTTACCTTCATCAGCAGACAGGGCATCGGGAGGCCGTCTATGAAGGATTTCCGCACGACCGCAATCGTCGCCGCCTCGGCGATCGTGCTGGGGCTGATTTCGATCGCGCCCGCGCGCGCCGCCGATCCGATCGGCACGTGGTTGACGGGCGATAAGAAGGGCAAGGTCAAGATCGTCAATTGCGGCGGCGCCATCTGCGGCACGCTCACCTGGCTCGCCGAGCCGAACGATCCCGAAACGAAACAGCCGAAGACCGACAAGAACAATAAAGACGCCGGCAAGCAGAACCGGCCGCTCGTTGGCGTGCCGATCGTGCTGAGCATGAAGCACACCGGCGGCGAGACGTGGCAAGGTCAGGTCTACAACGCCGAAGATGGCAACATCTATTCGGGCTCATTCACGATGAGCGGCGCCAACAGCGCCCAGCTCAAAGGCTGCATCATGGGCGGCTTGCTCTGCAAAGGGCAGACCTGGACGCGCTCGAATTGATGCCCTTACCGTCATCCCGAGGTGGCCGCTCGGGGTGACGGATCGAGAATCCATTACCGCGCCGTCTGCCCGAACAAGATCGCGCGCACTTTCGGATCGTGCATGTCGACGGCGGAAGCCGCCTCGACACGGATCGCAAATGCGCGCTTGACCGCCGGCCGCGCGCGGATTGCCTCGAACCAGCGCTTGAGATGCGGAAACTGCGCCAAGTCCTGCCCCATGCGTTCGGCGAGCCGCACCCAGCCCACACAGGCCATGTCGGCGATGGAATAGCGGCCGGCGAGAAATTCGCGCTCGGCAAGCCGCGTGTTCATCACGCCGAACAAGCGATTGACCTCATTGGTGTAGCGGGTGATGCCGTACGCGATCTTCTCCGGCGCATAGTTGCGGAAGTGGTTGGCTTGGCCGGCCATCGGTCCCAATCCGCCCATTTGCCAGAACAGCCATTCATCGACGGCGACGCGGGCGCGCTCCTCGCGGGGATAGAACTTACCGGTCTTGCGGCCGAGATATTGCAGAATGGCGCCGGACTCGAAGACTGCGATCGGCCGGCTGCCCGGTCCGCCCGGATCGACGATTGCCGGAATCCGATTGTTCGGCGAGATCGCCAGGAAGTGCGGAGAGAATTGCTCGCCTTTCGATATGTCGATCGGGCGCACGACATAAGGCAGGCCGCACTCTTCGAGCATGATGGAGATCTTCCAGCCGTTGGGTGTCGGCCAGTAGTAAAGCTCGATCGGCGGCTTGCGGCGCGGCGACCGCCTGGCGGATTTGGGCTTGGCGACCTTGGCCACCTTGCCGGATTTGACGGATGATTTGCGTGGTGATCGCGGCATCAGGTCGGCTGTGGTGAATCGCGGCGTCCGATCGGCTCAACGGGAGATCTTCGTCATGACGAACCAAGAGTCATTACGAGGCAAGACGTGGCAAGGCAAGACGTGGCAAGGCAAGACGTGGCAAGGCAAGACGTGGCAAGGCAAGAGGTGGCGAGGCAAGCGTGGCGAGGCAATCCGGTTTCTCGATTGCTTTGTGGCGGCGCTTGGCATCGGGCCGGCTGCTTCGGGCCGGACCGTAAGCCCCTGGCCAATCACGCCAAGAAAAACGGCGCCGCAGTTAAGCCACGGCGCCGAGGAGAAGTCCTTGGGAGGATATTTCAAATACACCAAGGGCGTCGGCGAGAGCGGGAGACCTCAATCCGCCGGCTGACCGCATCTTTGAGCGGACCTCCAGGGGGAAGGCTCGGTTTACCCGTCCCTCCGCTCCACCACCGCACGCTACGCGAACGATCGTGAAGACTAAGTCTCCGTCTCGCCGACGCCCTCTGTTGTCCACTTGAGCCGGCGCGTCTCGGGCAATTATTGATGCGCCCGAGACGTCAGCCGGCCCGTGTGACGCGATCTTCGACTCATGTGATGTCGAAGACCGATAGCGACGTCGACTACTTCTTCTTCTTACGGCGAGCGGTTGTCTTCTTCGCCGTCTTCTTGGTCGCTGCTTTCGTCTTTCTCTTCTTCGCCATTGCTGCCCTCCTAGCCTGAGTGGATGGCGACATCGGTACAGTGCAGTCGCGAATCGACATGCACTGTCATCCGATTACTACAGCAGGAAAAAAATAATAGTGACTCCGCTTAATTTTGTGTGTAAGTGCCGCGCCCCGCCGCCGCCGCAAAAACGCCCGACGGTATTCCGCAAAATCTGCGCCGAGCAAATTTTTCACGCGCGCACACATTCCAGAAATTTTTCGCGCGCTGCAAAAACGCCGATGAAATGCGGGTTTTTGTAATGCGTCGTCGTGCGTTCTCATCTTGCACGCATGCAGATCGCAGGCGCCTTACACGCGTTTTCGCAGCCGCGGGAACGGCCGCAGTGCGGGATTCACCAAGCCAAAATTTTTTTGCGGCGAACGGCCAGAAACCGGCGCGCTGAGGAGGGTTCGGGGGCAAAACGCGCGAATCGGGCCGACCGATTCGCCCCGGCGGCGCCGTCCGAAGCCGTCGGCGGCGGCGCGCGACGCCCGCGCGCGAGAGTTTTTTGCCGACGTTTCGGCGGGCGCAGCGACGTGCGCGGCAAGATTTTTCCGCGCGGCGCCGACCAGTGTCGCGCTCAGATACCGATGCGCTTCTTCAGCAGATCGTTGACCGCTTGCGGGTTGGCTTTGCCGCCCGAGGCCTTCATCACCTGGCCGACGAACCAGCCGATCGCTTTCGGATTGGTCTTGGCGTCGCCGACCTTGTCGGGATTCTTCGCGATAATCTCGTCGACGAGCCTTTCGAGCGCCGAAAGGTCGGTCACTTGCTTCAAGCCGCGCGCCTCGACGATCGTGCGCGGGTCGCCGCCCTCATTCCAGACGATCTCGAACACATCCTTGGCGATCTTACCGGAGATCGTAGCGTCGGCCATGAGGTCGAGGATGGCGCCAAGCTGCTCTTCGCTCACCGGCGAAGCCGCGATATCCTTGCCCTCTTTGTTGAGCCGGCCGGCAAGCTCGTTAATGACCCAATTGGCGGCGAGTTTCGGCTCCCGCTTCTTGCCGCCGTTTTCGGCCGCCGCCCGTTCCGCCAACCACCACTTCGAAGAATTCCGCGGTCTCTCGCTCGGCCACCAGCACGCCCGCGTCGTATAGCGGAAAGCGCGTAGTCGCGCATGAAGCGCGCCTTCTTCTCGTCGGGCAATTCCGGCAGTTGCGCCGCCAGGTCCGTCACCAGCGACGGCGAGAGCTCGAGCGGCAACAGATCCGGATCGGGGAAATACCGGTAATCATGCGCCTCCTCCTTGGAGCGCATCGAGCGCGTCTCGCCCTCGTCAGGATCGAACAGCCGCGTCTCCTGCTCGATCGCGCCGCCCTCCTCGATGACGCCGATCTGCCGCCACGCCTCGTGCTCGATCGCGTGGCCGATGAAGCGAATCGAATTGAGGTTCTTGATCTCGCAGCGCGTGCCGAGCGGCGCGCCGGGCTTGCGCACCGAGACATTCACGTCGGCGCGCAGATGGCCCTTCTCCATGTCGCCGTCGCAGGTGCCGAGATAGCGCAGGATCGAACGCAGCTTGGTGAGGAAGGCCTTGGCCTCGTCGGCGGAGCGCAGATCGGGCTTGGTGACGATCTCCATCAGCGCGACGCCGGACCGATTGAGATCGACCAGCGACATGGTGGCATGCTGGTCGTGCAGCGACTTGCCGGCATCCTGCTCGAGATGAAGCCGCTCGATGCCGACCCGCACCGTTTCGCCGTCGGGCATGTCGACCACGACCTCGCCCTCGCCCACGATCGGCGATTTGTACTGGCTGATCTGATAGCCCTGCGGCAAATCCGGATAGAAGTAATTCTTGCGGTCGAAGACCGATCGTTCAGTTGATCCGCGCTTTCAGCCCGAGCCCGGTGCGCACCGCCTGGCGCACGCATTCCTTGTTGATGACCGGCAGCATGCCGGGCATGGCGGCGTCGACCAGCGACACATGCGAATTCGGCTCGCCGCCGAACGCGGTCGAAGCGCCGGAGAACAGCTTGGCCTGGGAGGTGACCTGCGCATGCACCTCCATGCCGATGACGACTTCCCAGTCGCCGGTCGCGCCTTTGATCAGCTTCGATTTCTTTTGCGCCGGTGCGTCCATCGTGAGTTGAACCCTAACGGAAACGGCCTTCGGTTACGCGCTTCACCGGCCCACTGCAAGCCCGGGAAGCCGCCGTGGGCCCACCGCCTCGCGCCCGCCAGGCTGCGCAGCGTGCGAGGAAACTCGGCCTTGCAACGTCCCGGCTTTGGACAACGCCCGATCGTCGGGAATAACCTGCCCCATCAAGTTAAACATAACGAGGGAGGATTCAATGAAACATGCCGCATCGATCGTGGCTGCCGCCTTGACGCTGGTCGCGACGGCGGGACTGCGCGCCGAAACGCTTTACCCGGAGGTCGCCGACACTTCGCATGCCACGCCGCAGGCGGCGGCGTTCTTCAAGTCGTACTTTACCGCCAAGAGCGAGCACAAACCGGCGCCGACCACCGACCATTTTTCCGAGGCGCACCTGACCTATATCGACGCGGCCTTGGGCTGGCCCTTCTATAATAAGAAAGGCATGACCGAAATCTTCGAGCAGTTCATGCCGAAATGGCCGCCGACCGGCCTTTCCTATCCGACACGCATCAGCGGCGACATGCACTCGGCGGTGGTCGCCTTCACCGACACGCCGGAATTGTTCGGCGGAGAAATCCGCATCCTCGCCGCGATCGATCTGAAGGACGGCAAGGTGGTGCGCTGGATCGACTATTGGGACGGCCGCTCGTTCGGCGCCGAAATGGCGGCGAAGATGCGCACCCCGCCGGATAAATTCCCGACCAACTTCGACTATGACGTGGCGAGCGAAGGCGCCTCGGCCAAGATCAAGGACGTGTCGCAAAAGCTCGCCGCGGCCTTCGCCTCGGGCAATGCCGCCGCGGCCGACGCCTTGTTCAGCAACGACGCGGTCTACTTGGATCGCGCGCTGCGCGTGCGCATTCTCGGCAAGCAGGCGATCGGGAAATATCTCGGCCGCGTCCTGGCCACGGCCCCTTACGGCAAAGGCTCGAAGCTCATGCATGTGGTCGGTAGCGATCAGGGCGGCGGCTTCGAGTGGACGAATGACGCCAGCGCGGTTAAACGCGGCGTCGTCGCCATCGATCTCAACAGTACGGGCCAGATCGAACGGCTCGACACGACCTGGGACAACGGCGTGATGAGCGACGCCGACCTGCAGGCCTTGGTGCTTCTGTCGATCGAGAAGTGATGTCATTGCGGGGCGCGGGCTTTAGCCCGCGAACCCGGAATCCATATTCACTGAAGGCAGGGGTTGGCCAAGGGCGTTGCCCCTCCCAATCGCAAAGCGGTTATGGATTCCGGGCTCGCGCTTTCGCGCACCCCGGAATGACGGCCGCTACTTCTCCTCCCGCCAGATGCCGAGCGCTTCCTGCGCCGGGCGGTCGGACGCCGAGAACAGCACGGACTGCTCGGCGGCGCTGTGCGTGTAACGCTTCCACGGCGGCACCACGAAAACGTCGTTCGGACCCCATTCGAGCACCTCGCCGTCGAGCGTCGTCGTGCCGCGCCCTTCGGCGCAGGCGAAAATGACGCCGTCCGTCGAACGATACGGCGCGCCGCGGAATCCCTTGGGCAGCATCGCGAGCTGGGCGCCCATGGTCGGCAGTATCGGCCCGCCGGTGATCGGATTGGCATAGCGCACCCGCGCGCCGTGATGCTTGTCGACATTGCCGGCCTGCAGCATGCGCTCGATGATCGGGCGCGTGCGCGCGTAAGTGTAATTGATCACCGGCGTGCGGTTGGTGACCGCCGTGCCGTCAGGCAGCACACCCGAGCCGTAGAGGCTCAATAAATCGCCATCCTGCCGCGCGGTCGCCTGGGTGGGACGATCGAAATCCTCGCCGAACGACGTTTCGAAGAAATTGATCGTCGGCGCATCGAGCACGTCGAGCCAGAGCATCGGCTTGTCGGAGGTGTTGCCGTGATCGTGCGGCGCCCAATTGGCGGTAATGAGAAAGTCGCCCGGCGACATGAACGCCTTCTCGCCTTCGACCGCCGTGTAGGCGCCCTTGCCGTCGAGCACAAAACGGATGGCGGACGAGACGTGGCGGTGCGCCGGCGCGATTTCGCCCGGCAAGATCATCTGGATGCCGGCATAGAGCGTGTTGGTGGCCCGCATTTCACCGCGCAAAGCCGGGTTTTCCAGGATGAGCACGCGGCGCTTGGCCTCTTCCGCGGTGATCAGGCTGCCCGACTCCATGACCAGCGACTTGACGTCGTCATAGTGCCAGATCACCGGCCGGCAGCGTGTTACCGGCTGGTCGGGGATCAGCGTGCTCATCACCGTCCAGAGCGGCGCCATGTCGTGCTTGGCGATCCGCGCATAATACTCCTGCCGCATCGCCTCGATATTGTGCTTGCGGTCGGGCATGCCGGCATCCGGCTTTTTTGCAGTCGCAGTCGCCATCGCGTTTCTCCTCCAGCCGCTGCCGGCTTCGTTGGGAGGAGTATAGTCAGGCCGGACTGCGCCGGGAATGGCGGCAGGCCCGCACAACCGCAGAGCCGTTATGCGGCAGGTATCTCTCTTGCCGTTTTCCTCAGGTATTGGCGTTGCCGCCGTCGACCACGACGTTCTGCCCGGTCATGAAGTCGCTGTCGGCGCTGGCGAGGAAAACGAGAGCGCCGAGCAGGTCCTGCGGATGGGCGTCGCGCTTGAGCGAGCGCGAAGCCACGACGCGGTCGCGCGCGGTCGCGATGTGCCCCGGATTCTCCGCGACCAGCGTCTCGCTCATGGTGAGCCCAGGCGAAAGGGTGTTGACCCGGATGCCGTGCTCGCCGAGCTCCAGCGCCTGCACGCGGGTCATCGCCACGATCCCGCCCTTCGAGGTGACGTAGTGCAGCATCCATGGGATGCCGTGGAAAATGCTGCCGGAGCCGATATTGATGATTTTGCCGTAGCCGCGCGCGCGCATCTGCGGCGCCACGTGCTTGACCATCAAAAACGGCCCGCGCAGATTGATCGCCATGACGCGGTCCCAGACGGCGGTGTCGATCTCCGTGCATTTGGTTTCCTGCAGCGGCGCGAACAGCGCGGCGTTGTTGACCAGGATGTCGATCTGGCCGAAACGCTCCATGGTCTCGGCGACCAGCGCCTTCACCGCCGCCTCGTCGCTCACGTCGGTGATCGCGCTCGCAACCGAATTGGCGCCGTGCTCGCGCGCAAGCGACTGGGCGACCTCCTTGCCGTCGGCGATGTCGGCGATCATCAGCCGCGCCCCTTCGGCGGCAAGCGCCCGGGCGTAATGCGCACCGATGCCCTTGGCGCCGCCAGTGACAATGGCGACGCGTCCGTCAAGTCTCCCCACGATTTCCTCCCCTATTGGCGTCTGTTCACCTCTTGGCTATTCAGCTCTTGGCTATTCAGCTCTTGGCTATTCAGTTCTTGGCGCCGAAGCGCGCGATGAATTTGGCAAAGGCTTCGAGCTGCTGCTTGATGAATCCCACCGTCTGCTGATCGGTGATCGTGCCGGTCTTGGCGTCGATCTTTTGCGAGCAATTGCCGATAAAGATCTCCGGCTTGTTCAAGGTCACAGCGTCGAGAAAAATCATCGAGCGACGCAGATCGTATTGCATGCGCCCGCCGCCGAGCGTGCCATTGGCCGCCGATTGCAAGGCGACCGGCTTGCCGGCAAAGGGCTGATTGGGCACGCGCGACACCCAATCGATCGCGTTCTTCAAGCCTCCCGGCATCGAGAAATTATATTCCGGCGAATTGAAGATCACGCCGTCGGCGGTGCGCACGGCCTCGGCTAACGCCTGCACCGCCGGCGGAATGCCGCTTGTATCCTGAATGTCGGCGTTATAGAGCGGAAACGCGGCGAATGGCGGCGCTTCGCTAAGCTTCATGTTCGGCGGCGCCAGCCCGGGCAAAGCATTCATGACCATGCGATTGTAGGAAGCCTTGCGCAGGCTGCCGCAAATGCAGACGACGTTGAGCGTTTTATCGGCCAGCGTCTTATCGTCCATGGCACCCTCGTCATTTCAATAAAAGTCGTGACAAAGTCACATTGGAAGCGATATCGCAGCCGACGCATGATCGGCAAATCAGGTCCGCAACGCGAGAGCGCATTCCCATTTGGTTGAATTGGGATGTGCTCTCGATTCTTGCATGGTCGCATGTCCTTTTCGGAAAAACCGGTTTCCACCCCGGATCAAGTCCGGGGCAGGCTTTTTCCGGGACATGCTCTAGCTGCTGGGCGAATTCAGCAGCGCGGGCGCGACGATCTCCTTCCAGCTCTGCGGCGGCGACTTGAGTTCGCCGTGTCGTCCCATGAAATCGGCGAAAGCCCCGATGCCGTGCACGGCGCTGCCGAATTCGTCCTTGAGGCCTGAAAGCACGTTGGCAATCGCCGCGGCATCGAGCGTTCTCGAAGGCTCATGCGCCAGATAGATTTCGGCGGCACGGAGCGGGTCGTCACGGATGATATGGGCGGCCTCGTCGATTGCTTTCGCCACCGCTTCGGGCACTTGCGGATGGGCCGCGATATAGCCCCTGCTCGCGCCCAGGATCAGAAACGAGGCCTTGCCGTCGATCACATCGGAGGCGCTCAGCACCTTGTGAATGCGGCCGTCGGCGAGAGCGATTTCGGTATAGGGTGCGGAAGAAAAATAGCCGGTCACCGAATCCTTGGCGCCGACCAGGTCGGTAATCGCCGCCGCGTGCGACAGCACGACGATCTGGCCGCGCAGCTTGTCGTATTGGCCAAAGACCTTTTCCGACTGCATCTGCAGCAAATAGAGCTGCGGCGCCGTGCGTGACGGAACGGCGATCCGATCGGCCGGACGGAAATCCGCAAGCGTGCGTATGTCGGCCCGATTGGTCAGAAGCACCGGCGGCAATGTCGTCAGGCCGGAAACCGCGAAGATCTGCCGGGGCGTGTCTTTCGCCTTTTCCCAGGCGGCAAGCAACGGCGCCGCGCCGAACGGCGCCATGTCGATCGCGCCGCTGGCAAGCGCGTCCTGCAGCGGACCCGCGCCGAGGAAGCGCTGAAAGCTCGCCCGCAGCTCAAGATGGCTTTCTTTGCCGTGCTTCTCGACGAGCTTGAGGTCCTCGCAGATGTAGGCCGGCAAAAACGCCAGGCCGAAACCCAAGCCGATCCGCACCGGCTCTTCGGCCGATGCGGGCAAGGCCACGGCGAACAATGCGAAGAGAGCGGCAAGCCTCAACGCGCAAACGCGTAGGAATCTCCATCCGTCATTCCGGCCAAGCGAGTGATACGGGCGAGAGCCGGAATCCATAACCACCTTCGTTCGAATGTTGCTGTGCGGTACGATCTGCGGATGCTTGGTGCTACGAATGCTTGGTGAATATGGATTCCGGGTCCGCGCTCGCGCGCCCCGGAATGACGAAAGTTAAACTCAGCCGGCTTTTTCGTCGACGATGGGATTGCGCAAGGTCCCGAGCCCCTCAATCTCGACTTCGCACACATCGCCATTCTTCATCCAGACCGGCGGCTTGCGCGCAAAGCCGACGCCTGATGGCGTGCCGGTGAAGATAATGTCCCCGGGCTCGAGCGTCATGCCTTGCGTGACATAAACCAGCATCTCAACAACCGGGAACATCATATTGTCGGTATTATCGGATTGCATGACCTGCCCGTTCAATCGGCTCTCGATCCTGAGCCCCTTGCCGCCGGGCGGCAGCTCGTCGGCGGAAACGAAATACGGGCCGAAACCGCCGGTGCGGTCGAAATTCTTGCCCATGTCCCATTGCGTGGTCTTGCGCTGGAATTCACGCACGGAGCCTTCGTTGCCGCAGGCATAACCGGCGACGCAGGATAGCGCGTTGCCGGCGGTCAAATGCTTGGCGCGTTTGCCGACGATCAGGATCATCTCGGCTTCGTAATCGAGCGTCTCGGTGACTTGCGGGCGGATGATCGGCTGCCCGTGCGGGACGAGAGACGTCAAGCCGCGCATGAAGATGGTCGGGAATTTCGGGATATTGTCGCGCTGCGCGCCTTCCTTGACGTGTTCGAGATAATTGAGGCCGAGACAAATGATCTTTCCGGGCCGGCCTACCGGCAGCGTATAGGTCAGGCCCGCCAGCGGCTTGCGCGCGCTCGCCGGCGCGCGCTTGGCAAGCTCCGCGAGCGGCTTCACCTCGCCGTTGTTTTTCGCAAGCCATTCACCGAGATCGGTCGGAGCGTTGCCGTCCGCGGCTTGCAGGTCGACGGCCTGATCGCCCTCGACAACACCAAGCCGCGCTCCGCCCTGCCCCTCGAACGCAACAATTTTCATGGTCTCAAGCCTTCCTTGATCGGTCCCGGCCGTTCGCCGGGCGGCGACTATAACGGCGCCTTTCGGCACGATCTACTGGTGCCGCCGATTTGAAGTTCCCATGCCGGTTGCGGCAGGCGCGCTTAGGAGCATCAAATCGAAAAGCCGCGCTAGAATCTATATTTGCTAGCGCGAAGCGTTCCCGCCTCCGCGGCCTTGCATGGGCCGCCAAAGCAATTGCGGCGCAAGGCGGGTGAAAAGTCCGAACAATCCGGGCGTGACTTTATCGATGGCTGACAGAAGGCCGAAGACCGCAACGCCGATGAGCGAGAGGAAGACCGTGACAAATTTCACTCGCGTCAGAAGATTGGCGATTGCCGCCTGCGCCGTACCGATGTCCGCCGGATCGCGCAGGAGCGCGATCAGACAGAGATCTTCGGCGACATCGGCAACGCCATAAACAGCGCCCATGCTGGCGGCGAAAATCGCAAACCAAGGCAGCCAGGGCTGTGCGCAGGAGACGGCAGCCGATACGCCGGCGACGGCGAGCCAGAACAGAACGGCAAACGCCGCGAGACTCACCGCGAAAACAATGTCGACCGGCAGAATGAAACGCCGGTACAGATCGAGCACCGGGCTATCCCAGGCTGTCGCCGCGCTCGCCTGATCCGCGAAATAGCTGAGATACGCCTTGCCGTAGCTCCATAGGATTTCCGGAGCCACCGCCGCCGTGTGCTTGTCGCCCCCTGCCGCGTTGCCGCCCTGCGGCGCGGCGAGCGCCGCATCCATTGCGTCCCGGCCGGCTTTGGCGACAAAGAATGTCGCCGCGCTCGCAGCGGCGGCGACAGCGAGCCAGGGCGCGAACGGCGAAAAGGCCATTCCGCCCAGCAGATTGCCGATCGACAACATTCCTAGCCCCGCAAGACGCGGGCGGGCCGTCGTTGCAGAAAATGCTCTTCCAGCCGCTCGCGCGCCGCAAGCGCCGCAGCGAGATCGAAGCCGTTGATGACGGCAAGGCGAAAGCCGCCCGGCGGCATCGCATGCAGCTCCGGCGCCAGATCCTCGTGGAAGGTGATCTGCACGCTGGAAATACCGGGCGTGCACCGGATTTCGTCGACCAGCCCGGAAGCCGGATGGCGGTACCGGATTCCATTGGGTCCAAACAGCACCACGCTGTAACCGCCGCGGCGGTCGGCGTCGGCGAAATCCCAGATGCCTTTCTCATAAAGCCGCACCACCGCATCCACCCAGCCGGGCCCGTAAAGATCGGGCCATTGATCGGCAAAGCGCAGATGCACCTCGATGATGGTGCCGCCAATGGTTTCGAGATTGAGCATGCCGGTATAGCCGGCGAGATGTTTGCGCACCCAAGCGCCGCAATGCGCTTCGATCTCCGGCTCCGATCCGGCGTGGATCGTCCAATAATCGAATGTGCCCTCGCCCGCCGGCTTGCCGGTGACGTGCCGCCACCAGCGCGGCTCGCCGCCGACCACCGCCAGGTCGGACGACACATGGCGTCCCTCGAGCCGCGTCATCCAGAAATGGCCGGGCGCGGCGTGCGTTTCGTAGTCGGCCTGCGACGCCAGCACGCGGCTCCCGATACCCATGCCTTTGAGATTGACGATCGGCTTTGAGAAAACCGGAAAGCCCGGCGGCTTCGTGCCATGCGGACCCCCTTCGAGCCCCTGGCTGAGCGCCACCGCAAGCTTGTCGTAGACCCAGCGGTACGCCGGGTACCATTGCCAGGCGTCGCTGTCTTCGGTGGTGATATCCACGTCGGTCTCGACATGCGAAAAATATTGCAGGCGCCAGGGATCGGCTTCGTGGATCGGCATCAGCCACCGTCATTGCCGGCCCGGGGCGCCGACGGGCGCGCAGAGCCGAAGCAACCCAGACAATCATTGCCGCCTAGATTGCTTCTTCGCTTCACTCCTCGCAATGACGAGTTGCTATGGACGTCGCTTGGCCCGCTTGTCCGGCACGCTGTTCCTCCATGCACATCCACTCCCAACGACAATGCCGGCATGGAAAAACGGGTCCGAGGATGCTGGCAGGTCCGGATCGTCAGTCGGCGAGGGTCAGTCTTGCGCCATCCGCAGCGCATGAACGCTGAACAGACCGTCGGTCCAGGCCTTCAAGGGCGCCCATCCGGCGCCACGCGCCATGGCCTGGAACGAGTCGACCGAATATTTGTAGCTGTTTTCGGTGTGGATCGTTTCGCCGGCGCGGAATTCGATGCTCGTCTCACCGATCCGCACCTTTTGCCGCTTGGTGCTGGCAAGGTGCATTTCGATGCGGTACCGCTCGGCATTATAAAAGGCGTGGTGCTCAAACGCCGCCAGATCGAAGTTCGCGCCCAACTCACGATTGATGCGCGCGAGCAGATTGAGATTGAATTTGGCGGTAACGCCTTCCGCGTCGTTATAAGCACGGTAGAGAATGTCGGGCGCCTTTTCCAGATCGACGCCGACGATCAGCACTGATCCGGCACCCAGGATGCCGCCGGCGCGGCGCAGGAAAGCGCAAGCCTCGTGCGGCTCGAAATTGCCGATGGTGGAGCCGGGAAAGAAGCCCGCGCGCGGCTTGGCGGCGATCTCGGCCGGCAATTCAGTCATGGCGGATTCAGTCATGGCGGTGAAATCCGCCACCACCGGAATGATCGACAGATGCGGGAAATCGCGGCGCAGCCGCGCCGCGTCCTCGCGCAGAAAATCGCCGGAGATATCGACCGGAACGTAGGCCTCCACGCTGGCGGCCGCGCGCAAGACGATGCGCGCCTTGCGGCTCGAGCCGCTGCCGAACTCGACCAGCGCGCAGGCGGGCGGAAACAGCGAGGCGATCTCCGGCGCGTGCTTGGTCAGGAGGTCGAGTTCGCTGCGGGTCGGATAATATTCCGGCAAATCCGTAATGCGATCGAACAGGCTCGACCCGGCCAAATCGTAAAAATATTTCGGCGGCAGGTGTTTCGGCTTGGCGGTGAGGCCGGCAATCACGTCGGCGGCGAACTCGTTCACCGTCTCGATCGGCCGCGGCGCGCGAAGGGCGGATCCGGGGGTCATGGCGGGCTCAGTGTTCGAATTCCGCCAAACGCAATCCGCTGAATTGCCAGCGCGCCGACGGATAAAAGAAGTTGCGATAGCTCTTGCGCGAATGACCGGCCGGCGTCGCCAGCGACGAGCCGCGCAGCACCATTTGATTGATCATGAATTTGCCGTTGTATTCACCGAGCGCGCCGGGCTCGGGCCGATAGCCGGGATAGGGCGAATAAGCGCTGCGGGTCCATTGCCAGACCGCGCCGAACGCATCATCGAGCGCCTCCGCCTTGGCGGCGACTTCCCATTCGGCTTCGCTCGGCAAATGCTTGCCGGCCCAGCGCGCGAATGCGTCGGCTTCGTAATAGCTGATATGGCAGACCGGCAGCGACGGATCGATCGCGCGCAAACCGCCCAGCGTCATCGAAAACCAGGCACCGTCGGCATGTTGCCAATAGCCCGGGGCGTTCCAGCCCTGCGCTTCGACCGTCGCCCAGCCGTCGGAGAGCCAAAGGCTCGGCGTCGTGTAGCCGCCGTCGGCCATGAATTCGAGCCACGCGCCGTTGGTCACCAGCGCCTGCGCCACGCGTACCGGCTGCAGCAAGACTTGATGCGCCGGCCGCTCGTTGTCGAACGAGAAGCTGGCGCCGTCGTGGCCGATCGTATGAATGCCGGCGACCAGTCCGTTTTCCGCCGAGTTGGCGCTCCGGCCGCGCGGCCATCGCCAATGCTTGTCGTAGACCGGATGCGTGGGGTTTTGCGCAAAGGCGTGCAGGAGATCGGTCAGCATCAATTCCTGATGCTGCTGCTCGTGATGCAATCCGATCTCGACGATCGGCAAGACCCGTTCCGGCTGCTGCGTGGTTTCGATCAGTTTGGCGACCGCCGCATCGACATGCGCGCGGTAAGCGGTGGTTTCGGCAACGCCGGGGCGGGTGATCAAGCCGCGCTGCGGCCGGGCGTGCCGCGGGCCGGCCGCCACATAATAGGAATTGAACAGATAGGCGAAGCGCTCATCGAACGGACGATAGGACGGCGCGAAGGGACGCAACAAAAACTGCTCGAAGAACCAGGTGACATGGGCGCGGTGCCATTTCGCGGGGCTCGCGTCCGGCATCGATTGCACCACCTGATCTTCAGTGGACAGCGGCGCCGTGCGACGCTCGGTCTCCCCGCGCACCGCGGTGAATGCATCGCGCCAGAATCGGCGCGTATCGCCGAGCGGTTCGGCAATCGCGCCCTCCCCGTCGGCGGGGTCATGCAGGCGAACGGCAGGATGCGACATAAGATGGGGCCCGGGAAACCAAATCGATAGGAATAGCTGGACTCAAAGCTTAGGAAGGTAATCAGCGTCCTAGAGGATGGTTCCATCGCCGTCCGGTTGCAAGTAGCCGAAACGGACTAACGCGGATGTGATCGCGCAAGAATTTATCCCCGTCGGGGATTGACGTTACGGCAAAACTGCTTACCGGAATCGCTGCCGTGCATGAGGGAGCGCCATATGGCGAACGCAATGTTACCGCGCGAGCGTTGCGACTACTCCGCTATCGTCGACCGGCCGCCGCTCAAGCTGCCGGGCGGAGCGCGGCTCGTATTCTGGACCATCGTCAATCTGGAAGTCTGGGACATCCGCAAGCCCATGGCGCGCCAGGTGCTCGCGCCGCCGACCGGTCAGACGCAAATTCCCGACGTGCCGAATTGGAGCTGGCATGAATACGGCATGCGGGTCGGCGTCTGGCGCTTCTTCGAGCTGTTCAAGCGCCTGAAGATCCGCCCGACGCTCGCGATCAATGCCCGCGTCTGTGAGGATTATCCGCGCGTCGCCGAACAGGCGCGCACCGACGGCTGGGAATTCATGGGCCATTCCTACGAGCAGGGCCCGATTCACGCCGAGCCGGATCAAAAGGCCATGGTCGAGCGCTCGCTCGGCATCATCGAGCGCTTCTGCGGCAAACGGCCGCTCGGCTGGCTCGGCCCCGGGCTGACGGAGACGCTCGACACGCCGGAAATCCTCGCCGCCGCCGGCGTCAAATATATCGGCGACTGGGTCTATGACGACGAGCCGACCGTGATCCGCACCGCCAACGGGCCGTTGCTCACGCTGCCCTACACGCTCGAGCTCAACGACATCCCGATGATGATCGTCCAGCATCACGAGAGCGAATATCTCATGCGGCGGGCGATTGATCAGTTCGAGCGGCTCTATGCCGAAGGCGAGCACCGGGCCAAAATCCTCGCGCTCGCGATCCACCCCTATATCAGCGGGCAGCCGCATCGGATCAAATATCTCGAAGCGATCTATCAGCACGCGCGCCGCTTCGACGGCGTCGCCTACTGGACCGGCGAGGAGATCGTGGACTGGTTTCTCAAATCCGGCGCCGTCCCCATTAAGTGACGATTTCGTCATTCCGGCCGAGCGAGCCCGCGAGCGAGAGCCGGAATCCATAACCACACTTGTTGCAGGACGGGCGCAAGAGTGCTGTTCTCGACGAACTGTGCTTATGGATTCCGGGTCCGCCGCTTTCGCGGCGTCCCGGAATGACGGGCGCGCGAAACGGCGGGGCATCATGAGCAGGACAACGACTGGGGCATTGCTCTTTGCGTTTCTATGCGCGGCAAATATCGCCAACGCCGCGCCTCCATCCGATTCGGCAGCGCCGGCCGCCAATCCATCGGCGAGAAGCGCGCCGGCCGCAAAGCCCGCACGGCCCCACAAGACGGCGCCCGCGCCATCCTCATCATCACCGTCAGCTGCGGCTGCGCCGTGCCACACCACCGGCAGCTATGACGCCTGGCTCGCCGCCTTCGAACGCGAGGCCTTGGCGCAAGGAATTTCCCAGCGCGCCGTCAACGCTGCCGCCCCGCATCTCACCTACGATCAGAAGATCGTCTATATCGACCGCGGCCAGCGCGTTTTCACCCAAACCTTTCTGGAATTTTCCGGCCGCATGGCCGCCGCCTACCGCATCCAGCGCGGCCAGGCCCTGATCAAGGCGAATGCGCCGACCTTCGCGCGCATCGAACAGCAATTCGGCGTGCCGGCGCCGGTGATCGTCGCGTTCTGGGGCCTGGAAAGCGACTTCGGCGCCAACATGGGCAAGTACCATTCGCTCAGCGCCATCGCCTCGCTCGCTTACGATTGCCGGCGCGGCGACCGCTTTCGCGCGCAGCTTCTCGATGCGCTGCGGCTGATCGATCGCGGCGATCTTGCGCCGGAGGATATGATCGGCTCCTGGGCGGGCGAGCTCGGCCAGACCCAGATGATGCCGTCGGAATACAACCAGTACGGCGTCGACTATGACGGCGACGGCAAGCGCAATCTGATCCGCAGCACGCCCGACGTCCTCGCCTCGACCGCGAATTACCTGAAAGGCCTCGGCTGGAAGAAAGGCGAGCCGTGGCTCACCGAGGTGCGGGTGCCGGCCAACCTGCCATGGGACCAGGCCGATTTGTCGATCCAGCTGCCGCGTTCCAAATGGGCAGGCTGGGGCGTCACGCTCGCCGACGGCCAGCCGCTTCCGGCCGACAATCTGCCGGCTTCGCTGTTGCTGCCGATGGGACGCCTGGGGCCGGCCTTCCTCGCCTATCCGAATTTCCAGGTCTATCTGCAGTGGAATAATTCGCTGGTCTATTCGACCACGGCCGGCTATCTCGCCACCCGCATTGCCGGCGCGCCGGCGCTGCGGCATGGCAGCCCGCCGCCGGCGCTCGCCTTTGAAGACATGAAAGCCTTGCAGGGAATGCTGGTGCGCGCCGGTTTCGACGTCGGCAAAGTCGATGGTTTCGCGGGGCTGAAGACCCGGCAGGCGGTCAAAGCCATGCAGATGAAATATGGGCTGCCGGCGGATTCCTATCCGACCGCGGAGCTGTTGGCCCGCATGCGCGGCGGCTAGAGCATGATCCGGAAAAGTGGAAACCGGTTTCCGAAAAGATCATGCTCCACTAGAAAGTCACAGCTTCCTCAGGCCGCCGCCGCGATCACACGACATTCGTCGGCGCCAGGCGGCATTCCAGCTCGCCTGCTTCGATCTGAATGGTCGCGTGATGGATGCCGAAGCGGCGATCGAGTTCGTGTACGGCATCCATCAGGAAAGCGTCTCCGGCCCGGCCGCCGTGGCAAACGAGATGAACGGTCAAAGCCGTTTCCGTCGTGCTCATAGCCCAGATGTGCAGGTCGTGGACACCGGCAACGCCAGGCAGGTTCTCCAAATAGCCGCGCACATCCGTAATGCTGATGCCTTGCGGCACGGCGTCCATGGACATCTGCACCGACTCCCGCAGCAGGCCCCAGGTGCCCCAAACGATCGCCACGGAAATAAGCAAACTCGCCACCGGATCGACCCAGGTCCAGCGCGTCACGAGAAGCACCGCGCCGGCAATCACAACGCCGGCCGAGACGCCAGCGTCCGCGGCCAAGTGAGCGAAAGCGCTGCGGATATTCAGATCGCGCTCCCGCCCCGCCATCAGCAGCCAAGCCGACAGGCCATTGATGACGATTCCGGCACCGGCGACCGCCATGACCAGCAATCCGTTCGTCTCCTGCGGACGACCGAGACGCAGGATCGCTTCCCACGCAATCGCTCCCGTCGCGACCAGCAGCAGGATGGCATTGATCAACGCCGAGAGGATCGAGGCCGAGCGAAATCCGTAGGTGAATCGCTCGGTCGGCGCGGCCCGGCTCAGCACATAACCGCCCCACGCCAAAACGAGGCCGAGCGCGTCGCCGAAATTGTGGCCGGCATCCGCCAGCAGCGCCACCGAGTTCGCCGCAAGCCCATAAAAGATCTGCGCCGCGACAAGGCCGAGATTGAGCACGGTCGCGGCGGCGAAAGCAGTGCCGAAATTGGCTCCGCCGTGGGCATGATCGTGATGGTCGCGGTGGTCGTGAGCGTGCGGCATGCGCGGCTTATGCGCCAGGAATGCGGTGTTACACAATCACATCGGCGCTGCTCGAGGCTGGCGCCAAAGCGGCGGCCACTGCTACGCGCATTCAATAGATGCCGAGGAGTGAACCGCCGCCAAACTTGTACGCGATGCCCGCGCGTAAATCGTTGATCGGCACGCGATTGGGCGCCTCGGCGGAATTGGTTGCGACACTCACGAAGCCGGAAGTGGCGAGGCTCGTGTAGCGGTATTCGATGCGGCCAAAGACGCTTTCGGTAAAGGCGTAATCGACCCCCGCGCCGGCGGTCCAGCCCGTGGAGCTGCCGCCATGGTTGACGAAAGGCGCCGCGCCAGTGAGCGCGTAGGACATCGAAGGATTGCCCCAGGCCCATCCGCCGGTGCCGAACGCCAGAAAACGATCAAAGGCGAGGCCCAGCTGGCCGCGGACCGAGGCATAGTCCTTCACGGTCGTCGAAATCGTAAAGGGTCCCGTTGGGAAAGCGCCGGCGGCGCCAAGCGGCGCGAGCGTTTGACTGTTGCCCATCAGATTGGACCATTGCCAATCACCTTCCATGCCGAGCACGATTTTGTTCAACTGATAATTGGCGCCGGCGAAAAGACCGGCGAGCGGGCCGTTCACGCGGTAGCTGTAGGGCGTCAGGATGACGCCCGCCGCGTCCGCGAGACTTCCCTTCGCCGTTTCCCAACCGAAGCCGCCGTCGCTGCCGAGATAGAAGCCGCTCCAGTCGTAGGCAAAATGCGATGACGGCGCCTTGTAAACCAGTGCAGGCTCCCGAGCCGGTTGCCGTTGATAAGGAGGTGCGGCGCCCGCCGCCGGGACTGGTGCAGCTGAATTGAATTTGTAGTTCACACCCAATTCGACCGCGCTCACAGTCGTCGTCGACGTTGTCGTCAGTTGCGAGAACGGAAGCGAAAGGGTCGACGATCCGAAGCTTGTATAGCGATACTCGGCGAAGACGTTCCAATTCTGCGCGAAGGCGTAGGCGATGCCGCCGCCGACCGCCCAGCCAAGGAGCCCTTTATTGACCGCTTCGTCGGTGCCCGCCGTGGCGTTGTTGAGCGTCCCCGTCAATTGGGTGCGGACGAACTGATCGTTTGACCAGGCGAAGCCACCCGTTCCGTAAAACAGTATGTTGTCGGCGGCGTAGCCGATCCGTCCGCGAATCGTTTCACTGTCAAAAACAGTTGTCTGGTTTGCGCTGATGCCGGAGACATCCGAGATCGTCGTGGTCTTGGTGCCGCCGGAGGACATGTCGGCCGCCACGCCGACCACCACGCGCGACGGGAGCATATAGTCGAAGCCCAACTGAACGCCGCCGCCCCACTGCGATGTGGCGCCGTTGGCTGCAGCAAACGGCGCTCCGGTCGCGGTGTTGATACTGCTGCCATTGGTCATGAGCCAGCGGCCGTCGACATTGGCGCCGACATAAAAGCCAGTCCAGTCGTAGTTCGGCGCCGGCGGCTGGTAAGCAGGGACCGCACGCTTGAGTTCGGCGGCCATGGCCGAAATGTTGATCGTATCGATCGGTCCGGCAAGCGTGAGCCGCACCGCCAACGGCTCCATCGGGTGTATCGAATAGTCCATGACGCCGTTCTGGCAGACCGCTGCCGGTGCGGTGGGAGGGCCGTGCGCGGGAAAGCACATGGCGAACAAGCTGTCGGACGTCAGCAGTGCCCCGTAGGCGTAACTGGCGTTGTAACTCGCCGAACTCAGGAGATTGAGCGCGTCAAGCTGGATGCGCCAGCCGTTGGCGAAGTGATAACCCACCCGGCCGTTGATCATGTTGAGCGGCGGCGCCTGGAAAACGCCGTCCTCGGTGAGCGGGCGCGAACTGATATAGCGCCAGCGCAATGCGCTGAACCAACCGGTTTTCTCACCAAGGGTAATGCCGGCTCCCGCGACCATCCACGGGGCATTGAAAATGTAATTTCCAGGCGCGTTGCCGATCTGCGCTTGCGGAAAGCCGGCAAGCGATTCGAAGAGCTGTTCTTGCGCGGTGTCGAAACCGAGAAAGCGGGCGCGCGTGAGCGCCAAATCGGCATCGACGCGTACCCAAGAAACCGGCCGGTAATTGTTGGTGATCTCGATGCCGGTGCGCTGGCTCGGCAAGCCGGGGACGGTGGTCCCGGTATCGCCGTCGAAGAACAGTTCCGAATTCTGATGCAGATAGAACAGGCTGATCGAACTATCGAGGCCGGGCACGATCTTGGTGCGTGCTCCGATCTCGGCGCCCACCGTGCGCACCAGGAAAGGTGACGCGCCTTCCGGTGTCGTCGGATCGCCGGGTACCTGGGTGACCGTCACGGCGCGAGCATCGTTGCTGTGATAGCCCGTGCCAGCGCCGAGGAAGAACTCGGTTTTGTAGAACGGGCCAAACACCGTGGTGAATTTCGGGCTGCCGATCGAGGCGGTGGGATTGCCCGAATTCGCCGGCTGCAGCATCGAATTCACCGACGCGGCGAAATAATCGCCGCGCCAGCCCAGCGTGGTCCGCCACCAATCGGTCCAATGCGTGGTGTTCTGCGCATAGATGCCGACATTGCCCTCGTTGACGTGGTCGAACAGCGTGTTCGACAGGAACTGCCGCCCGACCGTGTTGTTCAATCCCACATTGATGTCGTCGTAACGGCTTTGCAATCCGAGCATCGTCTCACTCGGCAGGCCGAACAGTGTCCCGTTGAATGTGCGCGACGCGCCGCCGCCGCCGTAAATGCGATCGTCATGCTGATGGAATTGATCGCCGTTGACCGGGTCGATGGTGTCCCAGCTGAAGTTACTGAACAGGTTCAAGGTGTATTTGACAACATAGGCATTGGCTTTCCACAATCCATTATCGTCGGATTGGGCCAACCTGGTTGAGAGCATGAAGCGGCTGGTATCGCCGCCGTCGGTCGGGTCGAGTTCGCCGAAGAGGCCAATCTGTCCGGTCGTGATGGCGCGCAACGCGACTTGGTCGCTGGAGTTCCAGGAATTGGCATAGGCCATCGCCGTGGCAGAAAAGCCATCCGTTGCGGTGCCCTGGGTGTAACGCAAAAGCCCGCTGAACTTGCGTACGTCTTCGGCAGTGGCCCAAACGCCGTTATAGGTATTGAATTCGCCGGCATAGAGCAGCGATCCGCCGCCGACTTTGACCGAGCCGAGGCTCAAAAATCTGTCATAGCCGAAGCTGCCCGCGGTAATCGACTGAATGTTGCGGTCGACGCTATCCCGTAGGGAAATATTCAGCGCGCCGGCGGTCGCGAAGTCACCCACGTCCGCCCAATACGGTCCTTTGCGGACTTCCAATCCGCTGACCGTTTCGGGAATCATGAAATTAAGGTCGGTGTAGCCCTGACCGTGCGCGTTGGTAGGCAAATTGATCGGCACATCGTCCCAGAAGGTGGCCAGGTCGGTGCCGTGATCGAGATCGTAGCCGCGTAGGTAATACTGATTGGCCTTGCCGTCACCGGAGTGCTGGACGACGGCGAGACCGGGCGCCGCTTCCAGGATCTCAGCGGGTTGCGCCACCGGGCGAGCGTTGAGGTCTGCCCCGGAAATGACCATCTGGCTCGCCATCTGCGGGACGATCAGCGGACCTCCAGCTACGTTGGGAGCACCGGTCTCGTAGGGCGACGGCGGCGCGGGTGCAGGCGCGGCTGCTGCTGCGGCTGGCGGCGCGGTGTTGCGTTTTGGCGGCGGAGGCTGGGCGGAAACGGTTATGGTCGGAAGCGTGGTCGCATTCGAGGGTGCGCGCTGCGCGGCCGGTTCGGGGGAGTTCCCAGCCGGAGCTTCGCCCGCGGGAGCTTCAGGCGGCGGAGAGGGTTGCGTCGGGGCCGACGGCGTCGTCTGCGCCGAAGCGCGAACGCTCAGCACAGCCAGGATACACAACGCCACAGCACATTGACGCGACGCCAACTCCCAGTCCCCCCAAGAAAGGCGCGCAACCATTCGTCCCGCTGACGCGCTATGATGCGCACCGAGCCGGCGATGGCCGCGTCCGCCATCCTATCTTTCAAGATTATCGACGAGTATGACGAAGTCAATAAATGATCATACCCGCCCAACGCGAGTGACAGCCATGCAGCGTGTGACGATTACGATCGACGAGGAGCTTGCCGCGGAGCTCGAGCGCTATATGGCGGCGCACGCCTACGCCAATCGCTCCGAAGCAATGCGCGATCTCGCGCGCTCCGGCTTGCAGCAGCACGCGGTGCAGGCTGCCGGCCCACAACAATGCCTTGCCGCCCTCATTTATGTTTACGACCACCACCAGCGCGAATTACCGAGACGTCTGACGCGCGACTTCCACGATCATCACGATCTCGCGCAAGCGACGCTGCACGTTCACTTGGATCACGAAAGCTGCATGGAGGTGACGGTCCTGAAAGGACGCGGCGACGACGTGCAGGAACTCGCCGATCATGTCATTGCCGAACGGGGCGTACGCCACGGGCAAGTTGTTTACTTGCCGGCGGCGGCCGACGACCACAAGCGCACCGAGAACGGCAAGCACGCGCACGCGCATTCTGGCAGCAGTCGGGGCCATGCTCATGCGGCGCCCGCGCGTCGAAATCGAAAGCGCGGGGTCTGAACACTCTCATTTGCGCCGGCAGCAACGACGTCATCGAACGCGGCTAACTTGCGCGGGCGCGAGCATCGGCTGGAGCGCCTCGGCGACATCCGCTTGGGTGACCGTCTCGACCGATTTCGAGATCTTGATCCCGATGGTCGGCTCGTTCCGCCGCATGAGGAGAATGACGGTCTCCTGGCCTCTGCAGGCCGCATGGCCACAGGCGTTTGCGCTGAGACTGACGCCGGTATTCTCGTCATCACCAACGAGGGCGCGGACCCACTCGATCACTTTGGCGGCCGCGTCGGGACCGCGTCTCGCCGCTCGTTCTCTTTCTTGTAGCGGAGAGCCATGGAGTTCCTTTGCGCCCGCGGAAAGACGTGCAAAAACAGCGCTTGTAATGCAACGTTATAACATTACACTATGAAAGGAAAGATGCAGCGGAAAGCGGGTCAGTTCGGCGGAGAATGTCCGGCTGGCGGTGGTGATCGTTGGCTAAAGCGTAGTGTTACCTTCGGACCACACTTGGCGCGCATCACGTTTAGCGAACGGCGTTTTCCACCCGATCGCGTTGCGTGAGATCGCCTCACCTGTAGATTACTTGCTGCCGGGGATGGCGCGTGAGGGTAAGCTTGTCTGATGCGTTGGGTTCGAACCAATAGGCGGTGTGGCGGCTGGCTGGCGCTCCTGGCGGTGGCGCTGCAAGTCGTCCTTTCGTTTGGACACGTCCATCTCGAGACGCTCCAATCCGGGTCGCCAGCCGGCACGGTCACGGCTTTCAAAGCGCCGGATTCGCAGCCGTCTTCGTCCCAGCATCCCGCCAATGAGGCGGGCGATTATTGCGCGATCTGTGCAATCATCCATATCGCGTCGACATCGTTCCTGCCGGACGCGCCGCTCTTGCCGGTGCCGTTCGTATCGCGAGCGGTCGAACATTCTAGTCATTTCGCTTTTGTTTTTGTCGCGCCCCAGCGGACCGCCTTTCAATCGCGCGCCCCTCCCCTCGCCTGATTTCCGGTCGTTGCTAATCTTGCGCCTTGCCGGGCTTACGTGACGGCTGTGGTGTGCAGATTGAACGCGCGTACTTTTTTCTCGGATTGCGCGTGGCACGACCAACCACTTCGCCGGCCGTTTTGGCCGTTCCTTTGCAGCAATAATTTACGGCGGAGCGTCATGCCCTCTCGTCTTTCACCTGTGCGTCGCGAGTATTTCCTCGGCGGTTGTGCAATCGTTGCGTTGCTTGGTTTCGGCGGAGTAGCCACCGCGCAAACAAAGCTTCCCGGAAGTCGTCGTCAGTGCGCCGAAAGAAAAGCCGAAACCGAAGCCCGTGCAGGCCCGCCGCGTTGCGCCGGCGCCCGCACCGGCACCAGCAGTGGCACCGGCGGCGGCGCCGGTTACGCCGGCCGCGCAGCTCAACGCCAAGGCCGACACTTTCGATCAGGCGCGCAGCAATCTCTACACGACCATCGGCACGACCGCTGACGTCATCAGCCACGCGACGATCGATGCGCTGCCCGGCGGTACCAACACCCCGGTCGAGAGAATCCTGTTGCAGGCCCCTGGGGTGTCGCAGGATTCCGCCGCGAGCGGCCTCCTGCATGTGCGCAACGACCACGCCAACGTGCAGTTTCGCATCAATGGCGTGATGCTGCCCGACGGCTTGACCGGCTTCGGCAGCATTCTCGACGCCAGCTGGATCGGCAGCATCGCCTTGGTCGTGGGCGCGCTCCCGGCCGAATACGGGCTGCGCACTGTCGGCCTGGTCGACATCACGACCCGCGCCGACATTTTCAATAACAGCGGTCAAGTCAGCATCTACGGCGGCAGTCAAGGCACGCTCACGCCGACAATCCAATACGGCGGCACCTTCGGCAGCACCTGTCCGACGATAACACCGGCTCCGGGAACCCACGCGCTGCCCAGTGCGGATTGCTTCCCGGGCGTCCAATACTTCTTCACCGGACGTTACCTGCAAACCAAGGAAGGCCTCGAGAATTCGATCGCCTCCTACAGCCCGATCCACGACTTCTCGCAACAGGGAAAAGGCTTCGCCTATTTGTCGACGTTCGTCGATCCGTATACGCGGCTCAGTCTGATCGCCGGAACCTCGACCAGCACGTTCCAGATTCCCAATAGTCCCGGGCAGCCGGTCGGGTTGATTGGAAATGTCTCAAGCGCGTTCGGCGTTACCACCTTCAATTCGGCTCAGCTCAACGAGAACCAGTTCGAGGATACGCAATACAGCGTGCTGGCGCTGCAGCGATCGATCAACGGCTTTGACGGTCAGGTTTCCTATTTCACGCGCTTCGACCGCCTGCACTACTCGCCGGATCAGCTTGGCGATTTGCTGATCAACGGCGTCGCCTCGGACGTCGTCCGCCAATCCCTTACCAACGGCATCCAGGCCGACGGCTCGTACCAGATCACTCCCGCGCACACCATCCGCACCGGCTTGTTCTTCAGCGCCGAACAGGCCTTTGTCGGCAATACATCGCTGGTCGAGCCCGTCGTCGGCGGAGCGCCGGTCGATGCACCTTTCAATATCACCGACAATGTCTCGGCGAACGGCTATCTCGCCGGCCTGTATGCGCAGGACGAATGGAAAGTCACCGACAAGTTCACCATCAACGGCGGCCTGCGCTTCGACCAGATGTGGCAATTCGTCAACGCCAACCAGCTCAGCCCGCGCATCAGCTTCACCTATACACCGTTCGAGTACACGAAGTTCCACGCCGGCTATGCGCGCTACTTCACGCCGCCGGTGCTGGTGGAGGCAGCTCCCGTCAATATCAATTTGTTCAACAACACCACGGCGGCGGTGCCTACCAACCAGGGAAATAGTCCGATTCTGCCGGAGCGGTCGCATTATTTCGACGCCGGCGTCGATCAAAACATTCCGTTCGGGTGCAGCAAGCCGGCGGCTAAGGATTGCACCGACCTCGATCTCGGTGTCGACGTCTACTACAAGATCGCGACCGATCTCATCGACAACGGTCTTTTCGGCCAGGCTTACGTGCTGAGCGCTTTCAACTACGCCCAGGGCATCAACGAGGGCATCGAGTTCAGCGGGAAATTTCACAGCGGCAATTTTCAGGCCTACGGCAACCTGGCCATCGCCCAGCAGAGAGCGACCGATCCGGTATCGAACCAATATCTGTTCGGCAACACGCCGCTCGCCGATCTCGGCGGCTTGACCGAGTTCCAGTATCTGCAGACCCACTGGATCTACACCGATCACACTCAGTTCGTCACTGCCTCGGCCGGCGCCATCTATCAGTTCTGCGGCCGGCCCGCCTATGCGAACGAGACGTTCGGCGGCGCACCGGGAGGCTTCTGGACCGCACCATCCTGGTGCGGAACGAGGCTCAGCGGCGACATGATCTACGGCAGCGGCTTGCGCGCCGGCGATGCCAATATCGGAACGGTGCCGCAATACACCCAGTTCAACGTCGGAATTGCACGCGAATTTCTGCTGCGGGACGATCCGAAGCCGATGACAGTGCGCTTCGACATCATCAACCTGTTCGACACTGTCTATCAAATCCGCAGCGGCAGCGGCCCCGTGCAGGCCCGCCGCGTTGCGCCGGCGCGCGCACCAGCGACCGGCACCTGCGCCGGCTGCGGCAACCGGTCTCGCCGGCGGCGCAGCTCAATGCCAAGGCCGACACCTTCGATCAGGCGCGCAGCAACCTCTTCACCACCATCGGCACGATCGTCGAGCACTCATGACCCAGCAGACGATCAACGCGCTGCCCGGCGGCGACAACACCCCGGTCGAGCAAATCCTGTTGCAGTCCCCGGGTGTCGCAGGATTCCGCGGCCAGCGGCCTCCTGCACGTCCGCAACGATCACGCCAATCTGCAATTCCGCATCAATGGCGTGATGCTGCCCGACGGCCCCACCGGCTTCGGCAGCATTCTCGACGCCAGCTGGATCGGCAGCCTCGGCCTGGTCGTCGGCGCGCTCCCGGCCGAATACGGGCTGCGAACAGTCGGGCTGATCGACATCACGACCCGCGCCGACATTTTCAATAACAGCGGTCAAGTCAGCGTTTACGGCGGCAGTCAAGGAACATTCACGCCGACGATTCAATACGGCGGCACATTCGGCAGCACCTGTCCGACGATAACACCGGCTCCGGGAACCCACGCGTTGCCCAGCGCGGATTGCTTCCCGGGCGTCCAATACTTCTTCACCGGCCGTTATCTGCAAACCAAGGAAGGCCTCGAGAATTCGATCGCCTCCTACAGCCCGATCCACGACTTCTCGCAACAGGGGAAAGGCTTCGCCTATTTGTCGACGTTCGTCGATCCCTATACGCGGCTCAGCCTGATCGCCGGAACCTCGACCACCACGTTCCAGATTCCCAATTCTCCCGGGCAGCCGGTCGGCTTGATCGGAAATGTCACGAGCGCGTTCGGCGTTACCACCTTCAACTCGGCGCTGCTCAACGAGAACCAGTTCGAGGATACGCAATACAGCGTGCTGGCGCTGCAGCGATCGATCAACGGCTTTGACGGTCAGCTTTCCTATTTCACGCGTTTTGACCGCCTGCACTACTCGCCGGATCAGCTTGGCGATTTGCTGATCAACGGCGTTGCCTCCGACATCGTGCGCCAATCCCTTACCAACGGCATCCAGGCCGACGGCTCGTACCAGATCACTCCCGCGCACACCATCCGCACCGGCTTTTTCTTCAGCGCCGAACAGGCGTTTGTCGGCAATACATCGCTGGTCGAGCCCGTCGTCGGCGGAGCGCCGGTCGATGCACCTTTCAATATCACCGACAATGTCTCGGCGACCGGCTATCTCGCCGGCCTGTATGCGCAGGACGAATGGAAGGTCACCGACAAGTTCACCATCAACGGCGGCCTGCGCTTCGACCAGATGTGGCAATTCGTCAACGCCAACCAGCTCAGCCCGCGCATCAGCTTCACCTACACACCGTTCGAGTACACGAAGTTCCACGCCGGCTATGCGCGCTACTTCACGCCGCCGGTGCTGGTGGAGGCAGCTCCAGTCAATATCGGTTTGTTCAGCAACACCACGGCGGCGGTACCTACCGACCAGGGAAACAGTCCGGTTCTGCCGGAGCGGTCGCATTATTTCGACGCCGGTGTCGATCAAAATATTCCGTTCGGCTGCAGCAAGCCGGCGGCTAAAGATTGCACCGACCTCGATCTCGGTGTCGACGTCTACTACAAAATCGCGACCGATCTCATCGACAACGGTCTTTTCGGCCAGGCTTACGTGCTGAGCGCTTTCAACTACGCCCAGGGCATCAACGAGGGCATCGAGTTCAGCGGAAAATTTCACAGCGGCAATTTCCAGGCCTACGCCAACCTCGCCATCGCCCAGCAGAGAGCGACCGATCCGGTATCGAACCAATATCTATTCGGCAACACGCCGCTCGCCGATCTCGGCGGCTTGACCGAGTTCCAGTATCTCCAGACCCACTGGATCTACACCGATCACACTCAGTTCGTCACCGCTTCGGCCGGCGCCATCTATCAGTTCTGCGGCCGGCCCGCCTATGCGAACGAGACATTCGGCGACGCGCCGGGAGGCTTTTGGACCGCACCCTCTTGGTGCGGAACGAGGCTCAGCGGCGATATGATCTACGGCAGCGGCTTGCGCAGCGGCGATGCCAATATCTGGACGGTGCCGCAATACACCCAGTTCAACGTCGGAATTGCGCGCGAATTTCTGCTGCCGACGATCCGAAGCCGATGACGGTGCGCTTCGACATCATCAACCTGTTCGACACTGTCTATCAAATCAGGAGTGGAACCGGCATCGGCGTGTTCGCGCCGCAATATGGGCCGCGCCGCGGCTTCTTTGCAGGCGTGTCGAAGAAATTTTAGGACCTCATGACAACGCGGGACGGCAGTTCAACGATGTGAGAATGTCCGTTGCAGGATGAAACGGGGGCCTGGAGAGGAATATGACAAAGCTAACTGTCGCTTCGTTGTCATTCGTTTTTGCTCGTGAGCCTTCCACAAACCGGGGGCGCGACAAACTATCACGAATACAAAAAATTCGATCCATCTTGCCCAACCGGGAAAGTCTTATGCAGATGCCATGCTTGGCCGAAGGAGCGTTGGGAATTGTTGCTACCCCGATAAGGCTTGTCGCGCGGACCCGTAGACGCGCCCACCATGTGAGCGCGTGAAGGAAATGAGCTCATGTCGCATGAAAACGAAAATTGTCTAAGCGTGCATCACGCAAATGAAGACGCTAGCTGGAGCAGCGGTAGAAGGAGACACACAACATGCGGCGAAAACTGGGAAGAGATCGCGGCAACAACGCCGGCAGCGTCCAGAGCACAGTATGAGTGGGCGTCGCGGACAATCGCGTCGGGCAATTTGTTGCGTTTGCGCTCGCCTTGTGTGTCGCCGCTACGTCCGCGGCACTCGCAGCCGATCTTCCAAGCGGCGCCAATTCCACCGCCGGTCTACTACAAGTAGCCTCCAATCGTCTATAATTGGACCGGCTTCTATATCGGCGGCAATATTGGCGCGGCTTGGAGCGGGCTGAGCGGCTCCAATTTTTCCGACACGCTCGGCAGCACCTTTACGGCGCCAACCAACGTTCAGTTCATGGGCGGCGGCCAGGTCGGCGTCAACTACCAGTTCTGGGGCGGCGTCGTCATCGGCGCCGAGGCCATGTTCGACTGGCTTCCCAGCAGCGCGTAACACGCACGATCACGGCGACTGCTCCCGATGGCACTGCCGCCTTCATGGACACGATCAACAATCGATGGCTGACCACCGCGACCGGCCGCCTCGGCTATGCGTGGGACCGCGTGCTCCTTTATGGCAAGGCCGGCGGCGCCTGGCTTGGGGCGGGCAGTCCTGGCGATATCGGTCGGCGGCGCCTCGGTCGAGTCTCACCAGCAGCAACAACTCCGATTTTGGCTGGACCGCCGGGTTCGGCCTTGAGTGGGCTTTCTGGAACAACTGGTCGGTGCGCGCCGAGTACGACTATATCGGGCTGAACAATCAGAGCTTTACGGTAGCGCCGGGGCCGACGATTTTCGGCGGCGATGTCATCACCTACAGCTATCGAAACATTTCACTCATGACCGCGGCCGTTAACTACAAATTCGGCGGCTGGTGATGAAGGGCGCTTCGCCTCATCAACTTGTTCGAAGCCGGTTTATTCGTCCGCGACGGCATCGGTGTGTTTGCCCCGCAATATGGGCCGCGGCGGCTTCTTTGCGGGCGCGTCGAAGTTTTGAACGATCCGCAGTCGAGGGAAATTCACTTCATGGAGGATCGATATGGCTACGTTGAGCGCGTTCGCAAACACAAGGCGCGGGCGAATCATGCGGCATGCGGACACTCTTCAGCGTACGTCGTCGATATCCGGTCGGTTTTGGCGCACAACCCTGGCTGCCCTGGCTCTCAGCGCGCTCTTCGGCTTTGAGGCCTCTGCGCCGCAGGGTCCCCAGCCGCAACCGGAACCAGCACCGCCAACTGGCGTGGCACCTTCAGCCCCCCCGGCATCTGAATCTGCGGCGGCTGCTAATTGGCAGAAATCGCTGGTGGCGCGCCTGGCGCGGCTTCAGCAATATCCGCCGCAGGCCCGCGGCGTCCAGGGTGTGGTCAGTCTCGCCTTCAGCATTGATCGGCATGGCAACCTGGTGAGCAGCCGGATCGTAAAGAGCTCCGGGTCGGCCCTGCTCGATGCCGCGGCGCTCGACTTGATCAAGCGCGCCGCACCGCTTCCACCACCGCCAGCCGAGATCGCCGACAGCGAACTCTCGTTTGTTGTCCCGATCCGCTTCGCGGCACGTTGACGACCGGAAAATAAGGGTATTCGAACTCGCCAAGTCAAAAGGGGGCTTTCATGAAACGGTGTGCGTTACGCACTTGTATTGAGTATTGGCGCTGCGTCCGCTGCTCTCGCGGCCGACCTTCCGGCACCGACGCTACCGCCGATCTACGTACCTACGCCTCCTCCAGTCTATAATTGGACCGGCTTCTACATCGGCGGCAATCTCGGTGGCGGCTTGAGTACCAGCAGCTTTTCCGACCCTTTAGGCAATGCTTTCGCCGAGTCCAACGGCGGCGGCACGTTCTTGGGGGGCGGGCAGGTTGGCATCAACTATCAGTTTTGGGGCGGCGTCGTAATTGGCGCGGAGGCAGATTTCGACTGGCTTCGTAATACCAACACCGCTATCAGCACGCTCGCTAATCCATCAGGGATGGCCACCGGCAGCACCGCTACGCTGACGATCAACAATCGGTGGCTGACAAGCGTAACGGGCCGCGTTGGCTACGCATTTGACCGTGTGCTCTTTTACGGCAAGGGTGGCGGTGCCTGGGTAGGATCGAACAATCCGACTGTCGCTGTTGATGGCGCGCGGGTCACGATTGCCACGAGCAACAGCAATTGGGGCTGGACCGGAGGGCTCGGCGTCGAATGGGCTTTCTGGGGCAATTGGTCCGCGCGGTTCGAGTACGATTTCGTTGGGCTGAACAGTCAAGCCTTTACCATTCCTGCATCAGTCGGAGGCCTTCCCGCCGGCGATCAATTCAGTGCTAGCAACCGAAACATTCAGATGGGGAACGTCGGACTCAACTACAAATTCGGCGGCTGGTGATCATAAACGACGGTGCGCTAAAACAGGAGCATGCCTGGGCGCAGCTCCGGTTCTTTCTCGACGATTTGCTCTCTTCGCTGTTCGGCAAACCCCTACTAAACGACCAGCCTTGTCGGAGTCCAATAGCTTGGCGTTGACACTCGATTGTGCGGTGCTGTTTGCAAAAGCTTATCTCGATGCGCAAACG
Organism: uncultured Alphaproteobacteria bacterium; assembly: GCA_963831135.1. Lineage (GTDB taxonomy): Bacteria > Pseudomonadota > Alphaproteobacteria > Rhizobiales > Xanthobacteraceae > BOG-931. Next base: position 89,726 of record CAWHPH010000011.1, read on the forward strand.
CAAAGTCCCATGGCCCCGCGGATCGGCAATTGAACCCGCTCACGTCGCTTTTTGGCCCCTTAGGGTAGGGTCGTTTGCTGCGAGACATGGAATTAGAGGCAAAGAGGCCTAGAGCGCGCTCAATACGTCGCTGATGACCGATGCTGTCGAAAAAGTCTTTTTTGAGGGCCGAACAAATTTTTTCAGAGGCGATGGTGCGGCGGTCCGAAAATGATGTAAGGGGACACATGATCAGTCTGATTTCCAACCGGCAGCCTTCGTAAGCTCTCTGTGAGGCATTGGATTTACGAAATACCGGCTTCGACGGGCGCATAAAAAAAATTCGGTGAATTCATTTTTGCCTTTTTCGACAGCATCGACCCAACCGAGACATTCTGGGCAATCGGCAATAAATTTGTTGTTTCGCTGTCCGATTCCGCGATCATCAGTCGTGACGTCAGGCGCGACAGGCTTTGAAATTCCTCCTGAAGCAGAAGCTGCGGCAGGTTGCGGCCGATGAAGACCAAGCGGCTTTCGCGCTTTTCGGCGGGCTTCCAAGGAAGCTGGTGAGCGCCTTCGACGAGCATACGCACGCCCTGAATGACAAAGCGCTGATCGTCCCCTTTCACGGCGACGATACCCTTCATCCGCAAGAGGTCGGAACCGAAACGCTGCACGACAAACTCGATCCATGGAACGAATCGGTCCGGGCTCATTGGTTGTTGGGCAGTCAGCGATACGCTCGCGATCTGATCATCATGTTCGTGCTGATGCGCTTCATTCAGAAACCCAGGCTCGAGTTCAAGGATGCGATCCAGATTGAAGGCGTCCTTGCCGAGCACCTTGTCAAGCGCAACGCTGCAACGCTCGGTATAATGCAATGTGGCGTTCGGATTGTCGTCGGCGCTGTGATCCGCGTGTTTTGAGCGGCGCCAAGGATCGCGTAGGCCGACATCGGTGATTTGGCCGATCTCAGAACGCGAAGGATTTCCACGTCGTTGCTTGACGTGCAGCCAACCGCAACCGGTCGTCGCCCCATAATACGAGCACCCGCTCTCTCTTTCCCGGTCTCATCGCCTGCTCCACGCTCGGCGCTTGCCCTAAAAGGTGCCATGCATTTGTTTCAGCTAGATGCCTTGGACAGGTGATGTTGGACTGATAGGTACAAGCCGCCGCTTCGCGAAGCACGCGTTTACCGAGCCGGCCGCACGCAGTGCGGCCCTTTTGGGAAGTTTCGCTAGCCTAATTGATCGGCGTTGGGGACGTGGACGTTTTCGGTGCGGCACGATTGGAGCTGATCGCTGTCGACCGTACAGCGGATGCAGCTGAGCAGTCGCCACCATCATTGCGCGTTGGCCGAGACGGATAACCTCATGGTCGATCCCAATGTCGCTGAACTCATTTCATGGCGGTATCCGCCATCTTAGGATCGGTCAAGGTCGTTGATAAGGTCGACTTCCTGCACCGAGGAATCCGGACAAGACAGCATCGGGTATCGTTTGTGCGACCGTCACTTTGTCCTTTAGCTTTGCGCGCATAACCCGCAACGCCCCGTGAGCTCAATCGTGGTCGCCTCGACTTGGAATCCCAGTCGTGTAGCGTCCGAATGAAGTCGCTGAACGACATCGACCTCGGCCAGTTCATCAACATGACCGCATTCACGACAAATTGCGAAGACACTTGAACCGTGAAGATGCGGTAGGTCGCTGCACGCGACATACGCGCTGAGTGATTCCAGCCGATGAACGGCGCCGTCCGCGATTAATCGTGAGAGGGCGCGATAAACGGTCGTCGGCGCTGTGATCCGCGTGTTTTGAACGGCGCCAAGGATCGCGTAGGCCGACATCGGTGATTTGGCCGATCTCAGAACGCGAAGGATTTCCACGTCGTTGCTTGACGTGTAGCCAACCGCAACCCGTCGCCGCCCCATGATACAAGCACCCGCTCTCTTTCCCGGTCTCATCGCCTGCTCCACGTTCGGCGCTTGCCCTAAAAAATGACATGTTATAACATTACACTTTGTTTCAGCTAGATGCCTTGGAAAGAGCCCGGAGGGATGCCCACCTCTCTACTTCCTGCGACGGTGCTGTCGG
>CAWHPH010000012.1:0-36320 GCA_963831135.1 uncultured Alphaproteobacteria bacterium
ACTCGAACCTCCAACCAAGCGGTTATGAGCCGCTAGCTCTAACCATTGAGCTACGGGCCCGCGCCGGCATGGAGAGCGGCCGGCTACGGCAGGGTCGCTACGCAGCGATTATAGCCGCATGTTATGCAGCCGATTATAGTCGCCAGGAAACGGTATAATTCACGATCGGAATGAAATGCACGCCAGGCGCCCTCCACATCTTCGCCGGCGTTCATTACGATCTCCTTTTCTTCTTCTCAAATCCCAATTAGCCGCGCCGGCTCAATAGAAACACCGCCTGCTCGCCGAACAGATTCCAAAACCACCACGGCATTTTCAGCCGCATGCGGCGGCCCCAGGCATTGAGCGCGACCGCTTCCTCGATCTTGGCACCGGACACCTGACACAGCAGGCGGAAGTCCTTGATGCTGCAAAAGTGGATGTTGGGCGTTTCGTACCATGCATAGGGCAGATTTTCGGTGCGTGGCATGTGGCCGCCGAAGGCGATCTGCCGGCGGATGCGCCAATGGCCGAAATTCGGAAATGACACGATCGCATTGCGTCCGATCCGCAACATGTGTTCGAGCACCACGCGCGGCTGGCGTGTCGCCTGCAGGGTCTGCGAGAGGATGACGAAATCGAACGCATCGTCAGGATAGTTTTCGAGATCGGTGTCGGCGTCGCCTTGCACCACGGCAAGACCCTTGGCGACGCATTCGTTCACGCCCTCGCGCGACAGCTCGATGCCGCGGCCGTCGACACCGCGGCTTTCCAGAAGGCGCAGCAATTCACCGTCGCCACAGCCGACGTCGAGCACACGCGCGCCGGGCTCCACCATATCGGCGACGACAAGCAAGTCGACGCGTGAACCGCCCGGACCGCGAGCCGCTTCCGCCATGGTGAGGTCGTGCTTAAGCCGCATCAACATCAGTTTACTCCCATGCGGTCCCGAGACCGAACCGGCGTGAAACTACCTCCGCGGCGGCGGCAGCCCGCGCGCCCTCGCCGCCCCGTCGAGGAAACCGCTGACGATCGCAAACAATTCCGGCTCGTCGAGCAGGAAGGCGTCGTGCCCCTTGTCGGTGGTGATTTCAGCAAACGAGACGCGCGCGCCCGCGGCATTAAGCGCGTGCACGATGGCGCGCAATTCTTGCGTCGGAAAAAGCCAGTCGCTGGTGAATGAGATCACACAAAAGCGGGTCGGCGTGCCGAGGAAGGCGTTGGCAACCACGCCGTCATAATCGGCGGCGAGATCGAAATAGTCCATGGCGCGGGTAAGATAGAGGTAGGAATTGGCGTCGAAACGCTCGACGAAAGTGATGCCCTGGTGCCGCAAGTAGGACTCGACCTGAAAGTCGGCGTCGAACGAGAACGTAGGATTGTCGCGGTCCTGGAAACGGCGTCCGAACTTCCGGTGCAATGCTGCATCAGACAAATAAGTAATGTGCGCGCCCATGCGCGCAACGGCGAGTCCGCGCCGCGGGTTGGTGCTTTCGGCAAAATAGCGCCCGCCACGCCAGTCCGGATCCGCCATGACCGCCTGCCGGCCGACCTCATGAAAGGCAATGTTCTGCGCCGAATGGCGGGTGGCGGCCGCAATCGGCAGCGCCGCGAACACCCGCTGCGGATAGCTCGCCGCCCATTGCAAAGCCTGCATGCCGCCCATCGAGCCGCCGGCCACCGCGAACAGTGAATCGATGCCCAGATAATCGAGCAGCATCGCCTGCGCGCGCACCATGTCGCGCACGGTAATGACGGGAAAATCGAGGCCCCACGGCAGGCCGGTCGCCGGGTCGGTCGAGGCAGGACCGGAAGACCCCATGCAGCCGCCGACCACGTTGGAGCAAATGACGAAGTAGCGGTCAGTGTCGATCGGCCGGCCGGGACCCACCATGGTCTCCCACCAGCCCGGCTTGCCGGTCAACGGATGATCGTTGACGACGTGTTGGTCGCCGGTCAGCGCATGGCAGACGAGAACGGCGTTGCTGCGCTCCGCGTTCAGCGTGCCATAGGTTTGATAGGCGATCTGCAACGGCCCAAAGTCGATCCCGGCATCCAGGCGCAACGGGTTGTTGGCCGGAAAGCGCACGATCAGCGAATGCGGTTGGTCCGCTTCGCGCCTGCGGTCGGCAACGTCGAGAATGGCGCCCAACTCTGCCATAATACTTCCCGGACTCTGGCAGTTAACACAAATGGCAGTCAAAAGGGCGTAAATAGACCGCCGCCCGGCGGAGTCAATGTTTTCTTTGATTTCCAGCTTGCCGGCACCTATCAATCAAGCCGATTGCCGGGTCTGATCATGCCAAAACCGCCAAGCCAGCAAGATTTTTCTCTTGCCGACCTGCGCCGCGAAATCGATCGCATCGATGAGGCCATGCACGCGCTTCTGATCGAGCGCGGCGAGATCATCGATCGTTTGATCGCGGTCAAGAAGACACAAGAAACCGGTTCGGCGTTCCGGCCGGCGCGCGAGGCCGATATGATGCGCCGCCTCGTGCAGCGCCATCACGGCAGTTTGCCGCTCGACACGGTCGAGAGCATCTGGCGGGTGATCATAGCGACCTTCACCTATGTGCAGGCGCCGTTTTCGGCCCACGCCGACCTGTCGGCCGGCGATGCCTTGATGCGCGATTCCGCACGATTCCATTTCGGTTTCACGGTGCCGCTGGTGCCGCATGTGGGGGCCGCGAGCGTCGTCGAGGCTGTCACCGAATCGGCGGGCGATCTCGGCCTGGTGCCCGCTTTCGCCATCGCCGGGGCCGGCCCATGGTGGACCGCGTTGGAGTTCGACACCGCGCCCAAGATCATCGCCCGGCTGCCTTTCGTCGAACGCGCCGACCACCCGGCCGGCCTGCCGGTTTTTGTCATTTCGCGGGTCGCAGCGGACGCCATGGTGACGGAAACCGAAGTATGGAGTATGCGCGTCTCCGGCTGGAATGCCACATCGGTCGACAGCCTGGCCGGGCTGGCCGACGCCATCGCCGTCCCCGATAGCGCCTTCGATGGCGCCGCGTTGCTGATTACGGTTGCCCGCGGCGGCATCGACGCTGTCGCTGATGCGCTGCGCGGCACCGGCGCATCCATCCGTTCCAAGGCCCTCGTCGGCAGCCATGCGACCCGCTATAGGGTGCCAGCCAAACAACAAGCCTCCCCCTGAAAAGGGAGGTCGGCGAGAGAACGAGAGCCGGGTGGGGTCGGTCTGCCACCATACTGCAAGCTGCAAATGTTCGCCGACCGCCACCCTACCCTCCTCTGTTTGGGGAGGGACGAGAGAACGAGCAATGAGCGTACTTCTTCCCCAACCGCGGCCCGGCGTACTCGAGATCAAGCCTTATGTGCCGGGCAAGAGCAGCGCCCCAGGCCTGGCGAAAGTGTTCAAGCTGTCGTCCAACGAGACGCCGCTCGGGCCGAGCCCGCGCGCGATCGAAGCATACAAATCAGTCGCCGCGCATCTGGAAGACTATCCCGACGGCTCGGCGTCAGCGCTGCGCGAAGCGATCGGCCGCTCCTTCGGCCTCGATCCGGACCGCATCGTCTGCGGAGCGGGCTCCGACGATCTGTTGAATCTGTTGGCACGCGCCTATCTCGCTGACGGCGACGAGGCGATTCACACCACGCATGGCTTCCTGGTCTACCCGATCGCGACCCTCGGCACCGGCGCGAAACCGATCGTGGCGCCGGAGACAAACTACACGGCGAGCGTCGACGCCATCCTGGCGGCGGTAACGAAGAAGACAAAAGTCATCTTCCTCGCCAATCCGAACAATCCGACCGGCACGTACATTTCGTTTGATGAAGTCAAGCGGCTGCATCGCAGTCTGCCGCCGCATGTGCTGCTCGTGCTCGACGCCGCATACGCCGAATATGTCCGGCGCAACGACTACGAATCCGGCATCGAGCTCGTCGCCACCAGCGACAACGTCGTCATGACCCGCACGTTCTCCAAAATCCATGGGCTGGCGGCTTTACGGCTGGGCTGGATGTTTGGTCCGGCGCACGTCGTCGCCGCGGTCAACCGCATCCGCGGGCCATTCAACGTCAACACGCCGGCGATCGCCGCTGGCATCGCAGCCATCGAAGATCACGCGCACCAGGAGCATGCCCGCGAGCACAACGATCGCTGGCTTGCCTGGCTGGCCCAGGAATTCGAGAAGCTCGGACTGAAAGTGACCCCGAGCATCGCCAATTTTTTGCTGATCCACTTTCCGGAGACGCAGGGGCGCACCGCAAAAGAGGCCGACGCCTTCCTGACCGCGCGCGGACTCATCTTGCGCCAGGTCGGTGCCTACAAGCTGCCGAACGCTTTGCGCATGAGCGTTGGAACAGAGGAGGCGAACCGCCTGGTCGTCGCCGCGCTCATGGAATTTTTGGAGCGCCGATAATAGCGGTTCGCCGACTTCTCCCGTTGGGGAGAGGTGAAAGGGATCTTTGGTGAGTTCGAAAACCCCGCTTTACAACCGCCTCGCCCTGATCGGCGTCGGCCTGATCGGGTCCTCGATCGGGCGGGCGGCGCGGGCGCAGGGAGCGGTCCGCGAAATCGTGGCGACCGCCCGTTCCGCAGCCACACGCCGACGTGTCGCCGAACTTGGACTTGCCGACCAGGTGGTGGAAAACAGCGCCGCCGCCGTCGCCGGCGCAGATCTCGTCATCGTGTGCGTACCGGTCGGCGCCTGCGGCGAAGTGGCGGCTGAAATCGGCCCGCATCTGGCGCCTGGCGCAACTGTTTCCGATGTCGGATCGGTCAAAGGCGCCGTCGTGCGCGACATGGCTCCGCATCTGCCGGAGGGGATCCATTTCGTCCCGGCGCATCCGGTCGCCGGCACCGAGAATTCCGGCCCCGATGCCGGCTTTGCGACGCTATTCGTCGGACGATGGTGCATTCTGACGCCGCCCGACGGCACCGATCCCGCCGCGGTCGAAAAGCTCGCGGCTTTCTGGCGCGCCTTGGGCGCCAAGGTCGAAACCATGCCGGCCGCTCACCATGACCTCGTTCTGGCGATCACCAGTCACTTGCCGCATCTCATCGCCTATACGATCGTCGGCACGGCCGACGAGCTTGCCGAGGTGACGCGCTCGGAAGTGCTGAAATTCTCCGCCGGCGGCTTTCGCGATTTCACCCGCATCGCCGCGTCCGACCCGACCATGTGGCGGGACGTGTTCCTCGCCAACAAGGATGCGGTTCTGGAAATGCTCGGCACCTTCAACGAGGATCTGTCGCAGCTCACGCGCGCCATCCGCCGCGGCGACGGCGACGCGCTGTTTGCCCATTTCACCCGCACGCGCGCCATCCGCCGCGGCATCGTGCAGATCGGACAGGACTCGCCTGCTCCGGATTTTGGCCGGCCGCATCCCGAACTGCCGCTCGAGCCGCTGCCGCGCCCCTACGCGGAATCGAATGACAACTAATCCGGCGGGGGCGGGATCCAGTCGAGAGATAGACCAGGCGAGATCTGGAAAAGGCTTGGTCCCGTCGAGGGGAGCAGCGGAACCTTCAGCGCGTCCGCACCGTCAGCGCTTCGGTCACCGCACCGCGTAATGTTGCGACCGAAAACGGCTTTGAGATCACGTCGTGAATGATGGCATCGAGACCATGCGCACGTTCCCGCTGATCGGCGTAACCGGTCATCAACAGGATGGTCAGCGCGGGATGGTCGCGGGCAGCAGTCAGCGCCAACGCAATGCCGTCCATAATCGGCATGCGGATGTCGGTCAGCAGCAGATCGAACCCTCCCTCCTCTCGCTCGATGACATCGAGCGCTTCGCCGCCGTCAGATGCGGTCGTGACCTCATGGCCATCCATTGTAAGCGCCCGCGCACACAGCGCGCGTAGCGCTTCCTCGTCCTCGGCTATGAGTATGCGTGCCATGGGATATCAACGGCTCGCAGCCACGACGTCGCGGCGAGTGACAAAGCGAACGACGACATCGCGCGCCTCGGTTGACGGCGACGCCAGACGGGTCCGAAAGCCCACTCCCTCGCCCGGCGACAGCGAAGCCCGCGCGGGAACCGCGGTCCAGGAATAGATTTCCTGCCGGGCCGCGTTGCGCAGGATGAATTTGAGGCGCGGTACATCTTCGGTCCTGCGGGTGGCGTTGATGACGTTACCTTCGACCACCAGGATCGGCACGCCTTCATGCTGCTCGGTGGCGGTCGCTACATTATCAAAAGTAAGACCGCGTAAGTTCACGGGCAGCCCGAGCAACGAATAGAAGGATGCCGTCTGCGGCAGCGCACGCACCACGTCGCTCCGCCAACCGACGAGAATGGTATCGAGGAGCGCGAGCGCCAAGATCGCGGTCTGCAGGCGCGAGAGCGGCCAGCGCAATGATGCGCGCTGGGCTCGAGTGCGCCGCGCCGCGACGCTTTCGATATCTTGGGCGGCCTCGGGATCGGACTCGCGTGCGGGCGCGGAAGTGCCGTGGTGTTCGCCACGCGGCCGGCTCTCGTCGAGATCAACCGGGACAATCGGCGGCGCCTCCACCTCACCGGAATAGCCGTCTGGCTCGGCCAGTTCCACCCCAGGGCCGTGCTCGGCAAACGACGACGCCGGCGCGGTGGCCGGGCGCTCAACGGCACTGGACCGGAAGGACCCCAATGCGGCACTGGCGAGTTCATCCGCGAACCGGTCCTCCGCTTCCGCCGCCTCCGGCTGATCATCGGCCCCGGCCCCGGGTGCAAGAGCCGCCGCCGCGAGCAAAAGCTTTTCGGCGTGGCTTGGTTGCGCATGCCAGATCGTACGGCACCGCGCGCAGCGCACCTGCCTCCCATTCGGGGACAGGTTTGCCAAGTCCACATCGTAGGAAGTAGCGCAAGATGGGCAGATAATTAGCATCGGCGAATCAGCGGCGCATCGACTTTCCGAAAACGCTACCATCCGATCCGTTAACGAATTGGAAACCATGGGGTGCGGCAACCGGGCCGTGCTATGAGGTCTCGGGGAAGGCCGCGAATCAGCCGCGGCGGTCATTTATCATCTGGAGGCTCGCGGAGGACGGCTTAAGTGATCCGGTTCGAGAATGTCGGCTTGCGCTATGGGCTCGGCCCCGAGGTGCTGCGCGACCTTAATTTCGGGATCAGTGGGCATTCCTTCCAGTTTCTCACCGGACCGTCGGGAGCCGGCAAGACGTCGCTATTGCGGCTGATGCTGCTGTCGCTGCGGCCGACCCGCGGTTTGATCAGCATGTTCGATCACGACACGGCATCCTTGAGCAAGGACGGCCGCGCCAATCTGCGGCGGCGGATCGGCATCGTATTTCAGGATTTCCGCCTCCTCGACCACATGAGCACCTATGAGAATGTGGCGCTGCCGCTGCGCGTTCTTGGCAAGGAAGAGTCCGACTACCGGGCCGAAGTGGTCGAATTGCTGCAATGGGTCGGGCTCGGCGATCGCATCGGCGCCTTGCCGCCGGTCCTTTCCGGCGGCGAAAAGCAGCGCGCCGCCATTGCCCGCGCCGTGATTGCGCGCCCGCAACTGCTGCTCGCCGACGAGCCGACCGGCAATGTCGATCCCAATCTCGGCCAACGGCTGCTGCGGCTCTTCATCGAACTCAATAAATCAGGGACCGCCGTCATCATCGCCACCCACGACATCGCCCTGATGGACGAATACGACGCCCGCCGGCTGGTCCTGCATGAGGGGCGCCTGCATGTCTATGACTGAACCTGTCGAGACCATGGCGGAGCCTTGGGATGAGTTCGACGCACCGCCCTCGGTTGTGCGTACCTTGCCGGGCGCTGCGCCGATCGTGCCGAAAGATTCGATTGCCGGACGCTCGCTCGCGGTCGTCGTGGCCATCATGACGTTCCTGGCATCGCTGACCACCGGTGCGGCGATGCTGGTCGTGAGCGCGGCGAGCGATTGGCAATCGGAGGTCGGCCGCGAGGTCACCATCCAGGTTCGGCCCGCGCCGGGCCGCAATATTGACGCTGACGTGCGTGCTGCTTCTGATATCGCGCGCGCCGCACCCGGCATTGCCGAAGTGCGGGCCTTCACCAAGGAAGAATCCGCCCGGCTCGTGGAGCCATGGCTGGGCGCCGGTCTTGCTCTCGATGATCTGCCGATCCCACGCCTGATCGTCGTGAAGATCGCGGCCGGCATGCGACCGGACTTCGCATCGCTGCGCCAAGCGCTGGCAGCGAGGGTCCCGACATCGAGCCTCGACGATCATCGCCGCTGGATCGATCGGATGCGCACGATGGCGGAAACGGCGGTTATCGCCTGCGTCGCGGTATTGGCCCTGGTCTGGGCGGTGACGGTGCTATCGGTCACTTTCGCCACGCGCGGCACCATGGCGGCCAATCGCCCGATTGTCGAAGTGCTTCATTATGTTGGCGCCACCGACAGCTTCATTTCAAGCCAATTCCAGCGTCACTTTCTGATCCTCGGCTTCAAAGGCGGCGCAATCGGCGGCGGCGTGGCAATTCTTTTGTTCGCGGTGGCGGAAGCGGCCAATGGCTGGCTGGCCGGAACGCCCGGAGGCGACGAAATCGCCGGCCTGTTCGGCAATCTGTCCATTGGGATAGCCGGCTATCTGGCGATCTTGCTGCAAATCGTATTCATGGCCCTGGTGACGGCGTTCGCGTCGCGCCGAACGGTCAATCGAACGCTCGAAGCCATCGACTGAAAGGTGTCAATTGCGACCGGTTGCCGCCGAGTGCCGCTGGCGTAAAATGACGCTGGGACCGAAACGGTATTGGGCGCGGGGGGACGCGCGCGGCAATGCTTAGTCTTAGTGGCGCAGTCAGAAGGCGGCGGATCAGGTCGGTCTTCAGCAAGCTCGTCGTCCTTGCCGGCGTCGCGCTCGGTGTCGGCTTTTTGGCCTTCCTTTGGCTGTTGCCGAACGAGGAAGTCGTGCTGGACCGCAGTGCCGACGGCATTGTCGTGCTGACCGGCGGCACGTCGCGCGTCGCCGATGCCCTCGAGCTGCTCGCCGCCGGCCGCGGTAAGCGCCTGCTTATCACCGGCGTCAATCCCGGAACGACCACGACCGATATCGCGCGCCAGACAGCGGGTTACGACAAACTCCTCAACTGCTGCGTCGATCTCGATTATTCGGCCATCAATACGCTCGGCAATGCCGTGGAAACGCGCCGCTGGGCAATCGACCGCGGCTTTCATTCCCTCGTGATCGTCACGTCGGCCTACCACATGCCGCGCGCGCTGGCCGAGATCGCCCACCAGCTGCCGGATGTTACGCTGATCCCGTATCCTGTCGTCTCGGACCGCCTGCGCCTCGAACCTTGGTGGTCGAATGGCGCGACCACGCGGCTGGTCCTATCGGAATATTTCAAATACCTTTTCGCTCACGTGCGTATGCGCTTCGACAGTGTTGCGGCCGAGGCCGAGAGCGTGCGGCTTGCCGGCCTGCGGCTGTCCAAACACTTGCAGTAGTCCGAGTATCCTTTGTCCCCCTCCGCTACCGCCGTTCTCGCGCGTTCGCTGCTTTTCAACGCGCTTTTTTACATCAACATCACCCTTCGCATGATCGTGGCGCTGCCGACGATCTTCTTGCCCTATTCATTTTTGCACGGAGTCTTGCGCCGCTACGCCAGCAGCACCTTGTGGTTGCTGCGTGTCGTATGCGGCACCAATGTCGAATGGCGGGGGCGCGAAAAGTTACCCGCCGGCGCTTACATCGTCGCCTGCAAGCACCAATCGCTGTGGGAAACGTTTGCCCTCCTCATGCTGCTGCCCGATCCGACCTACGTGCTCAAGCGCGAACTGATGTGGCTGCCCTTATTCGGCTGGCTCGCGACCAGCGCGCGGATGATTCCGATCGACCGCGGCTCGCACGCGGCCGCACTTGCTAGCATGACGCGGGCGGCGCGCAGGGAGATCGCGCGCGACCGGCAAATCGTTATTTTTCCGGAGGGCACGCGGCGGCCGCCGGGCGCCAAGCCGCGCTACCTTCCGGGCGTTGCCTTCCTCTATGCCGAGCTTGGACTGCCGTGCGTGCCGATTGCACTCAATTCCGGCCTGTTCTGGCCGCGCCGCTCGCTCCGGCGCTATCCCGGCACCGTCACCGTTGAGGTGCTCGATCCGATACCGCCGGGTCTGGAAAAACGGGAATTCCTGGCGCGCTTGCAGAGCGTCACGGAGGAGGCAACGGCGCGGCTGGTTGCCGAAGGCCAACAATCAGTCGCCGATCGCTGATTGCTGCCCCTTAAGCCGTTCGGCGATGAGGTGCAGGCCGGTCTCGCGATAACCGAGCGATTCCAGCGCCTGAACCGTTTCCAGCACATAGTTGCGATTCGGACCCGAGCGACCGTGGCCTTGGCGGACGTGATGCACGCATTCGGCAAGCGTCAGCCGTCCGGCATATTGCACGTGACTGCGGTCGACGATGAAACACAGCGCCCGCACCTGCCGCCGCGATTCCTCCTCAAGCTCGAGCCGCCGCATCGTTTCCACATAGACCTTCGTCACCTGCTCGCGGGCGCGCAAGTAAGTGATCGTCTTCTCGCGCGCCTTGGCGGCGACCCGGAAGGCAATGCCGCGGCACATCCCGCCGCGGTCGAGCCCAAGCACCAGCCCAGGCCGCTCCGGCGTTCCGCGATGAACAAATGAATAGACGCAAAGCGCCCGGTGCAAGCCGATGAGCCGCGCCGGTACGCGTTCGACAAAGTCGAAACCCGGATTCCACATCAGCGAGCCGTAGCCGAAGACCCAAAGGTCTTCGGCGTCATGCCCATCGGGCAATTCCTTCACCGGCATTGCTCCGCAAAGGTGCTTCCGCTTCGCATGCTTAATCCGGAGCGGTAGAAGGGTCCGATAACACCCTGCATATGCCCTAAAACTCCGATCGTGACACCGCCATGGCGGCGAAGCTTTACTATCGGAACAAATTCGTCTTTGAAACGCCGCACTCGGCAGGCGAGGAGAAGTAATGCCAGGCCAATCCCCCTTCAGCATGATGCAGCCACCGGAGCAGCGGGCACAGCGGCAGGTCCGAGCGCCGGCGCCGCGCCGCCGCCGGCGCTGGCCGATCTGGGCGCCAGTGACGGCCGTCATCTTGCTCGCCGTCCTCTGGAGCGGGCTCTGGTACGTTTCGGCTTCGATAGCAGACCGCACGCTTGCCGGCTGGGTGGAGCGCGAGGCCGCGGCCGGCCGGGTTTATTCCTGCGGATCCGAAACGATCGGCGGATTTCCGTTTAGCATTCGTGCCGACTGCATTGATGCAACGGCCGAAATCAAGAACAGTCAGCCGCCCTACGGGCTCGGCGCCAAGGCCCTTCGTTTCGTCGCGGAGGTCTATCACCCGACCAGGCTCGTCGGCGATGTGACCGGACCGCTCAACTTCGCAGCGATCGGTCAGCCGCCGAGCCTGACCGCCGATTGGACACACGCGCGGATCGTCGTCAGCGGGGTACCGCCGGATCCGGAAAGCGTTTCCGTCACGCTCGACGCCCCGCACCTCGATCGCGTAGGCGGCGGCGGTGAGACCGTGTTCAACGCCAAGCGCGCGGATCTTCGCGGCCACATCGCGGAAGGCGCGCCGCACGATCATCCGGTCGTCGAATTGACGCTGCAGCTGGCCGGAGCGTCGGCCCCAACCTTGCACCCTTTGCTCGCCCAACCGACCGAAGGCGCGCTCGACGCGGTTATCCGCGGCTTGACGGATCTGTCGCCGAAACCATGGGCTGCCCGCTTCCGCGAAATGCAAGCGGCCGGCGGCGGTATCGAGATCAAATCGCTGCGGCTGGCGCAGGCCGACGCAATCGCCGTTGGGGCCGGAACGCTGAGCGTCAGCCCAAACGGCAAGCTTAACGGCGTGCTCCGCGTCGCAATCGTCGGCGTCGAGCGCATCGTGCCGCTGCTCGGCATCGACCGGTTGATCGGACAAGGCCTCGATCAACTGTCCGGGGGCAATGGCACGCTTGACCGTCTGGTGCCGGGACTGAGTGAGACCATTCGCGAGACCGCAAACGCCAGCGTGATCGAGAACCTCAAGAAAATGGGCGAACCGACGTCGATCGACAATCGCCCCGCCATCGTCCTGCCGCTGCGTTTCGTTGACGGCGCGATTTATCTCGGCATGTTGCGGGTCGGCGAAGCACCGGCGCTATTTTGAGGGCCGGGATGGCGTGCAAACAAATATTGCCGTCGTGTCCGCCGCGATTGGCCCTGGAGGACATCGCTAGCCGAAACGAAACGCCAATTCCACGGCCCCCATCACCACGTCCTTGAGCGTCCTTTTTCCCGGATCGTTGCCCGCGGCGCCGACCACGACGTGCAGCGGCAGTAAATGTTCCTCGCGCGGGTGGGCATCGCGTGCTGAAGGCGCCTTGTCCCATGAGGCGAGCGCGCTCGCGCGTGCGTCCGGCGCCTTCTTGGTCAGAACGTCATCCAGCCACTCGTCGAAATGCTGCGAACCTTCGTTCGCGGCACGGCCGTTGGCGCCGCGGCGCATGCTGGACATGAGGGTTCGCATATTGTGGTAGGTCATGCCGCTGCCGACGATGAGGACGCCCTCGTCGCGCAGCGGCGCCAACGCCCGCCCGATGCGGATATGCTCGGCCGCATCCATGCTCGCGAGCAGCGACACCTGGACAATCGGAATATCGGCGTTCGGGAAAGCCACTTTCAGCGGGATAAAAACGCCGTGATCGAAGCCCCGCTCATGGTCGTATTTCCAGGCGATGCCGGCCGCCCCAAGTAACTCGGCCACGCGCGCGGACACGTCCGGCGCCCCCGGCGCCGGGAATTTGATCTCATACGTGCTCGGCGGGAATCCGTAATAATCGTAGAACAGCGGCGGCGCCGGGTTGTTCTGGATGGTGACGACGGGCTCTTCCCAATGGCCGGAAACGACCACCAGCGCCTTGGGCGGCGACGCTCCCGCTTCATCCGGCACATGGCGCAGATAGTCGGCCATCCGTGCCCAGGTATCGGGCGGATCCCAATCCATAAAGAAGCACGGTCCGCCCCCATGCGGGATGAAAAGTGTCGGCAATCTGCTCATGTTTGATCCTGAAGACGGGAGTTTTCGTTGCGCGCCGGCGCCGGACAGATATTTAACCGAAGCAAGGAATTAAGCAGCGATGCTTGATCGTGCCAGTGGCCGGCATCCACTTCAATCATGATTTGGATCATGATGCAGCCGGCCTTTCAGCGTTTGGCCGCGGCGTGCCAGCCCACGGACGCCTCCGGCACGGCATCGGTCGAAGCAAAATATGGCTTCAGATCAAGAAGCGGCGTGCCGTCGAGACAATCCAGACCGACGACCGATAGTTCGTTGTCTTGAATACGAAGAAGGCGCGCGACCGAAACCGCGATCGGGTTGGGCCGCACCGGCGAGCGGAGCGCAAACGTGCCGCGACGCTCGGAATAGTGATGCGGCGCCTGCACGACGAGGTCGCGGCGCGCCCGGTCCATCCAATACAGCACCACGACGTGGCTGACGCTCTCCAGCCCTTGCAGCGCTTCCACCCAGCGCGGATCGAGCACGATGGTGCAGACAGCCTCCGTTTCGCGCGGGTTCTTCGGACACTCTTCACGACGTTTCCACGGCGTGCGGATACGCCCGATAAAGTAGAGCGAGGCATCGAACTTTTCCGGCAGCGCGACAGCGATTTCGCCTTTACGCAAACCGGATGATTGTTCTGCGGTGTGGCCGTCGGTCATTGTCGCCCTTCTCGCATGCAGGCGGGCCGGCGGCCAGTCCACCACCCCGCCGATTCCAGCCTTCGTGGGATTCCTCCCAAACCCCACTTGCCTATTTAATGGCATAAAGATATCTTTATGTCGCATTCAAAAGCGACGATTGACCGTATGACCACGGCCCAACTTCCCTTTCCCGCCCTGACAGGGACTCTCAAGGCCGCTGCCGAACCTACGCGCCTGCGGCTCCTGATGCTGATCGGCGAGGCCGAACTGACGGTCAGCGATCTGACAGCCATTTTGCGGCAATCGCAACCGCGGCTGTCGCGCCATTTGCGTCTTTTGGCCGAAGCCGGATTGGTCGAGCGTCACCGGGAAGGATCATGGGCCTTCTTCCGCCTCGGCGAAGCCGGGGGAACCGCCGACATAGCGCGCGCGCTCATTGCCCGGCTCGATCCGAACGATGCGGTCATCGCCCGCGACCGCGAGCGACTCGCCGCCGTTCGGGCGGCGCGTGCCGCCGCCGCGCAGAGTTATTTTCGCCGCCATGCCGCTGAATGGGATCGGATTCGCCGATTGCATATTGCCGATACTGCCGTCGAAGAAGCGATCCGCGTTGCGCTCGCCGATCAGCCGATCCGCTCGCTGCTCGATTTGGGCACCGGCACCGGGCGGATGCTGGAGCTATTTGCCGGCGACATCGAACGCGGCATCGGCCTTGATCTTTCGTTGGACATGCTGGCGCTCGCGCGGGCGCGGCTCGACCGCGCCGGATTAAAACACTGCACGGTGCGCCACGGCGACATTTACGATCCGGCATTGCCGCGCGACACGTTCGACGTCGTCATTATTCACCAGGTGCTGCACTTTCTCGACGACAGCGCCCGCGCCATCCGCGAGTCGGCACGCGTGTTGCGGCCCGGTGGCCGCCTGTTGGTGATCGACTTCGCGCCGCACGATCTCGAATTCCTGCGCGACGAACATGCGCATCGGCGGCTTGGCTTTGCTGCCGAAACGGTGACGCAATGGCTCGAAGCCGCCGGACTCGATCTCGTGCGTCAGCAGACACTGGCGCCGGGCCCCGAAGGCAAGATCGCGGTTTCGCTGTGGCTCGCCCGCGACCCCCGCATCGTCGTCGCTTCCCCGGTAACACGCGAGGTCGCTTGATGAGTATCATCCGCACGAGCCGCTTCACCGGCACCGACGGCGCGCCGCCAATCCGCGTGTCGTTCGAATTCTTTCCGCCGAGATCCGCCGACATGGAAAAGACGCTGTGGGAGGCAATCGCGCGGCTGGCACCTTTGCAGCCGAATTTCGTCTCGGTCACTTACGGCGCCGGCGGATCGACCCGGGAGCGCACCCACGCAACTGTCAAACGCATCCTCGCTGAAACAATGCTGACGCCGGCCGCGCATCTGACTTGCGTCGCCGCGACCCGCGCGGAGGTCGACGTCGTGATTGACGCCTACGCGCAGGCCGGCGTGCGCCATATTGTGGCGCTGCGCGGCGATCCGCTCGGCGGCGTCGGCGAGCGCTTCTCGCCGCATCCCGGCGGCTATCGCAACGCCGCCGATCTCGTGGCCGGCATCAAGCGCATCGCCGATATCGAAGTGTCTGTCTCCGCCTATCCGGAAAAACATCCGGACAGCGCCGATGTTGCAGCCGATATCGATATGCTCAAGGCCAAGGTCGACGCCGGCGCAGGCCGCGCCATTACCCAGTTCTTTTTCGAGAACAGCCTTTATTTCCGCTACCTCGATCGCGTGCGCAAGAGCGGGATTGATATCCCGATCGTGCCGGGCATCCTGCCGGTGCAGAATTTTAAGCAAACCAAGAATTTCGCCGCGCGCACCGGCGCTTCGGTGCCCGATTGGCTGGCGCGCCGTTTCGATGGCCTCGATGACGATCCATCGACACGCAAGCTGATCGCCGCCGCAGTAGCCGCCGAGCAAGTGCTCGATCTGGTTGACCATGGTGTGACCAATTTCCACTTCTACACGATGAATCGCGCCGACCTCGTCTATGCCATCTGCCATCTGTTGGGGCTGCGGCCCGGCGGCGAACGAGTGCGCGCGCACCTCTCCCCCGAGACTGAACGGGCGTAATTTCATGACAATCCGGTCAGACAAAGAGACGGCACTGCGCGGTCTCGCCGCCGAGCGCATTCTGGTGCTCGATGGTGCCATGGGCACGATGATCCAGGCGCTCGGTCTTGATGAGCGGGGCTATCGGGGCGCGCGCTTCGACGCCTGGAACCGCGAGGTGCGCGGCAACAACGATCTGCTCAATCTCAGCCGCCCCAACTCGGTGCGCGCCATCCATCTGGCGTATTTCCGCGCCGGCGCCGACATCGTTTCCACCAACACGTTTTCGTCGACCCGCATCGCGCAGGCCGATTACGGCATGGCGGAGATCGCCTACGAACTGAATCTCGAAGGCGCGCGGCTCGCGCACAAAGCGGCGGCGGTTGCGCAAGACGAGGACGGCCGTCCGCGCTTTGTCGCCGGCGCCATCGGCCCGACCAACCGCACCGCCTCGATTTCGCCTGACGTTCTGAATCCGAGCTTCCGCGCCGTCACATTCGACGAATTGCGTTTCGCCTATGCCGAGCAGGTGCGCGGATTGATCGAGGGCGGTGTCGATGTCCTCCTTGTCGAAACCATCTTCGACACGCTCAATGCCAAGGCGGCGATTTTCGCCTGCGCTGAGGTCATGGAGGCATGCGGCGTCCGCCTGCCGATCATGATTTCCGGTACCATCACCGACCGATCCGGACGGCTTCTCTCCGGACAGACGCCGGAAGCCTTCTGGAATTCGATCGCGCATGCCGCACCATTGTCGGTCGGACTAAACTGCGCATTGGGCGCCAAGCAGATGCGCGCGCACATCGCCGAGCTGGCGCGCGTCGCCGACACGCTCATTTGCGCCTATCCGAATGCCGGGTTGCCAAACGAGTTCGGTCACTACGACGAAAGCCCGGCGACAATGGCCGCGCAGATGGCCGAATTTGCCGCTTCGGGCATCGTCAATATCGTCGGCGGCTGCTGCGGCACGACGCCCGACCACATCCGCGCCATTGCCGCCGCCGTGGCCGGCAAGAAACCGCGGCAAATTCCGACCGTGCCGCCGCGTCTGCGCCTCTCCGGGCTGGAAGCGTTCACCCTCACGCCGGCGATTCCTTTCGTGAATGTCGGGGAGCGGACCAACGTCACCGGCTCGGCGCGCTTTCGGAAGCTCATTACCGCCGGCGACTATACCGCGGCGCTCGCGGTAGCCCGCGATCAGGTGGAGAACGGGGCGCAAATCCTCGACATCAACATGGACGAGGGTCTGCTTGATTCCGAAAAGGCGATGACGACCTTCCTCAATCTCATCGCGGCGGAACCCGACATCGCACGCGTGCCGCTGATGATCAATTCCTCGAAATTCTCGGTGATCGAGGCGGGCTTGAAATGCGCGCAGGGCAAGGCGGTGGTCAATTCGATCTCGCTCAAGGAAGGCGAGGATGCGTTCGTTCGCCAGGCAAAACTGGTGCGCCGTTACGGCGCCGCCGTCGTGGTGATGGCGTTTGACGAAGCCGGCCAAGCGGACACCTTTGCGCGCAAGACCCGTATCGCCGCGCGCGCATACGACATTCTGGTCAATCGTGTCGGCTTTCCGCCGCAGGACATCATTTTCGATCCGAACATCTTTGCGGTCGCAACCGGCATGGAGGAGCATAACGGCTACGGGCTCGCTTTCATCGACGCCGCGCGCTGGATCCGGCAGAGCCTGCCGCACGCCCATGTCTCCGGCGGCGTGTCGAATCTTTCCTTTTCCTTCCGCGGCAATGAGCCTGTGCGTGAAGCCATGCATTCGGTGTTCCTCACCCACGCCATCGCCGCCGGCATGGATATGGGGATCGTCAATGCGGGCCAAATAGCGGTCTACGACGATCTCGATCCGGAACTGCGCGAAGCTTGCGAGGACGTCGTGCTCAACCGCCGCGGCGATGCGGCCGAACGCTTGCTCGCGCTGGCCGAACGTCACCGCGGCGCCGGTAAGGAAAAGAAGGAGGCGGATCTCTCCTGGCGCGAATGGCCGGTGGAGAAACGCCTGACTCATTCGCTGGTGCACGGCATCACGGATTTCATCGCCGCTGACGTGGAGGAAGCCCGGCTGCGAGCTCCCCGCCCGCTCGCAGTGATCGAGGGCCCGCTCATGGACGGCATGAACGTGGTCGGCGACCTCTTTGGCTCAGGCCGGATGTTTTTGCCGCAGGTGGTCAAATCGGCGCGAGTGATGAAGCAGGCGGTGGCTCATCTGCTCCCTTACATGGAGCAGCAAAGAGACGGCCGCACGCACGCCTCGTCGAACGGCAAAATCGTGCTCGCCACCGTCAAAGGCGATGTGCATGACATCGGCAAGAACATCGTCGGTGTCGTGCTCGCCTGCAACAGTTACGACGTCATCGATCTCGGCGTCATGGTGCCGGCGGAGAAAATCCTGCAGGCCGCGATCGCCGAACAGGCCGACATCATCGGGCTGTCCGGCCTTATCACGCCTTCGCTGGACGAGATGTGCCATGTCGCGGCCGAGATGGAGCGGCAAGGTTTTGACGTGCCGCTGCTCATCGGCGGCGCGACGACGAGCCGCGTGCACACGGCGGTGAAGATCCATCCCAACTACCGCCGCGGGCAGACGCTCTATGTCAATGACGCAAGCCGCGCCGTCGGCGTCGTATCGTCGCTGCTTTCGCCGGCGACGCGGGCGCACACCATCAACGAGGTGCGCGCCGAATACGCCCGCATCGCCGCGGCACATGCCCGCGGCGAGGAAGGCAAGCAACGCCTGCCGTTGGCGGATGCGCGTGCCAACGCGCTGCGGCTCAATTGGTCGGGCGACTATCTGCCGCCGGTGCCGCGAATATTCGACAGGCATCGGCTTACGGATATCCCGCTATCCGAGCTGATCGACCTTATCGACTGGACGCCGTTCTTCGCTACCTGGGAACTCAACGGAAAATTTCCGGCCATTCTGAACGATCCGCAAACCGGCGAAGCCGCACGGAGCCTGTTTGCCGACGCGCAAGCCATGCTGCGGCAGATCACCGCCGATGGCTGGTTTACGGCGCGCGCCGTGTTCGGATTGTGGCCGGCGAATAGCGAAGGCGATGACATTCTGATCTTCGCCGACGAGGCGCGCAACGCGCCGATTGCGGTATTGCACACACTGCGCCAGCAACTGCCGCGCCGCGAAGGCCGCGCCAACGTGGCGCTCGCCGATTTCGTTGCTCCACGCGCGAGCGGGCTCGCCGACTATGTCGGAGCTTTCGCCGTCACGGCGGGGATCGGCGAGGAAGCCGTGGTCGACCGCTTCAAGCGCGCCAACGACGACTATTCCGCGATCATGGCCAAGGCGCTGGCCGACCGGCTGGCCGAAGCTCTGGCCGAGTATCTGCATCGACGCGTACGCACGGAGTTCTGGGGTTATGCGCCTGATGAGGCTTTCAGCAGCACCGACCTCATTGCCGAAAAGTATCGCGGCATCCGTCCGGCGCCGGGATATCCGGCGCAGCCGGATCACAGCGAGAAGGCGACGCTGTTTCATCTCCTCGACGGCGAGCGTCAGATCGGCGTGCGGCTGACGGAAAGTTTTGCCATGTGGCCGGGCGCCTCCGTTTGCGGCTGCTATTTCAGCCATCCGGAAAGCTACTATTTCGGCGTTGGCCGCATCGAGCGAGATCAGGTCGAAGACTACGCGGCGCGCAAGAATTGGACCTCCGAGCAAGCCGAGAAATGGCTGGCGCCAATCCTGAACTACGATCCGCTGGCGGCAGTGCGCAGCGCCGCGGAGTAGCCGTCGTTGCGAGAGCACGCGGCGGAGCAATCCAGGACCATGAGTGACTTAGTTGCTTCGGCACTCCGTGCCTCGCAATGACGGGCAGAAACAAAAACACCGGAGCGAAAGCCGCTCCGGTGTTTCTGATCCCTTACCGCCGTTGAAAGACCGGCATTTTCGGTTCTGGCGTTTGGACACTTAGCGTTATAAGCACGATCTCGTCGGAAGACCCCTCGTTCGCTCTTCCGAAATCGCGCTCTCGAAACTCAGAAGGCCCCCAGTAGAATCGCGCCAACAAAAACAAACGCGGCGCACACGGCAAGCACATTGAGCCTCATCGCGATATCCACGCGTCGCACCTCCATCGCAATTGTATTGTTGAAATTATAGCAGGAAACGCCGCTTCACTGAAGCGCGCTGATTGCTGCAATGCCGCAGAACTTTGTGCACAGCACGCTTCAAATTGCATCGCTTGACGAAGCGCATGAGATTGAAAGCAATTTTGCGCAAAGCGAAAAGTTCCGCATTGCGACGACAGAAATTTTACGCACACGAGCCGAAGGCGAGCGTGACGATCGGGTGACAAACAACGTCGCGCGAACGCGAGCTGAGAAGAAGCTTCGGAAATAGCCGTCTCGGCTGGGCCGACGCCGCAGGCTCACACGGCGGCGGCGAAGACGATGCTCCGAAACTGAGCCGTCGCGAGCATACACAGAGACCGCGTTGCGCCCTCCTCGAGCGATCAAAAACGGCAGCGCCGCAACATAGTTAACACGTTCCTTCTCACCCAATGCGCAACATCATTGAACAGTCCTTAACGGAAATCCTCGCATTCTCCCGCGCATGTCGCGTGGCGTTCAAGTATGGATATTCGGCTCTATCGCCGTTGCCGCGTTGATCGCGCTCGCCGGCTGCGGACACAACTTCTACAGCGGGGAGCGTGAAGCCTGGCGGCGCGAGGCGGAACTCGCCTGCATGAATTCCGGTGCGGTGAAGGAAAGTCCGGCACGCGTGCGCGTTTCCGCCATCAGCGGACCCGGCATGTGCGGCGCAGATTATCCCATCCGGGTATCGGCGCTGGGGGAAACCGCGCCGCTCGGCTACGACGACGAGCCGGTTCGCCCGCCGGGGGCGCTTTCGTCAGGCGCAATGCCGCAGCACTGGCCGGTCGTCCAGTCGAATGCATTGCCGCCGCCCGCGGGCCAGCAGGGGCGACCGTCGCCGGCCGCGCCGGCTCAGCTCGGCCGGATGCAAGCAACCGCTCCGCAGCCGGGGCGGCCGATGTCACTTTACGCGCCGGGGGTGCCGGAGCCTGGCGAAGATGACGCGGCGTTCGAACCGGAGCCGCCGCGGCCCTATGGCGGAACGTCGGCAGGACGCTTAAGCCCGCCGCCCGCGGCCTCCTACCCGCGAAATTACCCGCCGCCGACATATACGCCGCGCGACCCGACCCCGCCTGGCGTTGAGGAGCATGTGCCGCTCGGTTGGCCGCGTGAACCAACGGTCACCGCGTTGGTCGGACCGGTAGAAGTGAAACCAGCGGCGACGCTCGCCTGCCCTATCGTGTCCGCGCTCGACCAATGGATCACGACCGCCGTTCAGCCGGCAGCCTTGCGCTGGTTCCATCAGCCCGTGGCCGAGATCAAACAAATATCCGCCTATTCATGCCGCGGCATGAACGGCAATCCGAACGCGCACATATCCGAGCACGCCTTCGGCAACGCACTCGACATCGCCGAGTTCGTGCTGGCCGACGGGCACAAAATCACCGTGCAATATGGCTGGCGCGGCTCGCCCGAGGAACAGGCGTTTCTGCATGACGTGCAGCTGGCGGCCTGCAATGAATTCACCACCGTGCTGGCGCCCGGCGCCAACATCTATCATTACAATCACATCCATGTGGACTTGATGCGCCGTTCAAGCGGCCGCGGCATCTGCCAGCCGGCGGCCATCCCCGGTGAAATCGTCGCCGAGCGTGTTCGGTCGCAGTACGCCTCGCGGCACTATGGCGATCCGGGCACTACCGGTTCAATCGCCAAACGGATAAAGCGCGCACTGGGCTATTCCGGCGAGGACGACGACCGCTTGCCGCTCGCCGTGCCCGGCGAGGACTGAGATCTCGCCTTCGCGGGTGCCTAATTCCCGCGTTTCGTCTCCATGTTTGCAAGCAGCGCAGCGGTCGGCCAGCAATCGACATTCAGCCCGTTTCGCTTCTGATATTCGCCGACGGCCGCACGCGTTTTCATGCCGGCCTTGCCGTCGATCTTGTCGTGATAATAGCCGCGCGCGGTGAGAATTTCCTGCATGCGGTCGAGATCGCGGGTCGGCAGCAGCGCAACCTTGCCCCACGGCGTCTCGAACGGCCGCGGATCGACGATCCGATCGCTGAGGTGCCCGACGAACAGCACGTAAAGATCGGAGAAATTGTATTCCTTGATGGCAAAATAATTAGCCGGCGCGAGAAAAGACGGCCCGTAAATGCTCTGCGGCTGAACCAATGAGGCAGTCGCCGCCTGCTCCGCCGGCGACAGCGCACGACCATAAGCCGGCACAAAACCGCGCTTGAGCCATTCGCCGATCGTCAGCGTATTCTCCGGCACGCCGACAGTGCAGTCGACATTCGCCGGCGGATGCACTTCATAGGCCCAGTGCAAGCCGCGCTGCCAGCCCTTGTCGGCGAGCTGCTTCGCCGCCGAGGCGAGCGCATCCGGCACTGAATTCCAGATGTCGGCGCGGCCGTCGCCGTCGAAATCGACGGCGTATTTCAGATAATCCGACGGCAGGAACTGGGTCAGGCCCATGGCTCCCGCCCACGAGCTTTTCATGTCGGCCAGTCTGATCCGTCCCTCCTGAACGATCTTCAGCGCCAGCAAAAACTCTTCGCGGAATTTGTCTTTGCGCTTGCCGAGATAGGCTTGTGTCGCCAGCACGCGGATCGCGCTGCGTGTATCCTTGGCGCGGCCGTAATCGGTCTCGCGGCCAAAGATCGCGAGCACGACTGTCGGATCGACGCCGAACTGGCGCTCGATGGTGCCCAAGGCCGGCCGATACTGGTCGTATAGCTTACGGCCCTCGGCGGCGAGCCGATCGATCGCGCTCTCTTTGATGTAATCCGCCGGCGTCTGCACGAATTCCGGCTGACCGGCCTGCGGTTTTTCAGGCCGGCCGGGGATAACGAGATCGGGCAAGCTCAAATCGGGTTCGAGATTGCGCGTCGCCGCGTCGAACGTTGCGCGCGAGACACCAAGTTCTTGCGCCTGCGGCCACAGCGATTGCAGGAACGACTGAAAGGCCGCATCGGCTGCGTATGCGCCGTCAGCGGCAAGAACATTCAGTAAATGGGCGGCACAGAAAAGCAGCGGGACGAATCTCATCGCCCCGCACTGTCACCGCACTGCCGACCGAATGCAATGCGTCACGAGGCCCTCGCCTGCTGCTGCGGCGGCGGTGGCGGCACCGTGGCCTGAAAGCTTGGCCGCGCGGCAAGCCGGTCGTAATAGGCCGACAACGACTTCGCCGCAGCGATGGCGGCCCCCGATTCGGGAAAATTCCGCAAATAGGCCAGGATCGGCATCACATTGATGTCGGCAAACGTGAAGCTGTCGCCGGCTAGAAACCCGCCTTTGGCGACTGCGCGATCCAACAGCTCGATCTCCTGCTTCACCGCCGGCACCACCGCGTCGATCACCTTGCGATCCGGTTTTCCGTCACTGCCCTTCGGAAAAACATAGTTGAGCAGATAAGTCCGCACCAAGGTGCCGTCCATTTTGGTATTGACCAGCGATACCCATTGCTCGGTAAGCGCGGCATGGCGCGGGTCAGTCGGAATCAATTTCGGACCCGGAAAGCTGAGATCGAGATAAGTGGCGATCGCTTTCGACTCACACAGCTCGAAATCGCCGTGACGCATCACCGGCACTTTGCCGAACGGGTGAATGGCATCCACGTCCGGCGAATGCGGCAGCGACTGCCTGAGCGCGTAGGGGATCGCCTTTTCCTCGCAGACCATGCGGGCGGTCCGCGTGTAAGTCGACGGCGCAGGTCCGATGATTTCAACCTCCGGCATGTTCGCCTCCCTTGATCGACAGCCATCGGGTCAGGCCCATGCTGCACGCTTAAGGCCCGACCTCTAATACTTTACCTTATGGTTAAGTATAATGCGGCGGCGCGATCTGTCAAGCCGGCAAAACGCACGGTCGACGAGGCCAGGATTTCTAGCGAACCGCGACGATGAATAGCCGCGGGAACCGCAGCAACACTTTCCCATCGAAGCGCGGCTTATAGGCCGCCGCGATCTTTTCAGTATAGGCGGCGAGGAATTTTTCGCGCGCGGCAGCGTCAAGCGGCGACAGATAGGGCTGCAGCGCGGAGCCCTTGAACCATTCGACGATCGCCGGCGGCGTCGCCATCACGTGATTATAGATGCTGTGCCAGATGTCGATCCGGGAACAGACCGGCCCCAGCAGATCGTAATACTCTTCGGGCGTTGGCAGATCGCCGCGCGGCGCAGCCTTCACCTCCGGATTATCCGCCCACGGGCCGTTCGCTGCCACCTCGCGCTGCAACACGTGAGACGGCTCACGCGTGTTGTCGGGCATCTGCACCGCAAGCACCCCGCCCGCGGGCAAAGCTTCAAGCAACCGCCGCAACACATGCGGATGATCCGGCAGCCACTGGAGGGACGCGTTGGCAAAGAGAAGATCGGTGCGTGGGTCTGCGGCCCAGGATGCGATATCGGCCTCGACGAACGTGCATTGCGGCAGGCGCTCCCGCGCCTTGCGCAACATATCCGGCGAGGAATCGAGGCCAATCACCTCGGCTTGCGGAAAACGCTCGACCAGAAGCTCGGTCGAGTTGCCAGGACCACAGCCGAGATCGACCACCAGCCGCGGACGCTGCAATGGCACCTGCGCCAACAGATCGCGCGGCGGGCGGGTGCGTTCGTCCTCGAATTTCAGATATTGGCGTGCGCTCCAGTCTTCCATTGCCGACGGTCCACCCGCCTCCTCGTTTTACATCCGTTCATTCGGCGGGAGCGGCGTGCGCGGACGCCACCCCGGCAACCGCTTTGGAGCGGTCGGCACCGATCAGCATATACACCGCCGGGACAACGAACAGCGTAAACACCGTGCCGATCGACAGGCCGGCGGCGATCACAAGACCCATCTGAAAACGCGAGACGGCGCCGGCGCCGGCGGCGGTAATCAGCGGCAAGACACCGAGCACCATGGCGGCCGTAGTCATCAGGATCGGACGAAGCCTGATGGAGGCGGCCTGTTCGATGGCTTCGCGCTTCGAGCGCCCGGCCGCCTGCAGATCGTTGGCGAATTGCACGATCAGAATGCCGTGCTTCGAGATCAGCCCCATCAGCGTGACCAAGCCCACCTCGGTATAGATGTTGAGCGAAGCGCCGCCGATGCCGACGCTGACGAAGATCAGTGCGCCGGCGATCGACATCGGCACCGAGACAAGAATGATAATCGGATCGCGGAAACTCTCGAACAAGGCGGCCAGCGCCAGGAAAATAATGATCAAGGCAAAGCCGAACGTGGTGACGAAACCGCTCGTCTCCTGCACATATTGCCGGCTCAGGCCGCCGTAATCGATCGAATAATCGCGCGGCAGCTTGCGGGTGGCGAGTTCCTGCAGATAGGCCAGCGCGTCGCCTTGCGCCACGCCCGGCATGGCGACGCCCTGGATCGTGGCGCTATTGAGCTGCTGAAAGTGATTGAGCGATTCCGGCACCGTCTTGGTCGAAACCGTCGCGATGGTCGACAACGGCACGAGCGTGCCGTCGGCAGCGCGGATGTGGTAGTCGAGCAACTGGTGCGCATTCAAGCGAAAACGCTGCTGTACTTGCGCGATGACTTTGTACGAGCGGCCGCTCATGCTGAAATAGTTGGTGTAGCCGCCGCCTAACATGGAGGCGAGCGCGCCGCCGACGTCGCTCATCTTCAAGCCGAGCTGTGCGGTCTTGTCGCGGTCGATCACGATGTTGGATTGCGGATTGTCGATTTTCAGATCGCAATCGAGGAAGATGAAATTTCCGCTCTGTTGCGCCTCGCGCAGAAAGTCCTGCGCGATATTGTAAAGACGCTCGAACGGCTCGGTGGTGCCGATCACGAACTGAACCGGCAGGCCGATGCTTCCAGGCAGCGGCGGCGGCTGAAAGGCGACCACGCGCACGCCGGGAATTTTTGCCAGCTCCTGCTGCACGATCGGCTGCAGCTTGTTACTTGACGCGGCGCGGCGACCCCACGGCTTTAGCGCCATACCGGAAATCGACTGCCCTGGAACGTCGATCTGGAAAACGTGTTCGGTTTCCGGATGCTCGAAGAAAATCCGATAGACTTCGTGCGCGTAAAGTTGCCGCTGCTTGAGCGTCGCGTTCGGGGCGGCATTCGACAGCGAGAGGATAACGCCCTGATCCTCCTGCGGCGCAAGTTCGGTATGGGCGGTGATGAAGAGAAAGTAGATGCTCGACAGCACGATCAGCGCGAAGACGACAGTGACCGGCAGATAATTCAAGCTGCCGTGCAAACGCCGCTCGTAGGCGCCCTGCAGCCAATTAAAGCTGCGGTCGATATAATAGGTGAGCTTTTCCTCCCAGCCGCGGTGCTGCGGATCGTGCGCCTTCAGGAGCCGCGAGCACAGCATCGGCGACAGCGTCAGCGCGACCACGCCGGAGACGGTCACGGCGCCGACAAGGGCGAAGGCGAATTCCGCGAACAACGCGCCGGTCAACCCGCTCTGGAAGCCGATCGGCACGTAAACCGCGCCCAGCACGACCGTCATGGCGATGATCGGCCAGCCGAGCTCGCGCGCGGCATTGATGGCAGCCGGCACCGGCGCCACGCCTTCCTCGAGATGGCGGTTGACGTTCTCGACCACGATGATGGCGTCGTCAACGACGAGGCCGATGGCGAGCACCAGCGCCAGAAGCGTCAGCAGGTTGATCGAATAGCCGAGCGCCAGAAGGATAATGAGCGTGCCGACGAGCGACAGCGGAATGGCGACGGTCGGTATCAGCGACGAACGCACCGAGCCCAGGAACATGAACACCACGAGGGTGACGATGCCCAGTGCCTCGACCAGGCTGAGCACGACTTCGTAGATCGCGGCATTCACGAATTCGGTCGAATCGTAAACGATCTCGCCGTTCAGCCCGCGCGGCAATTGCGCCTGGATGTCCGGCCATATCTTGTGCACCGAGCGGACGACTTCCAAGAGATTGGCGGCGGGAGCGACCTGAACGCCGATATAGACCGCCTGCTTGCCGTCGAAGCCGACCTCGGATTCGTAGTCTTCGGAACCGAGCGTGACGTTGGCGACGTCCTGCAGGCGGACGACCGCGCCGTTCACTTGTTTGATGACGAGATTGCGGAACTCGCTCGCCGAATGCAGGCCGGTCGATGCCGTGAGGTTGACCTGCACCATCTGCCCTTTGGTGGTGCCGATGCCGGAAATGAAGTCGTTGGCAGCCAGCGCCAGGCTGACATCGGTCGCGGTCAGCCCGAATGCCGCAAGCTTCTGGGGATCAAGCCAGGCGCGCAGCGCGAACACCTTCTGACCAAGCAATTCTGCGGTTTGCACGCCGGGTATCGTCTGCAGCTTGGGCTGCACGACGCGGGTGAGGTAATCGGTGATCTGGTTGGGCGCGAGCGTGTCGCTGTTGAACCCGAGATACATCGCATCGATGGTCTGACCGATTTTGACGGTCAGGACCGGCTGCTGGGTTCCGGTCGGCAATTGGTTGAGGACCGAACTGATCTTGGTGTTGATCTCGGTCAGCGCCTTGTCGGCATCGTAGTTGAGCCGCAGATAAACGGTGATCGTCGAGGTGCTGCTCTGGCTGGTCGACGTCATGTAGTCGATGCCGTAGGCCTGAGCGATGGCGATTTCGAGCGGCGTGGTGATGAAGCCGGCGACCACGTCCGGATCGGCGCCGTAATAGGTGGTGGTGACGGTGACGACCGCGTTTTCGGTGCGCGGATATTGCAGCACCGGCAGCGCATAATACGCGCGCACGCCGAGCACCAGGATCAACAGGCTGATGACCGAGGCGAGGACCGGCCGGCGGATGAAAATGTCGGTGAAGTTCATAGCGCGGGCACGCTACCGATCGACCGGAGCGGGCGCCGCCTCGGCCGTCGGCGTCACCGAGTTGTCGATCAGAACCACTGTCCCGTTATGCAGCTTGATCTGCCCGGCGGTCACGACCGTGTCGCCCTCCTCGACGCCTCTCAGGATGGCCACTTGATCGCCGCGCGTCGGCCCGACGGTGACGAAGGTCTGCCGCGCGGAAAGTTGCGGCTTGCCTTCGGCATCGTTGCCTTTGCGCTCGACGACATAGACCGTGTCGCCATAGGGATTGTAGGTGATCGCCGTTTGCGGCAGCGTCACATGGGTCTCGGGCGGTCCGACCGCGATGTCCACCATCGCATACATTCCCGGCAGGAGTTTGTGGTCGGGATTTTTCAAGGTCGCGCGAATCTGCACGTTGCGATTGCTAACATCGACCTTCGGATTGACGGCGGCAATCTCCCCGGTGAAGGTCTGATCCTTGAAAGCGTCAACCTTCACCGAGACCGACTGCCTCAGCTGGATCTGATCCACCGCCTGCTGGGGCACGAAAAAATCGACATAGATTGGATCGAGCGCCTGCAACGTGACGATCACAGTGCCGGCTCCGAGATATTGCCCAATGTCGACGGCGCGGATGCCGAGGTGTCCGGCAAAGGGAGCGCGCAAGACCTTCTTGTCGATGATGGCCTGCTGCTGCGCCACCTGCGCCTTGGCATTCTTCAGATTGGCGGCATCGGAATCCAACTGTGCTTGGCTGACCGCCTGCGTCTTTAAAAGCCTTTGGGCGCGATCGAGAGTGATCTCGTTCAACTCGGCCATGGCCTTCAGCGATTTCGAGCCGGGCGACGTCGTCGGCAGTGCGCAGCTTGAGTAACTGCGCCCCCTCCTGGACGTCGTCGCCGGAATTAAAGGAGATCGAACTCGACCACGCCGGAGACCTCGAGCGACAAATCGGCGCCCCTGACCGCGCGCAGCGAGCCGACGGCTTCGATTTTCGGCTGCCATTCGCTGGTCGCGGCCGTGGTAGCGGAGATGGTCTGCGGCGGATTACTCAGCGCCGTAATGAATTTCTTGATCATCGCCGCCTTGAACGCCTGGAATCCGAAGATCCCGCCGAACACGACGGCAACCGCCACAAGCATGATCACCATGCGCTTGATCATCTATTTCACTCCGGTAGCAGGCGGCGTACCGCTCGCGGCTTGCACGATTTGCGATTGGGGGGCCGCGTGGGCCGGACACGGCGTCGAGGTCGTTCCGGCGCTCGCCACCGAACATCGGGGACACGATGGCAGGAATGGCAGAAGCCCGCAGTTGAACGAGCGCGAGCCGTGCCTGCGAATGGCTCCCGCTTTGTCCACCAGCGTGCCGCTTTGGCGGCCCGGCCCGATTTTGCCGCGCCGCCAGCACCGCCGGTCAGCAGGCAGGCGTTCACGCCGCCGGCCGGTCGGCCGCGCAAGTGCGGCGACCTTCCGCCAAGCGAAGCCGGGCATTTTGCTGGCCGCGCACCGGCATACGGGCCACCGCGCGGAGGATATGTCCCCGACGTCCACACTTCATCACCCCTAAACTAGCACCCACATTAGTTATTTACTATCCGGTCAGTCAATAACTATACTCGCCTCGGCGGAGGCTGGGATCGTCCATGGCTGAGGTGATCGAAAGGCGGGCTGACGGACGTCGCCGACGCAAGGCCGAGCGGCCACACGAGATCATCGAAGCCGCGTTCGCGGAATTCTCCCGCAACGGCTACGCGATGACCACGCTCGACCAGATCGCCGAGCGCGCCGGCGTGACCAAGGGCACGATCTACGTCTATTTCGAGAACAAGGAGCACCTGTTCATTTCCGTGGTGCGCGAGCTCATGAAAGTGACGCTCGACACCGTACAGGACATGTTCGTACGCCACGAAGGCTCCACCGCGGATCTGTTGCGGGCGCAGTTCAGCTTCATCTATCAGCACATTGTCGAAGACCGGCGGCGGCGCGAGGTCGTTCGCATGCTGATCGCCGAAGCGTCGCGGTTTCCAGCGCTCGCCGACCGCTATCACGAAGAAATTCACCGCCCCTGCGTGGATCTGCTCAAGCAAGCGATCCAGCGCGGCGTGGACCGCGGCGAAATCCGAAAGTCTGCGGTGACCGAATGTCCACTGGTGATCATCGCGCCGATCGCGCTGGTCGACATGTGGATGATGATGTTCGACGACCGCTATCCGCTGGATTTGAAAACCTACTTCGACGCTCACCTCGATCTGGTGCTCAACGGATTGCTGGCGAAGCCGGCGTAGGCGCGTGAGCGTCAGCGAACCAGCTGATGCTGATAAGACAATCTTGCGTTCGCTTTGAGGCGTCGGCGCAACCGATCCAAGAACGGGCGAGCGCGACCAACAAAAATCAGCGGCGACGGAATTGTGCACGCTGCGGCGGACGGCTGACAGAACCGGCGCGCTCGTCCTTGTGGCGAAACACCAGCCGCCCCTTTTCCAGATCGTACGGTGAAACCTCGACGGTTACCCGGTCGCCGGCGAGCGTCTTGATCCTGTTCTTCTTCATTCTGCCGGCGGTGTAGGCGATCAGCTCGTGACCATTGTCAAGCTGAACGCGATAACGGGCGTCGGGCAATATCTCGAGAACGAGCCCCTCAAATTGCAGGAGTTCTTCCTTCGACACGCTCTATGCCTTTATGCCTTTTGCGCCCGCTTGGCAGGGGCCGGTTTGCTGGTAAGCGCCGCCTTTTTATCGGCTTCCTCCTTGGCGAGGCGAAGCGCCCTCAACCGCTCCGTCCTCTCGCGGATCATGCGGCCATTGGCGAGATATTCCATCATCGCCTGGGCGCCCTCTTTAGCGCGTTCCTCTTTTTTGAAACTTGCCTCGGCGCGCGTCCGCGCCTCGGTCGAACGCGCCTCGCTGGATCTCGTAGCCAAAGTCCTCTCCTTTCGATGAAACAGGCAAACGGCGCAAATACGCCTTTCTGAAATGGGCTTTCGCGCTCTATGGCGAGCGAACTTACATCTATATGGGTATCGGGCAGCGGAAATGGAAGGCGCAGGAACTGGCGCCGCCGCGGCCCAGCGGCAGCCGCTTCTTCATACTTAATGAAGTTGCTTCAATGAAATTGCGTGAAAACCGCAGCGAGGGTCGATTTGACCAGAGCTTTACACTCTCGATCTGTTTGCTGGACCGGTCGATTCCCGTGGTTCCATCCTTCGGCTCTGAGCCAAGTCTTCGATGTGCGGACAAACAACGCTCCCGACGAGGCGTCGCCCGGACCATGCTACCGCGAAAATTTCTTGTACTTGATCCGCTGCGGCACGATTGAGTCGGTTCCGAACCGGCGCATCTTGTCCTTCTCGTAGTCCTGAAAATTGCCTTCGAACCATTCGACGTGGCTGTCGCCCTCGAAGGCGACGATGTGGGTGGCGATGCGATCGAGAAACCAGCGGTCGTGGCTGATGATCACGGCGCAGCCGGCGAAATCCTCGAGCGCTTCCTCGAGCGCACGCAGCGTATCGACATCGAGATCGTTGGTCGGCTCGTCGAGCAGGAGAACGTTGGCGCCGGATTTCAACATCTTGGCAAGATGCACACGGTTGCGCTCGCCGCCGGAAAGCTGACCGACCTTTTTCTGCTGGTCGGCCCCCTTGAAATTGAACGCCGCGCAATAGGCGCGCGAATTGACCTCGCGCTTGCCGAGCTGCAGCTGATCGAGACCGCCGGAAATCTCCTCCCACACGGTCTTCTTGCCGTCGAGCGTATCGCGCGATTGATCGACATAGCCGAGCTGCACCGACTCGCCGATCTCGATCGTCCCGCTGTCCGGCTTGTCCTGCGCGGTAATCATGCGGAACAGGGTCGTCTTGCCGGCTCCGTTCGGTCCGATCACACCGACGATGCCGCCGGCCGGCAATTTGAACGTGAGATCGTCAATCAGAAGGTTGTCGCCAAATCCTTTTCTCAGATGCTCGAAGTCGATGACATTCTGCCCGAGGCGCTCGGCCACCGGGATGACGATCTGGGCGGTCTGCGTCTGCTTTTCGCCGGCCTTCTTGAGCAATTCCTCATAGCGCTCGTAGCGCGCCTTGGATTTGGCCTGCCGCGCGCGCGGCGACGCGGCGATCCATTCCTGCTCGCGGGCGAGCGTACGCTGGCGCGCTTCTTCTTCACGCCCTTCCTGCTGCAAACGCTTCTGCTTTTGCGCGAGCCAGGCCGAGTAGTTGCCTTCGTAGGGGATGCCGCGGCCGCGATCGAGCTCGAGAATCCAACCGGTCACGTTGTCGAGAAAATAGCGGTCGTGGGTGACGATGAGGATGGCACCGGGGTAATTGCGCAAATGGCCTTCGAGCCACATCACCGACTCGGCATCGAGATGGTTGGTCGGCTCGTCGAGCAACAACAGTTCCGGCTGCTCCAAGAGGAGCCGGCAGAGCGCCACCCGCCGCCGCTCGCCGCCGGACAGCTTCACCACGTCGGCCTCGTCGGACGGACACCGCAGCGCGTCCATCGCCAGATCGACCTTGGAATCGAGATCCCACAGCCCCTTGGACTCGATCTCGTCCTGGAGCCTGGTCATTTCGTCGGCGGTCTCGTCGGAATAGTTCAGCGCCAATTCATTGTAGCGGTCGAGGATCGCCTTCTGCGGCGCCACGCCCTCCATGACGTTTTCACGCACAGACTTCGCCGGATCGAGCTGCGGCTCCTGCGCCAGATAGCCGACACGGGCGCCCTCGGCGGCCCAGGCCTCGCCGGAATACTCGTCGTCGAGTCCGGCCATGATGCGAAGAAGGGTCGACTTGCCGGCGCCGTTAACGCCAAGAACGCCGATTTTGGCGTCGGGATAGAATGACAGATGCACGTTGTCCAAGACCTTCCGGTTGCCGGGATAGGTCTTCGACAGTTCCTGCATGTGGTAGATAAATTGACGGGCCATTCTTGGTCCGGGCGCAACCGCCCTGCCTCAATCGTTGGGCGCGCTGCGCCGATGTGCGGAATTTGTCGTTGATGTAGCGAGCGGGTACCTAAAGGACAAGGCACAGCGAGGTCAATCCGATGTTCGTCGACCCCGATTGTGTTCCGTTCCGACCGCCGCCACGACCGCTTGGTCTGTTGGGGCTGCAGACCACATCGCCGCCCTGTCGTGAGCGGCGGGATTAACCCCTTCCGCCTGCTCGCAAAGGGCGGGGCCGACGCGCCACCGTTCGGCCCCCGTTCCGTTTCGGCAGGCATGTTTGCTCAAAGGCACGGACGCGTTTGCAGGCGCTGCAGCACGGTCCCTGCTCACACACCAAGCGGTCGCGCCGAACGGCGCGCAGCGTGGGCATAGACGTGATCGCTGATGATCGCAAACCGGGCGGATTGTGTCCTAATTTCAATGCGACAGCAAAATTCTGGCTTCTACGCAGATTGACATTAAGGCGAGCGCGGCAAAAACGCCGTTGCGGAACCAGCGACTAGCCCGCTTTTCGGGGGACTTCGTCGCCGACCGGTCACGCGGGAGGGCGCCCATTCGACAGCATGGCAGGCGTAGGGCACGAAGATCGACCTGAACGCCAGCGCCGGACATCGGCAGCGCAACGTGCTACGATTGTTATCGGCATCAGGGCGTCGCCAGCACCGGGCAGACACAATCACCGCGACGGATAAGAGAGCCAATTTGCACACTACCAATGATCGCTTTCTGGAGGTGTTGCCGATCCTGCGCTGCCCGCGCTGCTGCAGTCCACTCGTGGCTGTGCAGCCGCCAGACCTGGCAAACAGCAATCGGCCGATTTATTGCTCAAATATTGACTGCAAATATGCGCGTTATGGCTTTTCTGTCGTCAGGGGACAGCCCGTCTTGATTGATTTCGACGACAGTATTTTTCAGGAGACACAATTCTCTCTGGGCAGCGGCAATTCGGTCATCCCACGTGACGATGCGCGTGCACGATGGAAAACACGGGTGGGCGGCAAGTTGCCGGCCACAAGCCGAAACCGGCGGCCCGGGTCACGCTGCGGCCCGCGGGTGGCATGCGCTTGCCTGATCGCCGAGCGAGACAAGGTGTCCGTGCCGGACCGCTCTTTTTGCGAGAACCGTAAGGCTTCGTAAAGCCTGACTGGATTTGCGCGACTTTCGAGGCGCCTGTGCGATCATTCGCACTAATTTTTAATGATTTTTCTCCGAAAATTCACGCCGACCGGGTTTTTGAACCTGGGACTCCGTTCGCACGACCAATAAGCGGCGCCACGCGGCAGAAAGCCCCGACCGGCGCCCTCGAACGAGAAGGGAGCGTGTCATGTTGCAGAATTTCACGAAGGCCGTGCGTGACTTGCAGCACACCTTCGGTAACGCGCTCAATCCCTATCGGCCGGAACTTTATTATATGCGCGGGCCCGGACCGGCATGCCGCGCCAAAGCGGCCCGCAACGCGCCTTTCCCGGCTACCGCGCGCGTCGAGCTGGCGACCGCCTATGTCGAGCTGACCAAAGCGCACGCGTAAATTCGCTCGCTCATCTCGGCTTCAAGACGAGGAACCATGCCACTTCGCTGCGCAATTCTTGACGACTATCAGAATGTCGCGCTGTCGATGGCCGATTGGTCGAAAGTGACCAATGACATCGACATCAAGGTTTTCAACGACCAGCTCGGTTCGGCCGACAATGTCGTTGCCGCACTGCAAGGCTTTGCCATCGTCTGCGCCATGCGCGAGCGTACCGCTTTCCCGCGCACCGTAATCGAGCGGCTACCGGATCTGAAGCTTCTGATCACGACCGGCATGCGCAACGCCTCGATCGATCTGGAAGCGGCGAAGACGCGGAACCTCGTCGTTTGCGGAACGCCGGCCTTCGGCAACGCCACCGCGGCCATCGCCACCGGCCTCATGCTCGAACTCGCCCGCCATATCGGGTACGAGAACGCCCGGCTCAAAGCCGGCGCGCCTTGGCAGACCACCATTGGCCTCGACCTCGAAGGCATGACGCTCGCGCTACTGGGACTTGGCAAGCTTGGCACGCGCATGGCCGCGATCGGCCGGGCCTTCAAGATGAACGTCATCGCCTGGAGCCAGAACCTCACGGCGGAAGCGTGCAAGGAAGCCGGCGCCGAGCATGTGGGCCGTGACGACCTCTTTCGCCGCGCGGATTTTCTCTCGATCCACCTGCAATTGTCGGAGCGCACGCGCGCGCTAGTCGGCGCCAAGGAACTCGGCCTGATGAAGCCCACCGCCTTCCTGATCAATACCTCGCGCGGCCCGATCGTCGTGGAAGCCGCATTGCTTGCGGCCTTGCGCGCGAAGCGGATCGCCGGCGCCGGACTCGATGTATTCGATATCGAGCCGCTGCCGGTCGGTCATCCATTGCGTACATTGGACAATGTCGTGCTGACGCCGCATCTGGGCTATGTCGCCGAGCAAAATTATCGAACCTTCTTCGCCGGGATGGTGGACGACATCCGCGCCTTTCTCGACGGCCGACCGGTGCGGGTACTTTCGTGACTTTTCCTCCTATTCCCGCGCCAGCGGGAACCCAGAGAAATCCGCTCTAAGTCCACGCCGTCGCGCGAGGATGAGGGGCCTACCCAGCGTCACCCGTGCCGGATCTTGAGAACCAGAATGGTCGCCGTCATGGCGAAAGTGGCAATGCTCGAGGCGATAAGCGGCCCATCGACGATAGCGAGACCATAAATCAACCAAAGCAGCACGCCGAGCGTGCTTAACATGGTTCCCGAGAGCGAGATGGCGCGGGTTTCCCGATCGCGGATGATCTTCACCGCCTGGGGCACCCAGCACACCGTCGTCAGAAGAGCGCCTGTCGCCCCAATCGCATCGATCAAAACTGGCGGCATCATTCTGTTTCAATTACCTTCTTACGCTTCGCGCTCATGTGGAAAGCGCGGGCGCGAATCATCTTTTTTCGATTTTAGCGATGGCTTAATGTGAGCACGATGACATCGGCTTAGGTCCAATCCGCAAGCACCTATGTCCGCTTTGCCCGCTGGCCCTCGTCGAATGTCATCGGAACGTCACGCATGAATCGTAGAATCATCAAGGCGTTGGGTTAATTTGTGCCCGGGATCGCTGCGTAGCTTAAGCGGTGCGCACCCCGATTGAGTCACCAACGCCTGCGGAAATAACATGAACGTCTCCGAGCACACCGCCCGCGTCTTCGATACCGACCTCATCAAGCTTACTCAGTTGGTCGCGCAGATGGGCGGTTTCGCCCAGAAGCAGGTGACCGACTCCATCGACGCATTGACGCGGCGCGACATCGGGCTGGCGCGACAAGTCATTGCTGCCGACGCGACGGTCGATGCATTACAGCGGCAGATTGAAGAAAAGGCCATTGCGACCATCGCGCTGCGGCAGCCGATGGCGATCGACCTGCGTGCGCTGGTGGCGATGTTGCGGATCGCCAACGATCTAGAGCGGGTCGGCGATTTGGCGAAGAATATCGGCAAGCGCGTCCTCGCCGTCTCCGGTGATAACTCCCAGCGCGCGCTCATGCGCGGCCTCAAGCATATGGCGGCGCTGGTCGTTGCGCAGCTGGCTGCGGTTCTCGACGCCTTTGTCGATCGCAATCCCAGCAAGGCGTTGCGCGTCTGGAAGGCCGACAAGGAAGTCGACGCGCTCTACGTCTCACTGTTCCGCGAACTCCTCACCTATTCGATGGAGGACCCGGGCACTATCTCGATGTGCATCCACCATCTGTTCTGCGCCAAGAACATTGAGCGCATGGGCGATCACGCCACCAACATCGCCGAGGCGGTGCACTATATGGTCGAGGGCCAAGCCATCGCCGGCGAACGGCCCAAAGGCGACGTATCGAGCTATGTCGGCGATACGCTCGAATTTGCCGGCAAGGTG
>CAWHPH010000013.1:0-54647 GCA_963831135.1 uncultured Alphaproteobacteria bacterium
CTGTCGGACTTAAGCGATTATACGAGGCACAGGGTATCATGGCGGCATTGATTCTCTGGTGG
Organism: uncultured Alphaproteobacteria bacterium; assembly: GCA_963831135.1. Lineage (GTDB taxonomy): Bacteria > Pseudomonadota > Alphaproteobacteria > Rhizobiales > Xanthobacteraceae > BOG-931. The sequence goes on from CAWHPH010000013.1 coordinate 63, forward strand.
GGTGCATTGATGAGCAATTTCCGCGAGTTTGATCGCGAGACGGGATTTCTGCTTCCGCCGTCGCTTGATGAGTGGCTTCCCGAGCGGCACCTGGCGCGGTTTGTTGTCGAGGTGATCGACGGCTTGGACCTGTCGGCGATGGTGAGAGCTATCGCGGCACCGGCTCGGCCGGTTATCATCCGGCCTTGTTGTTGGGACTGTCTGGTTTACGGCTATGCGACCGGGGTGTTTTCGAGCCGCAAGCTGGAGCGGGCGACCTATGATTCGGTGGCGTTCCGGTTCATCGCCGCCAACGATCATCCCGACCACGACACCATCGCGACGTTTCGGCGGCGCTTTCTCAAGGAGATCGAAGCGCTGTTCGTGCGGGTGCTGGAACTGGCGCGCGAGATGGGCCTGCTCAAGATGGGCACGGTGGCGCTGGACGGCACGAAAATCCACGCCAATGCCAGCCGGCACAGCGCGCTGTCCTATGAGCATGCGACCAAGATCGAGGCCCAATTGAAGGCCGAAGTGGCCGAACTGCTGGCGCGGGCGGAAGCCGCGGATCAGGCCGAGGTCGCGGACGGCATGTCGATCCCGGAGGAATTGGCGCGCCGCGAGGCGCGGCTGGCCAAGCTTGCCGAGGCCCGCGCCAAGATCGAAGCGCGCGCCAAGGAACGCTTCGAGCAGGAGATGGCCGAGCATCGCGCCAAGCTCGCGGCGCGGGAGGCGAAGGCCGCGGCGACCGGCAAGAAGCCCGGCGGCAGACCGCCGGCTCCGCCGGTCGAGGGGCCGCAGCCCAAGGATCAGATCAACCTGACCGACGAGGACTCGCGGATCATGCCGGTGGCGGGCGGCGGCTTCGAGCAGTGCTACAACGCGCAGGCGGTGGTGGCGGCCGAGAGCCTTCTGGTGATCGCCGCGGACGTGGTTCAGGCGCCCAACGACAAGCAGCAGATCGCGCCGATGCTGGAGAAGATCGACGCTTTGCCGGAACAGCTCGGCCGAGTCGAAACGCTGCTGGCCGACAACGGCTATTTCAGCGAGGCGAATGTGATGGCGTGCGCGGCGGCCAAGGTCGAGCCGCTGATTGCGACCGGGCGGCAGCCGCATCATCCGTCCTGGCGCGAGCGATTTGCCGCCGCGCCGCCGGCGCCGGAAAACCCGACGCCGGTCGAGGCGATGGCTTGGCGTCTGCGCACGCCGCAAGGCAAAGAAGCTCTACGGCCTGCGCAAGCAGACCCCGGAACCGGTGTTCGGCATCATCAAATCGGTGATGGGATTCCGCCAGTTCCTGCTGCGCGGGCTCGATAACGTCCGCGGCGAGTGGAGCCTCGTCACCATGGCCTGGAACATCAAGAGAATGTATGCGCTCAGCCTCGGCTGAGCGCGCCGCTGGCGTGGATCGCCGAACTGGCAAGGCAGCGCGCCCAAGACAAAGTTCGACATCATGATTGATGTCGGGACTTACCCCACGATTTGCGACAGAGCTGACGGCGCCTCGCGCAAATCGAAGCCCCAGTCCGACAGGCTGCTAGACGGACGCTCGTGAAAACAAAAATGCAACGCATTGGTGGTTCCCCAGGCGAAGCATGTGGGATGCGTTTTCTGCTTAGCCAAGCCGTCTCGCCGATGGTCCAGCAATTCGGTACTTCTCGGAACTGGCCCGAATGATTTTAGGGAGATCGTTTCTACCCCAACTCTACCCCGGCCGAGATTTCTAGGTGAAAAATTGGTCGGCGAAGGCGGATCTAAGCGCTTGATTCCGTTATTGGAGCGGGCGAAGGGATTCGAACCCTCGACCCCAACCTTGGCAAGGTTGTGCTCTACCCCTGAGCTACACCCGCATCCGTTAAAGGGGGTAAGCGGCAGCACTACTCGTGCGCTGCACCGCACAGCTATGGCAAAGCGCGCGGCTTTTTGCAACCGCCGCAGCTTCACGCCGCCAGAGCCGGGCTAAATCCCTAGAAAATGCCCGGTATCAACCGCCAGCGCACCACGCGTTCATATTCGGCATAGCCCGGCAGTCCCCGAGCGAGCAGTTCTTCCTCGTCGAACAGGCGCCAAATGACGGCTGCCATCATGGGAACAAGCACCAAGAGACCCCAATAGGAACCGAGCGCCAGCGGTATTCCCAAGAGGTAAAAACAGCCAGCCTTGCCAGTAACGCAGCGTTCCTGCTGCTGCGAAGAGCAACCCGCCCATGACGGGGGCCAGGAGACGGGGGCCAGGAAGATATTTCCGAGCCAGGCTTTTACGTTCACGCTGATCATGGTCTATACCGCCGGCACCATGCCGCCCGCCTCGCCTAAAGACCTTTTCGCCTATTTGGACAGCCTTGGCATCGCGCACCAGACGGTGTGGCATCCGGCCGTGTTCACGGTGGAGGAAGCGCGCGTACAGCGCGATCGCGATCGACTGGTCGGCGGATTTACCAAGAACCTGTTCCTGCGCGACAAGAAAGAGGCTTTGTTTCTGATCGTTGCGCCGGAGGACGCAACGATCGAACTGCGTTCACTGCATCGGCTGCTCGGCGCCACCGGTCGCTTCTCTTTCGCCTCGCCTGACCTGATGCGCGAGACGCTGGGTGTCGAGCCCGGTTCGGTGACGCCGTTCGCCGCGATCAACGACAAGCCCCTCCGGGTGACGCTTGTGCTCGATGCCGCCATGATGGCGCATGAGGTGCTGAACTTTCATCCGCTGACGAATACCGGCACGACGACGATTTCCCGCCAGGGATTGGTCAAGTTCCTGGAAGCGACCGGCCATCCCCCGCGGATTGAGCCGGTTTCCCGCGCGGAGCCGGCTTCGGAGGTCAGACATGAGGCGCGGTCCGGTTGAAGGGCGCGATTGCATTCGGCGGCATTCTTCCCATCTAATCAGGCGAATAGGGGAGATTGCGGCCCGCTAGGGCTCAAAAGGGAAGGCGTAGCAAGGAGATGTTGCAGCAAGCGCAAACCGGCGCCGCCGACGGTCTTGTCAAGGACACGACGACGCAAACCTTTGTCAAAGACGTCATTGAAGAATCGAAGCGGCAGCCGGTCCTGATCGACTTCTGGGCGCCCTGGTGCGGCCCCTGCAAGCAGCTGACGCCGGTCCTGGAAAAGGCGGTGCGCGCCGCCAAGGGCAAGGTCAAGCTCGTCAAGATGAATATCGACGAGCATCCGGCCATTCCGGGCCAGATGGGCATCCAGTCGATCCCCGCCGTCATCGCTTTCGTCAACGGCCAGCCGGCCGACGGCTTCATGGGCGCGCTGCCGGAAAGCCAAGTCATGGCGTTCCTGGAGCGGCTCACCAAGGACCGCATCGGCGGCGAGGCAAAGGATCTGCTCAAGGCCGCCGACGCCGCCCTGGTCGAGGGGGATTCTGCCGGCGCGGCGGACCTCTATGCGCAGCTCCTCGCCGAGGACAATGCCAACGTCCATGCGCTGGCCGGGCTGACGCGCTGTTATGTGGAGACAGGCGCGATCGATCAGGCCAAGCAGACGCTGGCGCTGGTGCCGGATTCCAAACGCAATGAACCTTCGGTGGTCGCCGCCCAGGCCGCGCTCGATCTCGCAGAGCAGGCGAAGACGCTTGGCCCGATTGCCGATCTCGAACAAAAAGTCGCCGCCAATCCGCTGGACCACCAGGCCCGGTTCGATCTGGCGCTTGCGCTTAACGGCAAGGGCCGCCGGCTGGAAGCTCTCGAACAGCTGATCAATATCGTCAAGCGCGACCGCAAGTGGAACGACGACGGCGCCCGCAAGCAGCTGGTTCAGTTTTTCGATGCGTGGGGGCCGACCGACGAAGCCACGATCGAGGGCCGCAAGCGCCTCTCCTCGATCTTGTTTGCGTAGCCTTTTCTCGGCGGGCACAGCGCGCGTTTGCTCGCGTGCGGAGTACGATATGCCGATGAATACGGTCTACAGGGGCCCCGAAGACCTTCCCGGCGTGATCGCGGTATTCCCGCTGCCGGGCGCGCTCTTGCTGCCGCGCGGGCAGATGCCGCTCAACATTTTCGAGCCGCGTTATCTGGCGATGGTCGATGACGTATTGCGCGCCGGAACGCGCTTGATCGGCATGATCCAGCCCGACGCCGCCCATCCCGGGCCCGACCAAACCAAGCCGCATTTGTTCCGGGTCGGTTGTGTGGGGCGAATTACCCAACTCGCCGAAAGCGGCGACGGCCGCTATTTGCTCCAACTCACCGGCATTGCGCGCTTCCGCCTGGAGGAAGAATTGGCGGCCGACACACCCTACCGGCTATGCCGGGTGTCGTATCAGCCCTTCGCCGATGACTTCATCGCGCGCAAAGGCGAAGACCAGGTGGACCGCAAAACGCTCCTGCGCACGCTGGCGGATTTTCTCAAGGCCAACAATCTCAAGGCCGACTGGGCCGGCATCGAGAACGCCCCCAATGAAGCTCTGGTCAACGCACTCGCGATGATGTCGCCTTACGGCGCAGCGGAGAAACAAGCGCTGCTCGAGGCGCCGGACCTGAAAACCCGCGCCGAAATTCTCGTCGCCGTCACCGAGATTGAGCTTGCCAAGGGCAAGACCGGCGAGACGCCGTTGCAGTAGTATTACCGGCCGGCGAACGACAGGGACGGCCGGCCGCCGATATGATTTGGGTACGTGAGATCATTTGGAGACCGTCATGTCATCCGACCATCCCAGCGACGTTATCGATCCGAAGCTCCTGGAAATCCTGGTCTGTCCCCTGACCAAAACGCCGCTCGAATACGACGCGCAGAAGCAGGAGCTGATCTCGCGCGCCGCCAAGCTTGCCTACCCGATCCGCGACGGCATCCCGATTATGCTGCCCGAGGAAGCGCGGCGGATTGATTGATGGCTCATCTCTGCCGTTACCCGCGGGCTTGACCCGCGGGTCCATGCCGACTTGCGGCGCATTCGGCGCCGCCGCATGGATTGCCGGATCAAGTCCGGCAATGACGAAATAATGGAATGCGAGAGGATGCGATGATCAAAGTTTGGGGGCGAAACACCTCGGCCAACGTGCAGAAGGTGATGTGGGCGGTCGGCGAAATCGGCCTGCCGCACGAGCGCATCGATATCGGCGGTCCGTTCGGCAGAAATCGCGAGCCGGCTTATCTCGCCATGAATCCCAACGGACTGGTGCCGACGCTGGAAGAAGACGACGGCTTCCTGCTCTGGGAATCGAACGCCATCGTGCGCTACCTCGCCGCCAAGCATCGCGCCGGCGTGCTCGAGCCGGCCGATCTGCGCGCCCAGGCGCGCGCCAACGCCTGGATGGATTGGCAGCTGAGCGTGCTTGGACCGGCGATCACGCCATGTTTCATCGGTCTCGTCCGCACGCCGCCGGAAAAACGCGACTACGCGGCCATCGAGGAATCCAAAAAGAAAACGACGGAGGCGATCGCTATTCTCGACGCCGAGCTGGCCAAGCGCGCGTTCGTTGCCGGAGACGCCTTCTCCTACGGCGATATCCCCTCTGCCGTGATGGCCAATCGCTATCGCCAGCTCGTGCCCGAGCGGCCGGCTTTCAGAAACTTCGAGCGCTGGTTTGCGGCGATTGCCGCGCGGCAAGCATTCAAGGACCAGGTCGCCGCGGTGGCGCTGGCCTGATCGTCATTCCGCCGCCGCCCGCGTGGCGCCGGATTGCGTCGAGGTGATGTAATCCATCGCCGCCTGCACGCCGCCCTTCTTGTACGGGATGCCGGCCAGCGCGAGAGCCATTTCGGTGGCGGCCAGCGCTCCGATCATCATCGTGTCGTTGACGTCGCCCATATGGCCGATGCGGAAATATTTCTTCGCGTACGGGCCGAAGCTCGCGCCGTAGGAAATATTGAAGGTGTTGAGCGCGACGCTGCGGAACTGATCGGCATCGTAGCCGTCCGGCAGCAAGACGGCGGTGACCGTCGGCGAATAGTATTTCGGCTCGCGGCAGAGGATTTCCAATCCCCATGCGCGCACCGCCCGGCGCGTCGCCTCGGCGAGCCGGTCGTGACGGGCGAAGACATTGTCCAGACCTTCCTCGTGCAGCATCTGGATCGACACGTCGAGGCCGTAAAGCATCTGGGTTGCCGGCGTGTAGGGAAAGAATCCCTGTTTGTACATCGTCAGCATGTCGTCCCACTGAAAGAACGACCGTGGCAGTGTTGCCGTCTTCGCCGCGCGCAGCGCCTTTTCGCTCACGGCATTGAACGACATGCCGGGCGGCAGCATCAGGCCCTTTTGCGCGCCGCCGACGGTGACATCGACGCCCCATTCGTCATGGCGGTAGTCGGTCGAGGCGAGCGAGGAGATCGTATCGACCAGGAGCAGCGCCGGATGGCCGACAGCATCGATCGCCTTGCGGATCTCGCTGATCGGCGACAGGCAGCCGGTCGCCGTCTCGTTGTGCAGCACGCAGACCGCCTTGATCTCGTGCGCCTTGTCCTGGCGCAGATGCTCTTCGACGATCTTGGGATCGGCGCCGACGCGCCAATCGGTCTTGATGAATTCAGGCTTCAGGCCCAGCCGGTCGGCCATGACTTTCCACAGCGTCGCAAACTGGCCGGTCTCGACCATGAGCACGCGATCGCCGGGCGACAGCGTGTTGGTAAGTGCGGCTTCCCAGGCGCCGGTGCCGGTCGCGGTGTAGATGATCACCGGCTGGGTGGTCTTGAAGATGGTCTTGATGCCCTCGAGCACGCGCTTGGTCAGCTTGGCGAACTCGGGACCGCGCTGGTCGATGAGCGGCATATCGATGGCGCGCAGCACGCGATCGGGAACAGGCGTCGGCCCGGGAATTTGCAGGAAATGGCGCCCGGGAAGACGCGAGGCGTTCTGCGGCATGGTCGGCACTCCTTCGGACGATCGTTATTGGTGGAGCATGATCTTTTCGGAAAACCGGCGTCCACTTTTCCGGATCCTGCTCTAAATTCCGGCTGCGCGCGAGGGCAGCGCGGCGGCGCCTTGATCCCCGAATGCCGCACGCGGGTCAAGTCTTCTCTCCGCCGCAGGCCCGATTGCCGTCCCTGTACAAAAGAGGCTGCCTGAGGGGCGGCCTCCCTCGAGCGATCGGCCTTCTGTTGGGCAAGCTATTGGGCAATGCCCGGAACGGCGCAATTGCGATATTTCGCCTATGTCTCGCCCACTGCGCGGATCTTCTTATATTCCGCGGCTAGCGCTCGGCGGCCAGCGCGCTCTCGTGCCAGCGGCGCAGCGCAAAGTAGTTGATGAGCGACAGCAGATAAAAAATCACAATGCCGGCGACCGAGAGCAGCAAAAGCGCCGCGAACATGCGCGGAATGTTGAGTCGATAGCCCGACTCGGCGATGCGGTAGGCAAGACCGGAGCCCGCGCCGGCCGCGCCCGCGGCGATCTCGGCGACCACCGCGCCGATCAGCGACAGTCCGCCGGCGATGCGCAGGCCGCCGAGAATATAGGGCAGCGCCGAAGGCAGCTTCAGCCGCCACAGCACCTGCCCGCGCGAGGCGCCGTAGAGCGAAAACAGATCGGCAAGATTGCGGTCGACCGAATTCAATCCGAGCGTAGTGTTGGCCAGCACGGGAAAGAACGCCACGATCCAGGCGCAGGCGAGCACCGCGGCCTGCTGCGGCAGATAGATCAGAAGCAGCGGCGCGACAGCGACGACCGGCGTCACCTGCAGGATGACGGCGTAGGGATAGAGCGAATATTCGACCAACCGCGACTGATTGAAGAGAACCGCGAGCCCGACGCCGCCGACGGCCGCGAGCAGAAAGCCTTCCAAGGTCGTGACGAGCGTGACCAGAAGCGACCGCCCGAGCAATGCCCAGTCGGTGACAAGCGTCTGCAAGATCAGCCCCGGCGCCGGCAGAACATAGGGCGGAACGTCTTCGATCCGCACAACCGCTTCCCAGATCAGGAGACCGAGCGCCAACACGACGATCGGCAGCGCGATGCGCAGCGAACGGTCGCGGCGCTCGTGCGGGGACGCACGTACCGGTCGGAGAGTTGCTGGATTCCCGCTTTCGCGGGAATAAGCGGGTGGAAGGTCGCTCACGGTTCGCCTCCGGCGGCCATGGCCTCTGCCAGCGCCTCCGACGTGCGGCGGCAGTGCGCGGCGTATTCGGGCGAGGTGCGGAAATTGTCGTCGCGCGGATAGGGAGCATCGACCGCAAGCTCGGTGAAAACGCGTCCCGGCCGCGCCGCCATCACCACTATACGGCTCGACAAATAAACCGATTCGAAAACCGAATGCGTCACGAACACGACCGTCGTGCGCAGCGTCTGCCACATCCGCAGCAGGTCGTCATTGAGCTTGAAACGGGTGATCTCATCGAGGGCGGCGAACGGCTCGTCCATCAGCAGAAGCTGCGGCTCGGTCACCAGCGCGCGCGCAATCGAGGCGCGCATGCGCATGCCGCCGGACAATTCCCGCGGATAGGCCTGCCGAAACCCCGCCAAACCGACATGATCGAGCGCCGCACCGACTCGTTCCGCCACATTCACCTCCGGCGAGCGTTGGAGATCGAGCGGCAGCTTCACATTGGCGAACACGGAAGCCCATGGCATGAGCGTCGGCTCCTGAAAGACGAAGCTGAGCCGGCCTTTACCTCGCGTGCCGTCGGCGGCCGACGGCCACGCGACCACGCCCTCGGTCGGCTCGCTCAATCCCGCCATGATGCGGAGCGCCGTGGATTTGCCGCAACCGGATGGGCCGAGCAGCGAGACGAATTCGCCGGGGCGGATGTGCAAATTGAGGCCCGCAAGCGCAACCGTCCCGCTCGCAAAGGTCTTGCCGACACCGCGTAGCGCGACGAGTGGAGCAGCGGAATTGGTTGTGGCCGAGACGGACATCACGACAGCCGCGCGAGCAAGCACCCCAGAATGAAGTCAGCGCTTGAGATCGAGCCCAACTTTCTTGTTGACGAACTGCAACGTATAGGCCTTCCGGTAATCGAGATTGGCCTTGGCGACGCCGGCGCGCACCATCTTGTCGAAGAAATCCTTCATGCGCGCGTCGGTCATGGCGCCGACGCCGAGCGTCTTGGCATCGCCGGAATCGACGATGCCGTAGTCTTTCATCTTGGCGACGGAATAGGCCAAAAGCTCATCGGTCATTTCGGCATTCTGGCTTTTGATCAGAGCGTTGGCCGCGCGATTGTCGCCGTAAATATAGTTGTACCAGCCGATGATCGAGGCATCGACAAAGCGCTGCACCAGATCGGGCTTTTTCTCGACCAGCGCGCGGCGCGTCTCGATCAATGTCGAATAGGCGGAGAAGCCTTGATCCGCGAGCAGGAAAATCTTCGGCTTGAACTTGCCTTGTTGCTCGATCGCGAACGGCTCGGATGTCACGTAGCCTTGCATCGCGGACTTCTTGTCGGCGAGGAAAGGTTGCGGGTTGAACGTGTATGGCTTTACCTGATCGTCCCTGAAGCCGTAATCGGCCTTGAGCCACTGGTAATAGGTCGCCACGCCTTCCTTGGAGATAAACAGCGTCAATTTTTTCAAATCTTCGAATTTGTCGATGCCCTGGTCCGGATGCGCGATCAGGACCTGCGGATCTTTCTGGAACAGCGCGGCGACCTCTATGGTGGGTATGTTGTTCTCGACGGCATCAAAACCCTGCAGGGTATTGGCGCTCAGGTAGAAATCGATCTTGTCAACGAGCAGCAGCATGCGATTGTTGGCATTCGGGCCGCCGGGCAGAATAGTGACATCGAGCCCGTATTTCCTGTAAGTGCCGTCGGCCAGCGCCTGGTAGAAGCCGCCGTGTTCCGCTTCCGCCACCCAATTGGAGCCGAATGTGACCTTGTCCAAAGCCTGGGCGGACGCCGGCTCGGCCGATATGGCCGCGACAAGGAACAGGGCTGTAAGCATGCGGCGGGAGTATGCGAAGAGCGGCATGAATTGCTCCTTGAACCGGCGACGAGACATTAGGGCGAGATCCTGAAAAACCTGCAAGAATTGATTATGCCCGGGTGCGGCAAAATTCGTAACAGACAAGCTTGGCGAGTGATCCCCCGATGAAGCTGCCGAAACGCGATTGGATGGAGATGACCTGGCAGGATGTTGCCGGCGCAGGCGCCGCAACGGCGCGCTGGATCGCGGTGCTGCCGCTTGCCGCCGTGGAGCAGCACGGGCCGCATCTTCCGCTTGGCGTCGATACGTTCATTGCCGAAACCTATCTGGTACGCGTCCGCCAGATGATCCCCGATGAGATTCCGGTAACCTTCCTGCCGGTGCAGCGGATCGGTGTTTCCGTCGAACACATCGCGTTTCCGGGCACGCTGACGCTTTCGGCGGCGACCGCGATCGCCGCCTGGACCGAGCTCGGCGAAAGCCTCGCGCGCGCGGGCGTGCGTAAGCTCGTGCTGGTCACGAGCCACGGCGGCAACGTTGCGGCGATGGAACTCGTGGCGCGCGATTTGCGCGCGCGGCTCGGCATGCTTGCGGTCACCGTTGGCTGGCATCGCTTCGGTTATCCGAATGACATATTTTCGGGCGAAGAGAAGCGCCATGGCATTCACGGCGGCGACATCGAGACATCGCTGATGCTCGCTGGCAAGCCGGAAACGGTGCGCACGGAAATAGCACCCAACGCCAGGCCGGCGACCGTGGATATGGCGCGCGAATTCAAATGGCTGGGCGCTTATCGGCCGGCGGGCTTCGCCTGGATGACGCAGGATCTTCACCCGAGCGGCGCGATCGGCGATGCGACGCTGGCGAGCGCCGCCAAGGGCGAAGTAGCTCTCGCGCATGGCGCCGCAGCCTTTGTTGAGTTGTTGCGCGAAATCGACCGCTTCGACCTGGAGCGGCTGAAGGAAGGCCCGTTACCTCGGTAAATACCCCCCAAAAATACCCGCCAAGAAAAAGGAGCGCTTACCATGTTCATTGCGACAAAGGACGGCGTTGAGCACAGCGAAGACGATCAGATCGTTCCCTACGTCGCTGCCGGACCGTTGTCGGCGAAGCTGCTGAAGAACGGCACGCTGAAGACCTACAAGGACTTCCCGCACGGCATGCCCACCACGCAGGCGGACACGATCAACGCCGACCTGCTGGCGTTTATCAAAGGATGATCGTCATCCCGGGGCGCGGGCCTTCGCCCGCGATCCCGGAATTGATAGCCGCTGGCGCGGGAGTTGCGCTCGGCGCGTATCTGCTCGTTCAGCGATTATGGATTCCGGGCTCCGGCCTTTGGCCGGCCCCGGAATGACGTGCTACGCCGCGATTTTCACGTATTCGAAGTCGCCGGGCTTATTGTCGATGCCGATGCGGGGCGGCGCGATCCAGTTCGCGAATTTGCTGGCCTCGGTCTCCGGTTGCATCAAACTGACGATGAAATCGCCGTCGTCCTTCGACGGCAGCCAATGATCGATGCCGCGCTTCCACGCCGCCGCGTCGATGATCTCGCCCGCCGGCGTGACCTTGACGTCCTTGAACTCGCCGATGTCGCGGTGGAAGCCGACATGCGGCAGCTGGAGCCTGAAGGACACACCGACCTTGTCGATCACCTTGTTCCAGCGGTCGAGGCCGCGCTGGCAGTCGGCGGTGTAGTCGTCGCGCAGCCGCATGTTGATGGCAGTGAGCGCCGGCTCGTCGACGCGCTTGATTGCGCCGTCGACGAACTTGAGCACCGGATAGGTCGAATTCTCCAGCCGGTGATCGTCGTCGATCTTGGTCTCCTGGAAGCGTCCTTTGAGGCCGGCGTTAAAGGCGTTGGCGGCGTTGGTCGAGACTTCCGAGCCGAACAGATCGAGCGATAGCGAATAATGCAAATTGAGTTTCTTCTGGATGGTCGGCAGATCGATCACGCCGAGCTTGCGGACTTTCTCGATCGCGTACGGATCGTCGATGCCGGCCGTCTTCATCGCCTCGCAGGTGCGCTGGATAGTGCGGCCGACGCCGGTCTCGCCGACGAACATGTGGTGCGCCTCTTCCGTCAGCATGAAGCGGCAGGTGCGCGACAGCGGATCGAAACCTGACTGCGCCAGGCTCTCAAGCTGCATCTTGCCGTCGCGGTCGGTGAAGAAGGTGAACATGTAGAACGACAGCCAGTCCGGCGTCGCCTCGTTGAAGGCGCCGAGCATGCGCGGCTTGTCGGCGCTGCCGGAGCGGCGCTGCAGCAGCTCGGCGGCTTCCTCGCGGCCGTCGCGGCCGAAATACTTCTGCAGGATATAGACCATCGCCCAGAGGTGACGGCCTTCCTCGACATTGACCTGAAAGACGTTGCGCAGGTCGTAGAGCGACGGCGCGGTCTTGCCGAGATGGCGCTGCTGCTCGACCGACGCCGGCTCGGTATCGCCCTGGATGACGACAAGACGGCGCAGCATGGCGCGATATTCGCCCGGCACGTCCTGCCAGACGGGCTGGCCATAATGGTGGCCGAACGGAATGGTGCGGCCTTCCTCCTTCGGCGCAAGCAGAATGCCCCAGCGGTATTCGGGCATTTTCACATAATCGAACTTGGCCCAGCCTTTCGGGTCGACCGACACGGCGGTGCGCAGATAAACCAGCGCCTGCTGGAAACCTTCCGGCCCCATGTCCATCCACCAATCGATGTAGCCCGGATGCCAGCTTTCCAGCGCGCGCAGCACGGTGCGGTCTTCGGCAAGATTGACGTTGTTTGGGATCTTGGTCGTGTAGTCGACGGCCTCGATATTCATAGCTGGCTCCTGATCGGACTTAAACGCGCCGCGTATCGAATACCGGCTGCTGACCGGTGCCGTAACGCTTGAGCGCCCCTTCTTCGCCGACCGCGTTGGGCCGCTGGAAAATCCAGTTCTGCCATGCGGTCAGCCGGGCAAAGATCTTTGATTCCATGGTTTCCGGTCCGGCGAAGCGCAGATTGGCTTCGAGGCCGGTGAGACCGTCAGGCGAGAAGCTCGCGCGCTCTTCCAGGAACACGCGGACCTCGTCGTCCCAATCGATGTCGTCGAGGGCGAAGGTGATGAGCCCGAGTTTTTGCGCGCGCTCGGCGTCGAGCATGTCCCGCGCGTCGCTTTGGCGGCTTCCAGATCGGCCGGATCGGCGAGGAAACGGCTTGCGAGCCGGGTTAAGCCATTCGACATGGGATAGGCGCCGAAATTGGCCTCGGCCAGCGCGACGCTCGCCGGCGGCTTGTTGTCGCCTTCGCGGCTGCCGAGAAACATGTAGGAGCGGTCGCTGGCGAAAGCGAGTTCGAGCAAGGTGCCGGCGAAGCACGAGCCCGGCTCGATCAGCGTCACCAAGGAGCGCGACGTGAGATCGACGCGCTTGAGCGCCCGCTTCCAGAAATGACGGATTTCGCGGGTGAGCCAATGATCCTTGTTGGCATCGAGGAAATTCTCATAGGACAGGACCTCGGCCGGATCGCCCGATGATTTGAAGACGATCGCGGCAACATCGAATTCATTCAGCCGGATGTTGAGAATGGCGTCGTCGAGTTCGCGCGCGAGCTTGAGCGGCCAGAATTCCGCGCCGAGCGCCAGCATCGCGTCCGCCGATGCGGGCGGCGGTGTTAGCGGGGCGCGCAGCATGATCGTGGCGATACGACCGCCGCGGTCGAACTCGACCGAAAGCGAGCCGTAGTCGACGCCATTCTCCGAGAACGTGCGGGCAAGCGGCGTGAGCTTGATGCCCTGCCCGCCACCGCGCCGGGATTTTGCGGCAAATTCCTTGGCGCGGGCGGCGACGGTGTCCTCGAATTTCGAGCCCGGCACGACTTCATCGACCAGCCGCCAGTCGAGCGCGCGCTTTCCCTTCACGCCCTCTTCGGTGGTGCAGAAGAAGTCGGCATGATCGCGCCGGACTTTGCGCTTGTCGGAAACGCGGGTGAGGCCGCCGGTGCCGGGCAGCACGGCGAGCAGCGGCAGTTCCGGCAGCGAGACGGCCGACGAGCCGTCGTCGACCAGCATGATGTAATCGGCCGCAAGCGCAAGCTCATAGCCGCCACCCGCCGCCGTGCCGCTGATCGCGCAGATGGTTTGCAGCCCGGAATTTTCACTCAAATCCTCGACGCCGTTGCGCGTCTCGTTGGTGAATTTGCAGAAGTTGACCTTATGGGCATGGCTGGCGCCGGCCAGCATGCGGATATTCGCGCCGGCGCAGAAAACCCGCGGCTTGCCCGAGCGCAACACAACGACGCGCACCTGCGGATATTCGAAACGGAGCCGTTCGATCGCGTCGGCAAGCTCGATATCGACGCCAAGATCGTAGGAATTGAGCTTGAGTTCGTAGCCTTCGAACAGCGCCCCCTTTTCGTCGACGTCGAGAAGAAGGGTCGCTACGTCCCCGTCGATCTGGAGCTTCCAATGCCGGTAGCGCGACGGCTCGGTCTGGAAGTCGATGCGGGTCTGGCCGTTCGCCAGCGGACGCTCGGGGGTATGGGCGTCAGCCATCACAGCGTTTCCTGATATGTATTATAATTCACATAAGGCGCTGACCCTTATATGCACTATAATGCACTAGGCCGCAACCCCGGAATCGTGGCGGCGGTCGCCTTCGTGGTGGTCGCGCAATAGCCGATTGATGAAAGCCGCAACGGTTTCCAGGGTCAGCGCCGGTGCATCGCGATGGGGCGAGTGGCGCGCGCCCGGCAAGATCGCCGTTTCGACCGGGCAGTAGCATTCCCGCTCCGCCGCTTCGATCTGCCTGATCGTGCCGTATTGGTCTTCGGCGCCCTGCACGATGAGGATGGGCACGCGGATATAGCCAAGGGCTTCCGTGATGTCCCAAGTGCGGAAATCCGGATCGAGCCAAGGCCCGCTCCAGGAGCGGAAAGCGCTATCGACGTCCTCGTGCCAGCGCGTGAGTTTGTCGCGCAGCTCGCCGGATTCGTAGTCCGCATTGGTGCGGCGGATCTCGGCAAGCCCCATCTCTTCGGTAAAGAAATGCGGCGCCATGAGAACAAGTCCGCGCACCCGATGATCCTGCACGCTGCCGGCATAGATAGTAGCGATCGATGCCCCGTCGCTGTGGCCGAAGAGGATGCCGCGCTGAAAACCGATCGCCGCGAGCACGCGCGGCAATACGTCGATCGCTTCCTCGTGCATGAAGTTGACCGAGCGCGGCAGTTTGCCGGCGCTCGACCTGCCGTAGTTCGCGCGCGAATAGACAAAGACGCCAACGCCGGTCGCCGCGGCAAGCTGCTCCGGGAAGTTGCCCCAAAGCCCGACGCAGCCGAGCCCTTCATGCAGCATCACGATGGTCGGCGCTTCGCGCGGCCGCGGCCCGATCATGCGGTATTCGAGCCGCAGCGGGGCGAGGTCGAGAAGGCCTTCGTCCACCAGCGTCACGGTGAACGTTCCCCGAGCAACGGCTCGACAATGCGCAGCAGCTTGGCAAAGCTTTGCTCGACCGCATCGCCCGAGGTGTCGACTTCGGCTTCGGCACGCGCGTAATCGGCGCGGCGCGCTTCCAGGATCGCCACCAGATCGGCCATGGCCTGCCGGTTCTGCGCCATCGGGCGAAAATCGCCTTGCGCCATGACCCGGCTCATATGCTCTTGCGGCCGCGCTTTGATCCAGATCGTGTGGGCGTGGCGCAGCAGCAGCGCATAGGTTTCGGGATTGGAGACAATGCCGCCGGCCGTGGTGATGACCGCGGCCTCGTGCTCGGCAAGAACGCGCTCCAACGCGCTTCGCTCCTGGCGGCGAAAGGTCGCCGTGCCGGCCATTTCGATCAGATCGGGAATGCTGGCGCCGTAATCCTCTTCCACACGGCGGTCGAGCTCGATGAACGGCCAGCCGAGATGCTGGGCGAGCATGCGCCCCAGTGTCGATTTGCCCGCACCGCGCAGCCCGACGAGCGCGATCCGCCGTCCCCGGTCGGCGCCGCTGCGGAACGCCGCGCGCGCTTCGATTTCCTTGGCGAGTACGGGCAGCTCGCTTTCCGGCACTTGGGCGAGCAAATCGAGGATGGCGCCAAGCTCGGTGGTGCGCGCGCCGTGCTCCGGCAGCAGCGCCGCGGTGGGAAGATCGAGCGCTTGGGCGATCGATCGCAATACACTGACCGACGGATTGCCGGCGCCGCTCTCGATTTGCGCCAAATACCGCTCCGAGGTTTCCGAGGCTTGCGCCAGCTGCCGGCGGGTCATGCCGCGCTTGGCGCGGTTCTTTCGCACTTCGCGCCCGATGGCGGCGAGAAAGGCGGCCGCATGCGGCCCTTCGCTCGGCGGGGCGGCGACAGCCTTTTGCGGGAGCTGCTTCTTTGCCGTCGGTTCGGCCACGCGCGGCGCCTTCTTATGCATTATATTTCATGCGGTATAATGCACGCCTCAGCGTCCGTTCGCAAGGTTCGGAGCCACAGCTCCCCCCGCCGCGCACGGCCTATTCGAATATCTTCCGCCAGCCGCCGTTGGGCGGTTCGACGCGCGGCTCGCTTTCGTCGGTACCATCAGGCCCGGGATCGTCGGGCGCGTGCACGAGCGGGATCACCGCTTCCGTGTTCGGCGGCGCTGCCGCGCGACGGGGAGCAGGCGCGTCGTTGACCCGTTCCGCCGCAGCAGGCGCACCCGCCATCGGTTCATGCGTCACGGTTTTTTCCGGTGGCGACGGCGCTGTGTTCTCCCTGACAGGCTCGCTTTCCGCCAGCCGAGGCGCGGCAGAAACCGCCGCAATCGGAGTAGCCGCAGGTTCGATTGTCGGCGCCGCCTTCGAAATTCCAGTCACCGGAACGCGCCATTCGAAGGCGTCCAGCTTGCCGCTCGGCGCAACCGGCAGCCAACGGTCGGAAACGTGTCCTTCGGCGGTCCATGCCGGATCGGGCGCGGCATGGAGTGCGCGCGCGATCCATTCGCGGGCGCGACCCTCATCGTTGTGTTCGGCGCGCTCCAGCTCGGCCATCAACAGCGCCACGCGTCTGGTCGGCGCGGCGAGAAAGGAAGCGAGCGCTGAGCGCGCCTTGGCGAATTCCTGCGCATCGATCGCCGCACGCGCCAGCGCCAAGGCGCCCTCGATATGGCCGGGCACCTGTTTCGCAAGCGCTTCGATGCGCTTGAGCCGGTCGCGCGCGGCGTCACCGAAGCGCAGGTCGGAAAACGCTTGCGCCAGATCGGGATGGGGATGCGCCGCCCAAGCCTTGTGCAGGATGCGCGCCGCTTTGCGCAATTCGCCCCCTTCGGCCAGCATGCGGCCGGCGAGCGCCGCGGCCGGCACAAAAGTCGGCTCAAGCTTCGCCGCCTCGACTGCAAGAGCCTTGGCCTGATCGCGATCGGCTTCCTCGCTGGCGAGGGCGCTGGCCGTGAGCATCACGGCCCGCTGCCGGCGATAGCTGTCCTTATCGAGCACGTGCTTATTGGCTTCGAGCAGCGCGAGCGCGCCGACCCAATCACCGGTCAGGCAGCGAAATTCGAGTACCGCCCTGCCGGCCCAGCCAAGCGAGGGATTTTCCCGCGCCGCCTCTTCGGCAAAGGCATGCGCGCTGGCGCGGTCGCCACGGCGATGCGCTTCCACGAAAAGTCCGTGCAATCCGAGCGCCTTGGTGTCAGCGCGGCCCGCCATCGCGCGGAAAGCGCTGTCGGCGGCCTCGCGATCGCCGGTGAGCTGCGCATGCTGGGCGTCCAACAGGAGCGCGAGCGGTTCGGCGGGCGCAATGCGTTTGGCTTCGACCGCGTGCCGGCGCGCAGCAACCAAGTCGCCGGAGCCGACCGCGATCAGCCCGCGCGAAATCGCCTCGTAGGCACGCTCGCCCCGGCGATGACGCAGGTGCCGGCGCAAGATGAAAGGCGAGCGTAGAAGCGCGCTCAGGAGGCTCCATAAGAGCGCCAGCGCCGCCATCGCAACCAGCACCGCCGCACCGAGAACCATCAGCGAGGTTTCGATGCGCATGCCTTGCCAGGTGACGACGACTTCACCGGGACGATCGGCCAGCCATGCCGCGCCGAGCGCCAACGCACCGACCACGATCAGGAAGAAGACGACGCGAATCATTGCGAGTCCGGCTTGGCGAGCGCAGCGAGCGCGGCGGCTGCGATGTGCTGGCTCTCGGCAAGCGCCGCTCGCCGCGCCCCAGCTTTCTTGGCCCAGCCATCGACGGGCGCGCGCGCTTGTTCGGGCAACTTAGCGATCTCGGCGAGCGCCGCATCAATATCGCCGCGAGCAGCGGCTGCGTTGATCCGCGCAATCAGCGCCGCGGGATCATCACCCACCGGCGCCGCCGATGTCCCGGTCGGGGTGATGCGAACGAGTTTTTGCGCCTGACTTTCCAGCCGCCCAAGGAACGAATTGTTGCTCGGCTCACGCTCGGTCGCCCGATAAAGGGACGGTACAAGGGCAACGAGCTCGCGTCCGAGCTCCGCAGCGCTTGGTATCCCTTGCGCCGCATAAGGCTGCAATGCAGCCGTTGAACTCTGGTCGGCGCCGAGCGCCGTAACAGCCGCAAGTTCCGCCTGATAGGGGGCGCCGCGCTCGACGGCCGCGCGCAACGCCTCGGCAGCGACGGTCAGCCGTACCGCCCGGTCGTCTGCATGCGAGCTTGAGGTGCGCTGCGCGATGTCGGCGTTGAGCGATTTGATGGCATTTTGCAGCGCGGAAACGCGGCCATCGAGCGCGTCGATATCGCTCCGCTGCACGCCGGTCTGAGCGGCGGACTGTGCGGCGCTCTTCGCATTATCGGCCGCGACAGCCGCCGCCTTGGCCTGAGCGAGCGCGGTCTGCGCGGCTGCCGCCACCTCATCGACGCGGCGCGTCAGCGCGGCAAGCGAATCGCCAAGCGCCTTCGTTTGTGCGTCGACCGCCGCCATGCGGCCGGTCAGAACCGAGTCGGTCCGCGGTGGCGCCTGCAGCGCTTGTTCGATCCGATCGAGCCGCGCCGAGACTTGGTCCGTCGCGGCCGTCTGCGCGCCTGGTGCGGCGGGCGGCGCTGGTGGGCTCGGCTCAACCGCACTCGGTGGCGCGGCTGCGCTCTGCGGCGCGGCCCTTTCGGGAATCGGCGCCAAACCGGCAAACCAAAGTCCAGCAGCGACGGCCGCAGCGCCGGCTGCCCCGATCGCTATTCCGATGGTATATGGCAGCGTCCGGCTGGACGAACTGGCGCCCTGCCCGCCGGGAGCGTTCTCCGTCGCGCTCGCCGCCGTCTCTGCATCTGGCTGCGGGCTCGAATCCGGCGTCGCGGTTTCGACTTCTTTCGCCGTCAGATCGATGGTCGGCGGCCGGCGGCGCGACGTGCTGTCAGCTTCGCTCATAGCCTCTCCAAAGCAGACCGCAACCCGATTCGCTGCACCCGGCTGCTCGCCGTTCCGGCATAGTACGGAGGCGCGATGGCGGCAACACGACCGCGCGTCGCCCCAAGCGGCCCCAAGCGGCCCCAAGCGGCCCCAAGTGGCCTCAAGTTGCCTCAAGTATGCGTGCGAATATCCCGCCTAAGCCTCGGGGATGAGCGCCAACAAGGCCGCCTCGGTCGGCTCCGGGGCGACGCGCGTGTCGGCGGCTCCAGCTTGGATCAGCGGCTCCGCAACCTGTGCGGACATGCAGAAATGGATGGGGCCTTTCACAGCATCCTCCACAAGGCCGCTCGCGCGCGCCGCATTCACATAGGTCTCCGAACTGCGCCGGGAAAAGTGCAGTACGCCATCGATCCCGTCCGCCATGGCCGCGACCGCCGCCGGCAGGAGCGCACCTGCCGGAACGGCGCGATAGATGACGGCCCTGCTCACGGCAAAACCGCGGCCGGAGAGAACGCCGGCAAGATCGCCGGAACGGTCGGCACCGGCAAGATAAAGGAGCGAGGTGCCGGGCTTGATACGGGCAGCGGCGAGTTCCGCGAGATCGCCTACGTCACCCTGCGCCGAGGTCACGTCGGCAAAGCCCGCGGCGCGCATCGTCTCCGCGCTACGGTCGCCAACCGCGAATACCGGCAGCGCCCGCAACTGCGCGAAGCGCTCATGCCGAATAACGGCCGACGCGGCGTTGGCGCTGGTCACGAGGATAGCGACGAAAGGTCCGGGACCGATCTCGGCATTCTCCACCGCTTCAATGCGCAACAACGGGGCGACCAGGACGATATGACCGCGCTCGCGCAGCGCGGCGGCGGTGCGCTCCCCATCTGGCTGCGGCCGGGTCACCAACAGCCGCACGCTCACACTCGCACAAAAAAATCGGCGCTGGCACGAGCACGCAATTCGCGCCCCGCGTCGGCGCCAAGCCCGATCGCAGTTTCCTGCGGACCTTCACGCAAGACTTCGAACGCTTCGCTGCCATCAGGCTTGATGATGATACCGCGGAAGCGGAGCGTTCCTCGTTCGAATTGAGCGTGACCGCCGATCGGCGTCCGGCAGGAACCGTCCAGCACCGCGAGGAAGGCGCGCTCGGCCGCGAGCGCTGCCCTGGTGCCGGCATCGTCGATCGCCTCGACCAGCGCGCGAGTCCTCGCGTCGTCTGCGCGGGTTTCGATTCCGATGGCGCCCTGTCCTACCGCCGGGACAAACTCATCGGGATGGAGGATCGCGGTCGCCGCCGAAAGAAGCCCAAGCCGCTTTAATCCGGCGACCGCGAGCAGCGTCGCGTCGACCTCGCCCGCGTCGAGCTTGCGCAAACGCGTCTCCACATTGCCGCGCAGCATGACGACGGTGAGGTCCGGCCGCAACCTTTTGACCAGCGCCTGCCGGCGTGGCGATGCCGTGCCGACCACCGCCCCGGGCGCCAGATCGCGCAAAGTCTTGGCCTTGCGGCAAATGAATGCATCGCGCGGATCCTCGCGCGCCGGAAAGCCGGCTAGAACAAGCCCCGGCGGCAATATGGTCGGAAGATCCTTTGAGGAGTGCACCGCGAGATCGATGCTCCCGGCCAGCAGCGCCTCCTCGATCTCCTTGGTGAAGAGCCCCTTACCGCCGGCGTCGGCAAGCGGCCGGTCTTGGACAACGTCGCCGGTGGTGCGAATGGCCTTGATCTCAATCCGCGCCGCGTCAACGCCCGCCGCCGCGGCAATGCGGCTCTGCACTTCGCGCGCCTGCACAAGCGCCAGCGGGGAACCGCGCGAACCGATGCGCAAGAAGGGTGCCGCGCTTGCCGATTGTGTCATGTGACCTTCAAGTGCTACGCCGACGTCCGTCATTCCGAAAGCCGCTCGGCCGGTAATGACCGCAACCATATAATACACCGATGATCGTTCTCGGCATTGAAACGACTTGCGACGAAACTGCCGCCGCCGTGGTGGAGAGGAATGCGGAAGGACAAGGCCGCATTTTGTCGAACGTCGTCCTTTCGCAGATCAACGAGCACGCCGCCTTCGGCGGCGTGGTGCCGGAAATCGCCGCGCGTGCGCACGTCGAGGCGCTCGATTCGATCATCGCGAAAGCGATGAATGAGGCGCAGGTGTCGTTCGCCGCGCTCGATGGCATTGCCGCGGCCGCGGGTCCGGGCCTGATCGGCGGCGTGATCGTCGGCCTGACCATGGCGAAAGCGATTGCGCTCGTGCACAACAAACCGCTGATGGCGGTCAACCATCTGGAGGCGCACGCGCTGACGGCGCGGCTCACCGACGCGACGGCGTTTCCTTATTGCCTGTTCCTCGCGTCCGGCGGACATACCCAAATTCTCGGCGTGCGCGGCGTCGGGGATTACCTGCGCATCGGCGGCACGCTCGACGATGCGATCGGCGAAGCCTTCGACAAGACTGCAAAGCTTCTCGGTCTCGGCTATCCGGGCGGGCCGCTGGTCGAGAAGGAAGCAGCGCACGGCGATCCGGAGCGGTTCAAGCTCCCCCGCCCCATGGCCGGGCGGCACGACGCCAACTTCTCCCTTTCCGGACTCAAGACGGCGCTGCGCCTCGAAGCTGAAAAGATCGCGCCGCTCAGCGATGGCGATGTGGCCGATCTGTGCGCGTCATTCCAGCAGGCGGTCGGCGAGGTCGTCATGGACCGGCTGCGTGCGGGATTGCGCATGTTCGGCGAGCAGGTTGGCGTGCCGACGGCGCTTGTTTGCGCCGGTGGCGTGGCGGCCAATCAAGCGATCCGCAAGGTCTTGCATCGCGTCGCGTTCGAGATCGGCATCTCGCTGGTCGCGCCGCCGCCGGCCTTGTGCACCGACAATGGCGCCATGATCGCCTGGGCCGGTGCCGAACGGCTTGCGCTTGGCCTCACCGACTCGCTTGCCATCGCGCCGCGCGCACGCTGGCCACTCGCCGAGGTGACGAAGGCGGCGGGAAGTTAGGCCGTCATTCCGGGTTCCGAGCGGAGCCTGTCATCGGGCCGGCCAGTTCGGGCCGGACCCGTTGGCTCGGCCCCGGAATGACGATCGATGATCAGCGGCTCAGCCGCGTCCCGAATCGATCTGAGCCAGTATTGTCTCCAGCCGTTCCAACCGGTCGGCTTCAGCCGGCGGCTTGTCCCATCGCAACCGGTTGATGCGCGGAAAGCGCATCGCCAGGCCCGATTTGTGGCGCGTCGAGCGCTGCAGGCCCTCGAAAGCCACTTCGAGCACCAAGCCCTCGTTTGGCTCGTGTACGACCTCGCGCACCGGCCCGAACCGATCGATCGTATTGCGCCGGACGAAGCGATCGATCTGCAGCAATTCCTCGTCGGTAAAGCCGAAATAGGCTTTGCCTACCGGCACGAGTTCCTCGCCTTGGTCGCCCCGCGTCCAGACGCCGAACGTGTAGTCGGAATAATACGACGAGCGTTTGCCATGGCCGCGCTGGGCATACATGAGCACGGCATCAACGATGAATGGATCGCGCTTCCACTTCCACCACGGGCCTTTCGGACGGCCGGGTACATAAAGCGCATCGCGCCGCTTGAGCATGATGCCTTCAACCGCATCGGCATCGATGCCGGCGCCCGCTGCTGCCGGATTTTTTCGCGCCGCGGCGAGAGCCTCCCAGGTGTCGAAGGGGACGAGCGGCGAGAGAGCGACGCGGGGCTCGTCGAGCCTCGCAACAAAGCGTTCGAGCCGCGCCCGGCGGACGGCGAACGGAAGTTCGCGCAAGTCCTCCTCGCCGTCGGCGAGCAGGTCATAGGCGCGCAGATGCGCCGGAAATTCGGCCATAAGCTTGCCGGTAACGGTTTTGCGGTTGAGCCGTTGCTGCAGCACGTTGAAGGATTGCACGCGGCCGTCGCGCATGATCAGGAGTTCCCCGTCGATCGCTCCCGGCAGCCGCAGCGCTTCGATGAGATCTGGAAAGCTCTTGGAAATGTTCTCTCCCGTGCGCGAATAGAGCCGCCCGATGGTGCTGCCGTTGCGGGCGGCGGCTACCGCTTGCACACGGATGCCGTCCCACTTCCATTCGGCCATGAAGTCACCGGGGTCGAGCCCGGCAAGGTCCGGCTCGTCGAGGGCGTGCGCCAGCATCGCCGGCCGAAACGGCGCCGGATCGCTGCTCGCCGGTTTTTCAGCGCGGCCTTCGAGCCAGGCGAAAAGCTTAATGTAGGGCGGCGGCAAGCCGGGCCACAGCAATTCGATGTCCTGTGCGTCGGTCGCGCCGAGCGCCGCTACCGCAGCCTTGGCGAGCCGCGCTGAAACGCCAATACGCAAACCGCCGGTGACCAGCTTGATGAGAGCCCAACGGCCGGTCTCGTCGAGCGCGTCGAGCCAGCGCGCGAGTCGCGCCGGCAGTTCCGCCTTGCCGAGCGTCGCCAGTGTTTCGATGACGGCGGTGAGTGAAAGTGCTTCTTTCCCGACGGCTAAGACGGAAGAAAGGTCAGGCGTCGGCCACATCAGCGCGACCGTCTCGGAGAGATCGCCGACATAATCGTAGGAAAGCTCGAACAGCACCGGATCGGTACGCTCGGCGATCAGGCTGCGGATCAGTCCGGGCTTGGCGTGCGGAAAACTCAGTGCGCCGGTCAGCGCGGCGAGCGCCCAGCCGCGCTCGGGATCCGGCGTCGAGCGGAAATAATCCGTCATGAGACGAAGCTTGGCGTTGCGCGCCGGCTCGTAGGTGAGACGGTCGAGCAATTCGGCAAAGCGGTTCATTCTTCTTCGCCGCTTTCGTCATTCCGGGGCGCGCGCAGCGCGAGCCCGGAATCCATAGCCCCTGTCGTTTGAGGATCGGTGCTGTCGGCGACCGCGTCTCGTGCGCCTGCGGTTATGGATTCCGGGTTCCGGCCTTCGTCCGTCCCCGGAATGACGACGCCTTCATCGTCCTCATCGCCATAGCCAACGATATCGAGCGGCCGCGCTTTCAATCCGCGCGTCGCGCACCAATGCACCAGCGCGTCCTCCTGGCCGTGCGTAACCCAAATTTCGCCGGCGCCGGTCGCGGCAATGGTCGCCGTCAGGCCGCTCCAGTCGGCGTGATCGGAAATGACCAGCGGCAGCGCCACGCCATGCTGTCGCGCCCGCGCACGGATACGCATCCAGCCGGACGCAAACGCTGTCACCGGATCAGGAAAGCGCCGCGTCCAGATGTCGCTCAGCGCGGAAGGTGGACAGATCGTGATGGCGCCGGCGAGTTCTGCCTTGTTGGCACCGCGTACCGCGCGCAATTCGCCGAGCGCGACGCCGCGGCTGGCGTAATAACCCGTGATGCTTTCCATCGCGCCGTGCAGATAGATCGGCGCCCCGTGCCCTGCCTTGCGCAGGAGTGCGATGACGCGCTGCGCTTTGCCGAGCGAATAAGCGCCGACGAGATGCGCGCGCTCCGGGAACAGCGCGACCGAGCCGAGCAATTTCGTGATCTGCTCATCCGGATCGCCGTGGCGGAATACCGGGAGCGCGAAGGTCGCCTCGGTGATGAACACGTCGCACGGCACCAGCTCGAACGGCGCGCATGTCGGGTCGGGCACGTTCTTATAGTCGCCGGAGGCAACCACGCGCAGGTCGCCCGCTTCGACCGCTATTTGCGCCGAACCGAGAACATGGCCGGCGGGGTGAAAGGTAACTTTCGCGCCGCCCAGATTGACGCTTTCGCCATAACGGATCGCCTGCACCGAGCCGGCAAAATTCTCGCCATAACGGAGCCGCATGAGGTCGAGCGTCTCCTGCGTCGCCAGCACCGCGCCATGACCGGCCCGCGCATGGTCGGAATGAGCGTGTGTGATCAGCGCGCGCTCGACCGGCCGTGTCGGATCGATATGAAAAGAGCCGAGCTTGCAGCAGACGCCGGCGGGCGTCGGCATCAGGATGTCTTCGGGGCGCATGGCGAATAGATAAACTCTGGGCGCCATTCCGGAAGCTGCGACGGCGGCCGGCCGCAATCCATAATCCCAGTCCTTGCAATGTTTTGGCAGACGGTGGTTATGAATTTCGGGCCTCTCGCTGACGCTCGGCCCGGAATGACCCGCCATGACCGATACTGGCCCGCTCTTTGTTTCCTCCGGCGACCTGATTGCCGACCGCCGCTACAAATGGGCCATCGATCATGCCGCCCGCGGCGATTTTGCCGCCGCAGCCGATATTCTAGCGCAGACCGTCGAGCTTGCGCCCGCCTTTGCGACCGCCTGGTTTGCGCTCGGCGCCATCCGCGACCGGCTCGGCGACCGCGCCGGGGCCATTGCCGCTTTCGAAAGAACCCGCAACGCCGATCCGGAGGACTATCACGGCGCTCGCCTGCAGCTTGCCCGCCTCGGCTCCGGAGAGACGGCGCCGGCGATGAGCGAGGCATACGTGCGCCGGCTTTTCGATCAATACGCGGCACGCTTTGATACCGCGCTGACTGAGCGCCTGGCCTATCGCGGACCGGCGCTGCTCCGCGCAGCGGTCGAACAAGCTGCCCGCGCCGCGAACCGGCCGCCGCGTTTTGCCGAGTTGCTCGATCTCGGTTGCGGTACCGGGCTCGCCGGCGCGGCTTTTGCACCGCTGGCCGACCGGCTCGTCGGCGTCGACCTGTCGCCGGCCATGATCGCGCAGGCCGAGGGCAAGCAGCTTTACGATCGTCTCGTCACCGGCGAGCTCACCGATTTCCTCAAGGCGGAAGTGAGCAATCACGCCGAATACGATCTCGTTCTCGCAGCCGACGTGTTCGTCTACGTCAACGATCTTGCGCCGATTTTGGCCGCGGCCGCGCAGGTTCTCTCGCCTGGCGGCTTTTTCGCCTTTACCGTGGAAACCCATTCGGACGACGGTGCAAAGCTTTTGCCGACGCTCCGTTATGCGTATGGCGAGCCTTACATCAGGCGCGCCCTGGCCGAGGCCGGCCTGATCACGGTTTCGATGGCCAGAGCCGCCGTGCGCAGCGAAAAGGGCGTGCCGGTTGACAGTCTCGTGGTGGTCGCCGTCGCCTCGACCCCGCCGCACACCCCCACTACTTCTTGAGGATGACCGTTCTCGATCGTCCAGCGGTCCTGCCGGACCTGTTCGTGCGCTGGTTTGCCAGCCGCGGCTGGGCACCCCGCGCCCATCAACTCGATTTGCTGGCGAAGGCGCAGGCCGGCCGCTCGGTGCTGTTGATCGCGCCGACTGGCGGCGGCAAGACGCTCGCCGGGTTTTTGCCGAGTCTGGTCGAGCTGAGCGGTGCTGCTCCTATTCCCCTCACCCCGCAAAGCGGCAGGGAGCAAATCCAAAAGCCGCAGCGAAAACTCTTCTCTACCGGCCGCGGCGTGCAGCGCGAGGGCGGACTGCACACCCTCTACATCTCGCCGCTCAAGGCGCTCGCGGTCGACATTGCGCGCAATCTGGAAGCACCGGTCGCCGAGATGCAGCTGCCGATCCGCATTGAAACGCGCACCGGCGACACGCCCGTTTCCAAGCGCCAGCGGCAACGCCGCGATCCGCCGGAGATTTTGCTGACGACGCCGGAACAACTGGCGCTGTTGCTTGCCTCCGCCGACGCGCCTTATCTGTTCGGTTCGCTCAAGCGGGTGATCCTCGACGAGTTGCATGCGCTGGTCCTCTCCAAGCGCGGGGACCTGCTCTCGCTCGGGCTGGCGCGGTTGTTTCGCCTCGCGCCCGATCTCGCCAGCATCGGGCTCTCGGCGACGGTGGCGCAACCCGCTGAGCTCGCGCGCTTCATGGTGCCGCAGCGCGGCACGCCGAGCGCGGCGAGCGCCGATCTCATCATCGCCGAAGGCGGCGCCGCCCCGCACGTGATCATGCTCGACACGCGCGAGCGGCTGCCCTGGGCCGGCCATTCGGCGCGGCACGCGCTCGAGGAGATCTATCATCTCATCGCCGCGCATCGCACCACGCTCGTTTTCGTCAATACACGCAGCCAGGCGGAGGCGATCTTTCAGCAGCTCTGGCACATCAACGACGGCAATCTTGCGATCGCGCTGCATCACGGCTCGCTTGATGTGGCGCAACGACGCAAAGTCGAGACCGCGATGGGGGCTGGGCGATTGCGCGCGGTCGTCTGCACCTCCTCGCTCGATCTCGGCGTGGATTGGGGCGATGTTGACCTAGTCGTCAATGTCGGTGCGCCGAAGGGCGCCTCGCGGCTCTTGCAGCGCATCGGACGCGCCAATCACCGCATGGACGAGCCTTCGAAGGGCGTGCTGGTGCCGGCAAACCGCTTCGAGGTGCTGGAATGCCGTGCCGCGCTCGATGCCATTGCCGAGAACGCGCAGGACACACCGCCGCTCCGTACCGGCGCACTCGATGTGCTGGCGCAGCATGTGCTCGGCTGTGCCTGCGGCGAGCCGTTCCGGAGCGAGGAGCTTTACGATGAAGTAACGATGGCCGCCCCTTACGCGGCGCTGGCGCGTGCGGATTTCGATGCCGTCGTCGATTTCGTCGCCACCGGCGGTTATGCGCTCAAGGCTTACGATCGCTTCGCCCGCATTCGCGAAGGCAAGGACGGCCGCTGGCGTATCGCCAACCCGAACGTCGCGCAACGCTATCGGCTCAATGTCGGCACCATCGTCGAGGCCGACATGCTCAAAGTCCGCCTGGTGCGCTCGCGCGCGTCGAAAGTGATCCCCCGCGGCGGCAGGCTTTTGGGCGAAGTGGAGGAATATTTCGTCGAGACCATGGTGCCGGGCGACACCTTCGTGTTCTCCGGCGAGATTCTCAAATACGAGGCGCTGGCCGAGGACGAAGTCTACGTCTCGCGCGCGACCGCCGAAGATCCCAAAGTGCCGGCCTATGAGGGCGGAAAATTTCCGCTCTCGACTTACCTCGCCGCGCGTGTGCGCAACATCGTGGCTCATCCCCAGCAATGGCGCGACCTGCCGGCGCAGGTACGCGAATGGCTCGAGATCCAGCAATGGCGCTCGCAGATGCCGGGCGCCCGCGAATTGCTGGTCGAAACGTTTCCGCGCGCCAACAAGCAATATCTCATCTGCTATCCGTTCGAGGGCCGGCTCGCTCATCAGACCCTCGGCATGCTGCTGACCCGGCGGCTGGAACGCGCCCGGCTGCGGCCGCTCGGCTTCGTCGCCAACGAATATGCGCTTGCCGTCTGGAGCTTGGGCGATCCGGCGCAGCGTATCGCGCGCGGCGAACTTAGGCTCGACGAGCTCTTCGACGAGGACATGCTGGGCGACGATCTGGAAGCATGGCTCGCCGAATCCGCCCTGATGAAGCGCACCTTTCGCAACTGCGCGATCATCGCCGGTCTGATCGAACGGCGGTTCCCCGGACAGGAGAAGTCCCGCCGCCAGGTCACCATCTCGACCGACCTGGTCTACGACGTGCTCCGCAGCCACCAGCCCGATCACGTACTGTTGCGCGCCGCCCGCGCCGACGCCGCGACCGGCCTCCTCGACGTGCGGCGGGTATCCGAATTGCTCTCGCGTATCCGGGGCCGAATCATTCATAAAGCGCTGGACCATGTGTCGCCGCTGGCCGTGCCGGTCATGCTGGAGATCGGCCGTGAGATGGTCTACGGCGAGGCGTCCGATGCGCTTCTCGCCGAGGCGGCCGACGAACTGGTGAAGGAGGCCATGCAGTGAGGGGCGAGGCTTTGGCGGCTCATTCCCGCGCAAGCGGAACTCCGACCCCCGGGTCCCCGCTTTCGCGAGGACGGGCGGATCACGCCATCCAAGTGGCGGGCACAACGCTTCTCGCCGATCCCGACGGCGCGCTTTATTGGCCGGAAGAAAAACTTCTGATCGTCGCCGATCTGCACCTGGAAAAAGGCTCGGCCTTTGCCCAACGCGGTGTCCTGCTGCCGCCGTACGATACGGCATCGACTTTAGGACGGCTCGGTCGGCTGATCGAGCATTATGCGCCGCGCATTCTGGTCGCGCTGGGCGACAGCTTCCATGACGATGATGGCCCGTTGCGCATGAGCGACATCGACCGCATCAAGCTCAAGGGATTGCAGCGTGGCCGCGACTGGGTCTGGATCGCCGGCAATCACGATTCCGATTTGCCTCCCGATATCGGCGGCCGTTTCGCCGACACTCTGGCGATCGGCGCCCTTACCTTTCGCCATCAGCCGTCCGGGCACGCGCAGGACGGCGAGATTGCCGGCCATCTTCATCCCGTCGCGCGCGTCGCGCAGCGCGGACGCGCGGTCAGCCGGCGCTGCTTCGCAGCTGACGGGCGCCGGCTCGTCATGCCCGCTTTCGGCGCCTATACTGGCGGCCTGAACGTGCGCGCTCAGGCAATCTTCGAATTGTTCGGCACGCTCGCTTTCACCGCGCATATGCTCGGCGCGCAGCGGCTCTATGCCATCGCCGCGGAGCGGTGCCTGCCGGACTAAATCTCGTTCGAGCTGATCTTGCCCGGAAAGGGCGACGACCTGTCGGGATCGCCGCCCCTAATCGCGACGGAACGCGACACTCGCGATCCAGCCGGTCAGGAGCGCCATGAATGCGGTGGCGAGCCCGTACAGCAGCCCATGCTCGCGCGCGGCCTCGACCACAAACTGCTCGAACCCGACTTTGACGATCTCAAACAGCAAGGCCGTATGTCCGATCAGGTTGCCGTCGGCGAACAGCTTGACGTCGACGGTATAGTCACCGATCGGCACTTGCGCCGGCAGTTTGATCGAGGCGCGAAAGAGTATGGGCGTCAGAAAGGTCACAGCATTGGCTTCTTCGCTGTAGAGGCCGCGCTCGCTCATCAGCCTCACCAAAGCGGCGCGGAATGGGTCGTTACTGACCTCGCCGATATCGTTGTTGATCAATTCGGGAAGCGGCGTGTCGGCGATGCCGAGTTGCAGCTTTCGCCGGTTGTCGGCGCTGGCGATCACGTCAAGCGGCCGGTTTGCCAGCACCGCAAGGTAAGACGGCGGATCGACGAATGTGCGTGAGGCGGTATTCACCCAGATGCCGAGCACGCGCTGCTTGCGGCGCGTGCGCACCGTTTCGCGCGGGCCGATGACGGTCGCAACGATATCGTAGGCGATGCCGCGCCCGGCATTGACCGCATCACGTTCGACCGAACCGAACAGCACCAGCTCAACACCGGTGTAGTTCGACGTGATCATAATGTGACGATTGGACAGCGATGCCACGAGGCGCTCGGCTGCGGCGGGCGCGGCATTGATGAGCAACGCCGCGGCGGCGAGCGCCGCAATGCGCGGCCGGCTCACAGCCCCCCTCCGACTTGCCTGATCGAGTAAAGATCGTCCGGGCGGATCACCAGCTGAAAGGCGAAACGCATTCCCACCGCCAGCACCAGAAGACCCAGGAAAAGGCGCAACCACTCGCCGCGGATCCGCTGCCCGGCATGCGCGCCGAATTGCGCCCCGATCACGCCGCCGACCATCAAGATCAGCGCCAACACGGCATCGACCAGATGATTGGTCGCTGCGTGCAGCACCGTCGCAGACACCATGGTCAGAAAGGTGAGCACCATTGAGGTGCCGATCACCGTCACGGTCGGCACCCGCAACAGATAAATCAGCATCGGCACCAGCAGGAAGCCGCCGCCGATGCCCATGACGGCGCCCAGAAAGCCGATGATGAAGCCGATGGCCAGAACCGGAATGGCGGAGACATACACCTTGGATCGCTTGAAGCGGAGCTTCAGCGGCAATCCGTGAAACCAGGCATGGCTGCCGGGGCGGCGCAGCTCGACCGGCTTGCCCTGGCGGCCGCGGATGATGGCGCGCGCGCTTTCGCCCACCATCAGCACGCCCACCACAGTCAACAGCGTGACGTAGGACAAGCCGATCACGAGATCGAGCTGATCGAGCGCACGCAACCAGGTGAAGAGGGCGACGCCGCCGGCGCTGCCAACGATACCGCCGGCGAGCAATGTGAGCGCCAGCGTGAAGTCGAGCGCCCGGCGCCGCCAATAGGCGATGGCGCCGGAAAACGATGAAGCCGCCACATGAGTCGTGACGCTTGCCACCGCTACCGCGGGCTGCACGCCGATGAAAATCAAGAGCGGCGTCATCAGAAAGCCGCCGCCAACGCCGAACATGCCCGAGATGAATCCCACCGCGAGGCCCATAGCGAGCACGAGAAAGACATTGACCGGAATGTCAGCGATCGGAAGATAGATTTGCACGATGCACTGCCGGGCGAGCGGTTACACGACAGCACCGTTCTACTCGCGCGGCGGCACGCGGCATACCGCCAACGATCGGCATCCGCACAAATTTGATCGTTAGTTAAGTTCCTGGACCGGGCCGCGCGCAAGCCCGGCAACAGCGGCCGGAAAGCTCAATTGACCCTGGCGGCCTGGAGCCCTGTCGCCTTTGCCGATCGCGCTTTGGGCTTTGCGGCGGGTGGCGGATTCGCCGGCGGGTCCCAAGCGCCCTTCACCGTGATCGCATCCGCCGGCTGCGGCACGGCAGTCCAATTCTCCGCCGCGGCGCGGGCTGCCGCGAGAGCCGCCCGGTCGAGCCGGGAAGCGATTTCATCGCGCTTCCGGGCCGCATCCCGGTCTCCCTCCTTGGCGGCAAGGAAGAACCACTTGTAAGACTCCGCCAAATTCTGCTCGACACCCACGCCGCGCGCATAAAGGATGGCGAGGTTGTATTGGCTGTCGGTGACGCCGTAATCGGCGGCTTTGCGGAACCATTGTGCGGCCGTGTTGTAATCCGGTTTGCCGTCGACGCCCTCGGCATAAATGACGGCGAGATTGTGCATGGCCTTGCCGTGACCCCTATCGGCGGCGGCGCGATAGAAATCGCGCGCGGCGATCAGGTCTTTCTTCACGCCAAGCCCTTTTTCGTAAAGGGTTCCGAGCCGGAACTGCGCCGGCACGATGCCCTTCTTGGCGGCGACCTCGAACCACCGCGCGGCCTCTTCATTGTTAGCTGGCACGCCTCGGCCTTCGAAGAATCGCACACCGACTTCGTAGGCTGCCAAGGGATCGCCCGCGAGCGCGGCGAGACGCAGTGCCGGCCCGCCGATCGCGGCCGGAAGCTTGTCAGCCGTCACTGCCGTGGCGGCAGAGCGCGGAGCCGCCGCGCTCGATGCCGAAGACGCATTTGGCAGCGACCCGGTGATATCCATCGGCGCTCCGACCGCAGGTGGAGCAATTTCGGGGCCGCGACTCTCCGCCTTGCCGTCGTGCTGGCCGAGTACCGGCGCTGAGGACGAAACCGGGCTGTTGGGTTGGGAGCGCGGCGCCGGAGTTGCACCCGTCGGCGCGCCCTGCCCCATGCCGAGCTCCATGGCGGAATTCTGCGAAGCTTCATGCCCCGGCAGCGGAACCGGTGTCGGCAATTTCGCTGCATTGACTGGCGGCAGCGGCTCGGCTTCGACATGCGGTGGCTCACTGCGCGGGGGCGGCACCGCTTCCGGCTGAGCCTGCGGCGACCCGCCCTGTGTGCGCGGCGGCTCGGCCTGCGACTGAGGAGCACTCGGGACGCGCGGCGGTTCGACACGGGTTGGGGCCGGCGTGCCGGATCCGTCCTCGAATAGCCGGGAAATGATATGGAAGCCGCCAACCACGATAACGACGACGGCCGCAGCCACTGCAAGCGTCCGCAATCGGTCGGTCAGTTTCTTAGGCTGTGCCGCAGCGGACTTGGTTGATCTTTTTCCTTCGGCCGACCCCGCGCTCGCAGCTTGCGCGGCGCGGCGGGCAGCGGCGATGAAGTCCGGCTTGCCGCCGGGATCCGGAATCACCGGGGGCTTCGACCCAAGGGAAGCTTCGGGAGCAGCGATGCGCTCGGCTGGCGGCGGCGAATTGCGCGACCGGCTCGCAGAGCCAGGCTCCAGCGGATGGTCCGGCGGCAAGTTGGGGTCGATCGGGGTCCGCACCGCAGTCGGTCGAGGCGCCGTCGAATCCATGAGTGCGGGCCGCGCCGTCGATTCGGCGGCTATTGCATCCGCCGGTGCCGCATCGGTTTCCAGGTCTTCCTCAAATTTTTCATATGTCGACTGCGGCGCGGGCGCAGCCGCTTGAGCCGGCAGCGGCTTCGGCAATATTGACGCGGTGGCCAGCCGCTCGCTCCGGCTCTCAGGGTCGACGCCGGAAACGCGCGCGGAGACGCGAACCGCCGTCGCCTGCATATCTTCAAGCGGGCCGTGCATCGGAGCCTGGCTGACCCGTTCGGTCTGTTTGATTACGGCAGCTTCGCGTTCGAAGGCAGCGGCAGCCTTGGTCGCATTGCTGGTGCCGCGCAGCTGCTCGATATAGACTAAAAGATCCGCAAGACCGCGCTCGACGCCTTCGAGCAAGCCAAGACGTGCGTCCGACGCATCGAGCCGCTTGACCAATGCGGCGATGCGATCCTCAAGATGGCCGAGCGCAGCGCGATCGGTGTGCGTGAGCTGCACCCCTTCGAGCTTTTCGATCAACCCGGACAACAATTTCTCAAGTTCCCGGGGAACAGCGTGACCCGCCTCGGTCGAGGCGTTGAGCGCGCTGGCAAGAATATCGATGCGGTTTTCAAGCGCCGCGAGCGTCGGCGCGTTCGGGCCGCCGCTGGCAAGACCGTCGACTTTGACCGACAGGACTCGCACATCTTCGGCGACTTTCGTCAGTGCGTCGTCGGAAGCGACGCGCGAAATCATAGCGCGCAAGGCACCGATGGCCGCTTCGAGTTGTTGCAGCGCAGCCGGATCATTTTTCGCGCCAATGGAGTCGACCTTATCGGTGAGCGCTTTGAGCGCGTCATCGAAGCCGACCAGGCCTTCAGCCGGCGTCAGTCCGCGCAAGGCCTCGCGCACCTCGGCCAATCCATGTTCGACGCCAGACAAGGCCATCGAATCAACGCCCGCTTGCCGGCTGTGGTCGATCCGCTGTCCCAGCGCCTTGACTTCGATTTCAAGCGACTCCAGCGCCCGCCGTGGCAGCGCTTCGGTAAAAGTGCGGCTGATCTCGGTGAGATCGGCGCGTAGTCCCGCAATCGCGTTCTCGAGTTCGTTCGAGGGGCGCAGCGCTTCAATCCGCGCCGTCATCTCGCGCAATTGTTCCTGAAGACCGCTGATATCGACTGGCGCCTCCGGCACGCCGCGCGCAGCGTCCGGTGCACCGTGCGAACGCCAGCTGTCGGGCCAGGGTGCGAACGCCCTTTCCGCCCCGGCCGCCGGCGGCGTCGGCTGCGACATCTCGGGTTCCAGCGCCTGTTGCGGCGCCTGCGGCAACGGCTCGCTCGGCAGCGGTGGCGCGGTTTCGACCTTGGGTTCCCAGGACGGCATGTTTTCTGCGGCGCGATCATCGTCGAGCGCCCGTTGCCGCGCCGTGATCTCGGCTACCGCTTGATCGATCGATGCTTGCCGCAGCTGTTCCGCTGCCGTGTTGGCCGCGGCCCGCTCGAAAAGTTCCCGTTCGCGGCGCTGACGTTCGGCACGCGCCTGTGCGTCGGCGCGCGGGCGCTCCTCGTGCGCGGGCCAGTGCCAATTGCCGCCGCGACTTCGGCCCTCCTCACTATCGCGGCGGAGATTTAGGCTGAGCTGATCGTGCAGATCCCCGTCGCGATCGCCTTTGGGCCGGTCATCGTGGCGGCGGAACTCTCGATTGTCATCGCGAAAGCTCGACGGCCGCTCTTGTTCAGATTGCCAATCACGGAACCGCCGCGGTCGGTCGCGATAGCGCTCGTGCGTCTCATCAGTTTTGGAGGTAGCTTGCAACCGCGGTTCGTCAGCTTCGCGGTGACGGAACCGTCGCAGTCGGTCGCGATGGCGCCTGTG
The DNA here is from genome assembly GCA_963831135.1 of uncultured Alphaproteobacteria bacterium. Taxonomy (GTDB): domain Bacteria; phylum Pseudomonadota; class Alphaproteobacteria; order Rhizobiales; family Xanthobacteraceae; genus BOG-931. The sequence continues at coordinate 34,822 of CAWHPH010000013.1, forward strand.
CGCATCGTCACCGGGGCCAGCGTGCCGCTGCGACGCGTCTGGCTCGGAATTGCGATGGCGCGGCGGTCGATCGGGATATTGCTCGCGTACGCTCTCGTCGTCGTGGGGACGTTGCCGGCCCGGCTCGTCCATCTCACGCTCGCAACGGCGCGGAGGCGATTCGGTTTGGCGGCGCGCTTCCTGATCGCGAAATTCTTGTCCGGTTGATTGCGCCGATCGATCGCCGGGCCGCTCTTCGACGTCGGCCGACCACCACGTCTCGTCATCCTGCGCGTCAGCTGGCTGAATAACGGTATTGAGCCACTCGCCAACGGACATGCCGGACCGGCGTGCGGCGTCCCGCGCTGCGGCGCGCGCTTCCGGACGGAGACCTCTCAAATTCCACGGACCGCCCGATTTCATTCTCACGTCCAAGCTACATGAGGAACAGGATTTGCCCGCTATTTGGAGCTGACGCCGATAAACCGTGGAACCCGCGGGCGCGTTTTCCGTTCTCACGGAGAATGTTGAGGAATAGGGTAAAAAAGCCGTTAAGACGGATGAGCGGCAGGCGCCGACCGAGCCTCTTTCTGGCGAATGGTGGAGCGGCACCATCGAAAGTTCCCGTAACCGTTACGGTTACGCGAGAGATCTTTCGAGGCGACCTAGCCTGTGGAAGGGTAAACTTGCATGTTTCCGTGAGGAGCGCTTATGGCGCGCAATGCGTCAAAGGCTAGGGCTGCCTCGCCGGGAGCCGTTAACGGCCTCGTTGATCAATTCGATCCACACAACCCGGAACAAGAGAATTGGCCCAAAGACCCAGCCGATGATCGGCCTCTGACGATCGGAGAGGTTGCACAGCAATATGGCATTACGCTCCGCGCCTTGCGCTTTTACGAGGCCAAGCGGCTCATCACCCCTCACCGCCACGGCGCCACGCGGCTGTACCGGCTCAGTGACCGCAAGCGTTTGAGTCTCATCCTGACCGGCAGACGGCTGGGCTTCACTCTCGCCGAAATCAAGCATCTTCTGAACAGACCGCATGATGGCGGCCTGCATCTGACCCGCGAGCAATGCGTGAAGCAGATCAAATTGCTCGAGCAGCAAAAGCGCAGTATCGAAACGGCGATCACGGAGCTGCGGCAGATTCATACCTCTTTCTACCGGAGACTTGTCGAAGAGGCCGGCGAGCACTCGCACTGAAGGGCCGTTTTTCTTCCGGAATTTTAAGAGAGCCCGAGAGCGTAGCGGGCGATGGAGCGCAGAGCGGCCAGTCCTCTGCTTGGGTTGGCGCGCTGCCGCATTGGCGCGCACTGTTCTACAACCGCCCCGAAAACCCTCGGCGTCTCACCGTTGACGCAACGCGGCAACGCTATACCTTCCTGCGCGGCCATCGGCTCTAAGATCGAGGGGCCGCAGCCCGGAGGATGACATGCCGACTTACAAAGCTCCCGTTGGAGACGTGATGTTTCTGTTGAGCGAGGTGTTTCACATCGATCGCTACAACAACCTGCCGGGCTTTGCCGATGCTACACCCGATATTATCGAGGCGGTGCTCGATGAGGCCGCAAAATTTTGCGAGGACGTGCTGACGCCGTTGAATCGCATTGGCGACAAGGAGGGCTGCAAGCGCCATCCGGACGGCTCCGTCACCACACCGACCGGCTTCAAGGATGCTTATCACCGGCTGACGGAAGGCGGATGGATCGGCGCGTCGGCGCCTGCCGAATACGGCGGGCAAGGTCTGCCGCGCGTACTCTCGCAAGCGGTCGGCGAATTCCTGATATCGGCGAACATGGCTTTCGCCATGTATCCAGGACTGACGCAAGGCGCCGCCGCCGCGCTCGCCGTCCACGGGTCACCTGAGCAGAAGGCGCTCTATCTTCCCAAACTCATCAGTGGCCAGTGGACCGGCACGATGAATCTCACCGAGCCGCAATGTGGCACCGATCTCGGGCTCACGCGGACGCGTGCGGCGCCGCAGGCTGACGGCAGTTACAAGATCACCGGCACCAAGATTTTCATTTCCGCCGGCGAGCACGACCTTGCCGAAAATATCATTCACTTGGTGCTTGCTCGGATCGAAGGCGCGCCTGAAGGCGTCAAGGGGATTTCGCTGTTCGTTGTCCCCAAATTCCTGCCGACCAAGGATGGTGGCGTCGGCGGGCGCAACGGGGTTTCCTGCGGCTCCATCGAAGAAAAGATGGGCATCCACGGGAACTCGACCTGCGTGATGAATTATGATGGCGCGACCGCCTGGCTCGTGGGCGAGCCCAACCGCGGTCTCAACGCCATGTTCGTGATGATGAATGAGGCGCGGCTCGGGGTCGGCGTGCAGGGGCTGGCGATGTCCGAGGTCGCGTATCAGAACGCCGCCGCCTATGCAAAAGAGCGGCTCGCCGGCCGCGCCCTTGGCGGCGCGAAATTCAAGGACAAGCCAGCCGACCCGATCATCGTACATCCGGACGTTCGCCGTATGCTGATGACCATGCGCGCCTTCAATGAGGCCGCACGCGCGCTCGTGCTTTGGACCGCACTCAAGAGCGATGTCGCTCATCGCTCCGGCGACGCCAAGGAGCGGCAGGCCGCAGACGATCATATGGGCCTGATGACGCCGGTGATCAAAGGCGTGCTGACCGATCAGGGCTTCGCCAACACCGTCATGGCGCAGCAGGTTTTCGGCGGCCACGGCTACATCGCCGAGCACGGGATGGAGCAGTTCGTCCGCGACGCCCGCATTGCCATGATCTACGAAGGCGCCAACGGCATTCAGGCGCTCGATCTCGTCGGCCGCAAGCTGCCGAAGGACGGCGGCCGGGCGTTGCAGGCGTTTTTCGCCGAGGTTTCCGGCTATATCAAGGACCACGGCGCCGACGCGAACTTGGCGCCTTACGTCAAGCCGCTTGCCCAGGCGCTCAATGAGCTTCAACAGGCGACGATGTGGTTCATGCAGAACGCGCTCGGAAATCCCGAAAATGCCGGCGCCGGTTCCACCGACTACATGCACCTCTTTGGGCTCGTTGCGCTCGGTTACATGTGGTGCCTGATCGCCGAGGCGGCGCAGGCCAACGGCACTGCCGGCGGCGCCGGCGATGCGATGGCGGCAAAGCTTGCCACCGGACGGTTCTTCGCAGAACGCCTGCTGCCGGCTGCGGCAACACATCTCGCGCGCGTAAAGGCCGGCGCGGCGAGCACGATGGCCTTGCCGGCGGAGGCTTTCTAGGGCCGTCCGACGCCCCACTGCAATTCCGTGGAACTTCGACTATATGGAGAGTCCGGTTTCACGGACGAGCAGCCAAGTCTGGTTTTCAAGTCCGGTTTTATGGTCATCGGCCGCCCTGCCCGCTGCGGGCCAGGGTCATCTTAGTGAAGGAAACGCCATGCCCGACGCTTTCATCTACGATCACGTGCGTACACCCCGCGGCCGCGGCAAGGTGGACGGTTCGCTCCACGAAGTGACTGCGCTCAATCTCGCGAGCCAAGCGCTCGGCGCCATCAAGAGCCGCAACGATCTCGATCCCGCGCTCGTTGATGACGTGGTCATGGGCGTGGTCGATCCGGTCGGCGAAGCCGGCGCCGATATCGCGCGCACCGCGGCGCTGGTTGCCGGTTATGGCGATAGCGTCGCCGGGGTGCAGATCAACCGCTTCTGCGCCTCCGGGCTCGATGCCGTCAATTTCGCCGCCGCGCAGATCATGGCGGGGCAACAGGACATGGCGATCGGCGGCGGCGTCGAATTGATGAGCCGCGTCGGCATCGGCGCTTCCGGCGGCGCCTGGGCAGTCGATCCGACGATTGCCGTCGCGCATTATTTCGTGCCGCAGGGCATTTCCGCCGACCTCATCGCCACCAAATACGGATTCACCCGCGATGACGTCGACGCCTACGCAGTAGAGAGTCAGAAGCGCGCCGCGACATCGTGGAAGGAAGGGCGCTTCGGCCGTTCCGTCATGGCGATTAAAGACGTCAACGGACTCACGCTCCTCGACAAGGACGAGCATATGCGGCCCGACGCGAGCATGCAGTCGCTGGCATCGCTCAAACCCTCATTCGTGCAGATGGGTGAAATGGGCGGCTTCGATGCGGTCGCCGTGCAGAAGCATCCGGAAGTCGAATTCGTCAATCATGTCCACCACGCCGGCAATTCGTCGGGTATCGTGGACGGCGCCGCCGCCGTACTTCTCGGCAACAGCAAGGCCGGGAAAAAGGCGGATCTGAAGCCGCGCGCGCGTATACGCGCCTTTGCCAATATCGGCTCAGAGCCGGCAATCATGCTCACCGGACCAATCGATGTGACGAAGAAGGTCCTCAAGCGGGCCGGCATGACCCTCGCCGATATCGATCTTTTCGAACTCAACGAAGCGTTCGCCTCGGTCGTGCTGCGCTATATGCAGGCATTCGAAATCGATCCGAACAAGATCAACGTCAACGGCGGTGCGATCGCGATGGGCCATCCGCTCGGCGCGACCGGCGCCATGATTCTTGGCACCGTGCTCGACGAATTGGAGCGGCGCGGCTTGTCGACAGCGCTGGTCACGCTGTGTATCGGCGCCGGCATGGGCACCGCCACGATCATCGAGCGGGTTTGATTGCCGGCTCGCGCGACGCTGGACGGGGGGAAGAGGGGGAACCGCGCGGCATGCCCAAAATTGACATCGCCAGCCTGCCGGTCGACAGCCGCACCAATTACCCGGAGCCGCTGAACAAAGTGGTGATCGGCCGCTCGCGCAAGCGGCTCGGCGTAGCCGCGGGGCTCGATCAGTTCGGCGTGAACCTCACCACGCTCAAGCCCGGCGCCGCTTCGGCATTGCGCCACTGGCATGAGAAGGAAGACGAGCTTGTCTATGTCCTTGAGGGCGAGGTGGTGCTGATCGAGGACGGCGGCGAGACCCTGCTCAGGCCGGGAGACGCCGCCGGCTTCAAAGCCAACGTTCGCAATGGGCATCATCTGGTCAACAAATCGAGCCGCGATGCGGTCTATCTCGAAATCGGCACCCGCGCGCAGCACGAGCGTGCGGAATACCCCGATGTCGATTTGCTGGTTATTCGCGACGAAAAAGGCGCCCGCTACACCCACAAGGACGGCAGGCCCTATTCCAAGTAATTCTCCCTCTCCCGCTGGGGCGAGGCGTAAAGATGCGACGGGAGATGCGTATGACGTACCAGAATTTCAGCTTCGATATCGACGCCGACGGCATCGCGCTCGTGACCTGGAACATGCCGGGACGTTCGATGAATGTCATCGACCAGAAGGTGATCGAGGAGCTCGCGGCGATCGCCGAGCGCGTTGCGACCGACGACGGCATCAAAGGTGCGGTGTTGACGTCCGGCAAGGACGCATTTTGCGGCGGCGCCGACCTCACCATGCTCGAAGCGCTGAGCCGCACCTTTGCCGAAATGACGCAGTCGCAAGGCGAGGAAGCGGCGAATAAGCGGCTGTTCGAGGAGAGCTGCAGGCTTTCGCAGATCGCCCGCCGCATGGAAACGTGCGGCAAACCCTGGGTCGCGGCAATCAACGGCACCGCGATGGGCGGCGGCTTCGAGCTCGCGCTCGCCTGCCATCATCGTGTCGCGGCCGAGAACGACAAGACGCGTCTCGGCCTGCCGGAAATTAAGGTAGGCTTGTTTCCCGGCGGCGGCGGCACGCAGCGAATTGCGCGCCTCCTGCAGCCAGCGGACGCGCTGCAATTTTTGCTCAAGGGCGATCAGCTTCGGCTCAATCGCGCCAAGGCGATGAAGCTCATCGACGCGGTCGTCCCGCCAGCCGATCTGATCCGCACGGCAAAGGACTGGATCAAGGCCGGCGGCACGGCGAAAGCGCCCTGGGACGTCGACGGCTTCAGACTGCCTGGCGGGCAAGTTTATTCAAAGACCGGCATGATGGTGTTCCCGCCGGCCAACGCGCTCTATCGACGCGAAACCTACGACAACTATCCGGCCGCGCGCGCCATCCTGCAGGTCGTCTATGAAGGCCTGCAGCTGCCGATGGACCAGGCGCTTCGGGTGGAATCGCGCTATTTCGCGAAAATCCTCCGCTCGCGCGAGGCGGCAGCGATGATCCGTTCGCTGTTCGTCTCCATGCAGGAACTGAACAAGGGCGCGCGCCGACCGCAAGCCGTGCCGCCCAAACCGATCAGGAAGGTGGGCGTGCTCGGCGCCGGCTTTATGGGGGCCGGCGTCGCCTATGTCACCGCGCAAGCTGGAATCGACGTCGTTCTCATCGACCGCGATCAGGAAACCGCCGATAAGGGCAAGGCGCACTCGCAGAAACTGATCACCGATCAAATCAATCGCGGCCGCGCCACCACCGCCGATCGCGAGGCGCTGCTCGCGCGTATCACGGCAACACCGGACTATGCGGCGCTGAAGGATTGCGATCTGATTATCGAGGCGGTGTTCGAGGACCGCAAGGTCAAGGAAGAGGCGATTGCCAAGGCGCAGGCCGTCATTGGCAACGACACCATCTTCGGCTCCAACACCTCGACCCTGCCGATCAGCTCGCTGGCGACGACGTTCAAGGACACGCCGCGTTTCATCGGCATTCATTTCTTCTCGCCGGTCGACCGCATGATGCTTGTGGAGGTCATCAGAGGCAAAAAGACCGGCGACAAGGCGCTGGCGGCGGCGCTCGATTACGTGCGCGCCATCCGCAAGACTCCCATCGTGGTCAACGATTCCCGCGGCTTCTACACGTCGCGTGTAGTCGGCACCTATATCCGTGAAGGTCACCTGATGCTGACCGAGGGCGTACCGGCGGCGATGATCGAGAATGTCGGCCGCATGGCCGGCATGCCGGTCGGCCCGCTTTCGCTCAATGACGAAGTGGCGGTCGATCTCGCCTGGAAGATCCTCAAGGCCACCGAAGCCGATCTCGGCCCCGACAAGATCGATCAGCGGCAAAAGGCGTTGCTCGAGGAAATGGTTGAGAAACGCGGCCGCTTTGGCCGCAAGAACAGCAAGGGATTTTACGATTACCCGCAGAATGGACCGAAGCGGCTGTGGCCGGGTCTCGCCGATTTGCAGCCGAACAAGCTCGATCCTGACAAAATCAATGTGGCCGAGCTCAAACAGCGGCTGTTGGCAATTCAAGCTCTCGAATCCGCGCGCTGCTTCGAGGAACGCGTGGTCACCGACGTGCGCGAGGCCGACGTCGGCTCGATCCTCGGTTTCGGCTACGCGCCGTTCACCGGCGGCACCATTTCGTATATCGACGGCATGGGTACAAAAGCTTTCGTCGAGCTCTGCAACGGGCTGGCGAAGAAATACGGCGACCGGTTCAAGCCCGGCAAGCTCCTGCGCGACATGGCGAAGACCGGCGACGCTTTTTATCACCGCTTTCCGCCGGAAAAGCGTCAGGCCGCGTAACCGTCGTCGCTACATTTTGACTGCCGACCATTCATTGCGGATGCCATGGCGCGTGATCAAGTCGACCTGACGCCGATCGAGCGGCGCGACGAGCTCGTCGATTGGATTGCGCAAGGCGCCAAGCCGAAATCGCGTTTTCGCATCGGCACCGAACACGAGAAATTTGCGTTCACCCTCGATGGGCATCAGCCGGTCCCTTATCTGGGGCGCCGCGGCATCCGTTCGCTGCTCGAAGGCATGCAGCACCTGTTGGGATGGCAGCCGATCGTGGAGGACGACAATATCATCGGCTTGTTCGACGTGACCGGCGGCGGCGCTATCTCGCTGGAGCCCGGCGGGCAGTTCGAGTTATCGGGCGCACAAGTTGAAAATGTGCATCAGACCTCGAGCGAACTGATGGCGCATCTCGCTCAGGTCCGCGAGGTGGCCGAGCCGTTGCGCATCGGATTTCTCGGCATCGGCATGACGCCAAGCTGGAGCCGCGCCGCCATGCCGAAAATGCCGAAGGGGCGGTACAAAATCATGACCGCCTACATGCCGAAGGTCGGCAAGCTGGGCCTCGACATGATGTACCGCACTTGCACGGTGCAGACTAATCTCGACTTCTCCTCAGAAGCCGACATGGTCAAGAAACTGCGCGTGTCGATCGCGCTGCAGCCGGTGGCGACGGCGCTATTCGCCAATTCGCCGTTCACCGAAGGCAAGCCCAATGGCTTCCTGTCATATAGAGCTGAAATTTGGCGCGACACCGATCCGGCCCGCACCGGGATGCTGCCCTGGGTCTTCGAGCCGGGCATGGGTTTCGAGCGCTGGGTCGATTATGCGCTCGACGTGCCGATGTATTTCGTGAAGCATGGCGATGAATATGTGGATGTGTCAGGCCAATCCTTTCGCGACTTGATGCTGGGCAAGCTTCCCGGCATGCCGGGTGCGCACGCGACGATTTCCGATTGGTCGAATCACATCAGCACGATCTTTCCGGAGGTGCGGCTCAAGCGTTATCTGGAAATGCGTGGAGCCGATTCGGGGCCGACGGGGAACCTCCTTGCCTTACCGGCCTTTTGGGTCGGCATTCTTTACGACAGATCGAGTCTCGACGCCGCATGGGATCTGGTCAAGAACTGGACCGCAGGCGAGCGTCAGGCATTGCGTGATGATGTGCCGAAAGCCGGTCTCGCCGCCACGGTGCGCGGCCGCACCGTGTTCGAAATCGCAGGCGACCTTCTCAAGCTGGCCCGCAGCGGCCTGGCGCGCCGCCGGTATCTCGACGCGAGTGGTCAGGACGAAACGCATTACCTCGGAATCCTGGAGGATCGCCTTGACCGCAGAACGACGCCGGCGCAAGAATTGCTCGACAAGTTCAATGGGCCGTGGGGCGGATCGGTCGATCCGATCTACACGGAAGAGGCGTATTAGATCTATTCGACGCCGTATAGCGCCTTGGCTTCGACCAGCGCCTTGGCGCAGGCGGCGGCTTCCCCGGCAGCATCGGCTTTTCGCGCCCGCTCAAGGGCGGCGTCGCCCTCGGCGGACGCCACACGCTCGGCGCTCTGCACGGAGCCCGGCGTCGGCTGGTGATGAAGCTGGGCGCCGACCGATTGCGGAGCGCTCGGCTCACCTGCACCTCCTGGTCGGGACATGGCTTGTGCCTGGCGAATAGCCTGCTCGACCTGTGAAATCTGGGTGGTGCAGGGACCTGCTTGCGCGGCCATACCGCCGCCAATGACGCCTACGGTGATCAGCACCAAAATTCGCGATCGATTCATGACCGGCCTCCAGATGGAAATTTCCGACAAGAATAATCCTACCTTGAACCGACGAGAAGAGCGCTGACGCAACTTTGCGTTCAGAGCCTCTCCGCAGCCAAAGTTGGAAACGGAAATAAGTCATCAAATGCGACCTTGTTCACTCTTGGCTCAAACGGCCGTGCCGAACACGCTGTTGGTACTTCTGCGATTTTGGCTTTAAAATGTGTTTATGGAGCCGAGGGTCCGCGAATCGCCCCATTGGCAAATGCTGATCGCGCGTGCCGTCACCGGCGCGGCCCTGATCGCACTTGCCGCCTGTGCGGGCGGCGGCATGACGAGTTCCGGCATTTTCTCCACCACGCCGGAAGCGCCGCGAGGACCGGATCCGGCATTCGCACGGAAGGTCGTTGCCTATCCGTCGCCCGAGCGGCCGGGCACGATCGTCGTCGATCCCGGCAGTCATTTTCTTTACCTCGTGCAAGGCGGCGGGCAGGCCATTCGCTACGGGGTTGGCGTCGGCGCCGAGGGCTTTGTCTGGTCCGGCTTGGCGACCGTGCACACCAAGCAGGAGTGGCCCGACTGGTATCCACCCGCGGAGATGCTGGCGCGCAAGCCAGAGCTGCGAGAGCACATGGTGCAATTGCAAAGCGGGTTGGGAATGAAAGGTGGTCCCGAAAACCCGATCGGAGCGCGCGCCATGTATCTGTGGCAGGGCAACAAGGACACGCTTTACCGCGTCCACGGCACCAACGAGCCGTGGACGATCGGCACGAACGTGTCTTCCGGCTGCATCCGGTTGACCAACGAAGACGTTATCGACCTTTATAACCGCACACCGGTCGGCACCAAAGTCGTCGTGCTGGCGACAGCTAAACCTGCCGCGGCGACGCAATAGCTTGAAGCTTCTTCCAGGCCCGCCGCGCGGCGAGCTATGTGGCCACCTTGCGGAGAAAACCGTCGACGCTGCTGCGCAGCGAATCGGCGGCCTTTTCGACGGCCTGCGACGCGGCCAGCACGGTGTCCGCCGAATCATGCATGTTGGCGATAGCGTCGGAAACACGCCCTAATACCGCGACCACCGATTTCGTTCCAAATGCAGCGGCGGCGACGCTTCCGGAGATTTCCCGCGTCGCCGAATTCTGTTGTTCGACCGAGGTGGCGATGGCGGCGGTGAATTGACGGATCTCCTGCATCCTGCCGGCAACGCTGCCGATCGCACCCACCGCGCTGCGGGTCGAGGCCTGCACCGCGGCGATTTGGGAGGCGATGTCATCCGTCGCCTTTGCCGTCTGCACTGCCAGCGCTTTCACTTCCGAAGCAACAACGGAAAATCCCTTGCCGGCCGCGCCGGCCCGGGCAGCCTCAATGGTGGCGTTGAGCGCGAGCAGATTGGTCTGTCCCGCCACGCTCTGAATGAGCTTGACGACGTCATCGATTTTTTGCGCGGCTTGCGCGAGCCCGGCAATGTCTTGATTGGTTGCTTGCGCCTCCGTAGCGGCAGCAACGACGACCTCGCTGGCGCGGGCGAGCTGGCGGTTGATCTCGCTAATGGATTTCGACAATTCGTCGGCTGCCGTGGCGGCAATCTCGGCGCTGCCGAACGCCTCGTTTGACGTTTGCACGGCGCCCACCGTTTGCGCCGTGGTCTCGCGCGACGTAGCGGCCAGCACGCTTGCCGTCGATTGCATGGCCGCCACACCGTCAGCCACGGTTTTCAGAACGCCCTCGACACTCTCGCGAAACCAGGCGATCGCCTCGTCAATCCTCGCGCGACGTGCTTCCTGCTCACCGAGCAGCGCATTTCTTCGCTCAGCCAAACGGCGTTCGGTAATGTCGTCATGGATGCCGACCCAATAGATCGAGCCGGGTATCGGCCGATTGAGCACGGAAATTGCGCGACCGTCCGGCGTCTCGTTGACAAAACTCACCGTCTTGCCGGCGGTGATCTGGCTCATAATTTCATCGCAATACTCCACCGCATCGCGGCGGAGGCTGCCGCTGCTGATTCTGTTGCGGATGATGTCAATGAGCTGGGCGCCGGGCTTTACGACGTCCGGGGAGAGCTCGTACATCGCTCGGTATTGCTCGTTACAAACGGCGAGCCGGCCGTAGATGTCGAACAAAACGACGCCTTGCGTCATGTTGTTCAAAGTGAGCGCCAGCAACCCGGCATCCGGCCCGTGGCGTCGCCGTGTGATCAAACGAGTGAGGGCCCCGAACATGATGCCTCGCACCTCATCTTCCCCCTGCCGCCTAGCTATCGGACATCCATTTACGCTTCGTTAATCAACTCAAATACTCATCCCGCCGTCCACCATCAGCAGACATCCGGTCGTGAAGCTCGAAGCGTCGGAAGCAAGAAAAAGCACTGAGCGCGCCACTTCGTCGGGGCGTACGTGGCGATGGAGCGGAATGATCTCGTTGAAGAACTGGGTGCCGTCGCGGCCAATCAGGGCGCCCAATTTTTGTTCGACGTTCAATTGAAATGAATTGTCGACCGGGCCGGGATGAACGGTATTGACCCGGATGTTGCGCCCAGCCAATTCCTTGGCCAACACGCGCATGAGCCCCACTTGGGCGTGTTTGGCGGTGATGTAACCGTAGACGCCGGGATCGCCGGTTACCCCTGCAACGCTCGAGGTTATGATGATCGAGCCGCCGTCATTCATGTGCGGCACCGCGTGCTTGGCACAGAGGAAGGCGCCTCTGACATGCACGGCGAGGACCGCGTCGAATACGTCCTCCGGATAGTCCTCGATCGGCGCGACCGTGCCGAAATTACCAGCATTGCTGAACAGCACATCGATCTTTCCGAACCGGGCGACGGCTGTGGCAATTGCGTTCTTGACCTGATCGGATTTGGTCACGTCGGCGGCACACCAGGCCATCTCGCCGCCGCTATCGGCGGCTATTTTTTGCAGCGCCGTCTCGTCGAGATCGATCAGCATGATCTTCCCGCCCTCCTGCCGCAGGAGTTTTGCCGCAGCCGCCCCGATGCTGCCGGCACCGCCGGTGATCACGCACACCTTGTCTCGCATTTGGTTCGCCATCGCTTGCCCCTCATTTTTGGCGGCGGCGAACCTAACACGGCGGCGGCGATCTTACGCAACCCGAACGGCGCTCCGTTATTCCTCGCCAGTACTGTTCGCGATCTTTAAGCGAAAACGCGAAGCATGCGCCGCGATCAAAGGCACCCCCGGCTACATCCGGCATTAAACCGGCGTCAGCGCAACCGTGAGGCCGTCACGCGGATAAGGGATAGGCCACATCTTCCAACCGGGTCGATAATCGGACGTGACCGAGACCCGGAATTTGTTCAGAAAATGCCACGTAAAGCACTTGGCCTGCATGTAAGCGAAGTTCAATCCCAGGCACATATGCGCGCCGCCGCCGAACGGTGCGAAGGCGAATTTGTGCCGCATGCGGGTGGCGTCTGCATCGAAACGCATGGGGTCGTAGCGCTCAGGTTCGGGCCAAATCTCCGGCATGTAATGGGTGTAGAGCGGATTGACGTTGACGCCTGTGCCGGCGGGGATGCGGTAACCCAGAAAGTCGAAGTCGCGCACCGCCCGCCGTGGCAGCGAGGGTACCGGCGGCGCAAGCCGCATCGCTTCCTTAAACGTCATTTCTGTCAGAGCAAGCTCGTCGAGGCGGGAGAACGCCAGCGGTTCGTCTGCGGCAAGCTTAAGTCCTCGCACTTCCTCACGCACTTTCTCCTGCCAAAGGGGATTCGCCGCCAGCCGATAGACAAACGAGCTGAGCGATGAGGTCAGCGTGTCGTGCGCGGCCATCATCAAGAAACTCATGTGGTCAACGATATCCGCATTCGACAGGAGCGATCCGTCCTCCCAAGTCGCGCGGCAAAGCTGCGAGAACAGATCGTCACCGCCACGCTCACGGCGCAGCGGAATCTGGCGGTTGAAATAGTCGACGATGAGCGCACGTCCGCGTACGCCACGGCCCATCTGAGTGCCCGGCAAAGGCACGCGGATAACAGCGATCGCGGCGGCCACCATCTCGATGAAGGCGAGCTTCACCGAGTTCGAGCTCGGAACCGAGCTGCGCACCGAGAAACGAGGTTGCCGCAAGATCGAGCGTGAGCTGTTTAATCGCCGGATAGAACTTGAACTCGCGGCCGGACGGCCATTGCGCTAACCCGTTGGCGATGCCGGTGTCGAGCTGGCTGAGATAGGACTGCATCGGCCCGGATTTGAACGCGACCGAAAGGGCGCGCCGGTGCAGGCGATGCTCGTCGAAATCAAGCAGCATCAGCCCGCGAGGAAATAGGCGTCCGAGAAGCACGTCCCAGCCGAGCGCGGACGAGAACGATTTTTGGCTGTCCAGCAGAACGAGCTCGTTGGCCTCGGGGCCAAGCAGCGAAACGTTAGTCTGACCGAACGCGCGGCTGCGATAAATCGGGCCATAACGCCGCGCCCGCCGCTCGACAAAACCCTTTGGATCGGAGAGCAAAACGAGCGTGTGGCCAACAAGCGGCCAGCCGTCGTCGCCCGGAATATGCGCAAGCGCACTTGAGGGTGTCGGCTTGCGGTCATATGCCGATCTGTGCCGGGCACCGAGCATCTGCACCGACATTGACAATGTCCTCCGAAATGATGCGCTCGAGATTGCGACCCGCAACGGCCGGACTGAATCATATCAAGTATTGCATGAACCGCGTGGCCGGACACCTCTCAATGGGACGCGCAAGCTCGGACCAAATCCGGCAGCACCCGATGCAAGACCAATGTAGACGGGGAGCGGCCAAAGCCGCGAAGAAGAATCCTCCCGCGGAGCCGTAGCGATGCCGCTTCGCACCCAGAGCGCCGTTCGCAGCTGCATTTCGGCAAAAGTCTCAGAATCTTCTTTTTACAGTCATAAATTATTTCGCATCCGCGCCGGTCGCGCGATTGGCTTGAACGGCTCGGCAGTGCAATCGTCCCAAGATCGCGGTATTCGACAAACGAGCTTGCCTACGGCCCAAGCCAAGCGTACGATTATATTCGCTAGCTGTGCTTCAATCTGATCAGGTTCACACTTTCCCGAACGTATGGGAGGACTATACGATGTCGAACGCAATGCACGCCTCGAAGCGCAAGCGTCGGGGGAAGGCGGTGCCGGTGTTAGGGGCCGCCGGTTTGTTGTCGCTAGCGGGGGGTGCGTCTGCCGCAACGACGGGGCCGGCTCTCGATCTGCCGCCCCAGACGACCTCACCGAATCACGAAATTATTCTCGGCGAGGAAGAACTTTCTGACGTCAGCCTGTCGACTTTCTACGTCTTCGACAAGGAAAGCGCCAAGCCCCAGCTCGGCGACAAGCTCGCTTGGCGAGGATGCGGCGGCTGCAGGTGCGGCGGCGGCTGCAGGTGCGGCGGTTGCGGCTGCGGCTGGAGAGGCTGCGGTGGCGGCTGTGGCGGTTGCGGCTGCTGTTTCTCGTGGGGACGTTGCCGCGTCTGCTAACGCGGACCGCTTTTGGACTTAAGTTGAGAGACGCGAGTCCTTGTGGCCGGCTTGATGTATGTCGAGCCGGCCATTATCTTTTCCGCGGTTTTGTCTCATTTGCCGCAAACCGAATTCGTGCCGCAAATGGATTCGCGGACAGGCGCGGAGCCCGATTGCGCGCGCGTTAGCACACCAGGGGTTGTCCTTGCCAAGAAGTACCGCAGAGGGCGCTAAACGCTCCGGCTACCCGCAACATGCGTCCCCGCCGCCGGTCCGCGATGGCGCTAAAGTTGCGCGTACACGTCGCGCGACGAACGACCGCAAGAACAGCCTCCTGCTGCGCAACAGTAAGGACGTTCCGCAATTTGCGCCGAACTTCAGCGTCTATTTGCTGCCGCCGGATGCGGTGTGCCTCTATTCCGAGGACCGCAAGTTCTTTCTCCACGGCGAGCTCTATTGTGCGCTCGCGTCGGCAATGGGAAATGGCGGTCGGAGCTTTCGCGACCTCTTCCGCGAACTGGAACGGAATTTTCCGTCCGACAAGATCCAAGAAGCCTTCACGCGCCTGCTCGACCGTCGCTACATCGTGCAGACATCGCGCTTCTCCAAAGGCGCCGCTGCCGCCTACTGGGCGAGCCTTGGACTACCGGTGGATATGGCGGAGAAGAACCTTCAGAAATGCGCCGTGCTCATCAAGTCAATGGATGTGCAGGGTGCGAAGGAACTTGAAGGCGCCCTGCGGCAGCTTGGTGTCCGCGTTGTGAAGCGCTCAGCCGACCTGACCGTCACGCTTGTCAACGACTACCTCGAAGGACAATTGGCGGAATTGAACCGAAGGCACCTGTCCGACCGCACAGCGTGGCTGCTCGTTCAACCGTCCGGCATTATCCCCCTGGTGGGGCCAGTCTTCCGTCCAGGCAAGAGCGCTTGCTGGATGTGTCTTGCCGACCGCATGGCGCGCAACCGCGAGATCAAGGCGATGCTCGACCGCAGCGATGCCCGCTGCATCAGCGTTTCACCTTTGGCCAAGCACCCCCTCGGAGGCAGTGCCGTTCAGTTTGCCGCCGTGGAAATTGCCAAAGCAATCGCGACCGGCTTTCGAACCGAATTGAATGATCACATTGTCAGCCTCGATCTCACGGGTGCGAATATTGTGAAGCACTTCGTTGCGGCCCGCCCACAATGTCCCGCCTGCGGCCGCAAGAAGGAGCGCGACCCGCAGCGAGCGCCGAAGCAAATAGGGCTTGATGCCGGCGGCAAGCTGGTGATGACCAGCGGCGGCTATCGGTCTGTTGCCTCGCGGGAAACCGTCGCACGTTTCCGTAAGCACGTGAGCCCCCTTACCGGGGTGGTCTCGCGTCTCGACCGGATCGAGGCCGATTTGCCGCTAAATACCAACTACTATGCCAGGCACAATTTTGCTGGGAAGTCTGAGACGGTCCACGAGCTGCGAGCGGGCTTAAGCGGCGGCAGCTTCGGCAAGGGCAGCACGGCCGAGCAGGGCGAAGCCAGCGCGCTGATGGAGGCGATTGAACGTTATTCGGGGATCTACCAGGGCGACGAAATCAGGGTGGCTCGGCGGTTTACCGATTTTGCGCCGGGCGAAGCCATTGCTCCCAATGGCGTCCTGCTGTTCAGCGAATTGCAGTATCGACGGCGCCTTGCACCCATAACTGACCCCGATGAAATGCCGACGCCTGCGCCTTTCGATCCATCGGCCGAGATCGAATGGTCCCCGGTGTGGTCGATACGCGATGAACGCTTCAAATACCTTCCGACCAGCCTCTTGTATTTTTTCTACAAGGGCCCGGGCCACATGCACGCCGATTCCAATGGCTGCGCCGCCGGCAATACGCTCGAGGAAGCGATCGTTCAGGGCTTCCTGGAGCTGGTGGAACGGGATTCATACGCAATCTGGTGGTACAACCGTCTGCAACGACCGGAAGTGGACATCAGTCAGGTGGACGATGCCTATATCCGCGATCTCCGAATCCAGCTTGCCGAAACTGGACGCCGGCTGTGGGTGCTCGACATCACCCACGACCTCGGTATTCCGAGCTTCGTGGCCCTCTCGCATTCAACGGAAAACGGACAAGATTTTATCGAATTCGGTTCCGGCTCGCACTTCGACCCGCGGATCGCCTTGTTGCGCGCGCTGACTGAACTCAATCAGTTTCTTTCCATCGGTCTTATGGGATTGCGGGCGCAGGGGCCGCTGACTGAAGGCTCTTCGAGTCCGTGGCGGCTCCAGGAACATACCTATTTGACACCCAACGCCGGTCCGTCCATCCGGCCCGACTTCAGCTCGAGGTTCGGCACTCTCGACAAACGCGAGCAGGTCATGGCCTGCGTGAACCTCGCCAAGCGAGAAGGCCTCGATTTCCTCGTTCTCGATCAGACTCGGCCCGATATCGAGGTCCCCGTCGCGCGGGTGATCGTTCCGGGCTTGCGGCACTTCTATCGCCGCTTCGCGCCCGGCCGCCTTTATGATGTTCCCATCAAGCTCGGATGGCTTGATCGACCGGTGTTGGAAAGCGATCTCAATCCGCTTCACCCCAAGACTTGAGGTTCCGGTTGCGCACGCCGGCGAAACGGAGCGGACGGCAGCCATTGCCAGCCACTCTTTCCGCACGGCTTAACGGTCACGTCACGCTCGAGGCGCGCGCGAATGGAAATCTTGTCGCGCGTTTCGATGGCATTTCGCTTGCTTTGGGAAAATTCAGCACGGCAGCCGTGGAACGCAGCCAGGAACTGCGCACAAGTCTACCGCTGGCCTCGTTCACACCCCCGCGCCGGGCGATCGACAAGGAAATCGATCTCATCGTCCGGCGTTTGGCCGCGCGCGGGCTGTTGGAATTTCATTTGGCGCAGTCCGGCCGTGGACAGGCGCAAAACGGCAAGACCCTGCTCGTCATCGAACCGCAAGCGGCCGATTATTGGCCGCGAATGCCGAAGCTACGCGACACTGAGTCACTCGCGCTATCCCGGTTCGCCTACATGCGGCGGCGCGCCGACGACCTGGTCCTCGAGTTGCCGCGCGCCCGCGCGCTGTTTAAGATTTGCGATCCGAAGATTGCGACCGCTTTAGCCACGTTATCGACACCGCAACAAATCGAGCAGCTCCGAGGGACCGCCGGTTTCCCGGGCGTCGAGCTCCTCGCTCTTCTCGTCGACTGCCAAATACTCTTCCAGGTCGATACTGCCGGTGGCGATAACCTGCGGATGGCCGAAGGCGACGATAATCTCGTCCTCTGGGACTTCCACGATCTGCTGTTCCACGCGCGCAGCACCGAAGGACGGCACGCCAATCCGCTCGGCGGAGCTTACATGTACGCCGCAGCGATTGCTCCGCTGCCGGCGGTGCGGCCGAGCTGGCCTGGAGAGAAGATCCACTTGCTCAAGCTCTCCGCGCCGCCTGCCGATAAGATATCGCCGGCTGCTACTCTCCTGCGCGAACGTCATTCGACGCGTAACTTCGACCATCGGCGGCCGATCACGCTTGCTGAGCTTTCATACTTTCTCGACAGCACAGCGCGCGTCCAAGCGACATTCACAAACACGACCAGCGGCTCCGCCGACGAAGGCCCGGCACTCACGTATGCCCCGAGACCGTATCCTTCGGGCGGCGGCAGCTATGAGCTCGAGCTTTATCTCGCCGTTGACAAGTGCGAAGGCCTTCCGCGCGGCTTCTATCATTACGATGCTGGCAGCCACGCGCTCGTGGCGCTCCGCGTCCATCCGCAGGAATTCGAGGCCATGCTGAAGGGCGCCCAATTCGCCATGGATGCGCCGGGTTTACCGCAAGTTCTGATGACGATGACCGCTCGGTTTGGCCGAGTCTCCTGGAAATACACGTCGATCGCATATTCGCTCATCCTCAAGGACGTGGGCGTATTGATGCAAACGCTCTACCTGATGGCCGCCGGCATGGGGCTCGGCGGGTGCGCCATCGGCAGCACCAATATTGACCTGTTCGCGAAGATGACGGGGATTGAATTTCATGTCGAAGGCCCGGTCGGCGTTTTCGCGCTCGGTCGTCCCGCGAGTTCGAATACTTCGGATAGCGATTAGAGCCTATCCCGGAAAAGCTTGCCTCGGACTTGATCCGGGGTGGAAGCCGGTTTTCCGAAAAGGACATGCGACCGCGCAAGAATGCCGCTTGAGGCTTTACCAATACCATCGCCCGCTTCGAAGGTTGCGCGGGCCGCGCGGCGCTGTGCGCTCAAAATACCCGACAGCCTTGCTGAGCCGCGGTCCCATGAGCGCAAACATGGCGCCCTGCGGGTCCTCACATCGCACGATCCAGCCGCCCGGCACTTCACCTGGACCCTCGAGGATTTGACCGCCACCAGCTTTTACCCGCTCCGCTGCGGCATCGATATCAGTAACGCCGAAGTAGAAAAGCCAGAACGGCGCCGCCACGGTCGCAGGTTTGGTGAAGATGCCGCCGAGCGTTTCCCCTTCGACCGAGAAAAGTTGGTAGGGGCCCATTGGCCCGGTTTCGGCGTCCGCTTTCTGCCAGCCGAAAAGCTCACTGTAGAACGCAAACGCCTTCTCTCCGTTGACGGCGAGCAACTCGTGCCAGCCAACATGCCCCGCTTCAGGCAACGCGGGCGCCCGCGCCCGCCGGGGTGTTGACCACTTGAACAGCGCGATCGTCGTCCTTTCCGGATCTGTAACGACGGAAACGCGGCTGACACCGGGAACTTCGGTCGGCGGGACGTAGACGCTGCCGCCGAGTTGCCTGACCCGCACGACACTTGCGTCCACGTCATCGACGCCGACATAGCCGATCCAGCACTGCGACCCGCCGCGCTGCATCACATCATCTGGAAGCTGCATCAGCCCGCCGACCGGCACCTCGTCGACAGTAAAAAACGTGTAGGCGCCGCCCGGCCCCGAGGCGTCCTGCGTGCCCCAGCCCACCACCTTGGCGTAGAACGCCTTGGCGGCCTCCATGTCGGTGGTGAGCAACTCGTACCAGACGAAGCGGCCATGAGTGTCGACCACGTCAGCTCCTCCTTTGGACCGGGCGTAGGTCGCAGCGCAGCACGCTCACGTAGCCCACTTGAAACGATTGAGCGGCAGTCTTTCAGTCGACCAGCCGTTTGGTCAACGAGCTCTCCCACGCGAGTCAGGGCCGGAGGCATCACTCGCGGCGGCGATCGACCAATCAGCAATATAGAAGCGAGCTTCGGTCAACCCCGGACTTGCTGAAAGACAAAGATTTCTCAAACAGGCTGGTCGCGGGAAAGGCAAGCGCCCACAAAGACCGAATAAGCGATGGCATGAGTGT
>CAWHPH010000014.1:10000-109682 GCA_963831135.1 uncultured Alphaproteobacteria bacterium
GGACGCAACGAGGTGCGCTACGTCTCGCTGACGCTCGGCGGCGAGACCAAGCGGTACTATCACTATCAGACGGCCGACGACGGCACGTACGATTACTATGACGAGACCGGCAAGAGCGCGAAGAAATTCCTGGTGCGCAAGCCCGTCCCCATCGGCATCATGCGCTCGGGCTTCGGCGAGCGAAACCATCCGCTGCTTCATTATATGAAGACGCATACCGGCGTCGATTGGGCGGCACCGTTCGGTACGCCGATCTTCGCCGCCGGCAACGGCACGATCGACGAGATCGGCGTCAAAGGCGGCTATGGCAAATACGTCCGCATCCGCCATCCTAACGGTTATCAGACCGCCTACGGCCACATGACCGCATTCGCCCGCAGCCTCAATGTCGGCAGCCGCGTGCGCCAGGGTCAAGTCATCGGCTTCGTCGGCTCGACCGGCCTTTCGACCGGCGCTCACGTGCATTTCGAAATCCTCATCAATGACCGGTTCGTGAATCCGATGACGGTCAAGCTGCCGCGCGGCCGTGTCCTTGAGGGAACGTCGCTTGCTCTGTTCGAGAAGGCGCGCGAGCAACTCGACTCCGTGATGATGCACGCGCCCGGCCGCGTCGCGCAGGCACGATAGCATCCGGACCCCTCGTCACTGCGAGAAGCCAACGGGTGCGGCCCGAAGTGGCCGGCCCGATGACAGGCTCCGCCACGAAACAATCCAGCCGCATTCGTGATAGTTTCGCATTGCTTCGGCACCGTGCGCAGCGCAACGACCGCCCGAGCGGGAGACTTCCGTGACTGCAACGACGACCGTCGGCGATCGCGTCGAAGTGCGCTCGAGCCGCCTGTGGGCGCTCTTGCATTTCAGCCTGACATCGATCCTTTTCCCGCCGAGCATGGTGGCTGATCATATCGGCGTGTCCACCAATATCGTGCGCTTCTGGCTGACGCCCTGGCGGCGCACCGACGAGCACCTGCCGATGTCGCACATCGCCGAAGTGGCACATACGCGCGGCTTGATCTGGGACCAGATCAGCGTGGAAAGCTCGGGTGGGCTCAACCCGCTCGTTGTTTCGGGCCTGCCCAAAGGGCAGGCCCGCTATTTTGTCGAACACGTGCGGGAGCGGCTCAACGAAACAGGCGTTACGCCGCCGCCGCCGCAACCTCGCCGTTGAACTTGAGCCCCTGCTTGCCGGCGCTGATGACCACCTTCTCGCCGTCCTTGATGCGGCCGGAGAGCAGCAGTTCCGCAAGCGGATCCTGCACGGCTTTCTGGATCACGCGCTTGAGCGGACGCGCGCCGTAGGCCGGGTCCCAGCCCTTCTCGGCAAGCCACTCGCGCGCCGCCGGCTCGAGCGTGATGGTGATCTTGCGCTCCTCCAAAAGCCGCGCCAGCCGCTTCATCTGGATGTCGACGATGCGCGTCATCTCCGACTTCTGCAGCCGGTGGAACAGGATGATCTCGTCCACGCGGTTGAGGAATTCCGGACGGAAGCTGGCGCGCACGATTGCCATCACCTGATCGCGCACGGCGTCGGTGTCTTGGCCTTCGGGCTGATTGACCAGGATCTCGGCGCCGAGATTCGACGTCATGACGATCAAAGTGTTGCGGAAATCGACGGTGCGGCCCTGGCCGTCGGTCAGGCGGCCGTCGTCGAGCACCTGCAAGAGCACGTTGAACACGTCCGGATGCGCTTTCTCGATCTCGTCGAACAGCACCACCTGGTACGGCCGCCGGCGCACGGCTTCGGTGAGCGCGCCGCCTTCCTCGTAACCGACATAGCCGGGCGGCGCCCCGATCAGCCGCGCCACCGAATGCTTCTCCATGTATTCCGACATGTCGATGCGGATGAGAGCGTTTTCGTCGTCGAACAAGAATTCGGCGAGCGCCTTGGTCAGCTCGGTTTTGCCGACGCCGGTCGGGCCTAAAAACATGAACGAGCCGATCGGACGGTTCGGGTCCTGCAGTCCGGCGCGGGCGCGGCGCACGGCGGTCGACACGGCTTTGACCGCTTCGGCCTGGCCGACCACGCGTTTGCCGAGTTGCTCCTCCATGCGCAGCAGCTTTTCCCTCTCGCCTTCGAGCATGCGGTCGACCGGAATGCCGGTCCAGCGCGAGACCACCTGGGCGATATGATTGGCGGTGACCGCCTCCTCGACCATGGCGCCGCGGCCTTCGCCGCCCTCCATCGCCTTGAGCCGCCTCTCGATTTCCGGGATACGGCCATAGGCGATTTCGCCGGCGCGCTGATACTCGCCGCGGCGCTGCGCATTGGCGAGCTCGACGCGCAACGTATCGAGTTCGTTCTTGAGCTTCTGGGCGCCGGAAAGCTTTTCCTTCTCCGATTTCCAGCGTGCGGTCAGATCGGCGGACTGCTTTTCCAAAGCCGCCAACTCGGTTTCCAGGCCCACGAGGCGAGCGCGCGAACCGGGATCGCTTTCCTTTTTCAGCGCCTCCTGCTCGATCTTGAGCCGGACGATCTCGCGGTCGATGGAGTCGAGCTCCTCGGGCTTAGAGTCGACCTGCATTTTCAGCCGCGCCGCCGCCTCGTCGACCAGGTCGATCGCCTTGTCGGGCAGGAACCGGTCGGCGATGTAACGGTGCGACAGCGTTGCCGCCGCGACCAGGGCGCCGTCGGTGATGCGCACGCCATGGTGCGCTTCGTACTTGTCCTTGAGCCCGCGCAGAATCGAGATCGTGTCCTCGACGCTCGGCTCGTTGACATAGATCGGCTGGAAGCGGCGCGCCAAGGCGGCGTCCTTCTCGACATGCTTTTTGTATTCGTCGAGCGTGGTGGCGCCGATGCAATGCAACTCGCCGCGCGCCAGCGCCGGCTTGAGCAGGTTGGAAGCGTCCATCGCGCCGTCGGCTTTGCCGGCGCCGATGATGGTGTGCATCTCGTCAATGAACAGGACGTACGCGCCCGCCGAGGAGGTGACCTCCTGCAGCACGGCCTTGAGCCGCTCCTCGAATTCGCCGCGGTATTTCGCGCCGGCGATGAGCGCGCCCATATCGAGCGACAGAAGCTTCTTGTCTTCCAGGCTCTCCGGCACGTCGCCGTTGACGATGCGCAGCGCCAGACCCTCGACGATCGCCGTCTTGCCGACGCCCGGCTCGCCGATCAGCACCGGATTGTTCTTGGTCCGGCGCGACAGGACTTGAATGGTGCGACGGATTTCCTCGTCGCGGCCGATCACCGGGTCGAGCTTGCCATCGCGGGCGGCTTGGGTGAGATCGCGCGCGTATTTCTTCAGCGCCTCATAGGCGTTTTCCGCCGATGCGGAATCGGCGGTGCGGCCCTTGCGCAGTGCTTCGATGGCGGCGTTGAGGTTTTGCGGCGTCACGCCGGCCTGGGCGAGAATCTTTCCCGCCTCGCTGCCGCGTTCCAGAGCGAGCGCGAGCAAAAGCCGTTCGACGGTGACGAAGCTGTCGCCCGCCTTCTCGCCCGCCTTCTCGGCGGTGTCGAACACACGCGCCAGCGCCGGGTCGAGATAAACCTGCCCGGCGCCGCCGCCCGAAACTTTGGGGCGCTTGGCGAGCAACGCTTCGACGGCCGACAGTGCCTCCCGCGAATTGCCGCCGGACCGGTCGATCAGACCGGCGGCGAGCCCTTCGGGGTCGTCGAGCAGCACCTTGAGCAGGTGTTCAGGGGCAAATTGCTGGTGTCCCTCGCGCAACGCGAGCGACTGGGCGGATTGAATGAAACCGCGGCTGCGGTCGGTGTATTTGTCGAAATTCATGTTCCTTCCCTCGGCCTATCCCAAACGCCCTTTACGGCGCGATCAGAACATCGTCATGGGGTTGTATGAAACGGATGCGCCGGTTCCCTGATCCAGATCAATCCGATACCGGACAGATCACCGGGCAGGCGGACCCAAGAAGGCTTCCGCTGCCTGTTAATATGGGGCCACGATCCACGAACGGAAGAGGCCGACGGATGCTTTGAGGCGCAAGCCAAGCATCCGTCATGTCGTTCGAATTCCGGGCGTTTCGAGGGTAAGGCTCTCGTCCGTAAAGCCGGCATTAACCCAGCCAATCGCAGTATCCGGCCGCAGCGATCCCGCGAGGACCAAAATGGCCGAACGCCGAGCAAGCCGGCGACAGAAGAGTTTCTTGCGCGGCATTGTCTATTTCGACAAACGCCGCAGCGTGATGGCTTGCCTGGTTCGCGACCTGTCCGAGGCCGGCGCACGCATCGTCCTCTCGCAGACCGTCGCCATTCCCGACCTTATCGAACTCCATATTCCTCAGCGGGAGGAAACCCTGTCGGCCCGCGTGCAATGGCGTCGGGCCGACGAGATCGGCCTGGCTTTCAGCAAGGCGGCCACGACCTCTCCATCGGAAGATCAGCTCATCAAACGCATTGCCGAACTCGAAGCCGAAATCGCGGCGCTCCAGCGCACCATCAAACGTCTTAAGCGCGAAAATGCCGACGCCGGCGAGGCGGCCTGAGCGCCGCCAGTCTGCCGATCAGCCGAACATCCGCTCGCCTTGCAGATCGACCATCTGCCGCGCCTTGCCCAGCGTGAAGGCCACCGCATCGTCGAAAGAGGCAAAAGCGTCGGCGCGGATGAAACGGTGCTCCTTGCGCACGCCGCCGACCTCACGCTCGATCGTCCCCGCCGTCTGGTATTGCCCTTCGCTCTTGAACGGCGCCGGACGAATGATGAAGCCCTTATACTCGACGGGTTCCGGGAGCTTTTCCGGCTGCGCGGGCGCGAGCCTTCCAAATAGAGCGCTGAGAAGCGACATCACCGGCTCCGGATTTTGGAGACACCGCCGAGACTAGTCGGAAAGGGCGTGCGCCGGAAGCACCACCAGAAAGCAAGGCCTTTTAGGCGTAGCCCGTTCGCGCGAAATGCGCGCGCAGCAGCGCAACATTGCGGCGGTTGGCGCGGAAGAACACATCGAACGCATCGCCGGCAACCGGAATGGCGCCGACGGCGCCTTCGATCACCACATTGGCCAGCATGCGCGCCAGCAAAAGGCGCGGCACGCCGAGCCTTAAGGCCTCATACAGAACATAGAGCGACAGCAGCGAGGCAGCGGCGTCGCCGATGCCCGGCCAAAGCCGCAGCAAGGCTTCGATGCCGAAGCGAATATTGGTGCCCGGTATCAGCACCGCCGTATCGAGCAAGTTCGCGAGCATGTCGAGCCGGTCGAGCGCCGCGCGGCGCGACCTGGCGTCCCCCTGCGGAGCGGCGGAGCGAAACGTCCCAAACCGCCCGACAAATCCGTCGACGAAATCGCTTGCCGCGCTGCCGGCAAAGCCATTTGCGCTTGAAAAGCCACTTGCGCTTGAAAAGGTCATCGGTCCCGTCTTCTCTTCGCCTCCGTGCGCACAGATGGTGAGGCGCGCGCAAAGCGCAAGCGTTTGCGCGTTGGTGAGGCGCGCGCTAAGCGCAAGCGTCTGCGCCTTCAACAAAAGCGCGTCGAGATCCGAATACTGGCCAGGCCCATGGCCGAACCGCTCCGGTCAGTAGCGCAAAGCGGGGTCCCAGCCATAGCCGAAATAGCGGCGTTCGACCGGCCCTAGATAATGCGATGCCCAAAAAGTGTCCTCATAGCCGCCGAACGTTCCATAAGAGGGGGACGTCGCGACCTCATTGAGGATCTCAGGGACGCTGCGGTAGCCATCCGCATAGGCCGCGCCATAGTGATACCGGTAGGCGGTGTAATGCCGGTAGGCGGCGTGACGGGAATGCACCGGATCCGCCTGCGCGAGCACCGGCTGCACCAACAATACTGCCGCGCCGGTGGCGAGCGTCAGATAATGCGAGATACGCACCATCAAATGACTCCACTTCTTTGAGCGAGCGGTTTCGGCTGCAACATGACAAGGCCGCGTGTGTCAGCGGACATTATGATAGCCGCGCGAATAAAGCACCAGCGAGCGCGCCTCGTCGCCATGCGCGGCGCGATAGGCGCCGGCGAGATAGGGGATGCCGTAGGTCATGTTGATTGCCGGATCGAGCAGGCCTTCCACGGTGCCGCGATAGCCAAGCGCGCGCGCTGTGCCGAGGCGAATTTGCATCAAGCCGTAATTGCCGCGATAGACCGCGCGCGGATTGAAGTTGCTTTCGCGGCGAATGACGAGGCGCAGAAGCGCCACAGGCAAGCCGTTCGCGCTGGCATGCTGAACGATCAAAGCCTCGACTGCCGCATGCTGGCCGGTAGCCGTTGCGTCGGTGGCCGTCGCCGACTGCGCCGGCGCGGCGAGGACAAGCAAACAGAGCGCGATCGTGCGCCGCATCTATCGGTGATCCCCGAATCTCAGCCGAAATGAGCCGGCAGCGCGTCTTTGTCAAATCGAACGACACATTGAAATACCGTCACGGCGGCGGCGAATGCGTAAAAAGCCGCGTAGCAAAACGTTTACCGCCCCACTCGGCAGCGCGAACGCTGATTGCCAAATAGGCAAAGCGCCTTTATATACGCGACATTCGCGATTGTGCTTGCCTTGCAGTTGCGCCCTCCCCTCCACTTGAGCCAGGGCTTCTTTCAAGAACACGCAAAATCCCGATTTGGACCGCATGAATGGTTTGTGCGGCCGCAAAACGCGTTAGGCGTTTCCCAAAGGAGGCCATCATGGCTACAGGTACCGTCAAGTTTTTCAATGCCCAGAAGGGCTACGGCTTTATCGTACAGGACGCGGGCGGCCCGGATGTGTTCGTTCACATCTCTGCAGTCGAGCGCGCCGGCATGCGTACACTCAACGAGGGCCAGAAGCTCTCCTTCGACATCGAGGCGGACCGCCGCAGCGGCAAAAGCTCGGCGACCAATCTGCAATCGGCCTGAGCGCTCACTATATAGCTGAAGCCGGCGCCACGAAGCATGATCCGGAAAAGTGGACGCCGGTTTTCCGACAAGATCATGCTTCCCTAAGAAGGTTGGAGCGACCGGCGCCCAACCAGCGGAGTGACTATCAAATCAACCTGATGCGATAGTCGCTCCGGCGCGGCGGCTTTTCCTGTTCTACCCGGCCCGAACGCATAGTCCCAACAACGGGATACCGGGTTGTCGAAAGGTCATGTGCCGATAACCACCAAGAACAAACCGCGAGCAGAAGCCATGCCCAGAAAGCCGGGATTGAACTCCGAATTCGTCATGTTCGACGTGGTCTACGAAGACGGCTCGCAGCGATCGAACCGCAAGGTGCCGCGCACGCTGACCGGCGGAATCGACGGCGATAAGCCCGCCCACGAATTCCTGATCGAACAGGACCGCGACATCGCCGAGAAATCCGGCAGGCCGCCGCTCAAGATCAAAAGCATCACGCGCACCGGCGCCAAGAAGAAAGAACGCGCCTATTCCGAGCGCCGCGCCGACTAATTCCTCCACCATGCGGAGCTTGTCATCGGGCCGGCCACTGCGGGCCTGACGCGTTGGCACGATCCTCCTCCCCGCCCCGGCGGCGAGGAAAAGATTTGTCCGCACAGCAATTTGTGCCGATCGCCAGGGCCGCACGCCAAGTCGCGGCCGCGATTTCGGCTCCGTTAACCGACAGATGGTAACAAGGTGGGGCAGGCGCCGACCTCCCGATTCTAGGGCGCTTGCCGGAGCCCGCCCGCTATGTCCGAGATCGCGGCCGCCCTGGCCGCCCCGTTCTCCGCCAACGCCGTCATCAACGCGCTGCTGCTTGTCGCCGACGCGCTGATCTACTTCGCCGTGCTGGCCGGCCTGTTCCGCGCCCGCCACCGCATCGGAATCGGCGCCTTTTTCTGCGCGCTCGGCGTGATGCACTTCCTCGAAACCTATCTGGCGAGCATCGTTTACGTCGCCTTGCCGTTCGGCATCGTCGCCTCGCCCGGCTCGACGGTGCTGTTCACCGGCAAGCTGATGCTGCTGTTGCTCGTCTATATCCGCGAGGACGCGGTGGTGGTGCGCCAGCCGATCTACGGTTTGTTGATCGGCAATCTCCTTCTGTTCGCGCTTGCCTTCCTGACCCGGCAGCACGGCGTCGAAGCATTGGCGGCAAACCGCCATGCCGATTTCGCCTTTCTCGACGAGATGGGCGCGCTGATGGTGTGGGGCACGGCGATCCTGTTTATCGATTGTATCCTGATGATTCTGCTGTATGAGCGCTCGCGCGCGTTTTTCGGCGGCCGTATTCTGGCGCGGCTCGCGCTGACCGGCGCGCTGGTGCTGACTTTCGACCAGATCGCGTTCTATGCGGGTTTGCGCTTTCTCACCGGCGCGCCGCTTGCGGTGCTGCTCGGCGGCTGGATTTCGAAAATGGCGGCGGTCGCAATCTACGCCGCCCTCGGCGCGGCCTATCTGCGCCGGGTCGAATTGCCGGACCGGCGCAAAAAGCATGCGCCCCGGCTTGTCGACGTGTTCGACCTGCTCACTTATCGCGAACGCTACGAGGACCTGCTGGCGCGCTCCGGACGCGACGCGCTGACCGGCGCGCTCGATCGCGGCCGGCTCGAGCATTTGGGGCGAAAGCGCGTGGAGGAAGCGGCGCTGGCCGGCCGGCCGCTGAGCCTGTTCATCATCGACATCGATCACTTCAAGAGCTTCAACGACCGCTTCGGCCATGCCGCGGGCGACATCGTGCTGCAGCGGATCGTGCGGATCATCGCCGCGACGGTGCGGCCCAGCGATTCGGTGTTCCGCTTCGGCGGCGAGGAGTTCGTGGTGATCGCCGACGATCTGGCGCGCGCGGCCGCGCTCGCGCTCGGCGAACGCATCCGCCGCGACGTGGCGAGCCACATGGAAGCCGACGTGCCGCTGGTTACGGTGAGCATCGGATTGGCCACCTGCGCCGACGACGCCTCCGACTATGAGGGCCTGTTCGACTGCGCCGACCGCCGGCTCTATCTCGCCAAATCGGCAGGAAGGAATTGCGTGATCGGCGAAACCGGAACGGACGGCGGCGGGCCGAAGCTCGCCTGGGCGGGCTAGCTTTTTGTATCCGGGATTTTTGCGCGCTACGATGCATGCTCCTCTGGCCTCGTTGGCAAAGCACCTGGAAGAAGAGGATTTCCGCCGATGCCCGACGCAAAACCCACCATTGAATGTCTCAACCCCGGGAGCATGGGCAAGCCGCTCGCGGCCTATTCGAACATCGCGCGCGTGAAGGCCTCGGAATATCTGTTCATTGCCGGCCAGGTCGGCACCGACAAAGACGGCAAGGCGCCGGCCGACTTCGAAGCGCAATGTGCGCTTGTCTTCGAGGCGATCGGCACGGCGCTCGCCTCGCAAGGCGCCGGATTTCCCAACATCGTCTCCTTCACCAGCTATCTCGTGCATTCGCCGGACATCCCGAAATTTGCCGCCTATCGCGCGCGCGAATTCCCGCGTTTGTTTCCAGGCGGCGCCTATCCGCCCAACACGCTGCTTGTCGTCGACCGCCTGGTCCGCGAGGATTTGTTGGTCGAAGTCGCGGCCGTCGCGGCGCTGTAAAGAATTATCCCGGTTCCCCCGCTCCGTTTCATTGCGCGGGGGGCGGATAGCAGAAATCGTTCTCGCGGCACTTCGTGCCCGAGTTCTGCCAACCACAACGCCAAGAAAAAGATTCGCCCCCGGCAACGCATGATCCCGAAAAGTGGTGTCCGGTTTTCGGACAAGATCATGCGCAGCAAAGAGGGAGGCGGAGCGCCGACAGGCGCATTGTCCTACCAATCGCCGCTTGCGCGGCTGCGCATCCATCGCTGGACGCGCCCGCCTATCGGCGCTTCACCGCGGCACTCGCCACCGGCTACTACCCCGATGGCTCAGCTCCAGAACCGGGTTTCCCGAAGTCTCAAGCTCGCTGGGTGTTTTGCCCGCTTGCCTCTAGCCCTCGGTTAAGCACGCTCCGTGCGGACCGGTCCTTTTGCCGGCCGACCGGTGACCCAGAGCCGCCCGGGTGCGGATCGCATCCATCCGCGCGCGGGGACCGCACTCGCTCACGTCTTCCGAAAGTGCCCTCGCGAAAGGCGCCCCTCGTCGAGCGAACTAGTTGTACGTAACACGATCAGTGACACATGTCAATAACGTCGCCGTCACGGTGACGGGACGGCTCACCTGGGCGGACAGGCCAGCGCGACGTCGTCGCGCGCCTTCACGAAGGCCGCGGTGTTGAGCTTGCCGTCCTCGATGAGATCGACCAGCGCTGCCGCGAGATCATGGCAGGCGTCGCGGTGACTTTTTGCTGGAGCATGATCTTCTCGGAAAACCGGTTTCCACTTTTCCGGATCATGCTCAAGCGGCGGGTCTTTGGGTTTGGGGGCGGGCGAGACGAGACCGCAGGTATTGACGACGATGCCGTAGGTGTCGCGATAGAGCGCGGTGTTGTCGGTCTTGGCGTCGAGCAAGGAGATGAGGCCGTTGACGGCTTCGCGGCACGACTTTTCGCCGGATCGGGGGACCATCTTCGTGGCGGAGGACGGTAGCGGGGCAAAAACCAGAGCGGCCGCAAAGAACGTTGCGCTCAAGACATGATGCCGGCTGCCGCTGCATAGAATTGGCGCCATCATCAGTTGGCCTCGAATTTCACGAACTTGCCGTAGCGATAGACGAACAGAGCTGTCGTCAATCCGTTCGGTCCGGGCGCGAACCTGGCTGCCGCCGCGCGCAGGCGCGCCAGCCCGGGCGCATTGTGCGAGCCGGTGACAATCAGCACGTCCTTCGCCGGCACCGCGGCGACGATGTCGCCATCCACCTTGATCTGATCGCTCGACCAGAGCTTGTCGGCCAGCAGCAGGCTCGCTTCGAAATCGCCGCCGGCGCTGATGAGAAGAATGCCGTCGGCGCCGGCGCGGATTTCGATCTTCGGCAGCATGCGGCTCAAATTGGCGAGCGCCAGATCGCGCAGCCGCGCGCGATCGCCGACATCGTCGCGGGTCGACAAGACACGCAAAGTGCCCAGCCTTTCTTCCGCGTAGACCACGACCAGTTCGCTGTTGAGCGGCTCCGCCACCAGCTCCTGCGGCGGCGTCTGCTCCCTGCCGCGGCGCTGGGTCTGCTCGAACCATTGCCGGTCCTTGATGACGGGAATGATGCGGGAGCGGTCAAGCTTCGGCAGCCCGTTGGCGTCGCCGCCCGCCTCCTGCAACGCGGTGATTTGCGCGTGGACAAGGTCGTCGAGAGTTTGCGGCTCCCGCTCATAGCTCTTGTAGGCCTTGGCCAGGTTCGACGTTGCCGAGGCGCCGTTGGCGTAACGCACCGCGAATTGCAGATCCTCGTTCACGGTAACCTTCGCCGACGGCATCGCCGCCATGACGGCGCGCGCCACAACCTCCGTGAACGAGCGCGGCGTGAGCGTTTCCGCGCGGGCAACACCCGCGGCAAACACTATCGCGCCCAATACTGCGCCAACATGTGCCGCCCGCAATTTCACGATGCGAATCCCGCCCGACAACTTTGACGAGATTAGACGAGCGGCTCGGACAAGCAAACCGCGAGACCGGGCGATGACGATTGAAAGGAGCTTCTGCTGACCGCTCATTCCCGCCCCCGATCGCGTCGGGGGTAAGCTTCAGCGGGAATCCAGTCCGGGTCCCCGCCTGCGCGGGGATAAGCGGATAGAACCCTAGTTATCCAAGAAGCTTCGCAGCTTCCGGCTCCGCGACGGATGCTTGAGCTTGCGCAGAGCTTTCGCCTCGATCTGGCGGATGCGTTCGCGCGTCACCGAGAATTGCTGGCCGACCTCCTCCAGCGTGTGGTCGGTGTTCATGCCGATGCCGAAGCGCATGCGCAGCACGCGCTCTTCGCGCGGCGTCAACGACGCAAGCACGCGCGTCGTGGTCTCGCGCAGGTTCGACTGGATCGCGGCGTCGATCGGCAGGATCGCGTTCTTGTCCTCGATGAAGTCGCCGAGATGCGAATCTTCCTCGTCGCCGATCGGCGTTTCCAGCGACAACGGCTCCTTGGCGATTTTGAGAACCTTGCGCACCTTCTCGAGCGGCATGCCGAGCTTTTCCGCCAATTCCTCCGGCGTCGGCTCGCGGCCGATCTCGTTGAGCATCTGGCGCGAGGTGCGCACGATCTTGTTGATCGTCTCGATCATGTGCACCGGAATGCGGATGGTGCGCGCCTGATCGGCGATCGATCGCGTGATCGCCTGCCGGATCCACCAGGTGGCGTAGGTCGAGAACTTGTAGCCGCGGCGATATTCGAATTTATCGACCGCCTTCATCAGGCCGATATTGCCTTCCTGGATCAAATCGAGGAATTGCAGGCCGCGGTTGGTGTATTTCTTGGCGATGGAAATAACGAGGCGGAGATTGGCCTCGACCATCTCCTTCTTCGCCTGGCGCGCTTCGCGCTCGCCCTTCTGCACCATCTGCACGATCTTGCGGAACTCGCCGATCTCGAGCCCGGTCTCGGTGGCAAGCGTGTGGATATTGGTGCGCAAATCCTTGATGCGGTCCTTGTCGCGGGCGACGAAATTCTTCCAGCCCTTCTCGGAAAGCTTCGACACGCGGTTGAGCCAGCGCGGATCGAGCTCGGAGCCCTGATACTGGCGCAAAAAGCCCTCGCGCGGCACGCCATGGCTTTCGGCAAGCCGCATCAGCCGGCCCTCATGGCCGACCAGCTTCTTGTTGATGTCGTAGAGATGCTCGACCAGCGTATCGATGCGCGCCTGGTTGAGCCGCAGCGACTTCACCTCGGCGATGATGTCTTCCTTGAGCTTCTTGTATTTCCGCTCCTGGTTCGGCGACAGCTTGTCGTTGCCGCTGGAGAGCTTGTTCTGGATGTCGATGTCCTGCAGGCGGCGGAGCCGCTTGAAGGTGTCGGCGATGTTGTCGAAGGTCTCGAGCACTTTCGGCTTGAGCTCGGCCTCGATGGCCGCAAGCGACATCGAGTTTTCGAGATCGTCCTCGTCCATCTCGGCTTCGCCGATGGCGGCTTCGAGCGCCGCGTCTTCACCGTCGGCGGCGCCTGCCGCCGGCTGCGGCTTGAACGGCGTGGCGGAAGGCGGCGCCGACGGCGGCGCTACCGCCTGCGGCGGCTGCCCGGCAAAGCCGGGTACGCCCGGAATTCCGCCCGAGGCCGGATCGGCGGATACGGCGGCGGCCGCATTCTTGGCGTCGGGACCGGCATAGGTGGCTTCCAGATCGATGATGTCGCGGAGGAAGACTTTTCCTTCGTTGAGTTCGTCGCGCCAGATGATGACGGCCTGGAAGGTCAGCGGGCTCTCGCAGAGCCCGGCGATCATCGCCTCGCGGCCGGCCTCGATGCGCTTGGCGATGGCGATCTCGCCCTCGCGCGACAACAGCTCGACCGAGCCCATCTCGCGCAGATACATGCGCACCGGATCGTCGGTGCGCTCGGCCGGCTCCTTGCCTTCCGACTTGGCCGGCGTTTTCGGCGTGACCTCGACCAGATCGCCGCCTTCGGACTCTTCCTCTTCGGGCTCCTCGCGGGCGCCGCCCTCTTCCTCGTCGGATTCCGCTTCCTCGGTCTCCACGACGTTGATGCCCATCTCGCTCATCATCGCCAGCACGTCTTCGATCTGCTCGGAGGTGACTTCTTCCGAGGGCATGACCGAGTTGAGCTGCTCATAAGTGACATAGCCGCGCTTCTTGGCCTGCTTGATCATCTTCTTGACGGCGGCGTCGGAAAGATCGAGCAGCGGCAGCGGGGCATCCGGGGTCTCGGGGCCGTCTTTTTCAGGCGCCTCACCCTCCTTCGGCGCAGCGGACTTCTGGGTCGCGACCTTGACCTTGCTCGCAACCGTCTTGATGTTGCCCACGCTCTTAATCGCCATCTTCGTCTCCACGAACGCCTGTCCCAACCGCCGTGCGGCCTTGCTCGTTTTCGCCCCTACCCCATGGCTCTTCTCCACGCCGGGCAGACGGACTTCCCATTCCAAGTCCGCCGACCAGGCGCACTGTCCGTTATACGGACATGCCAAACCGACGGACGTGCATGTTTCGGGCCGGGGGTGAGGCTCAAAACCCAAAAAGCCCCAAAATCCAAGCCCAAAAAGGGGCAGCGCCTGCGACACCGCCCGAATCAAGCCCCTTACTTGTCTCGGAACTCCGTTAAGCTCCGACTAACCCTATCCACTTGCGAACGCCCTCTTATTCCCTCGCCCGCATAGCGTCCAGCGCCGACCGCGCCGGGCTTTCGGCCAGGATGGCCTCAGAACGACCGCGTCGGGCGGCCCGACTGATCGCCGAACCCCTCGATGAGAGCCTCAGTTCCATCGAGCGTGGAGAGCCGCGATTTCACGTCGATCAGACGCGTGTAATTCGCTTCGCTGTTGTCCTGGCCAAGCGCCAATTCCGCGTCCTTAAGTTCCCTAGTTAGGGAATGCCATTGCCGATGCAAGGCAAGAAGCTGCTTCCAGGTCAGCAAAACATCGCTCGGAGCGGCTTCCGGCCGGGCGCCCCAAACCGACGGCGTGGTGATCGAGCGCTCGATCCGCGAAAGCAGGTCGCCGAAGCCTGCGCGGATGAGCTCGGCTGTGAGTTCCGCCCGATCGGCGTCGGTCTCCGGCCGCGGTTCATGAGAGGCCTCGTGGCCGAACCGATGGGCGAGAATATCGATCAGCGCGCTCTTGAGCTTTTTCGTATCGGCGTGGCGGAACTCGGTCTCCGCCAGCTCTTCGGTGCGGTCATGCAACAACCACGGATGATTGAGCGCGGCCTGCAGGATCAAAGCCTCGCGGCGCGGTATGGCCGCGCGATGGCCGCGGTGCAGCGGGCTTGCCGCCAAATGCGGGCTGGCGGCCATGTAGCCTCCGTCTTGGCGTGTATGAAGTCCCTCCACACGGTTGTTGATGACCGTAAAGGAGCCTCGAAGAATCTCACCGCCACGCTGGCGCCCTTTGTCGCTCCGAGAACCGCGGCTGTCGTTCCAAGTGCCTCGGTCGTTCCAATTGCCGCGACGCGGCGCAATGTCCGCTGGCGCGAATAACCGGCGCAGACGCGCGGCGAAATCTTCCCGATAGTAGCGGCGCACGGTTTCGTCGGCGATGGTTCCCGTCACTTCGCCGAGCCGCGCCTCGAGCGCGGCGCGGCGTTCCGGCGTTTGGAACGCGCCGGCCTCGCTCTCGCGCATCCACAATATGTCGGCGAGCGGCCGGGCGGCGCTCAGCACATCCTCGACCGCCTCGCGCCCGCCGGAGCGAACGAGGTCGTCCGGGTCCTGCCCGTCCGGCAGCGAAGCGAATTTCAGACTCTTTCCCGGCTTGATCAGCGGCAAGGCGATGTCGAGCGCGCGGTAGGCGGCGCGGCGTCCGGCGGCGTCGCCGTCGAAGCAAAGGATCGGCTCGTCCGCCATGCGCCACATCAGGGCAAGCTGGTCGGTGGTGAGCGCGGTGCCGAGCGGCGCGACGGTCGCTTCGTATCCGGCGGTGACCATGGCGATGACGTCGATATAGCCTTCCACCGCGATCACGCGGCCGGAGAGATTGTCCTCGCCGGACTTGCCGGCATTGTGCGCCGCCGTGCGCGCGGCGGCGATGTTGTAGAGCGTCGCGCCTTTGTGGAAGAGCGGCGTCTCCGGCGAGTTGAGATATTTCGCCGGCACGTCCTTTTCCAGCGCGCGCCCGCCGAAAGCGATGACCCGTCCGCGCCAGTCGCTGATCGGAAACATGACCCGATCGCGGAAGCGATCATAGGGCACGGCGATCTCCTCGCCGGCGACCAGAAGACCCGCCTCGACCATGTCCTCGACCGGAATCTTTGCGGCGCCGAGATGTTCCTTGAGCGCATATTGCTCGCCGCTCGCATAGCCGAGCCGGAATTTGAGCTGCGTCGCCGAGGTGATGGCGCGGTCGGCGAGATAGCCGCGGCCGCGCGCGCCCGCGCGCGACGCCAAATTCGCCTCGAAGAATTTCGCCGCCAGCTCGACGATGTCGTGCAGCGTCTGGCGGCGCTCTTCGTGCGCCTGCGCTTCGCGCGTCATCACCGGCAGCGGCACCCCCGCCTGGGCGGCGAGCCGCTCGACCGCCTCCGGGAAGCTCACGCCCTCCGTCTGCATGACGAAGTCGAAGATGTTGCCGTTCTTTTGCGAGGAGAAATCGAACCACATCGCCTTCTGGTCATTAACGAAGAAGGACGGCGTCTTCTCCTTGTTGAACGGCGACAGCCCTTTCCATTCGCGGCCCGCCTTGCGCAATTTCACGCGGCGCCCGACGACTTCCGAGACCGGAAGGCGCGCGCGCAGCTCGTCGAGGAATTGCGGCGGGAATCGCATGGTGATTCGGCAGCGTAGCGCGAAAGCGGCTTAAATACCGGGCGGCTAGACCGCGCGGCAGCCCGGGAGCCGTTTGTCCCGGTTATCCACAGCGGTGGCAACCCAGAACGCCTCGGCTTGGGCCTGAGCCGACTTGACTCAGCACGAGCCTCTCTATATATACATTTGCATATACAATACAGCACTCTGGACGAGGCTCTCTCTATATATACACTTGCATATACAATGCGTGCTTTCCAATCCAACCATTGATCGAGCAGGAGATTTCTAATGACCAATCACGGACTCACCGCTGCTAAGCGGCGCAATCACTGCGGAGACCTAGATGCCGGAACTCGATGGAATTCGAATGGGATGAGAACAAACGTCGCACTAATCTTACGAAGCACGGCATCGACTTCGGTGATGCGAAAGAGGTGTTTTACGATCCTGCAGCTTACACGGCCGTATCGCCGCGCCAGGCGAGCGAGCGGCGCTACGTGATCGTTGGCCTAGTGAGAGGTGCGCTCGTCGCAGTGATATTCACGCGTCGGAGCGAAGCCATTCGGATCATCTCGGCTCGAGCAGCGCGGCGCAGCGAGAGACAAAGGTATGGTGCAGAGGGAAAAAAAGAAACGCGCTGAGAAGCTTCCCAATACGGGACGGCAGGACGAGCACATAGTTCGACATGTCGCATCTCTGGGTGATGGCACTTACATCATTGAACATCCCGACGGCAGGCTCGAACGGCGCAAAAGCGAAACGGATTGGGCGCGCCTCGATGCGATGACGGACGAGGAAATCGATGCTTCGATCGCCAACGATCCCGATTGGAGCGACGATTGGAACTGGTCCAAGGCCGTCCTCGTCATCCCGCCGAAAAAGAAGGCGATTTCGATCCGCGTCGACGAGGACGTGCTCGATTACTTCAAAAAAGAAGGCGCCGGCTATCAGCGCCGCATCAACGCGGTGCTGCGTTCCTACATGCAGCAGAAGCGCAAGAAGCGCGCGTAGCGGCGCGAATCACCCCGCCAAAAGCTTCTTCACCATGGCGCTCGCCTTGCCGATATCCATGCGGCCGGCGAAGCGCTCCTTGAGCGCCGTCATGGTGCGGCCCATGTCCTTGAGGGTTGCCGCCTCCAGCTCCTTGATCAGCGCGGAAATGGCTTCGCCCGCCTCGATGTCCGAAAGCTGCCGCGGCAAATAGGCGGAAATGATCGCGATCTCCTCGCGCTCCTGGTCGGCGAGTTCCTTGCGGCCCGCCTTCTCGTAGATGTCGAGCGATTCCTGCCGCTGCTTGATCATCTTGCCCATGACGTCGAGGATTTCGGCGTCGGTGAGCGTCAGGCGCTCGGCAGCGCTGGTCTCGCGTTTGAGGATCTCGGCATTGATCAGCCGCAGCGTCGAAACGCGGCGCGTGTCGCCGGCCTTCATGGCGGCTTTGAGCGCATTGTTGATCTGATCGCGCAACACGGCTATGGCCTCTTTCGAAAATGCGCCGCGGGCGGGGGCCGGCGCGCAATATAGGCCGATGATGTAGGCCCTTGCCGATGCAGACACAACCGCAGACCCAGAGCGTCTGGGACGATCCGAAGCCGACGGCTCTGCTCGTGCTGGCCGACGGCACCGTGCTCGAAGGCTTCGGCCTCGGCGCCACCGGCCATGCCGTGGGCGAGGTCTGCTTCAACACCGCGATGACGGGCTACGAGGAAATCCTCACCGATCCGTCCTATGCCGGGCAGATCATCACCTTCACATTTCCGCATATCGGCAATGTCGGCACCAACGAGGACGACATCGAGACGGTGAACCTTGCCGCGACGCCTGGCGCGCGCGGCGCCATCCTGCATTCGGCGATCACGGCGCCGTCGAATTACCGCGCCACGCGCCATCTCGATGCCTGGCTCAAGAGCCGCGGCGTCATCGGGCTCGCCGGCATCGACACGCGCGCTCTCACCGCCTTCATCCGCGAAAAGGGCATGCCGAACGCGGTCATTGCCCATGATCCGTCCGGCCGTTTCGATCTCGACGCGCTCAAGCGCGAGGCCAAGGCCTGGCCTGGCCTGGTCGGCATGGACCTCGTGCCGATGGTGACCAGCGGGCAGCGCTTCACCTGGCAGGAAACGCCCTGGCAATGGGGCGAAGGCTACGGCGAAATGCGCGACCCCGAGTTTCACGTC
Organism: uncultured Alphaproteobacteria bacterium; assembly: GCA_963831135.1. Classification (GTDB taxonomy): domain Bacteria; phylum Pseudomonadota; class Alphaproteobacteria; order Rhizobiales; family Xanthobacteraceae; genus BOG-931. Next base: position 28,291 of record CAWHPH010000014.1, read on the forward strand.
GTCGCCATCGATTACGGCATCAAGCGCAACATTCTGCGCCAGCTCGCCGGCAATCGCTGCAAAGTGACCGTGGTGCCGGCGCAGACGTCCGCCGCCGATATTCTTGCGCTCAAACCGGACGGCATTTTTCTCTCGAATGGTCCGGGCGATCCGGCCGCGACCGGCGAATATGCCGTGCCGGTGATCCGCTCATTGATCGAGCAGAAGCCGGTCTTCGGCATCTGCCTCGGCCACCAGATGCTGGCGATCGCCGTCGGCGGGCGGACGATGAAGATGCATCAGGGCCATCACGGCGCGAACCATCCGGTGAAGGATCTGACCACCGGCAAGGTGGAAATCACCTCGATGAATCACGGCTTCGCGGTCGACGGCGCGAGCCTGCCCGCCAATGCCGTGGAGACCCATATCTCCTTGTTCGACGGCTCCAATTGCGGGCTGAGGCTCAAGGACAGACCGGTCTTCTCGGTCCAATACCATCCCGAAGCCTCGCCCGGCCCGCGCGACAGTCACGGATTGTTCAAGCGCTTCGTGGCAGAGATGCGCACGTTCAAGCAGGGCTGAAAGGGGAAGCCCGCGTTAGGAAATCTCAACCCCCTGCCGTTAGCACCAAGACTGCCGGCCGCAGAGACAGCAAGCAAATCCGACCCCGATGCCGATTGCCAGTAAACGCACCGTGCCGACGATCACGCACGTTTTTGCCGACGACGGCAATATCCCCAATAATGTATTGCCGTTCGTCCTTTATCGCGGCGGCATCGATCTGACCGGCTCGCCCGACCCCGAAGAGCTGATCGAAAAAACCTTTGCCGCCAATGGCTGGGGCGGTCTTTGGCGCAACGGCATCTACCCTTATGTCCACTATCATTCGATGATTCACGAAGCGATGGCGGTTGCCCGCGGCCGCGCCCAGGTGCGCTTCGGCGGGGACAATGGCGAGATCATCGACGTGGTGGCCGGCGACGTCGTCGTGCTTGCCGCCGGCATCGGTCACCAGCGCCTGAAGCAAAGCCCCGATCTTGTGGTCATCGGCGCCTATCCGCCGAACGGGCAATACAATCTTTGCCGCGGCAGCAAGGCGGAGCGTGCACATGCGCTCGCCGCGATACCCAATGTGCCGCCGCCCACCACCGACCCGGTATTTGGACCGGAGGGGCCGTTGCTGGCACTGTGGCGGGCATGACCACCGATTGGCTCGCCTTCTGGGACAGTCCGCATTCGATTTATGTCAGTGCACGCCACAAGGACGTGCACTACCGGCTGATCGCGAAGGAGATCGCGGCGCTAGTGCCGGGACCGGACGCCCGCGTGCTCGATTACGGCTGCGGCGAAGCGCTGCACGCCGATCTCGTGGCGGCGGCAGCCGGCGAGCTTTTCCTGTGCGAAGCGGCCCCCGGCGTGCGCGAAGGACTGGCGCAGCGTTTTGCCGACAAACAGAAAATCCGCGTGCTCGCGCCGCATGAGGTCGCGCGGCTGCCGGAGCATTCGCTCGATCTCATCGTCTTGCATTCGGTGGTGCAGTATCTGACCGTGATCGGCGCAAGCGCGCTGTTCGCGCTGTTTCACCGGCTGCTCAAGCCCGGCGGCGTGCTGGTCGTCAGCGATGTCATCCCGCCCGAGACGCCGGCGGCGACCGACGCGGTGGCGCTGCTGCGGTTCGGCTATGGCAACGGATTTTTCTTTGCCGCGCTGTGGGGCCTCCTGCGCACGCTGTTGTCGAATTATTGGCGGCTGCGTTCCCGGCTTGGGCTGACGCGTTATGCCAGGACGGCGATGATCGAGAAGCTCAGCGCCGCCGGCTTCGATGCGCAGCTCGCGCCGACGAATATCGGTCACAACCAGGCGCGCCGCGCCTATTACGCAAAGCCGCGCTGATGCGGCGCAACGCTCGCTGCCGGACTAACGTGAGCACACGCTTGATTTCGTCCCGTCTCCTCGCAAGTCCGCAATTTGACCAGCGAACAATTTTCCGCTTACCTTCGACTCGACGGTTCCCCTTCAGGGGATCAAAAGGGAACGCAGTGCGGGCGAGCAATTGCTCAATGCTGCGGCTGCCCCCGCAACTGTAAGCGGCGAATCTTTCGTCAATTGTCCACTGGGATCTCGGGTCCCGGGAAGGCGACGGAAGGTTAGGACCCGCGAGCCAGGAGACCTGCCGTCAGCCGTGGTCATACGCGAGCGCTGTCGGTCGGGGTGTACCGGTGGTGGGCGAACCAATCATCCGTTGCGGATGAGTGGGGACACCAAGTTCGCGGTGACGTGCCACAGGGCCTGTTACCCGAGGTGTCTCCATGTCTTCCTTCATTGCCGCCACGCGGCGCAGCATCCGCTGCGCCGGCCGTATCGTCGCGTCTTCGGCCGTTTTGTCCTTGGTGCTTTGGCCGGGAGGGGCTGCTCGCGCGCAAGACGCACAGCCGGCAACCTCCACGCAGCCAGTTCAACTGCCGGTGATTTCGGTTACCGTACCACCACAGTCGAGAGCGACGATCAGCGCATCCGGCAATTCGGTGGTTGTCAGCCCGACGACCGTTCCAACGCCAAGTTACGAATCCGCCAACTCAACGACGGTCATCACCGCCGCCGACATCGAGAGCCATCAATACCGGACCGTTCCGGATGCATTGTCGCTCGTTCCCGGCCTCAACGTCGTGCAAACCGGCGGACCGGGCGGCCAGACTTCGGTATTCATACGCGGGACCAATTCCAACCACGTCAAGGTTTTGATCGACGGCATCGACGTTTCCGATCCCAGCAATCCCAATCAATCGTTCGATTTCGGCCAGCTGTTGACCGGCGATATTGCCCGCATCGAGGTGCTGCGCGGGCCGCAAAGCGGTCTTTACGGCTCCGACGCGATCGGCGGCGTCATTTCGATCACGACCAAACAAGGCTCCGGGCCACCTAGGGCGACGGCGACGGTGGAGGGCGGATCGTTCGGCACATTCAACCAGCGCGTTGGTTACGGCGGCTCGCAAGAGAACTTCAACTACGTGTTCAACGTCCAGCACTTTCGCTCGACTGATACGCCGGTAACACCGCTCAACCAGCTTGCGCCCGGCGAGCATAGAAACAACGACAGTTATGACAACTGGACTTATTCGACCAAACTCGGTGCCAACATCACCGATAGCATTCGGGGTCAACGCAGTAGCTCGGTACACCCAATCAGTGCTCGGCTTCACCGGCGAAGACTCGGTGAACTTCTTCCCGCCGGCACCGGAGGCGCTGCAGAGCACGCAAACGGACCGCCAGTTCTTTGGGCGTGGCGAGGCCGTCTGGTCGGTGTTCGACGGCCGGTTCAAGAATTTCTTCGGGGTGAACTATACGAACGAATGGAGCCACAATGTCGATCCGAATCCCGACAGTTTCACCCCGCCGCCAGCGGTAACTCCGCCATCGACCAACCTGGGACAGCGCACTCAGGTTGACTGGCGCGGCGAAGCGCGGGTGATTTCCGGACAGACATTCGTTTTCGGCTTGGAAGACAAGACCGAATCGCTAAGCACCGATTCGACCGGCGCCTACAACACGGCCGGGATTTTCACACCATTCACGACCAATGCAAGCACCGGAGACAAAGCCGGATGGTTCGAGCTCCAGTCCGAATTCATGCACCGGCTCTTCATCGTGTCGAACATCCGCTACGACGACAACGAGAGCTTCGGACCCCATACCACATGGCGGGTCGCGCCGGCGTTCATCGTTCCTTGGACCGATACCAAGCTCAAGGCGACTTACGGCACCGGCTTCAAGGCGCCGACGCTTACCGAGCTGTATGTGAACTTCCCGTCGTTCCTGACCGTCGCCAATCCCAATCTCGCGCCGGAAACCAGCACCGGTTACGACATCGGCTTCGAGCAACCGCTGCTGCACGACAGGGTCGCGTTCGGTGCGACCTACTTCCACAACGACATCACAAACCTCATCGTCGGAACGTTCGATCCGGTCACCTTCATCTCGTCCTACGCGAACGTAGGGCAGGCCACGACCCAAGGCGTCGAGGCGTTTGCCTCCGGAGTTGTCAACAGCAGGCTGACGCTTCGCGCCGATTACACCTATACCGAGGCACGCGACGACACGACCGGCCTGGCGTTGTTGCGGCGACCCGTGAACAAAGCGAGTTTTTCGGCCATCTGGTCGCCGATCGACAAAATGACAGTAACCACGACGTTTTTGTACGTGAGCCCATGGGTGGATGTTGATCGGTCCACATTCGTCCGAATCTTGCAGCCCGGCTATGATTTAGCCAGGGTGGCCGCTGAATATACGCTCACCGACAACTGGACCCTGTTCGGCCGGATCGAGAACCTCTTCAATGTCCAATACGAAGATCCGGCGGGCTTTCTTCGTCCGGGATTCGGCATCTATGGTGGCGTGCGATTGAACGTTGGCGCATCACCATGGCCGAAGCCGCCGATCGTGACAAAATCCGCAGGTGGAGCATGAGCGGATCGGCTGACCTTCTCGACCTGCTCGCCGGCCAACTCGCCGACGCCGAAACCGCATGGAGCGTGGGCACATTCGGCGCCATCGCCGAGTTCACGAGAGACGCCGGCGAGGCGGTCTCATTGCGACGCGCGGGCGACGCGATTTTGGCCGGCACAGCACGCGGCGGCTTGCGGATTGAGGCGCAGGAAGCACTGCGTCCGATTGCTTCGGAGTCATTGACGACGCAAAGCTGGGGTCATCGCGTAGCACTGTGCCTCCGCGAAGACGTCTGCGCAATGAATGGGCGCACGGTCCTCACCGAAGTCGGCCCCGATCGCGATGCGCTGCGCCCGGAAGATCGGGCGACGATCCTCTTCGACCTCGGCCTTGGCACGTTGCAACTCGATGCTTGTGTTCGGACTGGCGATCCGCAAGTCGTCGCGGCGATACGGAAACGAACCGGCCGATCGCTGTTCGAAGCCGGCAACGATGCAATGGGAATTATCCTGGCGGCCAATCCCCATCGCGTGTTCGTCAGCCGGGTCGGGCGCGTTGAAGTGTATCAACCGATACCGCCGGCTGACGGAAGAAGTCCCGAGGGTCCGCACACCCATGTCCTTCCCAGGCTGTTGCGGCACAAGCGTACGCACGCGGCGACAGAGTTCGTTCCGGCTGGGTGGATTCCGTGCGCGCATTTCTACCCGCCCCATCCGGCGCGGGACGCCTTCGGCCATCGCCGGCATTTCCGGGACGATCTTCATTCGTCGTTTCAGGAACTCCTCGTCCGCTTCGGCGACCCGAGACTTTTCGATGTCAAACGCCAGGTCTTCGCAAGCGTAACGGCCGCTCGCGAGCCATCGGCATTTCCATCGACCGACGACAGGTTCGGCCGTGCCGCGCTTCGGGTCGCGCTGCGGCAGATCAAAATGTCGGGTAAGTCCCTGCCGGCGATCGATGCGTGGCTGGCAGCTCATGATCGCCTCGAAACCTCCGAAGCCGAAGAGGAGCATCCGTGCACGGCATGAGCAGCCGGAAGAGCCCAAAAACTTTGTCACCATTCGTTGGAAGTTCACCGACTCGCAAAAGGAGATCGCCAATGTTGCCCGATAATCTGCGCCATTCGGCCGCGCAATCGCGCTTGCTTGCGCCTGTTGAAGCGCGCGTTGCGCCTGCGTTCTGCCTATTGCTTTTGACTACAGCCTGTGCGCTCGCAAGCTTCGCATTCGCTTGCGCGACACCGTTCGCCGCATTCGCTGTGCTCGCCGCCGCCATGCTGCCATTGTCATCGGCGCTCCTCGTGGTGGCGGCGGCCTGGATCGTCAATCAGGCGATCGGTTTTGGCGCGCTCGGCTATCCGATGGAGTTGAATACGCTGCTCTGGGGTTTTGCCATCGGTGCGGCGGCATTGTTCGCCACCGTAAGTGCCAGGGTTGTGCTGCGTTTGCTGGAGCGGACCGCTTGGCCCGCCGCATTGGGCATTGCACTGGTCGCAGCCTATGCGGCTTATGAACTTGTCTTGTTCGCGTGCACGCCTGCTCTGGGCGGCGCCGGCGCCTTCACTCTCGCGGTCGTCGCTCGCCTTGGGCTGTTGAACATCTTATGGATGATTGGCTTGCTGGCAGCCTTTGGGTTCGTCTCGTTTCTTGCCGCCACGAGGCGCCGTCGCACGCTCGCTTCACGTTAGGTTGGGTTTACGGGCGAACCGGCCAACCGCGGCCAAAGATGCGCCACCTTCCTTCAAACAAAAAAGCCGCCCGCGATGATCTCGCAGGCGGCCAGTGTTTGGTGGAGCATGATCTTCTTCGGAAAACCGGTATCGACTTTTCCGGATCATGCTTTAGTTCTTCTGCGCGGCCTGGGGGGTGGGCAGCCCGTACGCCGCCAGGAAGTCCTTGTAGGAGCGGCCGGCGAAATTCGACGAGCTCTGCGGAGGCGTCGCGTCGCTCGCCTTGTCCTCGGCCGGAGGAGCCGGCGGTGTGGGCGGCGTCGGTGGCACCGGGGTCGCATCGGCACTGCCGCCATCGACCGGCGCACTGGCCGATTCCTTGGTGCACAGATCGGCGAACACTACGAGGCCGTCCTGGGTGTAGCTCTTGATCAGGCAGGTGCACGGCCCGGGTGTCGAGGCGACCGGCGCTCCGACGGGCTCGGCGTATCCGCCTTCGTCGCCGTCGAGAATGACCCAGCGCCCGTCGCGCCAGAACCAGTGCCAGTGGTGATGGAAGTGCGCCCAGTGGTCATGACCGGGGAAGCCAGGATGGCCGCCGCGGATCGGGGTGATGCGGGCAAAGCTGCGTCCACCGAAATGTCCGCCGCCGAAACGAGCACCACCGAAGTGACCGCCGCCGAAACCGCCACCGCGGCTGAAACCGCCACCACCGAAATGGCCGCCGCCGAACCCGCCACCGCGGCTGAAGCCGCCGCCACCGAAATGGCCGCCGCCACCGCCACCGCCGAACCCGCGGGCATCGGCCGCGCTGGAGGCAAGAGCAGAGGCAGCAATCGTGGCAGCAGTTGCGAGAGTGAGGATGACTTTGCGTGACATGGTCGTTCTCCGTGGGTTGAGAGTTGGGTTTGAAAGTTCCAATACCCATTGGTCGCGGCTGCCGGAGAAAGGTTCAGGCGGGAGCGAAGATCGCGGAAACACCCGGGAAGGAGGCGGCCGACAAACGTCGCCGCGGCAAAGCGGGCCGAGCGGAGCGGCTCACGGTATTTTGGGCATATTCCTTGAATCCGGCGTCGAATCGCGGCTTTGCGCGCAAAGATCGCCCATGGCGCTCCATGAAGGTGCGCCGAGGCCCGACGACTTGTCACCTGACTTGCCGATTGACGCCCGAAGGACGACACTGGCGAGAATTAACGGCCGGACAAACCGCGCAAATTTTTCTCGACTTCGCTTGAACCTGCACGCGGCCGCCGGCGACTTAATGCATGAGCCGATAGCCTGCCGATGCAAACGACTTCGGACGAGGTTCTGATCGGACGCATCGCCGGCGGCGATCGGCTCGCCATGCAAGTCTTGTTCGCGCGTCATCATGTCCGCGTCTACCGGTTCGTGCTGCGGATGGTGCGCAACGAAGCAACGGCGGAGGACCTGATCAGCGAAGTGTTTCTCGACGTCTGGCGGCAAGCCGAAAAGTTCGAGGGACGCTCGGCGGTCTCGACCTGGATGTTGAGCATCGCCCGCTTCAAGGCGCTGTCGGCGTTGCGGCGGCGCGGCGAGGAGGAACTGGATGATGAGACGGCCGCGGCCATTGAAGATCACGCCGACGATCCGGAAGTGGCGCTGGCGAAGAAAGATAAAGGCGCGGCGCTGCGGCAATGCCTGACCAGATTGTCGGCCGAGCATCGCGAGATCATCGACCTCGTCTACTACCATGAGAAATCGGTGGAAGAGGTCGCCGGAATCGTCGGCATTCCGGAAGCGACGGTGAAGACGCGCATGTTCTATGCGCGCAAGAAATTATCAGAGCTCCTCAAGGAGCAGGGGATCGATCGAGGTTGGCCATGAACACGGCGAACGAAGACGGACGGAGCGAAATCGAGGATCTGCTGCCCTGGCATGCGGCGGGAACGCTCAACCCGCGCGAAGCGCAGTCCGTGGAGGCGGCCCTTGCGCGCGACCCCGAGCTCGCCCGGCGCTACGAATTGGTGCGCGAGGAGCTGGCGCAGACCATCCATCTGAACGAGACGCTCGGCGCGCCGTCACCGCGGGCGATGACGGCGCTGTTCGCCAAGATCGATGCCGAGCCGGCGCGCAGCGCAGCGCCTTCGATCAATCTTGCGGCGCGCATCCGGGAATTTTTTGCTTCACTTTCGCCGCGAACGCTCGCCTGGTCGGCGGGCGCGGCGGCGCTGGCGATCGTGCTGCAGGCGGCGGTGATCGGCGGCATCGTGCTCAAGGAGCAGAGCGCCGGCAGCTACCAGACGGCATCGGTCTCGGGAAGCGCGAGCGGCGAAGGCGCCTATGCGCTCATCCGCTTCCAGCCGCAGGCCAGTGCCGCCGAGGTCACCAACTTCCTGGAAACCAACAAATTGAGCATCGCCGGCGGCCCGGCCGCGGGCGGGCTCTACCGTGTGCGGATCGCCGCAACCAAGCTGCCGGCGGCCGATCTCGATCGCCGCGTGCAGTCACTGCAGGGCGACAAGGTCGTAGGTTTTATCGCCCCGACCGACTGATCCACGGAAGGAGAGCGTCATGAGGGAGCGTATCATGGCAACGCGTGCACGACAGCGGCCGCCGATCCGGCGGCCGGCCTTAGGACTGCTCTGCGGCTTGGCTCTGGCGCTTTCGGGCTTTGCCGTACCGAGCCCCGCCGCGGCGTTCGGCGGAATGGGCTTTGGACATATGGGCGGTTTCGGCGGCATGGGCATGGGACATGGCCCGGGCTATGGCGCCGGTGCGGGCCGCGGCATGCGTCAGCCGACGATGGTGCCGCGCCGCGGCGGCAGAATCGTCGAGCGGCCGCCCGTCGTGAACAAAGGAAATCCTGGCGGGGGTGATGGCGGCCGCGGTCCGACGCATCATCCGATCATCGGGCATCCCATTATCCCACCCGGCATCGGCGGACCTCCCGATACCAACATCTCGCAGAGCCCTCCGCCCAATGGCAGCAGCCGCTTCGGCGGTGCGGGCGGCGGTGGTGGCGGTGGCGGCGGCGGGATGCCGCCGCGCGGCGAGCGGCGCTTCGTTCCCGACGAAGTCATCACCGCATTTTCGTCGAACGCGACGCCGCAGGCGATCGAGCAGCTCGCGCGCCGGCACAATCTGACGCAGCTCGAAACGCAAAGCTTGCCGCTGCTCGGCAACACCTACTATCGCTGGCGGATTAACGGCCGCCGTCCCGTCGGCGACCTCGTCGGCGCGATCGAGGACGAACGCATCGTCGCAATCGTGCAGCCCAATTACATTTTCTCATTGCAAGAGGACGCTGCAAAAATTCAAGACGCTGCAAAAATTCCTCCGACGAACCAGAACTACGCCCAACAATACGTGCTGGGCAAACTGCAAATCGAACAAGCCCATCGCGTTGCCACCGGCAAAAACATCGCGGTCGCGCTGATCGATTCCGAGATCGACGCCAAAAATCCGAATCTCGACAGCGTGATCGTGAAGAACTTCGACGCACTCGGCGGCGACGACAAGCCGCACCAGCACGGCACCGCGATGGCCGGCGCGATCGCCGCGCACGGAAAGCTTCTGGGGATCGCGCCGGGCGCGCAGCTTCTGGCGGCGCGCGCCTTCGACGAAACGCGCGACTCCAAGGGAACGTCCTTTGCGATCTACAAAAGCCTGCAATGGGCGGCGGACAACGGCGCGCGCGTGGTGAATATGAGCTTTGCCGGCCCCGCCGATCCGACATTGCATCGGATGCTGGCGGCCGCCGCCGAGAAAGGCCTGGTGCTGATCGCGGCAGCCGGCAATGCCGGGCCGAATTCGCCGCCGCTTTACCCGGCTGCCGACTCCAATGTGATCGCGGTGACGGCGACCGATTCCGGCGATGCGCTCTTCGCCATGGCCAATCGCGGTTCCTACATCGCGGTGGCGGCGCCCGGCGTCGACATTCTTGCGCTCGCGCCCGGCGAAGCCTTGCAGCTCACCACCGGCACCTCGGTCGCGACCGCCCATGTCAGCGGGCTCGCCGCGCTGTTGCTCGAATGCAAGCCCTCGCTCAAGCCGGCGGAGATCCGCGCGATGCTCGCCGGCACGGCCAAACCGCTCGGCTCCGGCGCCGGCCTGGTGAACGCCTATCGCGCGGTGACGTCGCTCAACGCCGAAGCGTCAGGAAAAGACACCGACGAGCAGGTGAAGCAGTGATCGCGCGCTGAAGCGGCGCGGAGCCTAAGTTTGCTTGGCGTCGCAGGACGGAGCGGCCCTGTGCGCAACGCAGACCTGCCCCCTTCCCTGCCCGGCCTTTCTCGTCTAAAGACCGCTCGCGCGGGGCCGAGCCCCGGCGCTGGCCCAAAGGACGCGCGATAGCGCGCCCTTTTTTTGTGTGTCCATGTCATTCCGGGACGGCCGAAGGCCGGGCGCGGAATCCATAACCACCGCCGGTGAATATGGATTCCGGGCTCGCGGGCAAGCGCCCGCGCCCCGGAATGACGACCACCGATACGGAAGATATGCCCAAACGGACCGACATCTCCTCGATCCTCATCATCGGCGCCGGGCCGATCGTCATCGGCCAGGCTTGCGAGTTCGACTATTCCGGCACGCAGGCTTGCAAGGCGCTCAAGGCCGAGGGCTACCGGATCGTCCTGGTCAACTCCAATCCGGCGACCATCATGACCGACCCGGATCTGGCGGACGCGACCTATATCGAGCCGATCACGCCGGAGATCGTCGCCAAGATCATCGCCAAGGAGCGCTACGTGCTTCCCGGCGGTTTTGCGCTATTGCCAACCATGGGCGGCCAGACCGCGCTCAACACCGCGCTGTCGCTTCGCCGCATGGGCACGCTGGAGAAGTACGGCGTCAAGATGATCGGCGCCACCGCCGAGGCCATCGACAAGGCGGAAGACCGCAAGCTGTTCCGCGAGGCGATGACCAAGATCGGACTGGCGACGCCGCGCTCGCATCAGATCAAGACGCTGATCCAGGCGCTGGAAGCGCTCGACGATATCGGCCTGCCGGCGATCATCCGGCCGTCCTTCACGCTCGGCGGCACCGGCGGCGGCATCGCCTACAACAAGACGGAATTCATCGAGATCGTCGAGCGCGGCATCGACGCCTCCCCCACCTCCGAAGTGCTGATCGAAGAATCGGTGCTCGGCTGGAAAGAATACGAGATGGAGGTGGTGCGCGATAAGCACGACAATTGCATCATCGTCTGCTCGATCGAGAATATCGATCCGATGGGCGTGCATACCGGCGATTCGATCACCGTGGCACCGGCGCTGACACTCACCGACAAGGAATATCAGATCATGCGCGACGCCTCGATCGCGGTGCTGCGCGAGATCGGGGTGGAGACCGGCGGCTCGAACGTGCAGTTCGCGGTCAACCCGGCCGACGGCCGCCTGGTCGTCATCGAAATGAATCCGCGCGTTTCGCGCTCGTCGGCGCTCGCCTCGAAGGCGACCGGATTTCCCATCGCCAAGGTCGCCGCCAAGCTCGCGGTCGGCTACACGCTCGACGAGATCAAGAACGACATCACCGGGGGCGCGACGCCCGCCTCGTTCGAGCCGACCATCGATTATGTCGTGACGAAAGTGCCGCGGTTCGCGTTCGAAAAATTTCCCGGCGCCGAGCCGGTGCTGACCACGTCGATGAAATCGGTCGGCGAGGCGATGGCGATCGGCCGCACCTTTGCCGAAAGCTTGCAGAAGGCGCTGCGCTCGCTGGAAACCGGCCTCACCGGCCTTGACGAAGTAACGATACCCGGGCTCGGCCAAGGCGACGACAAGAACGCGATCCGCGCCGCCCTCGGTACACCCTCGCCCGACGGCATCCTCAAGGTCGCGCAAGCGATGCGGCTCGGCACCAGCGACGAGGATATTCATACCGCCTGCAAGATCGATCCTTGGTTCCTGGCGCAGATCCGCGACATCATCGAGACCGAAGCGCAGATTCGCAGCCGCGGGCTTCCGGCGACGCCGGGCGCGCTGCGGCGGCTCAAAGCCATGGGCTTTTCCGACGCCCGGCTCGGCCGGCTGACCGGGCTCACAGCCGATCAGGTCGCTGCGCATCGCCGCAAGCTCGGCGTGCGCCCGGTGTTCAAACGCATCGACAGCTGCGCCGCCGAATTCGCCTCGCCGACCGCCTACATGTATTCGACTTACGAGACGCCGTTCGCCGGCCGCGCCGCCGATGAAGCGGCGCCATCGAACAAAAAGAAGGTGGTCATTCTCGGGGGCGGCCCGAACCGGATCGGTCAGGGCATCGAATTCGACTATTGCTGTTGTCACGCCGCCTTCGCGCTCAAGGACGTCGGCTACGAAACCATCATGGTCAACTGCAATCCGGAGACCGTGTCGACCGATTACGACACCTCCGACCGGCTCTATTTCGAGCCGCTCACCGCCGAGGACGTGATCGAGATCATCGACACCGAGCGCAAGAACGGCACGCTGCACGGCGTGATCGTGCAATTCGGCGGGCAGACGCCGCTCAAGCTGGCCGAGCCGCTGGAAAAAGCCAAGGCGCCGATCCTCGGCACGTCGCCCGACGCCATCGACCTTGCCGAAGACCGCGACCGTTTCCGCGAGCTGCTCGACCGGCTCAAGCTGCGCCAGCCCAAGAGCGGCATCGCCACCTCCCCGCAAAAGGCGCGCGCGATCGCCGACGAGATCGGTTATCCGATCGTGATCCGCCCCTCTTATGTGCTTGGCGGCCGCGCCATGGAGATCGTGCATGACGCGAGCCAGATCGATCGCTATCTCGTGCGGCTCACCGCCGATCTCGACCGGCCGTCGGAGCTTGCGGTGTCGAATCGCCGGCCGCTTCTGATCGACCGCTATCTCACCGACGCCATCGAGGTGGACGTCGACTGCCTCGCCGACGGCGAGGACACCTATATCGCCGGCATCATGGAGCATATCGAGGAGGCCGGCATCCATTCGGGCAACTCCGCCTGTTCGCTGCCCCCGCACAACCTTTCGGCGGATTTGATCGCAGAGATCGACCGGCAAACTCGCGCGCTGGCGCTGGCGCTGAAAGTCGGCGGCTTGATGAACGTCCAATACGCGATCAAGGACGGCGTGATCTACGTGCTGGAAGTCAACCCGCGCGCTTCGCGCACCGTGCCGTTCGTCGCCAAGGTGACCGGCGTGCCGGCCGCCAAGATCGCGGCCCGGATCATGGCCGGCGAAACGCTCGCAAGCTTCGGCCTCAAGCCGCAGAGTTTCGAATTCGCCACCGCCCGCCATATCGGCGTGAAGGAGGCCGTTTTCCCCTTCGCCCGCTTCGGCGACAAGGTCGATACCGTGCTCGGCCCGGAGATGAAGTCGACCGGCGAGGTCATGGGGATAGACCGCGACTACAATGTCGCCTTCGCCAAAAGCCAGCTCGGCGGCGGAACACGGCTGCCGAAAGGGGGCACGGTTTTCGTGTCGGTTCGGGATGCCGACAAGCCGCGCATTCTCGACACTGTGCGGCTCCTTGCCGGCCTCGGTTTCGGGGTTTTGGCGACTTCAGGAACCCAGCGATACCTCTCCGAAGCCGGCGTTCCCGCCGTTAAGATCAACAAGGTCGCCGAGGGCCGCCCGCACATCGTGGATGCCATCAAAAACGGCGGCGTCCAGCTCGTTTTCAACACCACCGAGGGGGCCACCGCCCTGGCCGACAGCCGGTCGCTGCGTCGCGCAGCCCTCTTGCATAAAGTGCCGTACTACACCACTCTCTCAGGGGCTGTCGCTGCAGCACAGGGTATCAAGGCCTATCGCGGGGGTGACCTCGAGGTATGTGCCCTGCAAAATTATTTTGCGGACACCACTGATCCGGAACCGGATCAGGCAGCGCGACGGCACGTGTAGAGACAGGACTTTAGCCGCGGGGCTGAACGATGCTTCGGCCCGCGACTTGAATTTTGTCTCTGCGATGATGGAGATTGAGAGCAATGGACAAGATTCCGATGACCGCGGAGGGCTATGCTGCACTTGCGAATGAGCTCAAGCACTGCCAGCAGGTCGAACGGCCCCGCATCATCCAGCAGATTACCGACGCCCGCACCCACGGCGACCTCTCGGAAAACGCCGAGTATCACGCCGCCAAGGAATCGCAGTCGCTCAACGAGGGCCGCATTGCCGAGCTCGAGGACAAGCTTGCGCGCGCGGAGATCATCGACGTTTCCAAGCTTTCCGGCGACACGATCACCTTCGGCGCCACCGTCACCTTGATCGACGAGGACACCGAAAAGAAGGCGGTGTGGCAGCTCGTCGGCGAGCCGGAGGCCGACGCCAAGAAGGGCAAGATTTCCATTACCTCGCCGCTTGCGCGCGCCCTGGTCGGCAAGAAGAAGGGTGCCCAGGTCGAAGTCGTCACGCCGGGCGGCGCCAAAGCCTATGAAGTGATGAAGGTGGAGTGGAAGTAACCGCTCCACTGCCCATCGCCTGACGCGTCGATGGCCGAACTCGTTCCGGCCATTGTATTTTTGCCGAGATTTTTGCTGACGCACCACCATCCACGATGCGACATCCCGGAAGATGGCCGCCGATGGCGGGCCAATCGCGGTGAAATCCATGCATGCGGTTTCCCACCGCCCGCGGTGGGCAGCGTCCATACGATGGGCGCAACACTTAAGCAACGCTCGCACGCCCCGTGCAGGCCGATTGGGCGAAAGCGTGCCTTGGTCCGCAGGCGCTTAAGCTTGTCCGGCTTCTAAAATTCGCCTACCAATAGCAGCAACGCGTCCGATATGCGGACGCCAAAGCCGCGCCGTATTCAAGGAGCGCGGAGCAACAAAAACCCGCAAGCCATATCCGCACGAGCACCGAACGAAGGGGAGGTACTCATGACGACGGTTGCCTTTACGATCAATGGCAAACCCGCGAGCGTAGAGGCCGATGCCGAAACGCCGCTTCTTTGGATCGTTCGCGAACATCTCAAACTCACCGGCACGAAATTCGGCTGCGGCGCCGGATTGTGCGGCGCCTGCACCGTTCACATCGACGGCAAGGCGGTGCGCTCCTGCCAGACCCAGCTCTCGGACGTCGCCAACAAGAAAGTGACGACGATCGAAGGCTTGTCGCCGGATTCAAGCCACCCGCTGCAGAAGGCCTGGGTCGCCATGCAGGTGCCGCAATGCGGCTACTGCCAGTCCGGGCAGATCATGCAGGCGGCGGAATTGCTGGCGAAGAACTCGAAGCCGACGCGCGAGCAGATCGTCGCGCACATGGACGGCAACATCTGCCGCTGCGGCACCTACAGCCAGATCATCGCCGCCATTCAGAGCGTCGGCTAGAGGGGGAGGGCATCATGTTGAACGATACCAACACGCTGGCGCTCTCGCGCCGTTCGTTTCTGGTCTCAACCGGCGCCTTCAGCGTCGCTGTCGCCTTCGGTCCGGCTCTCGACACCGCATCGGCTGCCGCCCCATTCAATCCCAACGCTTGGGTCACGATCGGCGAGGACAATATCGTCACCATCGTCGCGCCGATGGTGGAAATGGGCCAGGGCGTGCGCACGTCGCTGCCGCTCATTCTGGCCGAGGATCTCGACGCCGACTGGAACAGGGTCCGCATCTCGGCAACGCCGGACAACGACCAGATCTACGGCAATCCCATCTTCAACAATCAGCTCACGACGGTCGGGAGCTTCTCGGTCACCGGCTATTACGAGAAGCTGCGGCTCGCCGGCGCGCAAGCGCGCAAAATCCTGATCGCGAACGCGGCGGCAGCCTGGAATGTGCCGGCCGACGAGCTCACGACCGAGCCGGGAATGGTCGTGCACGCCAAGTCGAACCGCAAGATCAGCTACGGCGACATCGCCAAGAATGCGACGGTGCCGGATCCGCTGCCGGAAGTGACCAAGGCCGATCTCAAGCCGTCCTCGCAATTCCGTCTGATCGGGCGCGACGCCGGCCGCGTCGACGTGCCGTCAAAGGTCAACGGCACGGCGCAATACGGCATCGACATGCAGCTCCCCAGCATGCTGTACGCGACGGTGCTGTTCCCGCAAGTGCAATACGAGAAGGCTGAGCAGATCGACGATGCAGCGGCCAAGGCCGTCAAAGGCGTGGTCAAGATCGTACCGCTTCCTTCCGGGGTGGGCGTGATCGCCGAGACGATCCAAGCGGCGATGAAAGCCAAGGACCTGCTCAAGGTCACCTGGTCGAAATCGACGCCGGCGCAAGCCTATGACGACGACCGCGTGCTGCAGGACTATCGGGCGATCGCAGCCGACTGGAGCCAGCCGGGCGTCGAGATGGTCAAGACCGGCGACGCCGACGAAGCGGTCAAGGGCGCCGCGACCGTGCTCGCGGCCGATTATTTCTCCGATCACGTCGCGCATATGTGCATGGAGCCGCTGAACGTGACGGTGAAGGCCGAGGACGGCACGATCGACATCTGGTCGGGCAACCAGTCGCCGAGCACGATGAAGATCCTCGGCATGATCGTCGGCAAGACGACGCCCGACAAAGTCCATGTGCATACCCAGCTCCTCGGCGGCGGCTTCGGCCGGCGCTCGGACGGCGACGACATGGTGATGGCGCTGATCCTGGCGCTGAACGTGCCGGGCAAGCCGGTGAAGATGATCTGGAACCGCGAGGACGACATCCGCAACGACAAGCTGCGGCCGTTGACCGCGCAGCGGATCGAGATCGGGCTCGACGCCGATAACAATATCGTCGGCTGGCGGCAACGGATCGTCAACGAGTCCTATTTCGCCCGCATCCTGCCGCCCGATCTGTTTGCCAAGATCAAGCAGGACGTCGTCTCCGGCGGCGGCGGCGAAATGAGCTACGCGGTCGCCAATCACCGCGTCGAATGGGTGCGCGCGGCGCGCGGCGTCGATGTCGGCGCCTGGCGCGGCATCGCGGCCGGCTACACCAAGTTCGCCATCGAGACGATGGTGGACGAGGTCGCGGCGCTCAAGAAGATGGACCCGCTCGCCTATCGCCTGGAGATGCTCAAAGGTGCGCCGCGCGCGGCCAACGTGCTGCAACACGTCGCCGCGATGGCCAATTATGCGACTAAGCGCGACGGCCGCGCCGTCGGCATCGCCTATTCGGATGCCCTGCACAGCCACACGGCGGTGGCGGCCGAAGTCTCGGTCGACACCAACACGGGCGAAATCAAAGTCCACCATCTGTGGGCGGCGGTCGATCCCGGCACCGCCGTGCAGCCGAAGAATATCGTCGCACAGATGACGAGCGCGATGACCTTCGGGCTGGGCGCCGCGCTCAAGGAGCAGATCGCGATCAAGGGCGGCGTGATGCAGGCAACGAACTTCGACGGCTACCCGGTGCTGCGCATGTCGGATATCCCGCCGATGGATGTGGCGGTCGTCTCCACCGACGACCCGCCGACCGGCATCGGCGAAGCGGGCGTGCCCGCAGTTGCTCCGGCCATCGCCAATGCGGTCGCCCAGCTGACCGGTAAGCGGCTCCGTCATCTGCCGATGACGCCGGAGCGCCTGAAGCAATCGCTGGGATAATGCCTAGGCCATTGGCCGATTGGCTGTGAGTGGAACAAGACCTCGCGGACGGTTCCCGCGGGGTTTTTCTCTATTTGGGGCAAGTTCCCAGCCTGTCTCCAGCATGTGGATGATCTTGCCTGGGCGCATTGCGCCGGTTGCATAGCTCGCCGGAATGCCTACATATTCGGGGCTAGGGCGACACTGACGCGCGGTCAGGCGGCTTTCATCGGGTCTTCCGCGGGCGCGTCAGAGCGCCATTCAGCCAATCCAAGCGGCTTCCGGGGCAGGCTTGCCGCTTGCCTCCAAGGGAACGGACGAACGGTGAGCAATACCACCCACGGCAAACTTGTGATCATCGGTTCCGGCCCGGCTGGCTATACCGCGGCGATCTACGCCGCACGCGCCATGCTCGATCCGATCCTGATCCAGGGGGTGCAGCCGGGCGGCCAACTCACCATTACGACCGACGTCGAGAACTATCCCGGCTTTGCCGACGTCATCCAGGGCCCTTGGCTCATGGAACAGATGCAGAAGCAGGCCGCCCATGTCGGAACCAAAATCGTCACCGACCATGTGAACAAAGTCGATCTGGCGCGGCGGCCGTTCCGGCTCGTCTGCGATTCCGGCGACACCTATCTGGCCGACGGCCTGATCCTGGCGACCGGGGCGCAAGCGCGCTGGCTCGATCTGCCGTCGGAGCAGAAGTTCCGCGGCTATGGCGTATCCGCTTGCGCCACCTGCGACGGTTTTTTCTATCGCGGCAAGGAAGTCCTGGTGATCGGCGGCGGCAATACCGCCGTCGAGGAAGCGTTGTTCCTGACGAACTTCGCCAGCAAGGTCACGGTCGCGCATCGGCGCGACAGTTTCCGCGCCGAGCGCATCCTGCAGGAGCGGCTCTACAAGAATCCCAAAATTTCGGTGCTGTGGCACACGGTGCTGGACGATGTGGCCGGCGACGAGAACCCGCTCAAGGTCCGGGCGGCGGTGCTGCGCAACGTCAAGACCGGCGAAGTCACCAAGCGGCCGGTCGACGGCATATTCATCGCCATCGGCCATGCGCCGGCCTCCGAACTCGTCGCCGGGCAGGTCGAGATGAAGCACGGCGGCTATATCAAGACCGCGCCGCACTCGACCGCCACATCGGTGCCGGGCCTGTTCGCCGCCGGCGACGTCGCCGACGACGTTTATCGGCAGGCCGTGACCGCCGCCGGCCTTGGCTGCATGGCGGCGCTCGAAGCCGAAAAATTCCTCGCCGCGCACGGCGAAGCCGAGCCGCGCATGGCGGCGGAATGATTTTCGCCTCCGCACCCCCGAGGACGCGATTATGGACTGGGATAAGCTGAAAGTTTTTCATGCCGCCGCCGAGGCGGGAAGTTTCACGCACGCCGGCGAGCAGCTTGGGCTCTCGCAATCGGCGGTGTCGCGGCAAGTGAGCGCCCTCGAACAGGAACTCGCGGTTTCGCTGTTTCACCGCCACGCCCGCGGTTTGATTCTGACCGAGCAGGGCGATTTGCTGTTCCGCACCGCGCACGACGTGTTCATGAAACTCGAAGCGGCGCGCGCCAAGCTCACCGACAGCCGCGAGCGGCCGAACGGCGATCTGCGGGTCACGACCACCCCCGGCATCGGCGTGCACTGGCTGACGCCGCGGCTCGGCGAGTTCATCGAGCTTTATCCGGAAGTGCGCATCACGCTGTTGACCACGGAAGAGGAGCTCGACCTCGCCATGCGCGAGGCCGACGTCGCCATCCGCTTGCGCCAGCCGACCCAGCCCGATCTCATTCAGCGCAAATTATTTTCGGTGCACTTCCACGTTTACGCCTCGCCGGAATACCTCAAGCGTTTCGGCACGCCGCGCACTTTCGAAGATCTCGACAATCACCGCGTGCTGGTGCTCGGCGGCAACATCCCGACCTATCTGCAGCGCTCGCTCTATCTGACCGAAGTGGCGCGCAACGGCAAAGGACCGCGCACGCCGCATCTCGTCATCAACAACATTCTCGGCATTCTGCGCGCCTGCCAGCGCGGCATCGGCATCGCCATGCTGCCGGACTATCTGGTGGAGGGCGATGGCGGGCTCGTGCAGCTGTTTTCCGACAGCGACCCGATCGCGCTCGACGCCTATTTCGTTTATCCGGAAGAGCTCAAGACCGTCGCCCGCGTGCAGGCATTTCGCGATTTTCTTGTCGCCAACGCGCAGCGATGGAACTACTGAGTTTTCTTGTTGCGCTTGTTGCGCTCTTTTGTGCTGCATTCACATATGTGAACCGCGAAGCAACAGCAGTGGCGCTGCAATCTCTGCGCGCGTTTTTCAAATGTCGTGTGACGATCTTTCCGATATCGCATGGCTGGCATGTCTGATGCCGCGTTGTGCGTCGCGGGATCAGTTTGCATAGTAATTGCCTTGCTGCGTGACATGCGGGAGCCGTGATCCTCCCAGATTGGCAACCGCAGGTGCGCAGTTCTTCCCCTCTGGAAGGTGATTCGCTGGCGCCCCCACGCTGGCGAACTTGAGACCGGGCCCGCGAGGGCCCGGTTTTTTTTCGCCACGCGCAAGCAAATGACCGGCGCCCAGCGCGAGCCCCCTGCACTCACAAACTCACGCTTCCGCAGGAGCTTGAAACCGGTTGAACGCACGTTGACATATTGACATACGAGATATATGTCTTAACATATGATCGAACGAACCACCGTCCGGCTTCCTCGGGATCTGTTGGCGCGCGCCAAACGCAAAGCTGCCGCCGAACGACGCACGCTCACGTCTTTGATCGAGGAAGGATTGCGGCTGGTCGTGAGCGACAACACCCGGAAAGCCAAGACCAAGCGCGTACTGCCACGATACAGCGACGCCGTCGGCGGGCCGCTGCCCGGCATTGATATTTCGGACTCCGCAGCGCTTCAGGAAATGGAAGACATCGAATATGTCGAGCGCATGAAGCACTTCAAATGATGCTGCCGGACGTCAACGTCCTCATCTACGCCTTTCGAAAGGAAGCGCCCCACCACACAGCCTGCCGCAAATGGCTTGACCATGTCGTGCTTGGCGCGGAACGGTTCGCCGTTTCGCCATTGGCTTTGGGCGCAGTCGTTCGCATCACAACGAACGTTCGCACCTACACCGCGGCAAGTTCGCTGGAAAGCGCGTTTGGTTTTTGCGAAGATCTGCTCGGCCAGCCGCATTGTCAGATCGTGGAACCCGGCGAGCGCCACTGGGACATTTTCAAACGGCTATGTGTCGAGACTGAAACCCGCGGTCCGCGCGTGACTGACGCCTGGTATGCCGCACTCGCCATTGAATGGGGCTGCGAGTGGGTGACGCTCGATCGCGATTATGCGCGCTTCCCGGGCTTGCGCTGGCGCGTGCCGGGGGCGTGACAACCGCGAAACGAACCGCCGTCAAGCAGAGAATTGTCACCGTCAACGACAAGATGCAGCGCGGCTATCGCTATGTCCTGTCCGCGCCGGCCGGGCGGGAATTGACGCCCGCGGAGCTGCCGCAGGCGGCAGCGGCAAGCGCTGCTGCATTGGGCCTATGACAGCCGCAAGATCTGACGGCGCGCCCGGTTATCGAGCCCTTGCCCGCCCTTGCCGGCCCTTGCCGGCCCTTGCCCGCCCTTGCCAGCCCTTGCCAGCCCGTCATCGCTTCTCGCGGAGACTTCACCAAATGTTGCCAGCGTCGTTACCGCGCTGCGCGGTGACGGCGCCGCGTGACGCAGCTATACCAGATGGAACTTGGGAGGACGACATGCTGACACGCCGACATGCTTTCTTCGCGGGAGCCGCCGGTTTCGCCGCGCTGGCGCTCGGCCGGCTGACATGGCCGCATGCCGCCAAAGCGGCAAAGACCTATGAAGTCAGCCATACCGACGCGGAGTGGCGGAAATTGCTCGGGCCCGAAGCTTATGAGGTGCTGCGCCACGAAGGCACCGAGCGGCCGTTCACCAGTCCGCTTCTCGACGAGCATCGCGCCGGCACATTCGCCTGCGCCGGCTGCGACCTGCCGCTCTATTCGTCGAAGACCAAATACGACAGCGGCACCGGCTGGCCGAGCTTCTGGGCGCCGCTCGACAAAGCGGTGGAGGAAACGACCGACCGCTCGTTCGGCATGGCCCGCACCGCGGTGTCCTGCCGGCGTTGCGGCGGCCATCTCGGGCATGTGTTCAACGACGGTCCGAAACCCACGGGGCTGCGCTATTGCATGAACGGCGTCGCGTTGAAATTCGTGCCGGGCGCCGCCAGTTCGAGCTGAGCGATAGCGGGTTGCCGTTCGCTCGCCGCGAGCACATCCCGATTTGGTTGAATCGGGAGGTGCGCTCGATTCATGCCTGGTCGCATGTCCTTTTCGGAAAACCGGTTTCCACTTTTCCGGGACATGCTCTTGCCGGATTTTGGCTGCCGCCCGATCCGGGCTACATAAGCGGCTATGAGCGTCATCAATCCGAACCCGTTCACGACGCGCCCGGAAATCGAAGGCACCTTCGGGGTCGTCGCGTCGACGCATTGGATCGCCACCGCGGTCGGCATGGCGACGCTGGAAAAAGGCGGCAACGCGTTTGATGCCGCGGTCGCCACCGCGTTCACGCTCCAGGTGGTCGAGCCGCATCTCAACGGACCCGGCGGCGACGTGCCGGTCATCGTCTACGACACGCGCCGCGACAAGCCCGAGGTGATTTGCGGCCAAGGTCCGGCGCCCGCCGGCGCCACCATCGCGCATTATCGCCGCGAGGGACTAAAGCTCGTGCCCGGCACCGGGCTCCTTGCCGCCTGCGTACCGGGGACGTTCGAAACCTGGATGCTGCTGCTGCGCGACTACGGCACGCTGCCGCTGCGCGACGTGCTCTCGCCAGCGATCGGATATGCGCAGAACGGCTATCCGCTGGTCGAGCGCGCCAATGCCACGATCGCCACCGTGGCGGAACTTTTTCGCACGCACTGGCCGACGTCGGCGGCGATCTATCTGCCGAACGACAAGGTGCCGCCGACCGGTACGCTGTTCACCAATCAAACGCTGGCGGCGACCTACCTGCGTATCCTCACAGAAGGCGAAAGCGCCGGCGGCGATCGGATCGCGCAAATCGAACGGGCGCGCGCGTCCTGGTCGAAGGGATTCGTCGCCGAAGCGATCGACAAATTCTGCCGCACGCAGGAGCTCATGGACACGAGCGGCACGCGGCATCGCGGCGTGCTCGCAGGCAGCGACATGGCGCGCTGGACGCCGCCGGTCGAAGCGCCGCTCACCTACGACTACGGCCGCTACACGATCTGCAAAACCGGCCCCTGGGGCCAAGGACCGGTGATGTTGCAGCAGCTCGCGCTGCTCAAAGGCTTCGATCTCGACCGGCTCGATCCAACAAGCGCGGATTTCATCCATCTGCAGGTGGAATGCGCCAAGCTCGCTTACGCCGACCGCGAAGCTTTCTATGGCGATCCCGACTTCGTCAACGTGCCGATGGCGACGCTGCTTTCCGATGCCTACAACGCCGAACGCCGCAAGCTCGTCGACCACACGGCGTCGCTCGAACTGCGTCCCGGCTCGATCGAAGGATTCGGCTCGGTGATCAGGCTCTTCTCCGACGGCGCGCCGGACGCGCCGGCGGCCGGCGCCGGCGAGCCGACCGTCGGGCGGCTCGGCGGCACGCGCGGCGACACCGTGCATTTCGATATCGTCGATCAGGCCGGCAACATGGTCTCGGCGACGCCGTCGGGCGGCTGGCTGCAATCGTCACCGGTGATCGCGGAGCTCGGCTTTTGCCTCGGCACCCGCGCGCAAATGTTCTGGCTCGACGAAAATCATCCGGCGGCGCTGGCGCCCGGCAAGCGGCCGCGCACCACGCTGACGCCGACGCTCGCGCTGCGCGACGGCGAGCCCTATCTCGCCTGGGGCACGCCCGGCGGCGACCAGCAGGATCAATGGATCACCCAGTTTTTTCTGCGCCATGTTCATAATGGCCACAATCTGCAGGAGGCGATCGACGCGCCGGCCTGGCATTCGGAGCATTTTCCCTCGTCGTTCTGGCCGCGCACGGCGCGTCCGGGCGTTCTCGTCGTCGAAGGCCGCGTGCCGCGCGAGACAATCGCCGAGCTCGAGCGCCGCGGTCATATCGTTGAAGTCGGACCCGATTGGTCGGAAGGCCGCCTCACCGCGGCCGCGCGCGACGGCCGCCGGCGCCGCGCCGCCGCCAATCCGCGCGGCATGCAGGGTTATGCGGCCGGGCGGTAGAGCGTGGCCACGCATTCCGATCATTCCCGCACGCGGGAACTAAGGACCAGACTTCAGCCTTTGGATGTCGGAAAAATCCGCAGCCGCGCTAAGCCGCCACGGTGCGGAGGAAATCCTCGACTTCGCTGCGCAGCTTGACGGTGGCGTTTTCCACCTCTTCCGAGGCCGCCAGCACCGTTTGCGCCGAACTGCGGGTCTGCGTGACGCCGGAAGCGACATCGCCGAGCGCCGCCACCACGGCTCTGGCGCCGGCGGCGGCGCTCGCGACATTGTGCGAAATCTCTCCGGTCGCCATTTCCTGCTGCTCGATGGCGACGACCACTTCCGAGGTGTGCGCGTTGATGTCCTGCATGCGCTGGGTGATGGCGCGGATGGCGGCAACGGCATCGCCGGTCGAGCTCTGCACCGAGGAAATCTCCTTGGTGATCTCGCCGGTCGCCTTGGCCGTCTGCACGGCCAGCGACTTCACCTCGGAGGCGACCACGGCGAAGCCGCGGCCGGCCTCGCCGGCGCGCGCCGCCTCGATGGTGGCGTTGAGCGCCAGCAGATTGGTCTGTTCGGCAATGTCCTGAATGAGCTTGACCACGTCGCCGATGCGCTGGGCGACGCGCGCGAGCGCCGCGATATCGTCATTCGTGGCGGTGGCATCGGTCGCGGCCGTGCGCACGACCTCGTTGGCCTGCGCCAGCCGGCGGCTGATCTCCTTGATCGAGGCGGACAGCTCCTCGGCGGCCGCGGCCGCGGTCTCGACATTGGCCGACGCCTCGTTGGATCCGTGGACCGCGCCCTCGGCGCGGTGCAGCGTGTGATCCGAGGTGACGAGCAGGCTCTTGGCGGCCTGCTTCATCGCCGCAGCGCTTTGCCCGACGATCTTGATGACGTTCTCGACCCGGCCGCGGAAAGATGCGATATCGGCATCGATCGCGACGCGGCGCTCCTCGCGCAAGCGGAGCGTATCGCGCTCCTTCTCGGCGACCAGCTGCTCGGTCACGTCGGTATGCGTCTCCACCCAGCCGCCGCCACGCAGCGGGCGGCTGATCAAAGAAATGATCCGGCCGTGCTTCATCTCGACCATTTTTGTGTCGGTGGCACCCTCGGCCGCCCGTCTGATGCGTTCGGCGGCGTAACGGTCGGGATCGCCGGCGAAGGTGCCCGCATCGGCGCCGCGCGCGAGCAAATCGCGCATCGGCATGCCGCCGCGCAATTGCTCGCGCCGCAAATGATACATTTCAATGAAGCGCACGTTGCACAACACGAGCCGGCCGGCGGCGTCGTACATGCACAAGGCTTGCGTCATATTGTTCAGCGCAATGCGCGCCAGCAGATTGCGCCAGCGTTCTTGGGCGACGGCAAAGAGCGCGCCGGCCGCCATAAAGGCGAGCGCCAGCAGCAGGGAAAGGCCGAGCCCGGCCACGAAGGGCGGGACGGCGCTCAGCGCACGAAAAAGTCCGTCGAGGCCAAGCAGGCCAAAAAGGATCAACCCCAACGCGAAGCCGACAAGGCCGCCGCCGACGACCACGCCCCACTGGCGAATGTTTTTTGCAAGAGTATGGCCGCTAATCATGGCTGCGCACCGGATCCTTGGTCGAAACTACGCAGAAATGCGTTGTTTTGGGGTTAACGAAAACCGAACGCGGCTCATGGCGTGTTCCAATATTAGGTGGAGCATGATCTTTTCGGAAAACCGGTTTACGCTTTTCCGGATCATGCTCTAGCTGCCGCGCTGGCGGAGGCTTCGGCGCAGGCTCTTGGCGCCGGCGATTGCGGCAGAACGCAAAGACTCCAGACGCCGGACAATCGAAAATGGCGCTTGCTGACGCACCCCGATCAGACGGTTGCAGAGCTCCAGACGCTCGCGCCAGATGTGGTCGATCATCGGATGATCGGCGGTCGCGCAGGAATCGGCGCGCACGATGCCGGCGTTTTCGACAAGCTCTTCGGTGAGCGCGACGCTGAGCATCACCCCGGGGGAAAAGCGGGCGAATTTCTCGTCGTAGGCAATCTTCCAGAACCAGGCGCATCGACCGCTGCGCAAGAGAATGGCGGCGGCGATGGCACGCCCATCGACCAGCAGGCGCTCGATTGAGACCTTGCCTTCCTCCGCCAGGCCATTCACCGCCTGGCGCACGAAGCCTTGCAGGTCTTCGTGATCAGCCGCCGCTGTGCCGGCGCGGCCTTTCCAGCCGCTCGCCTCCAGCGCGAGAAAATACTCGGTCGCGGCGGCGATCGCGGTAGTGTCGATCGCTGTGCTGAGTGCGACCGCACCGGCCTCGCTCAAGCGCCGCCATCGGCGGCGGAGCTCCTTGCGGCGGTGCTGGCCCAGAGCGCGCTCCACGTAGAGCGGCCGTTCGCCGGACGGCGCCAGCAGCGCTCTCTGGTGGCGATCAAAATCGGCAAAGGGCATTTGCGCACGCCGCAGAATAGGCTCCAGCACCGTGGCGAATGCGCCATTTTCGGTCAGGTACGGCAACAGGACCAGTCCGGGCAGCGCCGTGTCGCCAGCAAGATGCGCGAGCCAGGCAGCCACAACGGGTTCGGCCGCTTCGCGCTCGACCAGCGGCACGCCCAGCGGTCCATATGGATGGGTCAAGCCGACAAGGAGCGGCGGACCAAAGCCGTAGCGGCGCGTTTCGATGCGCGCCGGGAAAAAGCCGAGCAGCCGGCGCGGGCTCGCTGCCGACCAAACCAACAAGGCGCCGGCATCGCGCGCGAAGACCGGCGCCGCCGCCAGTGCAAAAGCCGGCTCGTAGAACACGTTCGGCTCCAGCGCGCGCTCGGCGAGTTCGCGCCACTCGCCGGCGACCGGCGCAAGCTCCGCGAAGCTCCGCCATTCGACGGTCAAGGAATTCACCGGATAGCGATCGGCCAGCACGGCGCGACGCGCGCTGGCAATCGCCGAGGCAGCGCCATCGAGCGCGGCAACCGCCGCCTCCGTGGCCGACAACCTGACCGTCATAGCCGCGCCATGCTGCTCTTTGTTGTCTCAGGTGGCATTTCAGGCCTTGGGACCGCCGAAGATGAAGCAGTGCAGTCCCAAGCGGTATTTCGCGACGAAAAAGAGGCTCGCGGATTCGAAGACCAGCGCAATCGAGCTTGCCGCCGCAGCACCCGCCAATCCCAGCCGTGGGATCATCAGCACGCAAAGGATCAGACTGATGGCGAAAGAGGCGGCATAGACCAGGGCGCAGGCGTGACGCTCGCCGAGCATATTGAGAAGCCGTTCGGCAGGGCCGACCGAGGCGCGCGCCAAGAGCCCGATGGCGATGATGAACATCAGATAATAGCCGGACGTGAATTCGCGACCGAACAGCCGCAGCAGCGGATGCCCGAGCGCGAGCAGACCGACGATCACCACGAGCGAGGGCCAAAAGGTCAGCCGGACGGATTGCTTGAGAAAGGCGGCGAGGCCTTCGCGGTCGCCGCTGACATCGTATTCGACGAATTTGTGCGCGATCGTCTGCGCCACCGAATAGTAGATGAACGACACCAGCGCGATCGTCTTGGCCGCGGCGTAATAGATCGCAACGTCGTCGGCCGAGCGGAATTGCTTGAGCACGATCACGTCGGAATAGTTGAGCAGATAGTAGAAAGCCTCGACCACGAAAATCGGCACTGAGATCGCGAGCCAGGTCCGCACCGAATAGGCGCGCGGTCCGTTTTCAACGACGCCCGCCAGCCGGCGGTTGAGGGCCACGACCTGACCGAGCCCGACGCTGACCAGCGCGACGACGCCGACGAGGGTAGCGGTGACGGCGTCGGTGCGAAAGCCCAGCACATAGACAAGGCCCATCAGCGCAAGCAGCAGAAGCTGCCGCTGCACGTAAACCGGCGACAATCCCAGATTCACCCAGTTATAGGAACGCGCGATGCCGCTTTGCGCCGACCAGACGCCAAACAATGGCAGCGCGGCGCACGACAGATAGAGCGGAATAACGGTCGCGGGATCGATATGCGGCGTGAGCAGTTTGACTGCCGCGGCGCCCGCGGCGCCCGCGATCGTACCGAACAACAATGCCAGCCAGCGGCTGCCGCTGAGAAAGCCGCGCAGCAAAGCGAAGCTTTTTTGCTCGGTATATTCGGGGATGAAGCGCTGCGCGGCCGAGCCCAGTCCGAGATCGACCATGCCGCCGATCAAAAGGACCCAAGTCCAGCCATAAATGTAAATGCCGAACTCGAAGCCCCCCATCCAGCGCGCCAGCAGAATTTGCGACACGAAGGTGAGCGCCGCGCTGACCACCCGGATGAGAAAGGCGGCGCCGGCGAGCCGCCGCACCAGCGAGGAATCGCTGCCGTCGGCAAACAGCGCGTACACGCGCTCGACGGCGTCGCCGACATGCACGCCGAAGGGTATCGAATCGAAGATGCGCGCATGCATGTGCAAGGATTCGCGCCCATAGCTACGCGGCGCGGGCTCGGAACTGACTGACGCCACAAAGACCTCTGCGCCGGCGGAAACGGAGGGCGGCCGGCGCGAGCAATATCAAGGAAGCGTTAACATTCGGTTCGAAGAAATTAACAATTGTGGTGAGATTTGCCTCACTCGTTGCGAATGAGTTTGCGCGTCATATTTCGCCTTTCATGCAGAATGCGAAGAAGCATGACGGCGTCATCTTCGAGGTTGTAGTCATAGATCAGAAGGTACGGTGGGACGCGCGCCACACGGGCGCTCGCTCCAAGCGCCGGCCGTGGAGAGCCGCTTCGCGGGAACTGAACGAGGCGTCGCAAAGTCACATCGAAGCGGCGGCCGTACTCAATGGCAATGCGCGCACCGGCTTCCCGCTGGAGGTACGCTAAAGTTTCCTCAAAATCAGATTCCGCGTTGGCCGTGACGACCAAACGCGTCATGCGGAGCGTAGAGCATTAATCTTCGCATTCAGGCGCCTGAAGAACTCCTCGCCAGAGAGCATGTCTCCGCGCGCCAACGAGGCGCGGGCCTGATCGACATACGGCTTAGCCCAAGCGAGGTCGTCGTCGCTTAGCGCTTTGAGGTCGGCAACGGCAACCGCAAGCGCCTCGTCGATTGACGAAAAGTGTCCAGCCGCGACTTCGGCTTCCAGCCACTCCAGCTGTTCCTTTGGCAGCGAGATATTCATGAACGAAACATACCAACCGCGGTGGCGGATTCTCAATAATCCTTGAGCAGCCGCTCGATATAGTCGAGCTCTTCCTGCGGGCGCAGCACGTCGCCGAACCGCCGGCGCAATTCTTCGATGATGCGGCGCGCACGCTGCACATCGATTTCGCCCGGCACCTTGACGCTGAAGTCGTCGGGATCGCGTCCATGCAGCGGGCGACCGAGCGGATCGGTATCGCGCTGGGCGCGCGGCTGGCCGAGCCGGCCGTTCGGGCCGGGGCCGGTCCCCTGCCCCATTTGCTGCTGCATGGATTGCGCAAGACCCTGCGTGCCCTTGCGCAGCGCGTCGAGCGCCCGGCCTTGCAACTCGACGGCGCTGTCGGCGTTACCCTCGCCCAGTTCGGCTTCGGCATCGCCCATGGCGTCGCCGGCCTCACCGAGCTGATCCATGCCGTTACCGCCTTCGCCTTTTTGGCCTTGCTGGCCTTGTTGACCCTGGCCTTGCTGCCCCTGACCGTTTTGGCCGAGGCCGCGATTCTTGAGTTCTTCGAGCAGCTTCTTGAGCCGGTCGCGCAGCGCCTGCTGGTTCTGCTGCAGCTCGCTCATCGCGTTGCCCTGCTGGCCTTGCTGACTTTGTTGGCCCTGCTGCCCTTGTTGACCTTGTTTTCCTTGCTGGCCGCGCGGACCGTTCTGCCGACGCTGATCCTGGCCCTGGCGGAAGGTGCGGTCGCGCAATTCCTGTTGTTTCTGGATCATGTCGCCAAGCTCGTCGAGCTGCGACATCATATCGTCGCCGTCGTCGCCGTTCTGGTCCGGCGACGCCATCTGCAGATTCTCCATCATCTGCTGGAGCTGCTGCAGAAGCTGGCGCGCGGCGTCCTTGGCGCCGTTGCGCGCGAGGTTTTCCAGGCGGTCGAGCATGCTCTGGAGATCGCGCTGGCTCAAGGTGCGTGAATTGCGGTCGAGCGGACGGGCGAGCTGCTGATTGTTCTTCAATTGCTCCTGCATCGACTGCATGAAGCGATCCATCGCCGCACGCAATTGATCCATCAGCTGCTTGATTTCCTGATCGCTGGCGCCGCGTTCGAGCGCCTGCCGCAGCGCCTCTTCGGCGTTGCGCAAATTGGCCTGCGCATCGGATATGTCGCCGTCCTCGATGCCGACCGCCATTTGCCACAGCCGCGCCGTCACTTCGCGCAAATCGTCGTCGGTCTTGGCGCGGATGAGCGACCAGAAGATCGAGCGCAGGCCCAGATAAATTCCCGCGTCGGGCGTGAATTTTTCCGGCGCCAGGGTCAGAGCATCGAGCGCGGTGGTGACGAGCGGTCGCGCGCCGGTATCGAGCGCGAGATTGCGCCGTTGCTCGACCAGCGCACGCGCCAGCGGCTTGGTGAAGAGGCGTTCGGGCAGCCGGAAAGAAAACGGCTCGCTCTTGCCCTCGTTACTCGCTTCATCGCGGGCAACCAGCGTCATCACCACTTCGGCGCCCGCCCAGGGATGGTCGGTCAGATCCTTGATGGTTTGGCCGACGCCGCTCCTGGTGCGGGCTTGCGGCAAGACCAGCGCGAAATCGGGCGGACCGAACAGCGGATGCGCCTCGCCTTTGGTCTGCGGCTCGTCCTTGCGCGCAAACGTCGCCCGCGCTTCCGTGACCCCGTAATCGTCCTCCAGCCGGTAGGACAAAAGCAGCGAGCCGCGCGCCTGTTGCTCGGGATCCTTGGCGAGCGAAATCGTCGGCGGCTTGTCGGGAATGACATTGAAGGCCCAGGTCAGGTCATCGCCGGCGCCATGCAGCGTCGCCGAGCCGGTGGCCGCGATCTTGAACCGGTATTCCTGCGTGCCGGCCGGCGCCGCCACCTTCTCATCCGCCGGCGTGACGCCGCCCCTCCCGGACACGTCGAAATTCACCTTGCCGGTAGCGCGCACCACGAGCGTCGAGCCGACCGGGACCGACATCGGCCCGTTCGCTTCGCTGTCCAGCTTCGACATCTCGCCGGGATGGATGCCGGCGAGAATGACCGGGGGCTTGCCGGTATAGGACGGCGGCGTGACCCAGGCGTCGACGCGGAAATTTGCCGGCAGCACCACGCCCTGCCAGTCGAACGCCGAAGCCACGCGCCGCCAGCGTTCGCCGCCGGCAGCAATGAAGGTGGCGATCACGGCGATCAGCACCAGGCCGCGCACCGCATAAGGATCGCGCATCGAGAGCCGGGGCGACGGCCAGCCGGCCTTGAACGCGCGCGCCGCCGCCAGCGTGCGCGCAACATGCGCCTGCCACAGCGCCAGCGAATACGGATCCTCGGGCGTAACGGCGAGCTCGTCGGCAATCGTGGTCGCAGGACGATGCAGAATGCCGCTGCCGCGATCGAGCCGCCGCAACGCCTCGGCGGCCGCCGGCAGACGCAAGAACGCGAATGGCACGATGGCCGCCAGCGCCAGCACCGCGAACAGCACCAATCCGACGGCGCGCGCAAGCGGCGGCAGGAAGAGCCACAGGCCGAGCCATGACACCGTGAGAAAAAGACCGATGACGACGCCAAACCGCGCCAGCGCCGGCCATAGCTGTTCCCAAAAGATGGTCCAACGCGCGCGCCGCACGGCGCTGCCAAGTTGCGAGCGCGCAGATGCCTCTCCCGTCCGACCGGAGGCGGCACGATGGCTCGGCGCGGTATCCGTCAATCAGCTCTCCGCGGAAAAACTCACCTGGAGCGGAATGACTTTTCTTCGAACGTCATTCCACTCCAGCCATTCGTTTGAGCATGATCCTTATCCGAAAACCGGGTTCCACTCTTCGGGATCATGCTCCGACAACGCCCCACCAAAAGGGCAGTTCAAAGGCGCCCCGCCGTAGAGGGGGCCGCGCTATGCAAAATAGCTAAGCAAGATCGGCGCCAAATCAAAGCGCCAAATCAAAGCCAGGCCGGCATGCGGTCGAGAGCGATCAGCTCCTGGGCCGTGATGCGGGGCCGGACCAGTGCCCATTCGCCTTTCCGCACAAGGACTTCGGGCACCAGCGCACGGGTATTATAGGTACTGGCCTCGACCGCGCCATAGGCGCCGGCGCTCATAATGGCGATCAGATCGCCCGCCTTGGGCTCGGCCATAGAGCGGTCCAGCGCGATGAAATCGCCTGATTCGCAGACCGGACCGACGACGTCGGCGATCAGACGCAGGGCGCCGACCGCCGGCTCATGCACCGGGCGCAGATCGTGGTGCGCATCGTAAAGGGTGGGGCGGACCAGATCGTTCATGCCGGCATCGACGATGACGAAGGTTTTCGCCTCCCCGCGCTTCAAATAGAGCACGCGGGTGACCAGGATACCGGCATTGCCGACGATCAGCCGGCCCGGCTCGAAGATCAGCTGGCAATCGAGATCGCGCGTGGCGCGCTTGACCACCGCCGCATAGGCATCCGGGTCCGGCGGCGGCTCGTTGTCTTCGCGATAAGGGATGCCGAGCCCGCCGCCGAGATCGACATGGCGGATCACATGACCGTCGGCGCGCAGTACGCGCACGAAATCGGCGAGCAGTTCGAAGGCGTCGCTGAACGGATCGAGCTCGGTGATCTGGCTGCCGATATGCATATCGACGCCGGTGACGCGCACGCCCTTGAGCTTGGCGGCACGCGCGTAAACGTCGCGGGCGCGGCTGATGGGAATGCCGAATTTGTTTTCAGCCTTTCCGGTGGCGATCTTGGCGTGAGTCTTCGGATCGATATCGGGATTGACGCGGATCGAGATATCGGCGGCGCGGCCTTTTTGCGCGGCCGTCGCGGCGAGCAGTTCAAGTTCCGCCTCGGACTCGACGTTGACGCAGAGAATGCCTTGCTCGACGGCGAGCGCGAGCTCGTGCTCGGTCTTGCCGACGCCGGAAAACATGATCTTGTGCGGCGGGACGCCTGCGCTGCGGGCGCGTAAAAGTTCACCCTCGGAGACCACGTCCGCGCCGGCGCCGAGCCGCGCCAGTGTCGCGATCACCGCCTGATTGGAATTGGCTTTCATCGCGTAACAGATGAGCGCATCGACGTCGGCGAAGGCCTGCGCGAAGACGCGATAATGCCGCTCAAGGGTGGCGGTCGCGTAGCAATAGAAGGGCGTGCCGACGGCGTCCGCCAGCCCGGTTAGATCGACGTCCTCGGCGTGCAGCACGCCGTTGCGATAAGCGAAATGATGCATGCCGGCGTGTTTAAAGCATGAAGCGGAGCGGATGAAGCGGTTTGGTAGCGCAATTCCCGTCACCCTGAGGTGGCCGCAAAGCGGCCCAACCAAGTCGGCCGACTTGGCACTTGAAATGCCGAAATCGGATAAACCGATTTCGGTTGGGGCGACGGGCCGGGCCGTTCATCCTTCGAGGCGCGCTTTGCTCGCACCTCAAGATGACGGAACAACGCGCAGCCGCGCTATTGCAGCAGGAAATCGAGGAAGAAGGACTTTCTCTCGCTGGGCGGCGCGACGGGATTGCCGTAGGCATCGAAACCCGCCTTTTGAGCCGCTTCCGGCGTCGCCGGCGCGGCGGGTGGGCCGATCAACGCGGCGGGCCCAGGCGGCGGAGCCGCGGGCGGTGGATATGACGTCAGCGCCGGCCCGGGCGGAGGCTCGGGCGGTCCGGCACGCCCGCACGCCGCCAAACTGACGGCCGCAGCGCCAAGCACCACCAGCACGAGACCGGCGTGCAAGCGCTTGTTCAAACGCGGTCGGGCCAAAATCACCCCCAACGATCCCCTTGTCACCCGACCATAGCAGATCACGGCGCCGAGGCGAGATTTTGGCGGCCACACCTTGCCACGGGCTTTATCGCCGGCGCCGGCGCTCACTTTTTCAGGCGCTTAAGCCAGCGTTTGGCCGCCGCGCGCACATTCTTGGGCGCGGTGCCGCCATAAACCGTGCGGCTTTTGACCGATTGATCGACCGAGAGCACGCCAAAGACGGCTTTGGTAATGCGGGGCTCGATCGCCTGCATGGCGGCGAGCGGCAGCTTCTCAAGCGGCACGCCAGCCTCCGCGGCCTTGGCCACGATCCGGCCGGTCAGGTGATGGGCTTCGCGGAACGGCAGCTTGAGCGTGCGCGTGAGCCAATCGGCGAGGTCGGTCGCGGTCGCATAGCCTTCGCCCGCCGCCTGCCGCATGCGCTCGGCGTCCGGTTCCATGTCGCGCACCATGCCGGTCATGGCTCGCAGCGATAGGAGGAGCGCGCCGAGTGCGTCGATCGCGCCTTCCTTGTCCTCCTGCATGTCTTTCTGATAGGCGAGCGGCAGCCCCTTCATCACCATCAAGAGCGACGTCAGCGCACCGACGACGCGGCCGGAGCGCGCGCGCACCAGCTCGGCCGCGTCGGGATTGCGTTTCTGCGGCATCATCGACGAGCCGGTGGTGAACGCGTCCGACAATTTGATCAGGCCGACCAGCGGCGACGACCAGAGCACGATCTCTTCGGCGAAGCGCGACAGATGCACGGCGGCGATCGAGCAAGCCGCCAGCGTCTCCAGCACGAAGTCGCGGTCGGCGACGGCATCGAGCGAATTCGCGGTCGGCCGCGCAAAGCCGAGCGCCTTCGCCGCCATCGGGCGATCGAGCGGAAAGGAAGTGCCGGCAAGCGCGCCGGCGCCAAGTGGGCTTTCGTTGAGACGCACGCGGGCATCGGCAAGGCGGCCGCGGTCGCGCGCTGCCATTTCCACATAGGCGAGCAGATGGTGGCCGAAGGTGACCGGCTGCGCCGTCTGCAAGTGGGTAAAGCCGGGCATCACCGTGCCGGCGTGATCGAGCGCCTTCTCGGCGAGCGCGCGCTGATAAGCGGCGAGCGCCGCGTCGATGTCGTCGATGGCATCGCGCACCCAGAGCTTGAAATCGGTCGCGACCTGGTCGTTGCGCGAGCGCGCGGTATGCAGCCGCCCGGCTGCCGGCCCGATCAATTCGGCAAGCCGGCTCTCGACATTCATGTGGATGTCCTCGAGCGCGCGCTTGAAGGTGAATTTGCCGGCTTCGATCTCTGACAGGATCGTGTCTAGACCGTGAGCGATGCGCTTTGCATCTTGCGCCGAAATGATGCCGGTCTTGGCCAGCATGGCCGCATGGGCCTTGCTTGCGGCGATATCCTGCCGGTAGAGGTGGCGGTCGAAATCGATCGAGGCGTTGATTTCCTCCATGATCGGGTCGGGACCCGATCCGAAGCGTCCGCCCCACATTTTGTTGCTCATGATGCAATGCTTATGAAGGTTGCGCCGAGGTTTTGCCGTCAATGACCGAGCCGTCTGCCGAGCCGTCCAACAACCTGCGCCGCCGGGGGCCCTTGTTCGTAGCCTTGTTCGTAGCCTTGGCCATAGCCTTGGCCGGCGGAGTAGCGATTTTGGCCGTGCTGGCGGGGGTATACGGGATGGGACGCTTAAGAAGCAATCCGGCAGAAGCGGCCTCCTGCGCTCAAGCCGTTGCGACCGCGAGCCGGATCGCGCCGCTGGTGCGTGGGGAAGTCGCCGCGCTGGCCGTTGCCCACACGCCCTTCAAAATCCCCGACCTCGCCTTCAAGGACGCGCAGGGCCGCGAGCATAAGCTCTCCGACTGGCGCGGCCGCACCGTGCTTTTGAACCTGTGGGCGACCTGGTGCGTGCCCTGCCGCAAGGAAATGCCGGCGCTCGACGCGCTGCAAGGCGATCTCGGCGGCGGCAAATTCGAAGTCGTCGCCATCAATATCGACACGCGCGATCCGCAGAAGCCGCTGGCGTTTCTCAAAGACGCCGGCGTGAAGCACCTTGCCTATTATTCCGATCCGAGCGCGAAGGTCTTTCAGGAGCTGAAAGCCGCCGGCAAGGCCTTCGGCATGCCGACCACGCTGATCGTCGATTCTTCAGGCTGCGAGATCGGCGAGATGGCGGGCCCGGCCGAATGGGCGAGCGCGGACGGCGTGAAGCTTGTCAGCGCGGCGATTGGCAACGGCGAAAGCGGCGTCAGCAACTGATGTCGAGATTGGTTCCTAAGCCGGCCCCGGCGTTGGCGAGCGGCTGCACGCTCTGCTGCGCGGCGTCGACCAGTTGCGTAATCGATGACGCATTGTTGCTCATACCGTCGGTATTCGTGCGGGCGAGCCGCGCGGCGACGGCGAGCTGAAACCGGCCGACCTGGGCGCTGGCGAATGCGGATATGAGGCTATCCATGCCGGCACAATGACGCCGCTGATCTTTAAAGACCGTATCGGCTCACCGCCGATCGCCGGTGTCGCCCGTTGATAAGTGTTAACGTTGCCACCGGGCGTGCGCCCGGCTCGCGCCGGGGTGGCTACACGCTGATGTCGAGATTCCTGCCGATACCGGCCGCGACGTTGGCGAGCGAATTCAAATTCTGCTGCGCAGCGTCGATCAGCTTGACGGTCGACGACGCGTTTTCGGCGTTCATCTTCAGCATGCTTCCGGCGACGGCGAGCTGGGTCATGCCCGCCTGGGCGCCGATCGCTGCGGCAACGAGGCCAAGGTCCATGGTAAAAGCAGATAACGCACGAAACTTAAAAGCTTATTGATGCCGGCAGCGGCGCGTTAACCTGCCGCATCTGTCCGGGGGTAGACTCCGCCAATGAACTACCTTCGCGCCCGAACCGCCGCGTGCAGGTTTTTGCTTTGCTTGGCTGCCGCCGGTTCACCGGCCTATGCGCAGGCCCCGCCGCCGAAGCCCGAGGAGAGCTGCGGCGACATCGAGCGCAACTACGACATGATCAAGGCCGAAGCGGTCTCGATGCAGGTCAACATGGCGCTGTTCGCGGCGGCCGACCGCGGCTGCG
Source organism: uncultured Alphaproteobacteria bacterium (assembly GCA_963831135.1). Lineage (GTDB taxonomy): Bacteria > Pseudomonadota > Alphaproteobacteria > Rhizobiales > Xanthobacteraceae > BOG-931. The sequence goes on from CAWHPH010000014.1 coordinate 64,848, forward strand.
AGCCGCTGGCAAAGAAGCTCATCGCGGCCGGCGGATCGGTGCTGGCGCGCGACCGGCGCGGCGCCATGCCGCTGGCGCACGCCGCGCGGGGCGGGCATGCGCGGCTGGCGGCTTTTTTCCTCGCCGAGGGGGCACCGGTCGACGCGCGCAACGTGGACGGCGGCACCGCTTTATTCGCCGCCGCCGAGGCCGAAAAGCATTCGACCGTTGCGCTCCTCTTGAACAAGGGCGCCGATCCCAATCTCAGCGGGCGCTCCGGGCTGACGCCGCTGATCGCTGCGGCCTTCAGGGGCAACGACCGCATCGTCGAGACGCTCTTGGCGCACGGCGCCGACCCCAACGTGCGCGACTCGACCGGCAAGACGGCGATGGTCTATGCCGCGGCGCGCGGCTTCGACGACATCGTGCGGCGGCTCCTTGACGCGGGCGTGGACGCAAACGCGCGCGCGGGCAACGAGCTCACCGCGCTGATGTGGGCCGCCGGCCACGACGAAGGCGTCGGCGCAGCGGCGCTTGAGCGGGTGATCGATCTTCTGCTCGCGCGCGGCGCGGCGCTCGACGCCGCCGACAACCGCGGCCGCACGGCGCTGATGATCGCGGCCTCGCTCGGCGACGCTCCGACCGCAGCGCTTCTTCTGCAGCGCGGCGCCGACCGCACGCTCACGGACAAAGACCGCAAGACCGCGCTCGATCTGGCGGCAAATGACGAGGTAAGGGCGAAGTTGAGGGAGAGGTGACCGTCATTCCGGAGCGCCGCGAAGCGGCGAGTCCGAAATCCATAACCACGGTCATCATAGAACAGTCGCCGCACTCGAGTCCTGTCTCGGCCGCCTGTGAATATGGATTCCGGGTTCCTCGCTGCGCTCGGCCCCGGAATGACAATTTCACATCCCCGCCAGCCAGGCGGCGAGCGCCGAGATATCCTGCGGCGTGAGCGATTTCATCAGATCGGTCATGCCGGGATTGTTGCCGCGCGCGCCGCCCTGGAAGTCCGTCATGGTTTTTTCCAGATAGGCGCGCTCCTGGCCGGCGAGCCGGGGCTGCGTGCCCTCGCCGATGAAGCCGTCCTGGTGACAGCTGGTGCAGACCACGGAGGTGTTGGCGCGCCGCGCCAGCGCCGCCATGTCCGCCGGCGGATGCGGCTGTGGCAGTTTCGGCCACGGCTTTTTGGAGAAATACTGCGCCAGCGCCATCAGATCGCCGCGCTCGAGCCCTTCCGCGATCGGCGACATCACGTCGTTCTTGCGCGATCCCGACTTGAAGTCGCGGAGCTGAAAGAACAGATAGCCGAGATTTTGCCCCCAGATCACCGGCGCCGGAAAGGATTGCTCCGGCGGCACGCCATTTTCGCCATGGCACGCGGCGCAGACCTGCGCCTTCTCTTCGATGCTTTGGGCGTGCGCGGCGAAAGACAAAGAAGCAAAAACCATGGCGCCTGCAAATAGAATCGAAGTTTGTTTCATTACGATTTCGCTGTTTTCGTCGTCATTCCGGGGCCGGCCGCAGGCCAGAGCCCGGAATCCATATCCGCTGCCGTCGTGGTTATGGATTCCGGGTCCGCCACCAACCAAGTCGGCTGTTGCCGACTTGGACTTAAGTGTCGATCTCGGGAACACCCGAGATCGATGGCGCTCCGGAATGACACCAACAAAAAATCGGACGGGGCCGTTTCCGGTCCCGTCCTTGACTGCGTAGCCGATCGCTGTCGCGTCACTCCAGCGTGAAGGCGATGATGCTGTTGCCGCGCTTGGAATCGACCTGCACGTTGCCGCCGGCCGCCACCACGACGTATTGCTTGCCGCCGACCATGTAGGACGAGGGCGGCGCGTTGACGCCGGCGCCGGCCTGGAACTTCCAGAGGACCTTGCCGTCCTTGGCGTCATAGGCCTTGAACCAGCCGTTGCTTTCGCCGGCGAAGACCAGGCCGCCGGCGGTGGCGAGAATGCCGCCGATCATCGGCTGCGGCGTCTTTACCTGCCATTTGATCTTGCCGGTGTCGTAATCGACCGCCGTCACGTTGCCGGCTTGAACGCCGCCGGGCACGTTGGTGAAGGCGCCGCCGAGCCACAGCTTGCCTTCGGGATAGGGCGCGCTGGCGACCGTATAAGTCATTTCCTGCTCGAGATTGATCGCATAGGCCAGGCTGAGCCCGGGATTGGTCGCGATCGGCGACCATTCCACGCCGCCATTGGCGCCGGGGAACATGCGCGCCGCATTCGAATCAAGCGGCTTGGTCGGTGATGGCAGCACCCACCTGTCCTTCTGCGAGACCATCGGCTCGGAGAAGCGGATCAGGCTGCAATCCTTGCGGTCGTGCACATAGATGTAGCCGGTCTTGCCGGCATGCAGCACGCCGGGGATTGTCTTGCCGCTCTTGTCTTTGACATTGACCAGGACCGTCGGGCTGGTGGCATCGAGATCCCAGATGTCGTGAGCGATGTACTGGAAATAACAGGCGAGCTTGCCGGTATCGAGATCGATCGAGACGAGCGAGTCGGTATAGAGATTGTCGCCCGGCCGTATGGCGCCGTCGAGATCGGGCGACGGATTGCCGACCACGAAATAGATGCGCTTGGTGGCGAGATCGACGGACGGATTTTGCCACACGCCGCCGCCCAGCGTCTTGTAGGGATCGCCGGTCTTTTCGAGCTGCGCTTTCTCCGCGGCGATGTCGCGGTGCATGTCGCGGCCGGTGGCATCTTTGGTCGCCCACACGCCGACCGAATTCGCCGGAATGGTATCGAAGGTCCACAGCAGCTTGCCGTCGTTGGCGTCGTAGGCCTTGACGAAGCCGCGGATGCCGTATTCGCCGCCATTGGTGCCGACCAGGACTTTTCCGTCGACGACGGTCGGCGCCATGGTCTCGCTGTAGCCGAGCGACGGCTCGGCGATCTGCTGCGACCAGACCGGTTTGCCGCTCTTGGCATCGAGCGCGACCAGCTTGGCGTCGAGCGTGCCGATATAGACCTTGTCGCCATAGACCGCGGCGCCGCGATTGTTCGGGCCGCAGCAATAGACCGTGATCGGCCCCATGTCGTGCTTGTAGTGCCAGATCTGTTCGCCGGTCTGGGCGTTGAGCGCATAAACGTGATCGAACGAGGTGGTGACATACATCACGCCGTTGACCACGATCGGCGAGGTTTCCATCAATTCGCGCACGTCGGTCTGAAAGATCCAGGCGACGCGCAGATTCTTGACGTTGGACGCGGTGACCTGATTGGCCGGATGGAAACGCGTTTGATTGTAGTTGCCGTTGGTGTGCAGGAAGTTCTTGCTGTCGCTCGCGGCGTTGTTGAGCATCGGCTGGCCGACTGTCGGTATCGCCACGTTCGCTGCGGCGTTGGCGCCGCCACCCCCGCCCGTTTCCTGCGCGAGAGCGAGACTTCCGAGCGGAAGCGCCATCGCGCCCGCAAGCAGCATCGTTTTCCCGATTTGCATCATAGATCCCTCCCGGCGCGCCCAGAGGTGCGCGCGATAACCGCCTTTTTGCGGCAGCATTTTACTTGCAGCTAACGCCGCGAGCGTGACAACTCGAACGTGCAGTGTCAAGGCGAAGGCGCGAAGACTTCGCCGCGCCGAACTCAGCGCGATGCGATCACGAACGCGTGGGATTGCGCCCAAGCGCGCTTGACAGCAAACGCGGCCGCCCTATGCTTAACTACATGGTTAAGTATGAGAATGCCCCGCTCGATCGCACCTTCGCCGCGCTCGCCGATCCGACACGGCGCGCATTGTTGGCGCGGCTCGCCGACGAGCCGGATCTTTCGGTCACGGCGCTGGCGGAACCGTTCGCGGTGTCGCTGCCGGCGATCATGAAACACCTCGATGTCTTGTCCGATGCCGGATTGGTGGCGCGGACCAAATCGGGCCGCACCGTCACCTGCCGGCTGAAAGCGGCGCCCATGCAAGAAGCCATGGCCTGGCTCAACCGTTACGAACGGTTCTGGTCCGAGGCACTGTCCCGCTTGTCCGACTTTTTGGAGGAAGCAGAAGTCATGTCCGTCGAAACCGCCGTCAAACCAAGCCTCACCGTCAAGCGGCGCCTCAAAGCGCCACCTACCAAAGTCTTCGCGGCGTGGACCGATCCGGAAAAAATAATGCGCTGGATGGGACCGGGCGAAATCGTCGCGGTGCGAGTGGAAGCCGACGCGCGCGTCGGCGGCCGCTATCGCATCGAGATGCGCAGGCCCTCAGGCGAGGCGCACAATGTCGGCGGCGTCTATCGCGAGATCGTCACCAACGAGAAGCTCGTCTTCACCTGGGCCTGGGACGCCGCGCCGCCGGACGAGCCGCATGAATCGCTGGTCACTGTGTTGTTGAAGCCCGACGAAGGCGGCACTTTGCTGACGCTGATCCATGAGCGGCTGTTCGACGAGGAATCGCGCGCCGGTCACGAAGGCGGCTGGAACGGCGCGCTCGACAAGCTCGAAAGGCTCGTCGCCTGAGCGTCACCGTCGCGCAATAGCGTCACAATCGCGGGCAAGGATTCCGCTGTTTTCACAATTGGAGCAGTCCCATGACCGAACACGGCCATTTCCACTGGAACGAACTGGCGACGCGCGACATCGAGCGCGCCAAGAAATTCTACGCCGACACGCTCGGCTGGACCTACGAATCGATGCCCATGCCCGAAGGCGCTTACGTGATTGCGAGTGCCGATGGCGAGCCGGTCGCCGGGATCACCGCGACCGACAGCGGCAGCCCCGAAGGTTGGATGGCCTACATCGCCGTCGACGACGTCGACGCCCGCGTAAAAAAGGCGACGCAAGCGGGCGCCAAGGTCGTGCAGCCCGCCTTCGATATTCCGGGCGTCGGCCGCATCGTCATCCTGACCGAGCCGGGCGGCGCCCCCATAGGCTGGATGACACCGGCAAGTGACTGAACAGGCCGCGCGGGGTCCGGTCGAGAACCATGACGCACGCAGAACAGACACTCGATCTCGTGCCGGGCTCCTTCCCGTTCGACAGCCACTTTTGCGCTGTAGACGGAGCAAACATTCATTACGTGGACGAGGGGCAAGGCACCACGCTGTTCATGATCCATGGAAATCCGACCTGGTCGTTTCTCTATCGGCATGTGATCCGCGCCCTTCGTCCGCACTACCGCTGCATCGCCATCGACCTGCCCGGCTTCGGCCTTTCGCGGCCGCCCGCCGGCTTCAGCTTCCGGCCCGAGGACCACGCCGCGGTGGTGACGACGCTCCTCTCCAAGCTCGGCATCGAGAATGCCGCTCTTGTCGCTCATGACTGGGGCGGACCGATCGGATTGGCAGCGGCGCTCGCGCAGCCCGGCCGGCTGACGCGGTTTGCGCTGGGCAACACCTGGGCGTGGCCAGTCAACGGCGATTGGCACTTCGAGTGGTTCTCACGGCTCATGGGCGGCCCTATCGGCCGCTTTGGAGCGCGGCATTGGAACCTGTTCGTCAACGGCGTGATGGTCGGCGCGATGCGCCGGGGCCCGTTGGCGGCGGATGCCAAGCGCGCCTATCGAGCGCCGCTGCGCGATCCGAAGCGGCGGACCGGCACACATGTTTTTCCGGCTTGCATACTCGGCAGCCGCGAATTTTTGCGCGCGATCGAGAGGCGGCTCCCCGGCCTTGATGGGCGAAATTTTGTTTTCCTCTGGCCCGATCGCGACATCGCCTTCCGCGCCGCCGAACTTGAGCGATGGCAGTCCTTGCTGCCGGCGGCGAGCGTCGTCCACCTGCGCAACTGCGGGCATTTCATCTTTGAAGAGGCGGGCGCGGAATGCGCTGACGCGCTGGCGACATGGCTTGGAGGGGGCGCGCCTTTGCTCGCGGCAACCGCCCCGTCACACCAGGCGGAAGCGCCTGCTCAATAAACCTCTCTCCGCATGCGGGGAGAGAAAGACGAAGAGGAGGTCCACATGGAAACGCACAAGATCGTCTCGCATGAGGAATGGATCGCCGCCCGCAAGGCGCATTTGGCGGAAGAAAAAGCCTTCACCCGCGCCCGCGATGCCTTGAGCCGCAAGCGCCGCGAGCTTCCCTGGGAGAAGATCGAAAAGAACTACGTCTTCGACGGCCCGAACGGCAAGGAGACGCTCGCCGATCTGTTCGGCGGCAAAAGCCAATTGATCGTCTATCACTTCATGCTCGGGCCCGATTGGGAAGAAGGTTGCCCGAGCTGTTCGCTGCTGGCCGATCATTTCGACGGCTCGGTGATCCATCTGGCGCAGCGCGATGTCGCCTTCGCCGTCGTCTCGCGTGCGCCGCTGGCGCAGATCGAAAAATTCAAGCGGCGCATGGGCTGGCGTTTCAAATGGGTGTCGTCGTTCGGCGGCGATTTCAATTTCGACTATCAGGTGTCGGCGACGCCGGAGGAAAAAGCCAAAGGCATCGCCCACTACAATTACACGGACACCGAATTTCCGAGCGACGAGCGGCCGGGCACGAGCGTGTTCTACAAAAACGAAGCCGGCGAAATCTTCCACACCTATTCAAGCTATGGACGCGGGCTCGACATTCTCATCGGCGCCTACAATTTCCTCGACATCGCGCCCAAGGGCCGCGATGAGGAGGGCCTGCGCTACGGCATGGCCTGGGTGCGCCATCACGACAAATACGAGGGCGCAATCGTCGATCCCGCCGCTCATTATCAGGAACCGAAATCGTCCGGCACGCCGGCGTCTTCGGCGTCGTGCTGCGACTGAAAACCGCCGTCCGCTGCGGACGGAGGGAGAAGCCGGCTCATTCGGCCTGCTGAGGAAGACGGACAATCACGTCCAGGGGAGGAGATCGAATGTCGACCGAACTCAAATATCTGGCTTTCACGGCGCTGCTCACCGCGTCGCTGTGGATCCCGTTTGTCGTCGCGCAGGTGGCGACGAACGGCTTTTTGACCCCGCCGAACTATATCGATCCGACGCCGCGGCCACTGCCGGACTGGGGCAAGCGTGCGGACCGCACTTACATCAACGCGGTCGAGACCTTCGCGCCGTTCGCGGCGCTGGTGCTGCTGATCCAAGTGACCGGCAAGGCCGATTCCATGACGGCCTTCTGGGCGATAGGCTACTTTTGGCTCCGGCTCGCCCATGCCGTCGTCTTCCTGATCGGCCTCCCCTACATCCGTACGCTGATTTTCGTGCTCGCCTATGTGTGCGTGATCGGCCTGTTCGTCGAGTTGGTGAAGTGACACCTTCGCCATGCCCGCGCTCGTCGCGGGCATCCACGTCTTAGATACTGCGTCAGAACTAAAGACGTGGATGGCCGGTACATAGGCGAGCGAAGCGACGCCGTTCTTCAAACGGCTATGCCCGGCCATGACGGCTTAGTCAGCGCGTCGGAACCGGCTTCTCGCCGCGATAATCGTAGAAGCCGCGCTGGGTCTTGCGCCCGAGCCAGCCGGCTTCGACGTATTTCACCAGCAGCGGGCACGGCCGGTATTTTGAATCGGCCAGCCCTTCGTGCAGCACCTGCATGACCGAGAGGCAGGTGTCGAGCCCGATGAAATCGGCGAGCTCCAGCGGGCCCATCGGATGATGCGCACCGAGCCGCATCGCCGTGTCGATCGCTTCCACATTGCCGACGCCTTCATAGAGCGTGTAGATCGCCTCGTTGATCATCGGCAGCAGGATGCGGTTGACGATGAAGGCGGGGAAGTCCTCGGAGACCGCGATCTGCTTGCCGAGCTTGCTGATGAATTGCTTGGTGGTCTCGAAGGTGGCGTCGTCGGTGGCGATGCCGCGGATGATCTCGACCAGTTCCATCAGCGGCACCGGATTCATGAAATGAATGCCGATGAAGCGCTCGGGCCGGTCGGTGGCGGCGGCAAGCCGCGTGATCGAGATGGAAGACGTGTTGGTGCCGACGATCGCTTCGCTTTTGAGGCCGGCGCAGAGCGCGGTAAAGATCTTGCGCTTGACCTCCTCTTTTTCCGTCGCCGCTTCGATCACCAGATCGCAATCGCCGAGATCGTTGAGGGTCTGCGCCGGGCTGATGCGCTTTAAGGCGGCGTCGCGCTCCTCGTCGCTGATGCGCTGGCGGGTGACCTGCCGGGCAAGATTGCCGCTGATGGTGGCGAGCCCCTCGGAAATGCGCTCGACGTCGATGTCGTTGAGCAGCACATGCAGGCCGGACAGCGCGCAGACATGCGCGATGCCGTTGCCCATCTGGCCCGCGCCGATCACGCCGACCTTGTGGATGGAATGGGCGCCACCGCCATGGTCGCCGCGTGTCTTCGGCCGCTCCTTCACTTCGACCATCTCCGCTTACCTTTTTCGAGGTGCCTGCCCTCTCCGGTCAACGACCGCGCCTTTCCAGCTGTTTTTCAAGCTCCTGGGCCAGCTCCGGCAAGGCCTGATAGAGGTCTGCCACCAACCCATAGTCGGCGACCTGAAAGATGGGTGCTTCCTCATCCTTGTTGATAGCGACAATGACTTTCGAGTCCTTCATGCCGGCGAGATGCTGAATAGCACCGGAAATGCCGACCGCGATATAGAGGTCCGGCGCCACCACCTTTCCGGTTTGGCCAACCTGCCAATCGTTCGGCGCATAGCCGGCATCGACGGCCGCGCGCGAGGCGCCAACCGCGGCGCCGAGCTTATCGGCCACCGGCTCTATATATTTGGTGAAGTTCTCGCGGCTTTGCATCGCCCGGCCGCCGGAAATGATGATCTTGGCCGAAGTCAGTTCCGGACGCTCCGATTTGGAGAGCTCCTCGCCGACGAAACCGGACAGGCCCGGATCGGCCGCAGCAGTCACCGGCTCGATCGGAGCAGAACCGCCCGCGCCGGTCGCCTGGAACGCGGCCGTCCGCACGGTGATGACCTTCTTGGCATCGAGTGAGCGCACTGTCTGTATGGCGTTACCGGCATAGACCGGCCGCTCGAACGTGTCGGGCGCCACCACCTTGCTGATCTCGGAGATCTGCATCACGTCGAGAAGCGCGGCGACGCGCGGCATGATGTTCTTGCCGTTGGTGGTCGCCGGCGCGACGATCGCCTCATAAGGGCCGGCCAGCGAGACGATCAGCGCCGCGGTCGGCTCGGCCAGCATGTGCTCGTAGGCGGCCGCGTCGGCCAGCAGCACTTTCTTGACGCCGTCGAGCTTGGCGGCCGCCTCAGCGACCGGCTGACAATTATGACCGGCGACCAGGATGTGCACGTCCGCGCCGATCTCCTTGGCGGCGGTCAATGCCTTGCTGGTCGCATCCTTGAGCGATTTGTTGTCGTGTTCGGCGAGGAGCAGCGTCGGCATCAGATCGCCCCCGCTTCGTTTTTCAGCTTGTCGATGAGCTCGGTGACGGTCTTGACCTTGACGCCGGCCTTGCGCACCGGCGGCTCGGCGGTCTTGACGACTTCAAGATGCGGCTTGATGTCGACGCCGTAATCGGCGGCGGTTTTCTCGTCGATCGGCTTCTTCTTCGCCTTCATGATGTTGGGCAGCGACGCGTAGCGCGGCTCGTTCAAACGCAGATCGGTGGTGACGATCGCCGGCATCTTGAGCTTCACCGTCTGCAAGCCGCCATCGACCTCGCGCGTGACCATCAGCGCATCAGCCTCGATCGTGACCTTGGAGGCAAACGTGCCTTGCGGCCAGCCGAGCAGCGCCGCCAGCATCTGACCGGTCTGATTGGAATCGTCGTCGATCGCCTGTTTGCCCATGATGATGAGGCCGGGCTGCTCGGCAGCAGCGATGGCTTTGAGGATCTTTGCCACGGCGAGCGGCTCGGCGCTGCCTTCGGTCTTCACCAGGATGCCGCGGTCGGCGCCCATGGCGAGCGCGGTGCGAATGGTTTCGGCGGCTTGCGCCGGCCCGATCGAGACGGCGATGATTTCAGTCGCCTTGCCGGCTTCCTTGAGCCGGATCGCCTCCTCGACGGCGATCTCGTCGAAGGGATTCATCGACATTTTGACATTGGCAAGCTCGACGCCCGAGCCGTCTGATTTAACCCTAATTTTTACGTCTTTATCGACCGCCCGCTTCACGGGCACGAGAATCTTCATGGCTCTAAGTTCGACTTTTCCCGGTTCCTAATACGCAGCCCCGGCCGCTCGGGTGGAGCATCCCCATGCTGCGGTGCGGGAACGTACGCGCGAGCGTGCTTGCGGTCAACGCCGCCAAGCGGCGGGAAATCGCCGAGAGCGAGAGAACGTCAACAGCCCGCTTTGCCGGGCTGTCACCTGAGCGGGCGGGAGAAGGGAAGCGAGCTTGAGAGCCCGCCGTCGACGGGAAAGGCCTGGCCATTGACATAGGACGCCTCGTCGCTCGCCAGGAACAGCGCCATCGCCGCGATCTCTTCCGGCTGACCGGCCCGCTGCAGCGGGTTGAGCTGGCCGATTTTGTGTCCCTTGCCGGCTTCACGCGCGCCGTCGAAGACGTTCTTGGTCATGGCAGTTTCAATGAGGCCCGGGCAGATGGCGTTGACGCGTATCCCGGTCCCGAGGAAGGCGGCGGCGCCGGTCTGGGCCAGACTGATCACGCCCGCCTTGCTCGCGCTATAGGCCGCGGCGCCGGCATTGGCGCGCAGCCCCGCGACCGAGGCGGTGAGGATGATCGAGCCGCGGCCCTGTTTCACCATGTGCAAACCGGCATGTTTGATCGCCAGAAACGGGCCGATCAGATTGATCTGCAGAATTTGTCGCCAATAGTCTTCGGTCTGCTCGAAGATGGGAACGACTCCGCCGCTGATCCCGGCATTGGCGTGAACGATATCGAGCGCGCCGAATGCCGACACCGCCCGATCGATGAAGCCTTTGACGGCGGCTTCATGGCCCGCATCGCCGGTGATGGCATGAGCCGTTCCGCCGGCCTCCGCGATCATGCGTGCGGTCTCGTTCACGCCGTCGGCATCTTGATCGGCAACGACCAGACGGGCGCCTTCGCGTGCAAATAAGATGGACGTGGCGCGGCCGATGCCGCTTCCGGCGCCCGTAACGACTGCGACCTTGCCGTCGAGCCGGCCCATCATCCCCTCCCCTTTGCCTGCTGTATTAGCTCAGCGATTCTCGCCCGGCCGCCACAACATGTCGCGCGCGCCCTTATCGTTGGCGTAGCGGGCGGCAACAAACAAATAATCGGACAGCCGGTTGACATATTGCAGCACTTCCGGCGTGACGCTCTCATCCGCCTTGTCCATCAGCTCGGCGATCAGCCGCTCGGCGCGCCGGCAAACGGTGCGGGCAAGATGCAGATAAGCCGCCGCCGGAAAGCCGCCCGGCAGGATGAAGGAGCGCAGCGGCTCGAGCTCGCCATTGAGCAGGTCGATCTCGCTTTCCAGCCAAGCGACCTGCGCGGCGGTAACGGTCAGCCGCGCGCCACCCGGTCCCTTGCCCTTGCCCGGCGTCGCCAGATCGGCGCCGGCGTCGAACAGGTCATTCTGAATGCGCGCCAGCGCCGGATCGAGCGCAGCGTCGCCCGAAGTGTGCAGCCGCGCGATCCCGATCGCGGCATTGGCTTCATCCAGCGTGCCGTAGGCGGCGATCCGCAGATCGTATTTCTTGCGCCGCTCGCCGGTGCCGAGCGCGGTGGTGCCGTCGTCGCCGGTGCGGGTGTAGATCTTGTTGAGGACAACCATGCTTCACCGCGCCAAATCAGTTTCGCAGAGTTTCCTCGCAGAGCCTACTTCGCCATCACCCAAATCGTGATCATGATGATCACGATGGCGACGAATTGCAGCAGGACGCGCAAGCGCATCAGCTTCTGCGAGGTGTTGCCGGAACCGCCCCGCATCATGTTGACGAGGCCGAGCAGGAGCACGATGGCGACCGCGCCAATGGCGATCGGAACGAGACCATGAGACAGGAAATTTGCCATGCATGCTACTTAAAACGCATTGCATGCTGGTTCAATCGGGATGTCTCGTCATTCGGGTGCGCGTAGCACGAAGGCGGAATGACGATTAATTCGATCCGTCCAGCAGGCGGCGCGCGATGACCTGCGCCTGGATTTCGGCGGCACCTTCGAAGATGTTGAGAATGCGCGCATCGCAGAGAATGCGCGACACCGGGAATTCGACGGCAAAGCCGTTGCCGCCATGGATCTGCACGGCGTTGTCGGCGGCGGCCCAGGCGACGCGCGCCGCCAAGAGCTTCGCCATGCCGGCCTCGAGATCGCAGCGGCGGCCGGAATCCTTCTGCCGCGCGGCGTAGTAGGTCAGCTGGCGCGCGATTGTGATCTCCACCGCCATCATGACGATCTTGTCGGCGACGCGCGGGAAATTGCCGATCGGCTCGCCGAATTGCACGCGCTGCGATGCATAGGTGCGCGCTTGTTCGAGGGCTGCCTGGGCGACGCCGACGGCACGCGCGGCGGTCTGGATGCGCGCGGACTCAAACGTCGCCATCAGCTGCTTGAAGCCGAGCCCCTCGACACCGCCGAGGAGATTTTCCGCCTTCACCGCAAAGCCGTCGAAGGCGATCTCGTATTCCTTCATGCCGCGATAGCCGAGCACCTCGATCTCGGTGCCCGACATGCCGGGCGCGGGAAACGGACGCTCGTCGCTGCCGCGCGGCTTTTCGGCGAGCAGCATGGAGAGGCCGCGATAGCCTTTTTCGGCCGGGTTGGTGCGCACCAATAGCGTCATCAGGTCGGCGCGCACCGGGTGGGTGATCCAGGTCTTGTTGCCGTAAACCTTGTACGTGGCGCCGTCGCGCGCCGCGCGCGTCTTGAGCGACGCGAGATCGGAGCCGGTATTCGGCTCGGTGAAGACCGCCGTCGGCAGCACCTCGCCCGAGGCGATTTTCGGCAGCCATTTGCGTTTCTGCTGTTCGGTGCCGCTGCCGAGGATGAGCTCGGCCGCGATTTCCGAGCGGGTGCCGAGGCTGCCGACGCCGATATAGCCGCGCGAGAGTTCCTCCGACACGACGCACATCGATTCCTTGCCGAGCCCCATGCCGCCATAGTCCTCGGGGATGGTGAGGCTGAACACGCCGAGCTCGGACATCTGCGCGATGATATCGAGCGGGATATATTCGTTGCACAGATGCCATTCCTGGGCATAGGGCACGACCTGACCGTCGGCGAATTTGCGCATTTCATCGCGGATCGAATTGAGCGTGTCGTCGAGCCCAGTAGCGCCGACCGTCGCGTCGTGCTGCTCGCGCATCAGTTCGGCCAGCCGCGCCCGGCGCGGCGCGGTATTGCCGTAAGCGATCAGATGCTCGACCGCCGGGTTCATGCGCGCCGCCACCGCGGCCGGACCAAGCCCGAGGTCGGAAAGCCGGACGATCTCGCCCTGGCTCATCGGAATGCCGCCTGCGATCTGCGCCAGATACTCGCCGGCGCCGATGCGGACCAGAAGCTCTTCGAGCTCGCCGAAATTATCCGCCGCCGAAAGCCGCTGCGCGTAAGCAGCCAACTGCCGCAACGCTTCGCTATAAGTCGCGAGCCAGGCGAGACCGTGGGCGGCGCGCTGTTCGCGATCGAGCGCGCGCGCATTGGCCTTGCCCTCGCGCACAACCCGCTCGGCGACCGCCCGGCGGGCGTCGGCAAACAGGGCTTCGACGGCGCCGACCGCCTGGTCCAGCGTTCGGATCAATTCGCTGTCGGCGGACGTGGAAGATGCGGCAAGCGACATTCAGGGCTCCGATGAAAGATACCGATAACGCTCGGTTCCCGGCCCGGCGAGCTTACGCGTGCAGTGCACAAAAGCCAATCATTCGCTTCGCCTACCTGGAGCCGCGGCGCGGTTCAATTTTCAATTGTTGGATTTCGTTCTCGTCTGCTGCCACCATCCGCCCCGCCAATTGACGCGCGTCAAAAGCCGCTATCGAGGGGGACGATAGCGTTTTTGTGCAAGGCTGCGCCCATGCCGGCCAAAGGGGGGAACAATTGACCAGAACAAGCAACCGCGAAGACCGACATTCGATCAACCCGGCCTTCAACAACCGCAAACTCAAGCTCGGAACGTTCCAGAGCAATCTCGACTACGGCTGCCTGATGGCCGATGTCGAGGGGCGACTGAAAATCAGCTGGCCGAATACGGTCGCGCTCGCGAAGCTCGCCGACGAGATGGGGTTCGAGGCGCTGGTGCCGGTGGCGCGCTGGCGCGGCTTCGGCGGCAAGCTCAATCCGCAAGGCCCGGGTTTTGAGACCTACAGCTGGGCGTCGGGCATCGCTGCTTCGACCGAACGGGCCGGCGTCGTCGCCACCTCGCATTGCTCCGTCAACCACCCGCTGGTGGCGGCAAAGCAGGGGACCGTAATCGACCATATCTCGGGCGGCCGCTTCATCCTCAATATCGTCACCGGCTGGAACAAGCCCGAGATCGACATGTTCGGCGCCGAGATGCTGCCGCACGAAGAACGCTACGACATGGCCGAGGAATGGCTTGCCATCGTCAAGCGGCTATGGACCGAGGACGAGGAGTTCGACCACGAGGGCAAGTATTACAAGATCGTCAAAGGCTATCTGCAGCCGAAGCCCATTCAGCAGCCGTTCCCGGCGATCATGAATGCCGGCGGCTCCGAGCGCGGCCGTCACTTCGCCTGCAAGCATTGCGACCTGGTTTTCACCGCGCTCGGCTCGCCCGATTTCGAAAAGAACAAGGCGCAGATCGAGAGCTATCGAAAGCTGGCGCGGGAGGAATATGGCCGCGAAGTCGCGATCTGGTCGTCGGCCAACATCATTCAGGCGGAAACGGAGCAGGAAGCGCGCCGCTATTACGACTACATCGTCAAGGAGAAAGGCGATTGGGAAGCGGTGAGCTACGCGCTCTCCACCATGGGGATCAACGCCAAGACCTTTCCGCCCGAAGCCATGGAGCACCTCAAGGAGTTTTTCATTGCCGGCTGGGGCGGCTATCCATTGATCGGCACCAAGGAGCAGATCGTCGACGGCCTCGACAAGCTCTCGGCCATGGGCCTTGACGGCGTGCTGCTGTCGTGGCCGCGCTATGAGGAGCAGATGCGGGAGTTCAAGACGGTGACCTATCCGCTGCTCGTGCAGGCCGGCTTGCGCTGAAATTCAAAGGAATCGTCATGCCACGTTTGGAAGGAAAGGTTGCGGTCGTCACCGGTGCGGCCGCGGGCCCGAAGGCCGCGCTCGGTTCGATCTTCGCCAGAGCACTGGCGGCGGAAGGGGCCAAGGTCGTCGTCGCCGATAGCAAGGATTGCAGCTCGGTGGCGGCGGAGATCGCGGCCGAAGGCGGAACGGCCCATTCGCTGCTGGCCGATGTGCGCGATGAAAAATCGGTTAGCGCGATGATCGCGGAAGCCGAGAGGCAATTCGGCCGGCTCGACATTCTGGTCAACAACGCCGCCATCGGTTCGAACATCCCGCCGATTGCGATCGAAGACATCGATGCCGCGCTCTGGGACGAGTTCATGGCGGTCAATGTGCGCGGCACTTTTCTTTGCGTCAAAGCCGCCATTCCGGTCATGCGGCGCAACGCTTACGGCAAGATCATCAATCTGTCCTCGACGACGATGCTGTCGGGGCTGTCGCATCGGCTGCATTACGTCACCACCAAGGGCGCCATCGCCGCCATGACTCGCTCGATGGCGCGCGAGCTCGGCGCCTACGGCATCCGGGTGAATTCGCTCGCGCCCGGACTGGTGATGAACGATTCGGTCGCCACCGCCATGGCCGGCCGCCCGGGCCTGCGTGAATTCGTGCTGAGCACGCGCGCGATCAAGAAGGACGTATTCGCCGACGAACTCGTCGGAACTCTGATCTATCTGGCGTCGCCCGACAGCGATGCGGTCACCGGGCAGTTTCTGATCGTCGATAACGGCGGCGATTACACTTAGAGCAAAAATTTCGTTTACCGCTTCGCAGCGGCCGGCGAATGACGTATCTGTGGCAGCCGATGCCGTCCGCCGAGGCGCCGTGCAGTGGACACCATCCGCAAGAGTTTTCATATCCTTCTCGACGCCTTCTACCGCTTCAATCGCGACGACGGCTGGGCGATCGCCAGCCATATCGCGTTGTCGATCCTCATGGCGGTGTTTCCGTTCCTGATTGTCGTGACGGCCATCGCCGGCTTCATCGGTTCGGTGAATCTTGCCGACGAGGTCGCCCGCCTCTTGTTTGCGGCCTGGCCGCAAGAAGTCGCGGGTCCGCTCGCCAGCGAAATCCACCACGTGCTCACCACGTCTCACGGCGGGTTGTTGACGATCGGCGCCGTATTCGCCGTCTACTTTTCTTCGAGCGGCGTCGAGAGCCTGCGCATCGGGCTCAACCGCGCCTACGGACTGCGCGAGCGGCGAAGCTTTTGGCTGTTGCGGCTCGAATCGATCGGCTTTGTGCTGCTGAGCGCGGTCGCGCTCCTGGTGCTGGCGTTTTTCGTCGTGCTCGGACCGCTGATTTTCAAGGCCGCCGCCGCCTATGCGCCATGGCTCGCGCCGCTCGAGGCGCACTACGATTTCGCACGTTTCGGCATCAGCGGGCTCGTGCTCGCGGTCGCGCTGCTCATTCTGCATATGTGGCTGCCGGCCGGACGGCGCGGATTTGGCAAGGTGTGGCCGGGAATCCTTGCAACGCTTGTGCTGTGGCTCGTCTGCGGCCTCACCTTCGGCCACTATCTCGCCGACTTCGCCTACACCTACGTCAATTATTATGCCGGCCTCGCCTCGGCGATGATCGCGCTGGTGTTTCTCTATTACAGCGCCTGGATTTTCGTCTACGGCGGCGAGCTCAATGCCGCGATCATCCGCGCCCGCGAGGGGAAGGCGTAATTCCGCGTCATGTGCAGTTCAGTTACCGGCCGTTCCGGCCGACCCCACCAAATGAAAATCGCAAGCATCTCCTTCTCCCCGCTGCGCGGAGAGGTCGGGTGAGGGGGCCTCTCCGCTGGGCGCGCGATTTGAGGAAATTTCTGCAACGCTACCGCCTTGCCCCCATCGCTCAACTCGCGGAGAGGCCCCCTCACCCTCGTCGCCGGTCTCGCCCGGTTGGATTGCCGGCTCAGCTCGGGCAATGAGGCCGCCTCCACGACGTCCTCGAAATTGCGCAAGCCGGTGGTCGGCGTATTGACCAGCACCGCCATGTTGCCGGGCTTGTGGCGATTGGTGCGCATCAATTCGTGCGCATAGGGGATCTTCTCCCAGGGGAACACGTCGCTCATGCAGGGATCGATGCGGCGATCGATCACGAACCGGTTGGCGGAGCTCGCCTGCTTCAAATGCGCGAAGTGCGAGCCTTGCACGCGCTTCTGCCGCATCCACACATAGCGCGCGTCGAAGGTGATGTTGTAACCCGAGGTACCGGCGCAGAACACCACCATGCCGCCGCGCTTGACCACCAGACACGACACCGGGAACGTCGCCTCGCCGGGATGCTCGAACACGATGTCGACGTCGCGCTTGCCGGTGATGTCCCAGATTGCTTTGCCGAAGCGGCGCGCTTCTTTCACCCAGGCGTCGTATTCCGGCGTGCCGACCTTCGGCATCGCGCCCCAGCATTTGAATTCGCTGCGGTTGATAACGCCCTTGGCACCGAGATTGAACACGTATTCCGATTTCGATTCATCGGAGACGATGCCGATGGCGTTGGCGCCCGAGGCAGCGACAAGCTGCACGCCGAAGACGCCGAGACCGCCCGAGGCGCCCCAGACCAGCACGTTATCGCCCGGCTTAAGGGTGTGCGGCGGATGGCCAAACAGCATGCGATAGGCGGTGGCCAGCGTCAGCGTGTAGCAGGCCGACTCTTCCCAGGTTAGATGGCGCGGCTTGATCATGAGCTGGCGCGACTGCACCCGGCAGAATTGCGCGAACGAGCCGTCCGGCGTCTCATAGCCCCAGATGCGCTGCGACGGCGACAACAGCGGATCGCCGCCGTTACAGTCTTCGTCGTCGCCGTCGTCCTGATTGCAGTGGACGATCACTTCGTCGCCAACCTGCCAGCGCCTGACTTTCGGGCCGACCGCCCAAACGATGCCCGAGGCATCAGAGCCGGCGATATGGAAGGGATGCTTGTGCCCGTCCAACGGAGAAACCGGAATCCCCAATCCGGCCCAGACACCGTTGTAATTGACGCCGCCGGCCATGACGTAGACCAGCACCTCGTCCTCGGCGATCGGCCAGGTCGGCACCACCTCCAACTGCATGGCCTTTTCGGGCGGCCCGTGGCGCTCCTTGCGGATCGCCCAGGCGTGCATGTTCGCCGGCACGTGACCGAGCGGCGGCACTTCGCCAATGTCGTAGAGGTCCTTCAGCGGCGCCGCTGACGGCTTTTTCTGCGCGACGGCCATGATGGGCTCCCAGTTACCCGCCGGGTTGCGTTTCAACCGCCAGTGTGCCGCAGTTGATATTGCGGTGCAATAAGTAGTTGGGACGCAAAGTCGTCGTCGTTCATGCGTAATGCTGACAGACGGGACGCAAGGTCTTATGGTCATGTGGGCACGGTGCTCCCGGCGCACCAAGCACTGCGGGCGCCGCGAGGGGACATTCGGGGGGAATGATGGACGCTGAGAGTATTGTTATTTGGCTGATCGTCGGCGCTATCGCCGGCTGGCTCGCCGGGATGGTGGTCAAAGGCGGCGGCTACGGCCTGATCGGCGACATCGTCGTCGGCATCGTCGGCGGCTTGATTGCCGGCTGGCTCTTGCCGCGCATCGGCATCGTGATCGGCGGCGGCATCATTGCCCAGATCATTAATGCCTTCATCGGCGCGGTGATCCTCCTGATCATCCTGCGACTGATCAGACGATAAGGCGGGCCGGCGCTTCTCCGCAGGACTTCGTCACAGGACTTAGCCTGCAGGATTTGGTCCCGCAGGATTAGGTCCCGCATGATGACGTCCGCAGGATTTGGTCGCGGGACTTTGGCGGCATTTAAGGGTTCTTCAAGGCGGCCTGCCTAGCTTCGCGGCCATCGCGAGTGAGGCCTGCCGCCGATGGCGCTTTACGAAATCTCGCCGGCCCAAGGCTCCAGCGCCAAGCTGGCGCGGCCGGTGGAGCTTGTCTGCTTCGCCCTGGTCATTGCGAACGCGGTCTATCTCGCCGCTTCATATTTCGAGGGCTTTTGGCTGGTGGCGCCGGACGGCGCCGCAATCCAGTCGGATTTCGTCAATGTCTGGGCCGCCGGCCGGCTGGCATTGGCGGGTCATGCGGCCGCAGCTTACGACTGGCCAACGCACAAGCTGATGGAGGAAACCGCCGTCGGCCACGCCTTCGAGGGCTATTTCGGCTGGCATTATCCGCCGACCTTCCTGTTCGTCGCCGCCATTCTTTCGTTGCTTCCCTATGCGCCGGCTTATGCCCTTTGGGCATTCGGCACGTTTCCCGGCTATCTCGTCGCGGTGCGTGCCATCATCGGCGACCGCGTGGGATATCTGCTCGCGGCCGCCTTCCCGGCGGTGCTGCCGAATTTCATCGTCGGCCAAAACGGATTTCTCACCGCCGGCCTGGTCGGCGGCGCGCTCGTTCTGCTCGAGCGCCGCCCGATCGTTGCCGGGATGCTGCTCGGGCTTCTCACCTACAAGCCGCATCTCGGACTGCTGTTTCCGATCGCGCTCATGGCGGGCGGATATTGGCGCACATTCTTTACCGCCGCGCTCGTTGCCGTGCTGATGGCCGCCGCCTCGTGGCTCGCCTTCGGCGGCGAGGCCTGGCAGGCCTTCTTCGCCAATATCGGCCACACGTCGCAGGCCTTCCTCTCCGAAGGCTGGGCGGATTGGAGCAAGCTGCAAACCGCCTTCGGCCTCACGCGCACGCTCGGCGGCAGCGAGACGTTGGCGTGGACCATCCAAGCCGCCGTTTCGCTGGCGGCCGCGGCGGCCGTCGCGATTCTGTGGCGGAGCAACGCGGCGTACGAGATCAAGGCCGCTGCGCTCGGCGTCGGAGTGCTGCTGGCGACGCCCTATCTCTACATGTACGACCTCGTCGTGCTCGCCGTGCCGATGGCCTTTCTGCTGCGGCTTGGCAACGCGCGCGGATTCCTGCCGAAAGAGATGGCCTGGATCGGCATCGCCAGCGGCTTGATGCTGGCGTTTCCGTTCGTGAAGGCGCCGGTCGGCTTCGCCGCGCTGCTTTTGGTCGCGGCGTTGCTGGCGCGGCGCCTGTTCGTGCCGGCGAGCGTGACTACATGAACGGAGCGGTGATCACACAGCCCGAGAGCGCCGCCGCGCCGAATCCGCCCGCGGCGCGCGTCGTTGCGCTGATCGGTCTCACGCTCGCGCTTTGTTATTTGGTCGTCCTTTGCAGCGCCTATCTCGGCGGCCATTTGCTGATCGACGCTCAAGGGGAGCCGCTTGCCAACGATTTCGTCAATGTCTGGGCGGCGGGACGGTTCGCGCTCGATGGTCAACCGGCGGCGGCTTACGACTGGCCGCTGCACAAGGCCGCCGAAATACGCGCGGTCGGGCACGACTTCGCCAATTATTACGGCTGGCACTATCCGCCGACATTTTTGTTTGTAGCGGCAGCGCTGGCGGCCCTGCCTTATCTGCTCGCCGCCATCGTCTGGCTCGTCGCAACGCTCGTCGCCTACGCGACAATGCTTGCCAAGATACTCGGCGGGCGGACAGGCTTTCTGGTCGCGCTCGGATTTCCAGCGGCGCTCTGGAACGTCACCGCCGGGCAAAACGGCTTCTTCACCGCGGCGCTGATCGGGGGCACCCTCTGCCTCCTGGAGCGGCGGCCGGCGCTTGCGGGCGTTTGTCTTGGCTTGCTGACCTACAAGCCGCAATTCGGCCTGTTGTTTCCCATTGTGCTGATTGTCGATCGCCGCTGGCTGACGATCGTGGTCGCGGCCGCCGTCGCAGTCGGACTTGCCGTTCTCTCGTGGCTCGCTTTCGGCGCGGCCAGCTGGGTTGCTTTCGTGCAAAGCATGTCGGCGACCAGCCGCGTGGTGCTCGGCGAAGGCGGCGCCGATTGGAACAGGCTGCAAAGCCTGTTCGGCTTCATGCGCGCGCACGGTGCTAGCGAGACAATCGCCTGGAGCGTTCAGGCGGCGGCCGCGGTCGCCGCCGGCGCGGGCCTCATCGCGCTGTGGCGAAGCCGCGCGACGTTCGAGCTCAAGGCCGCCGCATTGGCCTGCGGCGCGCTGCTGGCGACGCCCTACATCTATATGTACGACCTGGTGGTGCTGGCGGTCGCCGTCGCTTTTCTGCTCCGCGACGGCTTGCAGCGCGGATTTTCATTTGTCGACGGCACGGCGCTCGCCGCCGCCGCCGCGCTCATCCTGATCTATCCCTACGCCACAATGCAGGTCGGCCTCGCCGCGACGCTGATTGTGTCGGCTTTGATCGCTTTCCGCGCGTGTTGCATCGCAGCACAAACCGCGTCACATTAGCGGCGCAGCAAATTCCGCAAAGTCCGATGGGCGAACAGCTACGCCGCGACAAACCTTGGATCTTTCGCACCTATGCCGGGCATTCGACCGCCGCGGCATCGAATGCGCTTTACCGCAAGAATCTCGGTAAAGGTCAGACCGGGCTTTCGGTCGCCTTCGATCTGCCGACGCAGACCGGCTACGACAGCGATCATCCGCACGCCAAGGGCGAGGTCGGCAAGGTCGGCGTGCCGATCTCGCACATCGGCGACATGCGCGCATTGTTCGACGGCATCCCGCTCGGCGAGATGAACACGTCGATGACGATCAACGCCACGGCCGCCTGGCTGCTGGCGCTGTATGTGGCGCTCGCCGATGAACAAGGCGTGCCGCGAACGAAACTTACCGGCACGACCCAGAACGACATCATCAAGGAATATCTCTCGCGCGGCACTTATGTGTTCCCGCCGGCGCCGTCGATGCGGCTGACCAAGGACGTGATTTTGTTCACGACCAAGGAAATGCCGAAGTGGAATCCGATGAATGTCTGCTCCTATCACCTGCAGGAAGCCGGCGCCACGCCGGTGCAGGAGCTGGCTTTTGCGCTCGCCACCGCCATCGGCGTGCTCGATGCGGTGAAGGCCTCGGGCGCGTGCGCGCCGGAAGAATTTGGCGACGTGGTCGGGCGCATCTCGTTCTTCGTCAATGCCGGGCTGCGCTTCGTCACTGAAATCTGCAAGATGCGCGCCTTCACCGAGCTCTGGGATGAAATCACGCGCGAACGTTATGGCGTGACCGACCCGAAACAGCGGCTGTTCCGCTACGGCGTGCAGGTGAACTCGCTGGGCCTGACTGAGCAGCAGCCGGAGAACAACGTCGCGCGCATCCTGTTGGAGATGCTGGCGGTGACGCTGTCGAAACAGGCGCGGGCGCGGGCGGTGCAGCTTCCGGCCTGGAACGAGGCGCTCGGCCTGCCGCGGCCGTGGGATCAGCAATGGTCGCTGCGCATGCAGCAAATCCTCGCCTACGAGACCGACCTGCTGGAATATGGCGATCTGTTCGACGGCTCGCCGGTGATCGCGGCCAAAGTGGCCGAACTCAAACAAGCCGCGAAGGAAGAACTCAGGCAGATCGAGGCGATGGGCGGCACCGTTGCCGCCGTCGAATCCGGCTATTTGAAGCAACAACTGGTCGAATCCAATTCGCGCCGGGTCGAGGCGATCGAGCGCGGCGAGCTGACCGTGGTCGGCGTCAATCGTTTCATCGAGAGCGAGGCGTCGCCGCTGGCCAATGCCGCCGATGCGGTTCTTACCGTTTCGGAAGAAGCCGAGACCGATCAGATCAAGCAGCTCAATGCCTGGCGCGCGGCGCGCGACAACGATGCGGTGGCGGCGGCGCTTGCGGAATTGCGCAAGGCGGCGCGCAGCGGCGCCAACATCATGCCCCCTTCGATCGCGTGCGCCAAAGCGGGCGCGACTACCGGCGAATGGGGTTTTGCGCTGCGCGCAGCCTTCGGCGAGTACCGGGCGCCGACGGGGGTCGGCACCGCCATGCGCAACGACGCTGAAGGCCTCGACGACATCCGCGCCGAGGTCGATCGGGTCTCGAAGAAGCTCGGCCGGCGGCTGAAATTTTTGATCGGCAAGCCCGGTCTCGACGGCCACTCCAACGGCGCCGAACAGATCGCCGCCCGCGCCCGCGACGCCGGCATGGACGTCGTCTATGACGGCATCAGACTGACGGCGGAAGCGATTGCCGCCGCCGCGGCGGAAAAGGATGTGCATGTCGTCGGTCTCTCGATCCTGTCCGGCTCACACCTGCCGCTGGTGCAGGACGTGATCGCGCGCATGAAGGAAGCCGGCGTCGACGACGTGCCGGTCGTGGTCGGCGGCATCATCCCGCCGCAGGACGCGAGCGCGCTCAAAGACGCCGGCGTCGCCGAGGTCTACACGCCCAAGGACTTCGAATTGAACCGCATCATGAGCGACGTGGTGCGGATCGTCGAGGAAGCGGCGGACGCAACGTAATAATATGCTTTCGCTCGTCCCCGCGAAGGCGGGGACCCAGTCACGATACCTGTTCCGGATTCCCGCTCGCGCCGGAATGAGCCGAGATGTGATGGCAGAGCGCAATCGCTGCAGATTGAATCGATTGACGCTCTAATTTTTGGTGGAGCATGATCTTCTCGGAAAACCGGTTTCCACTTTTCCGGATCATGCTCTAAGCTTTATTTGGTGAAGACAGAACCGTCGCGAGCGCTTCGCTGAGCGCCGTGGGGCTCAGCGGTTTGCGCAAATAGAAGTTCATGCCGGCGGCGCGGGCGGCCTGCTCATCGCCGGCTTCGCCGCGGCCGGAGATGCCGATGATCGGCGTTTGTCCGGCAAGACCGGCGATCGCACGAATGCGCCGCGTGGCCTCAAGACCGTCGATTCCCGGCAGCGTTACATCCATCAGCATCGCGTCGTAACCGCGCGTCACTGCGGCGATTGCTTCTTCGCCCGAGCTTGCGAAATCGGCGCGGTGGCCGAGCTCGGTGAGGATCGTGTTGAGAATGACGCGGCCATAAGGATTGTCCTCGGCGCACAAGATCGCAAGGCGCCGCGCCGGCGCGGCCGCGCGCGGCGGCGGCGCCTCTCCGGCAGCGCCCGTGGTCGCGACAGCGAACAGACACGAAAGTTGAAAGGTCGAGCCGCGGCCGAACGTGCTGGTGACGGTCAGATCGCCGCCCATCAGCTTGGCAATCGCCTTGACGACGGCGAGGCCAAGCCCGGCGCCGCCATAGCGCCGCGCGATGTCGGCGTTGGCTTGCGTGAACGGACGGAACAGCCGGTGGATCTCGGCGGGCTTAAGCCCGATGCCGCTGTCACTGACCGCGCAGATGAGCTTTGTCCGGCTGCGGGTCGCGGGCGCCGCGCTGACCTCGAGGCGCACCGCACCCCGCGCGGTGAACTTCACCGCATTGTCGATCAGATTTTCCAGCGCCGCCCGCAGCCGCACCGGATCACCGCGGAGATTTTCCGGCAGATCATCGGCAACCACAACCTCGGTCGCGAGATCCTTGGTTTCGCCCCGCGCCGAAAGCGAGTCCGCGAGCGCAGCGATCAGGCGCCGCGGACTGAACACCTCGTCGCGCAGCGCGAGCGTGCCGCCGCCGGCTTTGGCGGCATCGATCATCAACGTCGTGAGCGCGGAAAGGTGCTCGGCGCTTCCTTTGATACCCGAAGCCCAGCGCCGTTCGCGCTCGCCGATGGTCGAGCTTGCCAGCAATTCGCTCAGCGCCAGAATGCCGGTCAAAGCGGTGCGGATGTCGTGCGCGTAGGCGGCCAGCGAAATCTCGGCGGCGCCGGCTGCCGGTGACGCTGCGGCGGCGACTGCGGCGCGCCGCTTCCGCAGGCGTGCCGGCTTTGCTCCCGACTTTTTGCTCGATCTTGAACGCGCCATACCGCCCCGCCGAGCCCACCATGCCACGGCGCCGGATCAAACAAAATATGCTCTTAAGCGGCGCCCGGCCTTTAACCTTAAATGAGCTTCGGGCTGACAGGAGGTTCCGCGCCAAAGGTTCCGCGCCAAGCTCTGCCGTTCAAGCCTTCGCCCTTCGCCGGGATTTCAGCGCCCCAGCCCCACCATGCGCCTGATATCCGCCGGTGTCGCGCCCGAAGCCCGCAACTCGCGCAAGCTCGTGGCCATTGTCGATTTCGACAGCTTGCGGCCGGCTCCATCCACGATGAGCTTGTGGTGGTGATAGACCGGCTCCGGCAGGCCGAGCAGCGCTTGCAGCAGCCGGTGGATGGCGGTCGACCAGAACAAGTCCTGCCCGCGCACGACATCGGTGACGCCTTGGAACGCATCGTCGACAGCGACGGCGAGATGGTAGCTGGTCGGCGCCTCCTTGCGTGCGAGCACGGCGTCGCCCCACATTTGCGGCGCCGCGGCAACGATCCCCGACTGGCTTTGCGGACCCATGCCGGTCTCGGTCCAAGTCAGCACGCCGGCCCGCGCGACAGCCGCGTCCATCGCCAGCCGCAGTGCAAAGGGTTCACCTTCCCGGCGGCGCCGGTCGCGCTCGGCCTTAGGCATTTTGCGCGCGCGGCCGGGATAGAGCGGCACGCCGTCCGGGTCGCGTGGCCAATGTCCGTGGCGGTCGCGCTCGGCGACGAGCGCCGCGATCTCGCTGCGGCTCTCGAAGCTCGGATAGACGAGCCCCATCGCTTCGAGCTTGCCGAGCGCCGCCTGATAGTCGTCGAAATGCTTGCTTTGGCGGCGGACGTCTTGTTGCCAGGCGATGCCGAGCCAGCGCAGATCCTCGTCGAGGGCCGCCTCGTATTCCGGCCGGCAGCGCGCGGCGTCGATATCCTCGATGCGCAACAGAAGCCGTCCGTTGGACTGCCGCGCCATCTCGTCATTGAGCAACGCCGAATAGGCATGGCCTAGATGCAGATAGCCGTTCGGACTCGGTGCGAACCGAAAGACGCGCGTATGCATCGCCGAAATTTCCCTGACCGGCAGGATTGACCGAGGTGATAGGCTCACTCAATCAAGTAAGCGCGCGGCGCGAAGTTTGCACGGCGCGCAGCCGGACGCCACCATGCCCTCCTTCATCCATACCGAATCCGATCTCGACATCGCCCTCGACGCGCTGCGCAAAGCCGATCCCCGCTTCGTTGCGTTGCTCGCCGAGGCCGGCCGGCCGCCGCTGCGGCGGCGCTCCGATGGCTTTGCCGGCCTTGCCGCCATCATCGTTGCGCAGCAGCTTTCGACCGCGAGCGCCAATGCGATCTGGGGCCGGCTCGCCGCCGCCTTCGATCCATTCGATCCGGCGGCGATCCTGCGCGCGCGTCCCGCCCGGCTGGCGCGGCTCGGCTTGTCTGCGCCGAAAATCCGCGCGCTCAAGGCGATCGCTCGGGCAGTCGCACGGGATGAGCTTGCGCTTGGCAGTCTCGCCAAGCTTGCTGCGGAAGAGGCACATGCCGCGCTGACCGCTGTGCACGGCATCGGACCCTGGACCGCCGACATTTATCTGTTGTCGGCGCTCGGTCATGCCGACGCATGGCCGGCGGGCGATCTGGCCTTGCAGGAAGCCGCAAAAGTGGCGTTCGCGTTGCCGACACGACCGACCGCCAAGGAGATGCAGGCCTTGGCGGAAACCTGGCGGCCGTGGCGCGCGGTCGCCGCGCGCATCCTGTGGGCCTATTACCGGGTGGCCGCAGCAGCCGCAAAGGCGGCGGCAGGCGCCAAGCGGCCGCGCGCGGCGCCGCGCGTCACTGCACGACCAAAACGCCGCGCGTCTGCTGGTGGAAATCGTCGAAAAATTCGTAGCGGCCGGGCGCCAGCGGCCGGGCGTTGATCCATTGCCAGATGGACTTCGCCTTTATCTGCTGAGGTGCGGCGAGGGAACTTATTTCCGCAATTCTCGTTTCCACTTTCAAGAAATTCTCGTTTCCCACTTTCAAAGGGCCTCGAATCGCTCAAGAGCCGACATTCGATTGTGATCCAAGCAAGTCAGCTTTGGGCCCCGAGCGTCATTTCCCATCGTTGAACGACACAAGTGGCCGGCGACCGCCCAATCCCGCCACCTCCTCCGTCAGCGCTTTGGCTTCCTCAAGTCAATCGTGTTGAAGGCTTCGGTGAACGGCCAAAGAGCGGAGCGAGAAGGTCGCGGGCCTCGCTCAAATCACCAACCGCGCTCCTCGGCGACGTGCTTCTTCGCTGAACGCACGCTTTCGCAGATTGGAATTCAACTAATTAAAAATCAGGCGCGAACAATATTCTTCAGTCTGTAGGAATGTCGTTGTTAGATGATGTTGTCGAACTTATACATATTCAGTTGAAGAGCGATACCTATACTTAACAACAATTCTAAACTACTTGGCTGGGTGATTGTGCGATCAGTATCAGAGCTTGCAGGTTGGGTCGTTGATCGCGTTTGGCTACCGAGCGGGATAGCAGTCTGCGTTCTAGGAACGACGATTAGCGTCGGCGCGCAACAGCCGGCATCCCCGCTACAACAGCCTCCTCTGGACCCAGAAACAGTCTCGCCAACTCCGGCGCCGGCGCAATCGCAGCAGCCGACAGAGCAAGCTCCCGCGGTCGCTCCGGCGGCGGATCAAACGCAGCTTCCGCCCATCGTCGTCTCAGCGTCGCGGCAAAAACCAAAGCCGAAGCCAAAACCCGGCGCGCAATCCGCTCAACGCACCGCCCAGCCAGCTGACGCGCCAACGGCTGCGCAGGCGGCTTTGGGCGCCAAGATGAGCGCGTTTGATCAGGCGCGAGAAAACCTGCTGCCGAAGATCGGAGCCACGACTTACACCATCAGCCGCCAGGCGATCCTGGACATGCCGCAAGGGGACAACACGCCGATCGACAAAGTCATCCTGCAAATGCCGGGCGTATCTTACAATTCAGCCGTCTCCAATCCCAACTTCCACGTCAGAAACGAGTACGCCAACGTCCAATACCGGATCAACGGCGTCGTCATCCCCGAGGGGATTTCAGCGCTCGGCCCGCTGTTCGATACCAACTTCATCGCCAGCATGTCGCTGCTCACCGGCACACTGCCGGCGCAGTACGGGCTGCGCACCGCCGGCGTCCTCGATATCACCAGCAGAAGCTATGCCGTGCCGGGCGGGGAGGTCAGTCTCTATGGCGGCAGCCGGCAGACATTCACGCCAAGCTTCGACTATGGCGGCAGCGTCGGCAACACGGAATATTTCGTCACCGCCCGCGGCAATTGGAACGCTCTCGGGCTTGAAAATCCGACACCCAATTTCAATGCCGAGCACGATTACACCGAGCAGGGCAAGTTCTTCGGTTATTCATCGACCCTGCTCAACGAATCCACACGGTTCAGCGTTATCTCCGCCGCGTCCCACAACGCGTTCCAGATACCAAACAACCCCAATCAGACGCCGCTCGGAGATTTCGGCCCGACCAATTACAGCTCTTCGTCTCTCAATGAGAATGAATACGACACTTACGTCGTCAACATCGCGACCTTGCAAAAGAAAGGCACCGATGGCGACGCACAATTCGCGGTTTTTTCGCGCTACGCCAAAATCAATTTCGTTCCCGATATCTTCGGCGACCTGGTGTTCAACGATGTGGCATCCAATGTGACCCGGGAGAGCCTGCTCAACGGCACCCAGGTCGACGCGTCCTACCTCGTCAACGACCGGCACACCTTGCGGGCGGGCTTCGCGATGAGCGAAGAACAAACCAACGTCGGCAACATTTCGACCGTCCTGCCCGTCAATCCCGTTACCGGCGCCATTTCGCCGACGCCGTTCGCGATCACCGACGACAATAGCAAGCTCGGCTGGAACATCGGCACCTACATCCAGGACGAATGGAAACTGACTCAGCAGCTTACCCTGAACGCGGGCCTGCGGTTCGACCAATTGTATCAATTTGTCGATGCCAACCAACTCAGTCCGCGGCTTGCTTTGGTGTACAAGCCGTTCGCCGGCACCAGCATTCACATCGGTTATGCACGTTATTTTACGCCGCCCTATCAAGCGCAGGCGGTCACATCCAACATCGCGTTGTTCACCAACACCACCAATCAGCCGGAGGTGCCACTCAACGACCCGGTGAAGCCGGAGCGGTCGAATTACTACGACGCCGGCATCGACCAGACGCTGTTGCCCGGTCTCACGGTCGGAGCCGACGCGTATTATAAGGACGCCCGCGACATGCTCGACGACGGCCAGTTCGGCCAGGCGGTGGTGCTGACGCAATTCAATTATGCGCGGGGATACAGCGAAGGCGCCGAATTCAAGCTCAAGTATCAAAACGGCGACTTCAAAACCTACGCGAACTTTTCGTACAACATCACCAGAGCCATCGACGTGGAGTCGAACCAGTACCTGATCGACGCCGCGACCTATAATTATCTGCTCACCAATTGGCACTATACCGACGATATGCAGCTGATGACGGGATCGGCCGGCGCATCGTATCGCTGGAATGGCAACCTCATCACCACAGACCTGATCTATGGCAGCGGCCTGCGCTCCGGCTTTGCCAATGTGGATAGCAATCCGCCGTATGTGGTCGTGAATGCCGGAGTGTCGCGCGAATTCAAATGGTCGCCGGACGTCAAGCCGGTGACGCTGCGCTTCGACGTCGTGAACCTGTTCGACAAAATCTACGAGCTTCGCAACGGCACCGGCATCGGCGTCTTTGCTCCACAATTCGGAGCGCGCCGCGGCTTCTTTGCGGGTATTTCGCAGAAGCTTTGAAAGCCAAAAGAAAAGAACGAAGCGGAAAGCCGCCGCGTCGCGGACCCGGTCATGAATTGTGCTTGGTCTCCAGCGGGTGGCCAGTGCAGGAACAACATACTCGTTCGCCCGGCCACGGTTCAGGCGCGCTTGATCGCGTGGCATTGAATGCACCGGGCCGTGTCAATCGCCGGCGTGAATGCGCTATAGCATGCCGGCCGCCGGCGCCAATTAGGTGCCCGTCGGGAGCATGCGGGTTTGAAATTCATTGCAACGGAATGAGCAGACCTACAGTGACGCCAAGCGATTGTTCGTGCTCCCGACCGAAATCGTAGCCGTAGCTCGGCTCGATGAACCAGCCGACCTTTCGCTCGGGGGATGGCCAAATCTGGAAATCGACCAACGCCACACCACCCATGGAACTAGTGGTTTCGCCGTGGCCGGTCTTGTACAGCCATGCCGGTCCAAGGCCGGGCATCACTTCAACTTTGTCGGACAAACTATAGGGCTTCTTGAACACGAGCTCGGTGTCCCACTCCGTTCGGCCGCCGCCAAATAAGGGTGAAACGCTGGTTTCGACTTCCAGCCAATCCTTGATCGGAGTGAACTCGATACCCACCGAGGGGCCGAAACCGAAGCCGCCGCCGGGAAGACCCCACTCAGCCGCAACGCCGAGTTCGAGTTCCGCCGCCGCCTCCTTTTCCCTTTCGGCCGCTTGAGCGCTCGCCGCAAGGGAGATCGCAGCAGCGATCAATCCTGCCATCCCTCTGAACATACGCACTTGCGCCGCCCGCTTCTTATACGGCTCGCGTCGCCACGGCGGTTCTCGCCGTTAGGGCCTCTGAGCCTAACAAGCATACCACACCCCGTGGCTTTGCGTCCGTGAAACTCAAACTGAGAGCCAAAATCGATCGGCAGCCGTCAAACGAAAAATCGCGTGGTGCGCCGTTGCTATTTCACGATGAACGGGTTCTGTGCCGGCCGCGGCGACGTTCCCATCGCCAGCGGGGTGCTTTGCGTGCTGCCGGTATCGTTGCTCTTGCCGGGCGCCGGGAAAGCGTAGCCGATGATGACTTTGAATATGAGCCGGTCTGACCCGGTGGTAAAGCCGTAGCCGGCGCCGAGCTCGACATCGACATCTTTCACCTTGAAATCGGTGACGGCAAACAGTTGCTGGCTTTGCTGCTGCAGCGGCAAGATATTGCCGATCTTGCCGTAGTCCGAATAATATTCGAGCCCGATAAATCGATCCTCGCCGAGATTGCGCGCAAGCCGCGCTGCCGGGGCAAAATCCGCCTCGCCGCCGGTGCCGAAGCTGACATCGACGATCGGATTGACGATGAACTCCCATTCCTTGTTGCGGACCCCGATAATGGGGCGAATCTCCAGCACCCATGGCGTCGGTGAGAATTGCGGCATCTCATAGCCGAGCTCGAAGTTGACGCCGTAAAAGAAGTTGCGTTTCTCGGCATCGGGCACCACGAACAGGCTGCGGATCTTGGCGCCGTCGGAGAGGAATTCGCCCGTCCCGGTGACCGCAAACGGCAAATAGAGGCCGGCCTCCCACCACTTGGTGATGCCATAGGCAAATTCGGGGGTGCCTTGCAGGCTACGATTCGACGTGAAGCCGCCGGGGAATTCCGGTTGCGTCTGTCCCACTGCGGCAAAATTCAGGTGTTGCTCATAGGTCCATTGGCCGACCTCCGCGATCTCGGCGTTGTAGACCTGGATCTCGTCATGGACCTGGTCGACCGCCAAGGCCGGAGCAGCCGTCAGCGCCAGAGCGGGCGCGGCGGCTAACCAAGCAAAACAGCGGCGAGCGATCACGTTTCAATTCACTTCCTGCGCATATCACGGAGCGCGCGAGTTTGCGCCAGATCAATGCTGGCAAGCGATATTGGCATGACTTTGAAGATGGTGAGGTGTCAACAGATATTGCGTGCGGTGCGAGGAGCTTATGTGCCGCCTCGAGATAATGCTCGCAGCGTTGACCGTGATGGTTTCTGCGCCGGCATTGGCGAAGGGCGGCTACATCCGGCGATCGGAGCCTGTTCCACTGGAAGCGACGACCGGATCTATTCCGCATTCGCTTTCGATTGGGAATTTTGGCGGCTGCGGCCATGGCCGATACCGGGAGCCCGGCACGCACAGGTGCCGCGGCCCGGCGGATTTCGGCGGTTGAGGCGCTGCTGGAATTGGCGAAACCGCCCCGCTTTCTCGAGAGCATCATCCCCCGCATCTGCAGCCTTAAGTTAGCGACGCTGCACCTCGACGGTCACATGCGACAACGAGCGAAAGCGGCGCAGCAGCGATTGATAATATTCCGGCCCGCGCGGCCACCGCGTGGCGACTGACAAGATCGCGCCGAGGTGGCCGGGGCCAAGCCGCCATAGATGCAGGTCGGTCAATTGATCGCCATCGGTTTCGACCATCGCGCGCATACGCTCTGCCAGACCCCGGTCCGGATTCATGTCGAGCAGGACACCGCCGGTATCGCGCACAAGGGTGTAAGCCCATGCGGCAATGACGACCGCGCCGACCAAACCGACGACCGGGTCCATCCAAGCCCAGCCGAGCAAGCGCCCGAGCAGGAGACCGACGATGACCAATACGGAGACGGTCGCATCCGCCAGGACGTGCACAATGGCGGCACGCATGTTGTTGTCGCGCTGCGCGGCGCCGTGCGCATGCTCGTGCTCCACGAACTCGACCTCGTGAATGTCGGCGCCGCGATCAAGCGATAGCCGTACTGCGAAGGCGTGCGGTTCCGGTATGTCGTCGGCCGACTCGAGGTAGCCGCCGCGCGCGGTCATGGCAAAGACCTGGCGCGCGCCGCCAGGACGCGTCGTCTCGATCGTGACGTCATCGGCGACCAGGTCCCTCCCGGCACACGACAGCCTAAAGCGCGGCGGCACCCCGTCTTCGAATATTTCGAGCGTGACCGCGCCGGCGTGGGTTTGCAGATAGTGCGCCTCTTCGTGGTCATGCGCATGGCCGGCGGCGCCGGCATGGGAATGGCCGTGGTCGTGACTATGACCGTGGCCGCCGCTGAGCAGCAGCACGCTCGCCACATTGACCGCCAATCCGAGCACCGCAATCGGGATCGCCTCGTCGAAATGGATCACAACCGGCCAGATCAAACGCGTCACGGCTTCGTAGCCGATGAGAAGCGCGATCATGGCGAGAATGATGGCGCTGGTGTAACCGGCGAGATCGCCGAACTTGCCGGTGCCGAAGCTAAAGCGCTCGTCCTGCGCGTGCCGGCGGGCATAACTGTAGGCGAGCGCAGCAAGCAGCAGCGCGCTCGCGTGCGTGGACATGTGCAGCCCATCGGCAACCAGCGCGATCGAGCCGAGCAGCAGGCCGCCGACAATCTCGGCGATCATCATCAGCGTGCAGAGCACGATCACCATCCAGGTGCGGCGCTCGTTACGCGCGTGGCCTGCGCCGAGAAAAACGTGTTTGTGGGCGGCTGGAAAGGCGTCCGCCATGATCGCCTCCCTCACTTTGCTGGCGCGGGTTATTTTAGATAGGCCTGCACGGCCTCGATCAGCTCCTCGGCGCCGCGCGCGCGCTCGGCGTCCTTGGTCGGATCGACGATGTGCATCCGGATATGGTCCTCGATCACTTCGGTCATGAGGCTGCTCATGGCGCCGCGGGCCGCGACGATCAGATGCAGCACGGTGGCGCAGCCCTTCTCGCCCTCGAGCGCGCGCTCGACCGCCTCGATCTGGCCGCGCACGCGGCGGACCCGGGCCAGCAGCTTGTCCTTCTCGCTTTTGGTATGCGACACCGTTGACACCTTGAAACCATATAGGGTAGGGGGTACGTTATACGAGCTCCCGACGGGATGTCGAGTCCCGTATCGCGAGCCTGACAACTCCAACGAGCCTGACAACTCCAACGAGCCTGACGACTTCAACGAGCCTGACAACTCCAACGAGCCTGACAACTCCAACGAGCCTGACGACTCCATCGAGCCGACTCTAGACAGAGAGCAAATGGGCAGTACGACCTTTGGTGACCTCGCTCCTGCATCCGGCAGGACGATGGCACCGCAAGACATCGAGACCGATCGCGGCGACCACGGCCGCGTCAGGGTAGGCGATCGCCTCTAGGCGCATCGCTTGCTCTTACGCTCACCGACCGCCGCGACGGCGGAAGTGGAGGTGAGCGATGTTCGCAAAACTCGCACGATTTAATGGCTTGGGCCATCGGCACGCGGCGCCATCGAAAGCCGCATATTGCAACGACAACCATCCCGTCCTTCACTTGGCGTCCGTTTCACGGGCGCGGCGGCCGGCGCTGGTCTGCGGCTGGCGGCGCGTGCCGGCGACCGGCCGGCTCGAATGCTTTTGGCAAGCCGTACCGGTCGACGCGGCGACCGAAGACCCCGGGATAAGTCGAATGACGGGACGGGCGCGCCGTCGGCTCGGCGCCTGCCGGGCCGGCAGGTCGCCGTTGCGTTTGGCGGCGGCGTGAAACACGGAGACCAGAATGGACGAACACCCTAGTTGCCCCGCTGTCCAGCGCTCGGGCGCCAGAGCCGGAACGGCGAAGGAGATCCGTGTCGTGTGATCAACAGATCGTAGTACATATTGCAAAGTGTAGCCGATGGTGTAGAACTTAATCTCGCCGAGGAGAGGCTGGCGGGTGATTTTCGGAGCGACATCGATTCCAAGGTCTTTCGCGAGCGGCGATCACGCTGCCGTCGTGATCGCAATCGCGGCAAGACCAGCGGGCGCATTGGCCGCGACTGGAATCATCCGATTAGCTGCGTTCGCGTCGGCAGGACGAAAAACACGCGGATCAGTTTGGAGCTGTTTTAATTCCAAAAAATAGGCGTTGACGCTGCGTTCGCGTCGATGGTTTGTCGTGCGAGACAATAGCGTTGGGGAACGCTCACGGGGATGCTGCGGAATTTAGTTTGTCTCTTTGCCTGCTCGTTTTTAGTCGGCCAGCGGTATTTGCTCACCGGCGCGCTCATCGTCATCGCTTCAGCCGGGAAGGCGGCGGCCGACGACATCATGGTGAGCAAGGCGCCGGCGACTTCGTCGAGCGCCACCTTCGCCTATGACTGGAGCGGATTCTATGCGGGCGGGCACGTCGCCTATAGTATGGGCCGCGCGAACAGCACGCTATCCGATCCCGACCCGACAGCTTCGACCAATCCTTTCAACAGTCAATATGGCGGCCTGCAGGCGGGGTACAATTACGTTTTGCCTTCGCGAGCGCTGCTCGGAATCGAAACCGACATAACGTTCCCGCAGTTTTTTGAGAATGGCTTGATTTTCACCGGCGGGACGGCCCAGGGCACCACCGTCACCGACCAGATCGACTATATCGCGACGCTGCGCGGTCGCTTCGGCTACGCGTTCGATCGCTGGATGATTTACGGAACCGGCGGATTCGCTTGGTCGCAAGCTCGCTTCGGCGAAACTCCCGGCGTCAGCAGCGATGAGGACAAGATCCTGCTCACGCGCACGGGCTGGGCACTTGGCCTCGGCGCCGAGCTTGCGATCGCACCGGGCTGGACGGCGCGGGCTGAATATCTCTACGACCGCTTCGGAACCGTCGCCGGCGTCTTTCCATCGGGCACAGGCTACCAGTCGGCCTTCGACATCCAGGCACTGCGGCTGGGGCTCGACCGCAAGCTCGGCTTTGCAGACGCTGACGCACCGGCGATTGCGAGCAGCGATGCGTGGCCGATCGCATCCGACCGCTGGAATGTCCACGGTCAATTCACGTTCGTCGAGCAGGGCTATCCGACCTTCCACTCGCCGTACCAGGGTCCGATGAGCCTCTCCGGCGTCGGCCAAGCCAAGGACACGGCGAGCACCACCGCATTCATCGGCTTTCGCCCGTGGGATGACACCGACATCTATATCAATCCGGAGATCACCCAAGGCTTTGGCCTAAGCGGCACCACGGGTGTCGCGGGCTTCCCCAATTTTGAAGCGCAAAAGGCAAGTTTCCCGATGCCTCGCTTCGACCTGGCGCGCGCATATGTGCAGCAAACGTTCGGCCTCGGCGGCGAGCAGGAGACCATCGAGGACGGGCCCAACCAAATCGCCCGGAAAGTGGACATCTCGCGGTTCACAATTATCGCCGGCAAGCTCGCGGTCACTGACTTCTTCGACAATAACGCCTACGCCCACGACGGGCGAACGCAATTCTTCAACTGGAATATCGATTGCTGCGGCTCCTATGACTGGACCATGGACCAGATCAGCTACACGTGGGGCACCATGGCCGAACTGAACCAGAAGTTCTGGGCCGTTCGTGCCGGCTACTTCCTGGTTCCCGCCGTATCCAACACCGACGATTTCGATATGCGTTTTCCGGACGGCGAGTATATCGGCGAACTCGAGTTGCGTTATGCGCTCGTCTCGCAGCCCGGCAAATTGCGGCTGATGGCATGGGCCAACCGCGCCAATATGGGCAGCTATGCCGCGGCCCTCGCCGAGCCGATGACAATCCCGACCTATCCCGACATTACGCTCGTGCGCGAGGTGCGAACCAATTACGGCTTCGAAGCCAATCTCGAGCAGGCGATCAGCGCCGATCTCGGCGTGTTTTCGCGCGCAAGTTGGAGTCCCGGTCTCGACGAAATCATCGGCTGGACCGATTGCGATCAAAGCCTATCCGCCGGCGCCGTGCTCAAGGGGACGTCTTGGGGACGCCCCAATGACAACATCGGCGTGGCCGGCGTTATTGAGGGCCTCTCGCCTGTGGCGCGGGCCTATTTCGCTGCCGGCGGGCTGGGAATATTGATCGGCGACGGCGCGCTCAATTACCGACCGGAGAAGATCCTCGAGACTTATTACTCCTACGGCCTCAACGCGTGGTCTAGTCTCACATTCGATTACCAGTTCGTCGCCGACCCCGCCTATAATGCCGACCGGGGGCCGGTCCATATTTTTGCCGGACGGCTTCACGCCCAGTTCTGACCCCACCTCCCGAAAAGTGCTGTGGCGGTTACGACACGTCTCGCCATTACCGGCGAGAGGGAGCGACCGCGTCGTCGCGCGCTGACCGTGGTTCAGCTATGGGATGGGCGAAGACGTCTTTGCGAAAAATGCCATTGCCACAATGACGATTGAAAGTGGGGATGTGGTGCCGCGCGCGGTTGCGGTGAAGACGTTCGTCGTGGGGGCCGTCATCGGCGCGCTGCTCATGGCCGCGCAGTGTGCGTTCGCGGCCGATGACATCGTCGCGACAAGGGCGCCGGCAATTCCCAATAGCCTTCCCTCCTCCGCCTGGACGGGGTTCTACGCCGGTGGTCATCTCGGTTATGCATGGGGGAGCTCGAACTGGACCGCGAGCACGCCCGCAATGCCGGCGCCGAGCACGTCCGGCGCGCTCAATTTGTTTCAGCCTTTTAACGCCTTCGACGAAACAGGAAGCTTCTTCACGGGACTGCAAGCCGGCTACAACTACGCGCTGCCAAACCGCTTTGTCCTCGGCGCGGAGGTCGACGCTTCATTTCCGAGCTTCTTGGGCAATTCAGGCGTTTCCATCGGCGGCACTTCGACCTTCGCGTCGCCGACGCTCGGCGCGGTCAGCTATAGCGAGACGGTTCTATCGTCAGGCACCGTCAGGGGCCGTTTCGGCTATGCCCCCGGGAGCTGGCTGTTTTATGCAACGGGCGGGTTCGCCTGGACCTACGACCGCCAGACGCTGACGCAGCTTGCCACCGGTGCAAGCGAGCAGCCGTTTTTATGGCGGCTCGGCTGGGCGGCCGGCGCCGGCGTCGAAGTCCCGGTGGCGCCGCACTGGACCGCGCAGCTCGAATATCTGTTCACAGACTACGGCAACAGCAGCACAACCTTCGCCGCGGGCGCCCAGCGGATCGATTCCAACTTCGCCCCGCAAGAGCTGCGCGCCGGCCTGAACTATCAATTCGGCAACGATCAGCAGCCGGCGCCAGTGCTCGTTAAAGCACGGACCTCGCCCGATCTCGACAACGTCAACTTTCACGCCCAAACCACGTTCCTCGAACAAGCTTATCCGGCGTTCCGCTCGCCCTATCAGGGGCCGCAAAGTCTGCCGGGCGGCGGCCAGGGCCGCGAGACTTGGGACCTGGCGCTGGCTGCCGGCGTGCGCTTGTGGAAGGGTGCCGAGCTATGGGTCAACCCCGAGATCGACCAGGGATTCGGGCTCGACAGCACGCTCGGCATTGCCGGTTTTACCAGCGCAACTGCATTCAAGATCGGATCCACGTTTCCTTATTCGCGCATTCAACGGACCTTCGTCCGCCAGACGATCGATCTCGGCGGCGAAACGCGCAAGGTGGACGCCGACTTCAATCAGTTCGCCGATTCGCAGACCGCCAACCGGCTCGTCATCACGATTGGGAAATTCTCGGTTTCTGATGTATTCGATACCAACAAATATGCGCAGAATCCGCGCAAGGATTTTATGAATTGGGCGTTGATCGATGCCGGGTCATTCGACTACGCCGCCGATGCCTGGGGTTACACGTATGGCGCTGCCGCCGAGTGGTATCAGGGAAATTGGACTGTGCGCGGTGGGCTGTTCGACCTTTCGATTGTGCCCAACAACGTCGAACTTGATCCAACATTTGCGGAGTTCCAGTGGATCGGTGAAATCGAGCGGCGTTACGACTTTTGGGGGCATCCGGGCAAGATCGCGGTCACCGGTTTCCTCAGCCGCGGCGGCATGGGGAGCTTCGCCAATGCGATCGCATTGGCCGCGATTACCGGCGGCCCGGCGGACATCGCCGCCGTCCGCCAATATCAAAGCCGCGGCGGGGTCGCCATGAATCTCGAACAGGAGATCACACCCGATCTGGGCGTGTTCATGCGCGCCGGCTGGACGGACGGCAACGTCGAGCCGTACGAATACACCGACATTGACCGCACCATTGCCGGCGGCGTCTCGATCGCCGGCAAGCAATGGGGCCGGCCCGACGACACCGTCGGCATCGCCGGCATCGTCAACGGCATTTCCGCCGTGCACCAAGCGTTCTTCAATGCCGGGGGTTTGGGAATTCTCATCGGCGACGGGCAGTTGCCGCACCCCGGCCTCGAGCAGATCGTCGAGGCCTATTACAGCTATGCCCTGACCGCCTCGTGGCGGGTCAGCGCCGATTATCAACTCGTCGTCAATCCGGCCTACAACACCGACCGCGGACCGGTGAATGTTTTCTCCGGCCGCGTCCATGCCCAATTCTGACATAGACAGGCGGTGATCGCCCCGGCTAAGCAGGCGCGCGACGGCAATCCTGCGCCGCGCGTCCGCAGCGACAAAGCGTGAGCATGCCGGCGGGGAAGGTGAATGGCCGCAGAGCTTGATGGTCCCCGGCTAGCACCGCGCTCGGGCGCCGCGCGCCAGCTTGTCGTATTTCTTCACGGCTACGGCGCCGACGGCAACGATCTGATCGAGATCGGCCGGGTATGGCAGCAGCTGCTGCCGCAGGCGGCGTTCGTTTCGCCGCATGCGCCGGAGCCGTGCGGACAAGCTCCGGTCGGGCGGCAGTGGTTTCCACTGACCTTCCGCGATCCGAACGAGCGCTGGGTCGGCGTCAACCAGGCGCGGCCGATGCTGGAGCGCTTCATCGACGCAGAGCTCGGCCGCCTCGGCTTGCCGCCCTCGGCGCTGGCGCTTGTGGGTTTCTCGCAGGGCACCATGATGGCCCTGCATCTGGGGCTGCGCCGCGCGGTCGCGCCGGCGGCGATCGTCGGCTATTCGGGCCTCTTGGTGGTGCCGCCGGACGGCGACCTGGAAAAATTCGCGGCCGAGATCAAAGCGCGGCCGCCGGTGCTTCTGGTGCACGGCGACCAGGACGATCTGATCCCGCCGCAAGCCTTGTTCCAGGCGGCGCAGGGCCTCGCGGCGCTCGACGTACCGGTCGAATGGCATATGTCCGCCGGTGTCGGTCATGGCATCGACCCGGAGGGGTTGCGCCATGGCGGCGAATTCCTGGCGCGAAATTTCGACGCCAAGCGGTGATTGGCTTAAGTGCCGGGCAGGGCTTCACAATCCTGTCACGCCTCCCTATAAACTAGGGGTCTAAAGCCGCACTGCGGCAAGTGAGTCGCGATAGGAACGTGGTCTTGAACGCTCACGTATCGCCATCGGGGTTTCCAGCGCTGGTGTTGAACGCGGACTTTCGTCCGCTGAGCTACTACCCGCTCTCGCTGTGGTCCTGGCAGGACGCCATCAAGGCGGTCTTTCTCGAACGGGTGAACATCGTCGCCAATTACGACCGGGCGGTGCGCAGCCCGAGCTTCGAAATGAAGCTGCCGAGCGTGGTGTCGCTCAAGACCTTCGTGAAGCCATCCACGCATCCGGCATTCACACGCTTCAATGTGTTCCTGCGCGACCGCTTCAGTTGCCAATATTGCGGCGAGCGCGATGACCTGACCTTCGATCATCTCTTGCCGCGTTCCCGCGGCGGTCACACCACCTGGGACAACGTCGTCGCCGCATGCTCGCCCTGCAATCTGAGAAAGGGCAATCTGACGCCCGACGAGTTGAAGATGTGGCCGTCGCAACGGCCCTTCCAACCGTCGGTGCAGCACCTGCACCGCAATGGCCGGTTGTTCCCACCCAACTATCTGCACGATAGCTGGCTCGATTACCTTTATTGGGACACCGAGCTCGATCCATAAGCGCGCGGACCGCGGGTTCGGCCAAACAACCGCAGGGGGCGCCGCGGCCTAGAGGCTTGTGCGCGAGCCTGATTCAGACCAAGCTTGGGTCTGGGCGACGGTCTTAATAAGCTCTGCTGCGATCAAAACAGCGCCGAAAAGACCATCAAATGCGGTGCATTCCGGAGGAAGCTGGAAATGAAGGACGGAGCGCGACAAACCGGGGGGGAGGCGATACGCCTTGGGCCTCGACAGAGAAGACTTGGCCACGCGGCGTTGTTGGTGGCGGGCGCAACGCTGGCCGTTTTGAGCGCTGCTCACGTCTATGCCGCCGAAACGCCGATTAAGATCGCGCTCATTGCCGATAAGACCGGCCCGCTCGAAGCCTACGCCAAGCAAACGTCCGCCGGCTTCGCCATGGGACTCGATTATGCCACCGGCGGCACGATGATGGTCGAAGGCCACAAGCTGATCGTCATTGAGAAGGACAGCCAGACCAAGCCCGATGTCGGCCGCAATCTTTTGAACGAAGCTTACAACGATGACGGCGTCGACATCGCGGTCGGCGGCACGAGCTCGGCCGTGGCGCTCGCCATGTTGCCAGTCGCGCTCGACAATAAAAAGATTTTCATCGTCGAGCCGGCGGTTGCCGACTCCATCACCGGTTCCCACTGGAACCGCTACATCTTCCGCACCGGCCGCAACTCCACCCAGGACGCCGTCTCCAACGCGCTCGCGATCGGCAAGCCGGGAACGGTGGTCGCGACGCTGGCGCAGGATTACGCGTTCGGCCGCGACTTCGTCACCGCCTTCAAGACGGCGCTCGCCTCGACCGGCGCCAAGCTGGTGTTCGAGGAATACGCGCCGCCGCTGACGACCGACTTTACCGCGCCCATTCAGCGTGTGTTCGACGCGCTCGGTAAGGAGCAGGGCCGCAAGATCATCTTCGTCAACTGGGCCGGTGGCGGCAATCCGCTGGCGGCGCTCAAAGCGATGGGGCCCGAGCGATTGGGTATCGAGATCTCGACCGGCGGCAACATCCTGCCGGCGCTGGTCGCCTATAAGGACTTCCCCGGCCTGGAAGGCGCCGCCTATTACTATTACGAGATTCCGAAGAATCCGGTGAACGACGCGCTGGTCGCGGAGAACAAGAAGAAATTCAACGGCGCGCCGCCGGATTTCTTCACCTGCGGCGGCTTCATCGCTGCGCAGGCGGTAGTCCTAGCGCTGAAAAAGACCGGCGGCTCAACCGATCCCGAGAAGCTGATCGCCGCCATGGAAGGCATGGCTTTCGATTCGCCGAAGGAGACCGTGCTGTTCCGCAAGGAAGACCATCAGCTGCTGCAGCCGATGTATGGCTTCAAAATCAAAGTCGACCCGAACGTGCCCTGGGCGATCCCTGAGCTCACGCACGTGATCACCATGGACGAGATGAAGATCCCGATCGCCAACAAGCGGCAATAAGAACGGCATGCGGCGTGGGGCGGGGTTCGTGACCTAGAGCGCAATCGCTTCAGATTGAATTGATTGGCGCTCTAAGATTTTGGTGGAGCATGATCTTTTCGGAAAACCGGATTCCACTTTTCCGGATCATGCTCTAGGGTCGCCGAATGAACGACGACGTCCCTGCTCTATCGACCCGCGATCTGACGATCAATTTCGGCGGGCAGATCGCGGTGAATGCCGTGACCTGCGCGTTTCACAAAGGAACGCTGACCGCGATCGTCGGTCCCAACGGCGCGGGCAAAACGACTTATTTCAATTTGATCTCGGGGCAATTGCGCCCGACCGGCGGCAGCGTGAGCCTGTTCGGCAAGGACATCACGCGGCTGGGCGCGCCGGACCGTACGCGGCTCGGTCTCGGCCGCGCCTTCCAGCTGATCAATCTCTATCCGAGCCTCACCGTGTTCGAGAATGTGCGGCTCGCGGTGCAGTCGGTCGCGCAAATCCGCTTCGATTGTTTCAGCATCGCGGCGCGCAACACCGCCGTGCGCGACGAAGCGCTGCACTGGCTCGACCGCGTCAAGCTCACGCCGCGTGCCGACTTGGCGGTGGCGGCGCTGTCGCACGGCGACCAGCGGAAACTCGAGGTCGCCATCCTGCTTGCGCTCAAGCCGCGCGTCCTGATGTTCGACGAGCCGACGGCCGGCATGAGCCTCGATGAGATCCCGACGATTCTCGATCTGATCGAGGAGATAAAACGCGAGACTCACAAGACCGTGCTGCTGGTCGAGCACCGGATGGATGTCGTCACGCGGCTCGCCGACCGCATCATCGTCCTGCAGGATGGAATGCTGATCGCCGACGGGCCGCCGGCGGAAGTCGTGGCGCTGCCGGAAGTGCAGCAAGCCTATCTCGGCGTGCATGGCGCCGGCGAGTTGCGGCGCGGGTCGGCGCAATGACCGCGACCGGCGACACGCTGCTGCGGCTCGAAGGCGTTTTTACCAATATCGGCCGCTATCGCATCCTGCATGGTGTGGATTTTGCCGTCCGCCGCGGACGCGTCACCGCGCTGTTGGGAAGGAACGGCGCCGGCAAGACCACGACCTTGCGCACCATCATGGGATTATGGAAGGCGCGGCTCGGCAAAATCGTTTTCGACGGCCAATCGATCGCCGCGCTGGAGACGCCGCATATCGCCCGCCTCGGCATCGCCTACGTGCCGGAAAATATGGGCATCTTCGGCAAACTGACCGTGCGCGAGAATATGCTGCTCGCGACCGGCCGCAGCGGCTTTGCGCAAGCGCAGCTCGAGCGCGTGCTGGAAAGCTTTCCGGCGCTGAAGGTGAAATGGGACTCGCCCGCCGGCTCCTTGTCCGGCGGGCAGAAGCAGATGCTGGCGATCGGGCGCGCCATCATCGAGCCGCGCCGCTTGCTGCTGATCGATGAGCCGACCAAAGGACTGTCGCCGGCGATGGTGGATCAGCTCGTCGCCGCACTGCTGCGGCTCAAGCGCGAGCACACCACCATCCTGCTGGTCGAACAGAATTTTCGTGTGGCTGAGGCGGTCGGCGACGATGTCGCGGTCATGGACGAAGGGCGCACCATCCATACCGGCGAGATGGCGGCGCTTGCGGCCAATCATGCGCTGCAGCACCGGCTCCTGGGCCTGAGCGTGGCGGACAGCGCATGAGCAGCGACTGGCGCAAGCGATTGCAGCAATGGGCGCCGTATGCGCTCACGCCGCTCGTGGTGATTGCCGCCCTCCCGGCGATCGGACCCGGGCCCTGGCTGACGCTGACGATCGCCGGGCTCACGATGGGCATCATGCTGTTCATGGTGGCCGCCGGGCTGACGCTGATCTTCGGCCTGATGGACGTCTTGAATTTCGCGCATGCGGCTTTCGTGGCCGTGGGCGCCTATATCGCCGTCTCGGTACTCGGCCCGCTCGCCGGCTGGACCAACGACACCTCGCTTGCGCTCAACCTCGCCGCCCTGTTGCTGGCGCTGGTCGCGGCCGCGATTGCCAGCGGCGCGCTTGGTTTTGTGTTCGAGCGCGTCATCATCCGCCAGGTCTATGGCGCGCCGCTGCGGCAGATCCTGATCACGATCGGCGCGCTGACCGTGATCGAGCAATTGATCATCGTCATCTGGGGGCCGCAGGCTATCCCGCTGCCGAAGCCGGCGATGCTGCGCGGCAGCGTCTTCATCGGATCGTCGTCGATCGAGACTTACCGCCTGTTCGCGCTCTGTGTCGGGCTTGCGGTCGCGCTGGCGATGCATCTCTTTCTCACCCGGACGCGGCTTGGCCTGGTGGTGCGCGCCGGCGTCGAGGATCGCGAGATGATCCAGGCGCTCGGCTATCACATCCGCCGCGTCTTCATCGGCGTGTTCATGGCGGGCACGGCGCTCGCCGGCATGGGCGGGATGATGTGGGGGCAGTACCAGGCCGTGGTCTCCAGCCAGATCGGCGACAGCATGACCATCCTTGTCTTCATCATTCTGATCATCGGCGGGCTTGGCTCGGTCGGCGGCTGTTTCATCGGCGCGGTCCTGGTCGGCCTGACCGCCAACTATGTCGGCTTTCTGGCGCCGAAACTGGCGCTCGGATCGAACATTCTGCTGATGGCGCTGATCCTGTTATGGCGGCCGCGCGGCTTGTTCCCGCTCGCCGAGCATTGAGGCGGCGATGGCGGCACCGATCAACGAAGCCGTGCAGCAAGCGTCGGAAAAGGCGATCGCAGCGCCGGCCGACACTTCGAAGCCGCAAGGCGATCGCCGGCGCGCATCCGCGCTGAGCTGGCTCGTGTCGGACGATCCGCCCGGACGCCCTCTGCTTAACGCGCTGATGCTGGTCATCCTGGCGGTGCTCTTATTTGCTCCTTTCCTGTTTCCCGGCTCCAAGGCGCTGGACGTCGCTTCGCGCATCTGCATTTTCGTCATCCTGGTCGCGAGCTACGACCTCATGCTCGGCTTCACCGGCATCGTATCGTTCGCGCACACGATGTTCTTCGGCATCGGCGCCTAT
Source organism: uncultured Alphaproteobacteria bacterium (assembly GCA_963831135.1). Taxonomy (GTDB): domain Bacteria; phylum Pseudomonadota; class Alphaproteobacteria; order Rhizobiales; family Xanthobacteraceae; genus BOG-931. The sequence continues at coordinate 109,322 of CAWHPH010000014.1, forward strand.
GGCGTGGCGATCATGCTCGCCAAGGGCTGGGACGGCTGGATCGGCGTCATCCTGGGAGCGCTGATCGGCGCGGTGGTCTCCTTGCTGATCGCCGCGGTGATCGGGCTCTTGAGCCTGCGCGTGCGCGCGATCTTCTTTTCCATGATCACGCTCGCGGTCGCCGCCTTCGCCCAGATCGTCGCCGAGCAATGGCGGACGCTGACCGGCGGCGAAGACGGGCTGACCTTCAGTGTGCCGGTTATTCTCAGCCGCGGCTTCCGGCTCGTGCCCGATCGGGTCATGGGCGTCGTGATCAACGGCCGCGTCATCACCTATTACCTGACCTTCGCCGTAACGCTGGTACTGTTTCTGGTCATGCTGC
>CAWHPH010000015.1:0-63207 GCA_963831135.1 uncultured Alphaproteobacteria bacterium
CGGCCGAGCGGTGGCCCAAAGCCGCCCGGGAGCGGAGTGCATAGCTCCGCGCGCGGGCACCGCCCCTGCTCCGCTTTCGAAAGTGCCCTCGCGAAGGCGCCCTCTCATGAGCAGGATGAGCGTTTCGTAGCATAATCGGTGACGATTGTCAATATGTCTCTAATACAGAGACAACAACGATTATAAAATGATAACTGATTGATGTTCCAGCATAATCCAGTTAGGACCGGCGAAAAAGACTTAACTATGCCCCCTGTTTCCACAGGGGAACGCCGGGTCCTGAAGGGGAAAGACCCAATCGCGGCCATATTTTGCCACACTGCGCCCGTAACGCTTACCGGGTCGGGGGCGGGGTGACCATAAGTTCGCGTTAACCCTTCCCAAATTAACGTTACGTTAGGTGTCGTCCGTCCGCGTGGGGATGTTGGGACGGGCTGCACGGGTAGTGGGTCAACGCGGGGACGCCAGTGCACCTTCGTAAGGCGCGGCTGAGAAGCTGTCCTGTTATCGTCAAGCGCGCGGCCTTTTCGTGCGGTCTTGCCGCTATCCTGGTTGTCTGCGGCGGCCGCGCGCTGCAGAACGCGATCGCCGAAGGTGATACCCGCACGATCTCGCTGCACCACATTCACACCAACGAAGACATCACCATCACCTTCAAGCGCGACGGCCGCTACGACGAAGCCGCTCTCAACAAGCTCAACTGGTTCTTGCGCGATTGGCGGAAGCAGCAAGAAACCAAGATGGATCCGCACCTCATCGACCTGATCTGGGAGGTGCAGCGCGAAGCCGGATCGAAAGAGCCGGTCTGGGTGGTGTGCGGCTACCGTTCGCCGGAAACCAACGCCATGCTCCGGCGCCGTTCCAACGGCGTGGCGCGCTTTAGCCAGCACATGCTCGGCCACGCCATGGACTTCTACATTCCGGGCGTGCAACTCGATCACCTTCGGGCCATCGCCCTGCGCCTGCAGCGCGGCGGCGTCGGCTTTTATCCGACCTCGGGCTCGCCCTTCGTGCACATGGATACCGGCGGCATCCGGATGTGGCCGCGCATGAGCCGTGAGCAACTGGTCCGCGTCTTCCCCGATCAGCGCACCGTCTATCTTCCGTCCGACGGCCGCCCGCTCGCCGGCTACGACCAGGCGCTGGCCGACATCAGGAAGCGCGGCGATGGCGGCGACGTCAGCGTCGCCGACGCCGGCCATCTCAATCCGCTCAAAAAGCTTTTGCATCTCGCGCGCGGCGAGAGCGACGAAGAAGAATCCGATGTGGCAAGCGGCGCGCTCGCGGCGGAGCCGGCGGCCAGCGAGCCGCTGCGCTCGCGCGCCAAGGCGGCGGTAACCGCGGCGGTCGATCGGGTTGAAGACAAGCTCGCGGCGCAGAAGGCGAAGCTCGCCGCCGCTGCAGCGAAAGCCGAAGAGAAGCTCGCGGCCGAAAAGGCCAAGCTCGCCGAGGCCGCCGCCAAGGCGCAAGAGAAGCTCGCGGCCGAAAAGACCAAGCTCGCCGAGGCGGCCGCCAAGGCGCAAGAAAAGCTCGCCGCGGAGAAGGCCAAGCTGGTCAAGGTCGCGGCGAAAGCGCGGATGATCGCGTCCGCCGAAGCCGCGACAGCGACGACGACGCCTAATCAAGTCATTCTCGCGCGCGGCTTCTGGCAAGGCGTGCCGGACGACGGGGCGGCAGCAAGCGCGGTCACCGCCGTGGCGCGGCCGAGCCGCAGCAATGCCGCACCGACTGCGAACGACCCCGCCGGCTCCATCGAGGCGTTTTCAGCGTCTCCGGCATTGGCCGGACAAGACGATCGCGTCGCCCCCGATCTGGCGCTCGCTTATGCGGAGCAGCCGGATCGCGAGGGCGCAGCCCGCGCGCTTGCTGCTGCGCCGGCGAGCGGAACGGACGCCTTGCGCGCCGCGCTGCTGCGCGCCACCGCGCAACAGGCGCCCGACGCCACGACCGTTGCAGTCAAGCGCGTCAGCGGCCGCAACGCTTCGGTCGTCGTCAACGTGTCGACGAAGAAAGGATCGCCGTTGCTTGCCGATACGACGCGGCTCTCCGATCCATGGCTGCGCGCAATCATGGTGTCGCCGAGCGTGAACAATTTCCTCTGGATCACCTCGCTCGGCGCGCGCGACTTCCGCTCCTTGGCGGAGCTGATGGTGAAACCGGGGAATTCCCTGATGATGACATTCGCGGCCGATCCGAATCCCGGCCTCGAATACGCTCATTTCAGCGGCAGCGCGGCCGTGTTCATTCCGACCGTCAGCTACACGTTGCGCACCGCGCAATTGCAGTAGTTGGTCATTCCGGGGCGGACGAAAATCCGCGAGCCCGGAATGACGGCGATATGCCCTACCCCAGCATCCCGAGCGCGTGCAGGTAGGTTTCCAGGATCGCCTCCTGCTCCTTGCGCTCGTTGACGTCCTGCTTGCGCAGCCGCACCACGGTGCGCAGCGCCTTCACGTCGAAGCCGTTGCCTTTGGCCTCGGCATAAACGTCGCGGATATCGTCGCCGATCGCTTTCTTCTCTTCCTCGAGACGCTCGACGCGCTCGACAAAAGCCTTGAGCTGATCCTTGGCGAAACGGTGGGCGGCTTGTTCGTCTTTGGCGGCGGTGGCGGCGGCAGCAGTGGCCATCGGTTACTCCCAAGCGATGCGGAGCACGGCTTTCGAAAACAGAGCGGCGGTTGCCGGTCTGCCGAAAGCATCATGCTCATGTGTCGCCGGAAGCTTTCGAAATTACGCGCGTTGCGGTCAAGGCGCGCGTGCGTTCATCCACAGCACTGCACAGCGATCTGTCGCCCGACGCACGGCGTCAATGCTTTGGGCTTGCTTTTTCGAACGTGGCTTTCTGCGCGGGCGACGCATCCTTTTGGTGTTTCGCGCGCCATTCATCGTAGGGCATGCCGTAGACGATCTCACGGCTCTGCTCCTTGCTCATCGGCACGCCTTTCTCGTCGGCCGCGTCCTTCATCCAGTTGGAGAGGCAATTGCGGCAGAAGCCGGCGAGATTCATCAAATCGATATTCTGCACGTCGGTGCGCGCGCGCAGGTGATCGACCAGCCGGCGATAGACCGCGGCTTCGAGTTCCAGGCGGGTTTGCTCGTCGGTAGCCATATCGTCCCTCCGAGGATTGCTGGAACGCGCGGCGCAAAAGCGGCGCCCCGCTTTGCGACCCGATCATGCTCCAGTAGTTATAGACACAAAGATAGAGACGCAGCGGACGGCTTTCCAGACTTGAGGCTTTCGAGACTTGAGGCTTTCGAGACTTGAGGCTTTCGAGACTCGAGGCTTTCCAGACTGAAGGCGTTCCCAAACTTGGGGCGGCGGGATGGCATGAACACGAACTTTGATCGGCTGGCCGCGCCAACGCACGAATTTCTCGAATCGCTGTTTTGGAGCGCGGTCGCCGCCGCCCATCCGGACCATTGCCTGGCGCCCAACCTGCCGGAGCCGCCGGCGCGCGGGCGGCTGGTGATTCTTGCTGCCGGCAAGGCGGCGGGCTCGATGACGGAGGTCGCCGAGCGCCATTACGCCGAGCTGCCGGTGACGCGGCTGGCCGGCCTTGCGGTCACCCGCCACGGCTATGGCCGGCCGACCACCCGGATCCCCGTGATCGAGGCCGGCCATCCGGTGCCGGACCAGGCCGGCATCTCGGCGACCAAGCGCGCGCTCAAGCTTGCGGATGAGGTGGACGGCGAGGATCTGGTGCTCGTGCTTCTATCCGGCGGCGCCTCGGCCAACTGGATCGCGCCGGCGCCGGGACTGACGCTCGAGGAGAAGCAGGCGACGACGCGCGCGCTGCTCAAGAGCGGCGCCGCCATCGGCGAGATGAACACGGTGCGCAAGCATCTCTCCCGCATCAAGGGCGGGCGGCTCGCCAAACGCGCTTACCCGGCCAAGGTGGTCACGCTCGCGATTTCCGACGTGCCGGGCGACGATCCGGCGGTGATCGGCTCCGGCCCGACCATTCCCGATCCGACCACGCTTGCCGACGCACGCGCGATCGTCGCGCGTTATGGGCTGGCACTGCCCGAAGCGGTGCGCCGCGCGCTCGTTGATCCCCTAAACGAGACGCCGAAGCCGGGCGACGAGGCCTTCGCCCGATCGGAGTATCGGATCGTGGCGCGGCCGGCGGATGCGCTGGCGGCCGCGGCCGAACAGGCCCAAGCGGCCGGTTATGAATGCGTCATGCTCGGCGGCCGCCTGCAGGGCGAGGCGCGCGAGGTCGCCGCCGAACACGCGCGGCTTGCGCTGTCGCTCTCCGCCGAGGGACGGCGCGCCGCCGTCCTTTCGGGCGGCGAACTGACGGTGAGCTTGCGCGGCAAGGGCCAAGGCGGCCCCAACCAGGAATATGCGCTGGCGCTCGCCATCCATCTCGGCGGGGCCCCGGGAATCGCCGCGCTTGCCGCCGATACGGACGGCACCGACGGCGGCGGCGGGCGCCCGGACGATCCGGCGGGCGCCTTTGTCGACCCGACCACGCTCAAACGGGCGCGGGCGGCCGGCCTCGATCCCGCCGCGTTTCTCGCCGACAACAATTCCACGGGGTTTTTCAATGGCATCGGCGATCTTTTCCGGCCTGGTCCGACCTTTACGAACGTGACGGACTTCCGCGCCATCGTCGTTGACAGGCAGTAAGAATTGACCGGAATCTAAGCCGGATATGCGGGACGGGGTTTATCCAAGACGCTTCGAATTGCCGCTTGCGCGGGCGGGCGTGAGCGGGCTCGCTGCGCTCGCGCTCGGCGTGTTCCTGCTGCTCGGATCAGCCGCCCCGGCGGCCGCCGATTTCCGGCTCTGCAACAATACCGGAAGCCGCGTCGGCGTCGCCATCGGCTACAAGGACGCCGACGGCTGGACCACGGAAGGCTGGTGGAATTTGCCCTCGCGCACCTGCGAAACCATCCTCAAGGGCAACCTCGTCGCACGATATTATTATGTCTACGCTATCGATTACGACCACGGCGGGGAATGGATGGGGCAAGCCTTTATGTGCACCCGCGACAAGGAATTCACCATTCGCGGCATCGCCGATTGCCTGGCGCGCGGTTTTGACCGGACCGGCTTTTTCGAGGTCGACACCGGCGAGCAGCGCGCCTGGACGGTGCAGCTGACCGAGTCGAGCGAACAGGCGCCGCAACGGCCGCTGCAGACCGGAAATCCGCTGGCGCCCGCACCGGCCGCCCCGCCGGGAATGCCGCTACCGGCGGCCGGCGCGCGGCCGGCGCCCGCCGCACCGAGCCTGCCCGGAAATCAAAGCCGATGAGGCGGCAGCGGCGCACCAAAGTGGTGGCGACGCTGGGGCCTGCCTCTTCGAGCCGCACCGTGATCGAGCGCCTGTTCCAGGCCGGCGCCGACGTCTTTCGCATCAACATGAGTCACACGAGCCACGACAAGATGCGCGAGCTGGTCGAAACCATCCGCATGGTGGAAGCCGATTGCGACCGGCCGATCGGGATTCTGGTCGACCTGCAGGGGCCGAAATTGCGGCTCGGCAATTTCAAGAACGATTGGGCGGAGATCGATGCCGGCCAGGATCTGATCCTCGATACCGATCCGGCGCCGGGCGATGCCATCCGCATCAACCTGCCGCATCGGGAAATCTTCTCTGCGATCAAGTCCGGCGACAGGCTCCTGATCGACGACGGCAAGCTGCGGCTGGTCGCAACGCAGACAGAGCCGGAGCGCATCGTGGCGCGCGTCGAGGTGGGCGGCAAGATTTCGAGCCGCAAGGGCGTGAGCCTTCCCGACACGATGATCCCGGTCGCGGCGCTGGCGCCGAAGGATCTCGCCGATCTGGAAGCGGCGCTCGACGCCGGCATCGATTGGGTGGCGCTGTCCTTCATTCAGCGGCCGGAAGACGTGGCCGAGGCGAAGAAGATCACGCGCGGGCGCGCCGCGGTGATGGCCAAGATCGAGAAGCCGCAGGCGGTGTCGCGGCTCGACGACATCCTCGATCTTGCCGACGCGCTGATGGTGGCGCGCGGCGATCTCGGCGTCGAGATGCCGCTCGAGAAAGTGCCGGGCGTGCAGAAGGAGATGACGCGCGCCTGCCGGCGCGCCGGCAAGCCGGTGATCGTCGCAACGCAGATGCTGGAATCGATGATCACAAGCCCGGTGCCGACACGCGCCGAAGTCTCCGACGTGGCCACCGCCATTTTCGATGGCGCCGACGCGATAATGCTGTCGGCGGAATCGGCGGCCGGGCAATATCCGATCGAGGCGGTGGCGACCATGAACCGCATCGCCGAGGAAGTGGAGAACGAGCCGATCTATCTGTCGTCGCTGCACCTGCTGCACACCGAGCCGGAAGCGACCGGCGCGGACGCCATTGCCGCGGCGGCGCGGCAGGTAGCCGAGACGCTCGATCTGGCGGCGATTGTTTGCTGGACGAGCTCGGGCGCGACCGGCATGCGGGTCTCGCGCGAGCGGCCGAAGCCGCCGATAGTCGCCATTTCGCCGATGGTCTCGACCGGGCGGAAATTGTCGCTGGTCTGGGGCGTACATTGCGTGGTCGCCGAGGACGCGCGCGATCAGGACGACATGGTCGAGCGCGCCTGCCAGATCGCGTTTCGCGAAGGCTTCGCGAAAGCCGGCCAGCGCGTCATCATCGTCGCCGGCGTGCCGCTCGGCACGCCCGGCGCGACCAACATGATACGGATCGCGTTCGTGGGATCGCCGGCCGCCGCGGAGGCGTAAAGCCGAAGAGTGAACGTGCTCGGTCGCCGTGGATGAGATTCCCGACCCGCCATTCATTCTTTCCGCCGGCGACGATGTCTTCGACTGGCTGATCGGACCCGGCCCTCGCAACAGACGAGCCTCAAGCGGAAACCGCCGCCGCAATCTCCTCCACCGCGGCGACGACGCGGTCGGCCGCCGCGTGGTGCAGCATGTGGCCGAAGCCCGGCAGTACGATGAGCTTCACGTTCGGCGCGGCGGCGGCGAGTTTTTCACCATGACGCGCAGCCGGCGCGAACGGATCGCGATCGCCGGCGAACACGATCGTCGGCGCGATCAGCGTGGCATAGCGCGGCGCTTGCCGCTCGAGAAATGCATCGAGGCAACCGACATCGGCCCAGTTGGCCATCAAGGTCGGCGGGCGCAGCACCAGCATCGCGGCGCTGCGCCGAACGTAGCGCTCGGGAATGATCTGCGGCAGGAAAGCCGTGCGCGAACCGGGCCACATCAGGATCGCGCCGAACGGAAACGCCAAGGTGCGGGCGAACAGCCAGCCGACCGGTCCGGCGAGCAACGCATTGAGCCAGCTCACGCGCCACACGCCCGGATGCGTCGCCGGTGCGACCAGCACGAGGCCCGCGGTGCGCTCGGGAAAATCGAGGGCGAAGGCAAGCGCCAGCGCGCCGCCCCAGGAATGACCAACGAGAATGGCGTGCTCGACCGCGAGCCGGTCGAGTACGTCGCGCAGCACGGCGGCCTGGTAAGCCGGGGAGGCGCCGTCCTCGGTGCGGCGCGCGCTAAAGCCGAGGCCGGGCCGGTCGACAAAGATGACGCGACGGCGCGCGCCGAAATGTTCGGCGAGCGCGAGATGCATGTCCTCGAGATTGGCGCCGGCGCCGTGCAGCACCACGATCGGCGTTGTCTGCGCATCGCGTTCGCCCATGTCGATGACATGCTGCGGGAAGCCGCCGACATCGACGAAGCGGCCGCGCGGCCGATGCGCGCGCTCGATCAGGCGCGTACCGATGAAGGTGACGACGGAGCCGGCAAAAAAGATCGCGACGATGATGGCGAGCGTGGTCATGGCGCTCCTTATATCCTCCCCCGCGCAACGGGGGAGGGGGCCATGCGAAGCATGGTGGAGGGGGCTGGCTTGCTTCGAGGGGGCGGACACTTGCCCCTACCGGCGCGCTTTCGCGCGCCACCTCCCCCGCACGCGGGGGAGGATAAGATCAAGCGGCGCCGGAAAGCCAGCGCGCGCCACGCGCGTACAGCGCATCAAGCTCCGGTCCCTCGATGCCGGGCATATCGGTCTTCACCTTGTAGCCGATCTTGTGCTGCAGATAGGCGAGGTGACGATAGCCTTCGGGATAGCTTTTCAGCAGATCCTGATCGAGCGAAAGCTTGGCCGACGGATCGACCGGATCGAGCCGGTCTTTCTCGTAGATCGGCTGCCGCAGCACCAAGCCCCAGCGGCCGTCGCGCTTCTCGAAGAAGTCATAGAAGCGGCCGGTGCAGAGCACGTCACAGATCACGCCCTCGACCGGAGCGCGCTGCGAAATCGTCATCTTGGTTTGCGCGATGCCGCGATGGCCGGATACATCGATCGCAGAACCGCCAAGGAAATGCAGGATGCGCACGCCGTGCGCCCAGCCCGCGTCGTTGACCTTGATGAATTCCTCGAAGCCACCCTGAAACCAGGTCGCCATCATGCGGCCTTCGGCATGCCAGACGGTGCGAAAGCGGTCCCACAGCCGCGCGTCGCGATAGACGGCCCAGTTTTCGACGAGTTCGCGGATCGTGACTTTGTCGGCGGCGATGTCGGTCATTGCATTGTCCGTTTAACAAGCGTCATTGCGAGCGCAGCGAAGCAATCCAGCCGCACGTGGCGGTATCTGGATTGCTTCGTCGCTTACGCTCCTCGCAATGACGAGACAAGTCCTAAAGGAGAGACAGAAAATCAGATGTCGCGGCCTTCGACTTTTTCGCGCAGCGTCTTCACCACGTCATCGATGTTCTCGAGATGAGGATCGATGGCGAGCGCCCGGCGGTAGGCTTCGAGCGCATGCTTCTCGTCGCCGATCTCCTGCAGAATGAGACCAAGGCCCGACAGCGCGCCGAAATGGCGCGGCTCGCGCGACAGCACTTCGTGAATGTCGGCGAGCGCATGGCCGTAGTCCTTTTGCAGAAAATAGACCGTGGCGCGCCGATTCCATGCTTCGGTGTAATTGGGCTTGAGCTCGATCACCGCATCGAGAAGCTTGATGGCGAGGTCGAAATCCTTGTCCTCGGTCGCGGCCTTGACCCGCGCCATCAATAGATTGCAGGTGTTGCTGCCGGAGGCCATCCACAGCGACCAGATGCGCTGCTCGATCGCCCGCGCGCTGTCGGTGTCGGGCGCGATCTTGAGCCCCTCGAACAAGGTATCGAGATTATAGGTCCGCTCCCGCCCGGACCGCGGCGCCTCGTTCGGCGGCGTCACCCAATCGGGCTTGGGAGAAAGTCCCGGGGCGCCCGGCGGCTTTTGGGCAGGACCCGGCTCGGCGGCGAGAACCGGCGCGCAGAGAACCGCGCCCAGCACCACGCCCAAGATGAATCGCGAAACCATGATCAAAGTCTAATGACCGCCCCTGCGGCGGCAAGGCTGAAAATAAGCGCAGCCGCGCGAATTTGCGGCAGCAGCTTTGCAGCGGCAACGCAGGGCCGGTTTTGGAAGTTCCCGCCAGGCGCGGGCGCGTAGCTAGAGCGCAATCGCTTCAGATCGAATCGATTGGCGCTCTAAGTTTTTGGTGGAGCATGATCTTTTCGGAAAACCGGCTTCCACCCCGGATCAAGTCCGGGGCAGGCTTTTTCCGGATCATGCTCTAGCCCTGACGGGCCTTGAACCGCCGCTGCGTCTTGTTGATGACATAGACGCGGCCTTTGCGGCGCACGATACGATTGTCGCGGTGACGGCCGCGCAACGATTTCAATGAGTTACGGACTTTCATCGGAGTTCCCGCCTTTTGCCGGTTGCTTAAGGACGCGGCGGCGGAATGTCAATGATTGCCGCACACACGAATAGCCTAAGCCGTGGCGACTTCCGGGCCGCCGGCGCTCGGCATTGGGCCTTCGCCCAGTCCGCTGCCGGTGGGGAAGCCGGTCAGGCGGTGGTAGAGCTTGTTCCAGGCCCGCAACGCAAAACCGACCGGCCGCGGCATGCTATGGCGGCAGACGGCGAGCTTGCGCACGGTTTTGGTCACCTGCCACACGCTGTGGCTGCCGGCCGGGAAAAAGGCCATGTCGCCCGGTCCCAGACGATGGACCTTGCCGTGTTCGTCGGTGACCAGAACCTCGCCGGAAATGATGTGCACGGTTTCATCGACCGCGTAATGCCACGCGAAGCGGCCGGGCGTGCAGGACCAGGCCATGACCGAGGAGGTGCCGTCGGCGCTTTCCGCGAGCCGCTTGGCGCGCGCCTGCGGATGTCCCTCGACGATCCAATCAGGATTGATCGGGTTGGGCGCAAGCTCAATTTCGGCCGGAGCAGCGAAGGCGACAGCTGGCACGGACATGACCTGGCTCCTTGGATCTTACGAATTTCAGGCCGACACGCGGCGGGCGCGATCGAGCGCGGCCGAAGAGATGCGGTTCCTCTTGCGGTCCTTCAGATATTTGATCCAGTTCCGATAGACGCCGATGGCCGCATCACGCCAGGTGTTCTCAATCCCGGCGGCAAGCGGCTCCGTCGGGAAGTCGCCGATGAGATCGCCCCGCCCCTCCCCCGCCGCGCGCATGCGAAAATCGTCCGCAAGAAACGTCGCGGCGCTGTTGAAATAATTCTGCGGCGCCTGCGGACAGGTGCTGCGCTCGCCGCGCAGGAAACGGCCAAAGTCGCGGCGATATTCGCGCAAGAGCGAATCGCTGTCGTATTCCGGATGGCCCTGAAAGAAGACGAACAGCGAGGAGCCGTCATGCTCCTTCACGAAGGCGTCGACGCCGGCCGCGGCCGAACGGGTCAGCACGCGATAGCCGGATGAACGCAAGCCTGCCTCCGGCAGATCGTTGAGCCGCGAATGCGGCACGCGCAATCGCGGCGCCATGGCGGCGAGCAAAGGATGATCGTCGATCGCGTCGCAGTCGAATACGCCGGAGAGCTTGCTTGCGAGCGGGCTGCGCACGATGCCGTCGGCGTGCAGTACGGCGGCATGCGCGGCGAGACACGACCAGACCGCCGACGCGGTGTTGTTGCGCGCCCAATCGACGATCTCGCGCAACGCCGCCCAATATGGCTCGTCTTTCAGATCGGCCGCAACCGGCTCGGCGCCGGTCACGATCAGTCCATCGAGCGGCGCGGCCCACAGCTCGGCGAGATCGCGGTGGCGGTTGGCGAGCTCGGTCCGCGTCGCGTCGGCGCGGGGAATATCGCCGATCGAGAACAGCTTGAGCAGCACGATCACGTCGCTCGAGGCGGCGCGCAGCAGCTCGATGAACTGCCGCTCGGTCGCCTCGCAAGCCGCGTCCGGCATGTTGTTGACAAGACCGACCGTGAGGCAATTGCGGCCGCGCAAATCCACGGCCTGACCGGTTGGCGAGGTGTCGAGAAGAAGCGGCATCGCGCAGCGTTCCCGATCTATTCGGCGGCGATCAGCGGGCGTCGCGATTGCGCCGCGCCGAGCGCCTGGTCGAGATCGGCCACGATGTCGTCGATATGCTCGATGCCGACGGACAGCCGGATCATCTCCGGGCGCACGCCGGCCTTTTCCTGCTCGTGCGGCGACATCTGCCGGTGCGTGGTCGAGGCCGGATGACAGGCGAGCGATTTCGCGTCGCCCATATTGACCAGCCGCTTGAACAGCTTGAGCGCGTCGTAGAATGCCTTGCCGGCGTCGAGCCCGCCGACGATGCCGAAGGTGAGCAGCGAGCAGGCGCGGCCGCCCAGATATTTCTGCGCCAGCGCGTGATAGGGATTGTCGGCAAAGCCGGCATAATTGATCCAGGCGACGCGCGGATCGGCGCGCAGGAATTCGGCGACGCGGCGCGCATTCTCCACGTGGCGCTCGACGCGCAGCGCCACGGTTTCGATTCCCTGCAGCAGCAAAAAAGCCGACAGCGGCGCCAGGACCGCGCCGGTGGTGCGCTGAAAGACGCTGCGGCAGCGCGCGATATAGGCCGCCTTGCCGAAACGCTCGGTATAGATCAGGCCGTGATAGGACGGGTCCGGCTCGTTGAATTTCGGAAAACGCCGGGCATGCGCCCGCCAGGGAAAGCGGCCGGAATCGACGATGGCGCCGCCGAGCGTGGTGCCGTGGCCGCCGAGAAATTTGGTCAGCGAATGAATGACGATGTCGGCACCGTAGTCGATCGGCCGCAGCAGGATCGGCGTCGCCACGGTGTTGTCGACGACAAGCGGAACGCCGCGCCGTTCAGCGACATTGGCCAGCGCCTCGATGTCGCAGATGTTGCCGGCCGGATTGCCGATGCTCTCGCAGAAAATGCCGCGGGTGTTTTCATCGATCAGCTTTTCGATCGCAGCGGGAGCGTCCGACTCGGCGAAGCGAACGGCGATGCCCTGGCTCGGCAGGACATGCGCGAACAGCGTGTGCGTCGTGCCATAGAGCTGCGGCACCGACACGATATTGCCGCCCATGTCGGCGAGATTGAGCATCGCGTAATTGAGCGCCGCCTGGCCGCTGCTCACGCACAAGGCTTCGACCCCGCCCTCGAGTTCGGCGATGCGCCGTTCGAGCACGGCCGTGGTCGGGTTGCTGATGCGGCTATAGCGATGACCCTCGACTTCGAGATTGAACAAGGCGGCGCCATGGTCGGCGCTCTCGAATTCATAAGCCACAGTCTGATAGATCGGCACCGCAACGGCGCGCGTCGTCGGCTCGGTCTCGTAACCGCCGTGCACCGCGACCGTGTCGCTTTTCATTTTGCCCGTCACGCGATCTTGTCCTTGCCCAGGATGCTAGGCGGATGTCGTTGCTTTTCCGTGGCGAGAAAAGCTGACAAAGTGACCCGCGCGCACAACCAGAAAATAACCTTAATGGCGCCGGTTCCCGGCCGCGCTCGCGCGCGCTGACCAAAAAGCCGGCTTGTTGGGCGAAAGCGCGCGCCGAAGCGAATGATTCACTTCGTTCTGCAACGATGGCCCGATGACGCTGATCGAGGCGGAACGCGACGGAGAAGGACGAGCCGTGCGGGCAAATGACAGCGCGCTGCGCGACTGGGTGCGTGCGCTCGAAGGCACCGCACCGATTGCCGCCCATCCGCAACGCCTGCTCCACCACATCATCGCGGAACTCGCGGAAGCGCAAGGCGACGCACCGGCACTTGTCGCTGCCGCCGGCAGCGAGAGCTTGACCTATCGCGCGCTGGCCAAACGCGCCAACCGCTATGCGCGCTGGGCGCTCGATCAGGGCCTCGCCAAAGGCGAGATCGTCTGTCTGATGATGCCGAACCGGCCGGAGTATCTGGCGATCTGGCTTGGGCTTACCGGTGTCGGCACTGTCGTTTCGCTGATCAACACCGAGCTGCGCGGGCACTCGCTCGCCCATTGCATCGACATCGTCACGCCAAAGCACGTCATCATCGCCGCCGAATGTACCGCGCAATTTCGCAACGCGGCCGCGCAGCTCATGAGCCGACCGAAGGTCTGGGTCCATGGCGAAGACGACAGCGGGTTTGAGCGCATCGATCGCGCCGCCGAGCGCTGCCCGGCGGAGCCGCTGGACCCCGCGGAACGCCGCCCGGTGACGATCGCCGATCCTGCGCTGCTGATCTACACCTCCGGCACGACCGGGCTGCCGAAGGCGGCGAATGTCAGTCACCGGCGGCTGTTGCAATGGAGCTTTTGGTTTGCCGGGCTGATGAATACCGGGCCCAACGACCGCATGTATGATTGCCTGCCGATGTATCACAGCGTCGGCGGCGTGGTCGCAACCGGCGCCGTGCTGGTGCGCGGCGGCTCGGTGCTGATCCGCGACAGATTTTCCGTCCGGCACTTCTGGGATGACGTATTCGCCGGCAACTGCACGCTGTTTCAATATATCGGCGAATTGTGCCGTTATCTGGTCAACGCCCCCGAGCATGCGAACGAACGCGCGCATCGGCTGCGGCTTTGCTGCGGCAACGGGCTGCAGGCCGACATCTGGAAAAAATTCCAGGAGCGCTTCGCCATTCCGCGCATTCTGGAATTCTATGCGTCAACCGAAGGCAACGTGTCGCTCTACAATGTCGAAGGCAAGGTCGGCGCCATCGGCCGCGTTCCGCCGTTTCTGGCCTCGCGCTTTCCCTTGGCGCTCGTGCAATTCGACCCGGCGACCGGCCGTCCGGCGCGCGACATGCACGGCTTCTGCATCCGCTGCGGCGCGAACGAGACCGGCGAAGCGATCGGGCGGATCGCCGCCGATGCTGCGCAAGCTGGCGAAGGCTTTGAAGGCTATACCGACCGCAAGGAAACCGAACAGAAAATCCTGCACAACGTGTTCGCGCACGGGGACCGCTGGTTTCGCACCGGCGATCTCATGCGCATGGATCAGAGCGGCTTTTTCCGTTTCGTCGACCGGGTCGGCGACACCTTCCGCTGGAAGGGCGAGAATGTCGCGGCGTCGGAAGTCGCCGCGGCGATCATGGCGTTCTCCGGCATCACGGAGGCCAATGTTTATGGCGTGCGCGTGCCGGGCACCGAGGGCGCCGCCGGCATGGCCGCGATCGTGCCGGACGGCAGATTGGATCTTGCCGAGCTTCGCGCCCATCTGACGCGGCGGCTGCCGCCCTATGCGCGGCCGAAATTCCTGCGCGTCGCCAAGCAGCTAGCGGTCACCGCGACGTTCAAGCACACCAAGGGCGATCTGCAACGCGACGGCTTCGATCCGGCCGCGACCAGCGACGCGATCTATTTCGACGATCCGGCAAGCGACGCCTTCGTGCCGCTCGATCAAGCGCTCTACGAACGCATCAAGGCCGGCAGCGTGCGATTTTAAGCCAAGTGAACCGGCACGCGCGGCCATTCAGTCATTGCAACGCGGAGAATACTGCCGGCTGCGGAAACGTATTCTTGGTGTTGGCGATGAGGACCTCACCTTCTCTTCGCGCGTTGTGCTAAGCGGGATCCGCCTGGAACGTTTCCTCGGTTCCGCCTGCAGGCGTTCCTCGCGTCCGAACCAATGTGAAAGTTCGGTGACGGTCAAAGAAAGTTGAGCGGCACCGAACTGCCCATCTGTTATCATCACCGCCGGCGAACATTGCGATCAACCTGTCCATCTTAAAGGTGAGAGAACATGTCGAACCATTTTACCGGGCTCAATCTCGGTCCGCCCCTTGGGGACCAAAGACTCGACCTCTGCGACCTCTATGCCTTCCAGTCACCCGCGGACCCGGCAAGGACCGTCATCATCCTCAACGCAAATCCGAATGCCGACGCACTGCACCCCGACGCCATCTACCGTCTCAACATCGACAACGACGGGGATTGCCTCACCGACATCGCGATCAGCTACGTGTTCTCGGCGCCGCAAAACGGCAAACAGACCGTAAACGTCTTTGTCGCAAAAGGCGCGGAGGCTCGCTCCGTCGAAGCTGTCGGAACGAAAATCATCGCCGACGCCGACGTCTCGTTCAGCGCCAAGCCCAACATCGTCAAATCCGGCGCCTATACCTTCTTCGCCGGCGCTCGCAGCGACGCCTTCTTTTTTGACTTCGACGGAATCAAGAACCTGTTCGATACCTCGGGCGGCAGAAATTTCACCGCGCCACACCTCGGGGGCAAGTCGCCGTGGACCGGCGTAGATTCAAATACGGAAGCCAATGTGTTCTCGACGGTGATCGAGCTGCCGACGAGCGAGCTTGGCGCCAATCCCGAGATTCGCATCTGGGGGCGATGCAGCGTGCGCGAAAACGGCAAGCTTGTTCACGCCGATCGCGCCGGCCACCCGAGCGTCAGCAGCTTTTTCAATACCGACGAGACAAAACTGGAATACAACGCCAGCGAACCGGTCAACGATCGCAAGCGCTGGATGGATCAGTTCGTCCACCTGATGGGACATACCGGCAACTATACCCGCGAGGAAGCGATCGCCGCGATCGACGCCGACCGTATTCTCCCCGACATGCTGAACTTTAATCCTTCGAAGCCGGCGAAGTATCCCAACGGCCGTGTTTTCACCGATGACGTCATCGATCACCGCCTCGCCTTCCTTTCCAAGGGCGACATCCCGCCCGACGGGCTCAAGCCGCACACCGACATTCTCAAGGAGTTCCCATACATCGGCACGCCGCACCCGAAGAAGAGCTAGCAGCGTCAAGCTGCAGAGCCGGCATGCGGTTTGCGGACCGGCCGGCGGAGGTTGGCGCGCGCGTCCTAAAGCGCAGGCGCCACAGCCATCCCGGGCGCTGTCAGGGTCTGCGGTTCCTCGCCGCGATACCCTCGATACAGATGAGGCGCGACCAGACCGCCGACGAACCCAAGCGAGAACGAGAAAATATAGGGGAACCAGACCGGCGTCTGGGCTGCCGTCGCGGAGCGTATGTCGAGCAGATGCGTGCAAATGAAGAGGGCAAACAACGTCGCGGCGCCGCAAAGCATTCCCTCCGTCAGGCGGAGAGTCCAACCGCGCCTCATACGGAGATCGACGTCGCAGATGATGGCGATCGCGAGGCTGATCGCAAATGTCGTCGGCGCCATCGGCGTCAGCGGATACTGGTCGAAGTCGAACGCTGCTGAAATATCCTCCTGGTGTGCGACGGACAACACCGCACGCTCAATGAAAAACGACACGATTGCAGCGAGGCCGGCGGACGTGAGCCACGCCAAGTAGGGCAAATTGCCTTGACTGTCTGGCCGGAACGCGCTCCAGCGAAGCTTCGGCAGGACTGCGGCGAGAACCCCAATCGTCTTCGTCGTCCCGATCAGTATGGCGGTGATCGCAAGCGGCAAGGCCCCCTTCGGCGTCGGCACCACCGCCACAACACCGAGGATGGCGACGATCATGACGACGCCCATGAACACGAAGGGCCCGATGGGCAGGGGGATACAAGGGGGTTCCACGATGCAGAAGCCGATCGATTGCAGCCGATTTTTGATCATCACATCGGATCCCTCGACCATGAGCAGCAACTGCGCGAGGAACTGCGCCAAGTGCGCATGCAGCTTTCGGCAGATGTCGTTGTAGCGGTCCCTGGCCTGCTTCAGGGCATTCGTGCCAGCTGACCCCTCCACGGGTGTCAGTTGATCGAACAGTACAAAAAAGGCCTGTGACTGAGCGGTAAAGACTCGGAAGTCCGCGCGAATCGCCTGCCAGGCATCCTGCCGCACACGGAAGGCTTTCGCGTAATCAGGCGAACCCTCGAGCTTCTCCAGTTCCTGGTAGAGGCGGAGAACCCGTGTCAGATTTCCGCGCGACGTTCCTGATGAATCGGCGCTGATACGGGTGGTGAGCTCGTTCGGAATGTCGCCATCGCTCAACATATAATCTTGCAGGTTCGACAGCACCGCGTCCGTGACGGGGAGCGTGTTTTGCGTCAGCGTGTCCGCCAAGTTCCGCACGCCCTGCGGGATGCTACCCCACACTTGGAAACGCTTGAGCAGCCATGCGTCCCCGGCGCTGATGACGGCCGTGTTGGGGAGCAATGTGGTCAAAATCACCGCCGCAAGCACCGGCGGAGTGGCGGTATATTGCGCGACAAGTTTCTGCACGTCGGAGACGCCGATAAACTCCAATATGCCGGGTCTCAGGACGATCTCGCATAAAATAAGAAAGAGCGCGAGCGAGGCTGTGACGTATCCTGCGCCGGTCAACAAGAATAGCGACCGCGTCGTGGAAAGACGGTTCGTGTCAGGTGTGTTGTAGCGCTTAGCTGCATAGAATGCGACGACGAGGGCGCACACCAGCGTAACGAGCGGGTCGGACTTGATCGGATCCATAGCGATCACCACACGTGCATGGTTGTCGGGCCGAGCACCCGCGGCCAGCCAGAGAGTGACACAGCCGACATCACCCAGTGGTTGCCGATTTTCAGATCATGCTGCGCGTCAGACTGCGCGAGTTTGGCTTTGTTGATGGTCGATGTTGAAGACCATCGGACCCGCCAAAGCAGGTCGCGCGCACCTGATCATGCTCGTTGTTAGCACGCCGCAATGCCGGGAGCTGTGACGCATGTCATACCGCGCGAAGACCACGACGGCGCTGTCCTGGACCGGCTAAAACTTCTCCTCACCGACACTTGCATCCGACGAGGTGCGCTGTCTTCGCGTCCGGACGCGCCACGCCCGGCGACGCCGCCTCGGCGGCCGGTGGCGCCACCGAGGCAGCGATCACCGACCACGCGGCGAGCGCGGCAAGCGCGCGCGGCGGCCGCCTCATCAAACCGGTTTGGCGCTGACCAGCACAGCCGCGACGACGCAGGGCTCGTTGCCGCGCACGCTCCACGAGTGATTGGTGCCACGCTGGACGAGAATGTCGCCGGCCTTCAACAGCGTCTCGCCCTCGTCCATGAGCGCGTAGATTTCGCCCTTGAGCACGATGATGTAATCGACCGTGTTGGTCTTGTGCCGCATCGGATCGCCGCTCGAACGGTCGGGCGCATGGCCGGCGCCGATCGAGTCGAAGGCGCGGCCGGCGTCGGCGCGCCCGCGCCATTGCGAATCCGGCGGGAATTCCACGATGCGAAGGAGTGTGCCCTCCTTGGGCGGCTCGAGCTTCACCGGCCGGGTAACGGCGTCCGCATTGCCTTCGTTGCTGGCCGGCGACGTGGTGGTCTCCCACAGGTCGGTGAGCGCGACGCCCGGCATCGACTCCATCTCTTTGACGTTGGGCGCAAGACCATCCGTGAGAAAAATGGATCGCCCCTCCGCATTGTGCCCGGTAACGACCCGCCGTACGCGCCACGCCATTATGCCTCTCCCCGTTTGTTGTTGAACGAGGATAGGTCGCGCTCTGGAGCGTGACAATAGCGCGCGGCAGTTGCGGCGGACGGCGCGGCCGCGGCGCTGAATATCCGCCGCGCGGGATGCCGCGAACGCAGGTCAGATATGCTCGGCCGCCTGCGCCGCGAGGAATGTCTCGGCCTCGGCCTGTTCGCGGCTGGTGCGGTTGAAGAAGGCATTCAGCGCCACGGCGGCGATCGAGGTCAGGATGATGCCGTCGCCGAAAATCGGCTTCAGCTGATCCGGGAAGACATGGAAGAAGGTCGGCGACACAATCGGGATCAGGCCGAAACCGATGGAGATGGCGACGACCAGAACGCTGTTGCGCTGCTTGGCGTAATCCACCGTCGCCAGAATCTTGATGGCGGTCGCCGCCACCATGCCGAACATGATGAAGCCGGCGCCGCCGAGCACGGAAGGCCAGTGCAATTTTCGCGCCTGTTTGGAGGCGCGGCTTTAGCCGCGCTGGAGCAGGCCGGCGAGCGCGGCTAGGGCAAGCACAAGCCACGCCGCGATCAGGATCGTGCCGCCCGCGGGCGCGGCATAGGCGAACAGGCGATGGCCGGCAAAAGCGCGCATGGCGACATCGCCGGCAAACAGCGCGGCTCCGGCGACCCAGGCGATGAGCACCACGAGCGCCAGCGGGCGCCACAACAGCGCTTGCTGCGCAAGTGCTGTACCGCCGAGCACAGCGGCGGCGTGGAACAAGAGCATGTAGGCGGCGCTGTCGAGACCGGCATTCGGCGCCGCGTGCGCCGCGGCGGCGGCGAGAACGACGCCGCAGGCACCCATGAGACCGGCGAGGATGAGCAAGATGGTGAAGGCCAAGCGTCTTTCTCCTCGAGACTTCGCGCGGTTCACGCCGCCTTGACACGGCCGACGACCGCAGTGGTCGCGGCGGCAAGCAGCGCCGGCACTCCTATCGCAACAAAAATGCCACCGGTCGACAAGCCAAGTGCCACGAGCGAGCCGACGGCTAGCGGCCCGGTAAAAGAGCCGATACGGCCCATCCCCATGGCCCAGCCGACGCCGGTCGAGCGGATCGCGGTCGGATAGTAGATCGCGGCGAGCGCGATGAGGCCGGAGGAGCCGCCGCCCATGAATACGCCGAACAATCCTTGCAGCAGAATGACGGTGGCGACCGAAGGCGCCGCATAGCCGACCAGCGCCATCGACACGGCGCTGCCGAGCATCACCAGCGGCAGGATGATGGCGGCGCCGGCGCGCACGATCAGCCAGCCGGCAAAGCAGGTCGCGACCACGCTGCCGAGATTGAACATGGCCATCGCCAGCGAGGCTTCCTTGATGCCGATCCCTTCCCGCTTGAGCAAGGTCGGCGCCCAGGCCGAATTGGTCACGAGCATCATGAAGGCGATGAAGAAGCTGATCCACAACAGGACGGTGCCGGCGGCGCGGCCGCCGGCGAAAAGCTGCACCAGCGGCACGCCGCGCGCGCGCTCTTCATTCAGGACGAAAGAAGCGCCGGACGGAACGGACACGGCAGGAAACACCCGCCGCAGCAAAGACGATATCCGCTCCGGCGGCGCTCCGCTCGCGACCAGAAAGCCGACCAATTCCGGCAGAGCGAAGATCAGCGCGACGCAAACGAAGAGCGGCAGCACGCCGCCGACCCAAAATACCGAGTGCCAGCCATAGGCGGGTATGATCCAGGAGGCCAAGAGCCCGCCGACAAAGCCGCCGAGCGGAAAGCCCGCCCAGAGCAGAGCGACGATCACGGCGCGCAGCCGGCGCGGACAATATTCCGACGTGAGGCTGATGAAGCTCGGCATCGCGCCGCCCAGTCCCAGCCCGGCCAGAAACCGGAACACCAGCAGCACACTAAAACTCGGCGCAAGCGCCGTGCAGATGGTGAAAATCCCGAAGCAGGCGGTCGCCCCGATCAGCACCACCTTGCGCCCTACCCGGTCGGCCAACACGCCGAAGCCGAAAGCGCCCAAAGCGAGCCCGGCCAAGGCGGCACTGAACACGGCGCCGAGCGAGGGCGGCGGAATATGCAGGTCGGCCGCGATCCCCGGAGCCGCGAGCCCGATGGATTGCAGATCGAGACCGTCGAGCAATGCAACCAGCGTGCACAGCGCCACGATGCGAATTTGCAACGCGCCCAGCGGGCGCGTGTCGATCAATTCGGAAACATTGAAAGCCGGCCCGGCGGCCATGGCGCGCGTCCTCCTCGGAGGTTTGCGCAACGATAAACGACTTTACCGCGCTGACCAGCGACGATTTCCACTTTGCGCGGAATCGACGTTTGCGCCATGCCGGCGGCGATCCTATGGTCACGGTCGCAGTCGACGGCCTGGTCTTAACGCGGCGCGCCCTGTCGGCCGACACGATCGAAGGGCGAGACTCCGGGTTCAACATGCCGAACCGATTTCCGGCACGACGTCACGTCGTTTATGGCCTTGTTTATGGCTTTGCACTGTTGATCGCCATCTGCCCTGCATGGGCTGACGACAGCTATGGCGCGCCGCCGCCCGATATCAGGACCCATCTCGACCGGCTGGTCCATGCGTATCCCGATTGGATTGCAAGCGCCGACAATGAATATGTGATTTTAAAAAATGGCGCCCGGTTTGCGATTTCCGATCACGAACCAATAAATCCTTCGACGACCTTATCGAGCATCCAGACATTGATGACATGTTCTACGTTCCCTACCCGGCGGGAAGCACACCGAAACAGCCGGCAAGAAACTTCGATCCCGGCAGAGTCAGAATTCGAGCCGCTGTTTGCGGCCATGTACGGCGATTGCAGGAGGAGCGAAGTCACTCCGAAGCTCAAAACGATTGAATGGCTGTCGGCACACAATGGCGGGCGCGTCTCCATCACGACCGTCAATGGCGTCGACAAGGCCCTTGCCGCGGTGTCACGAGAGCTCGACCAACTGCCATCCGATTTTATGAAGTTTTTAATCCCGACCAGCGGCACCTATAATTGTCGCGCGGTCGCCGGCTCTAGCGTCAGGTCGATGCATGCTTATGGGGCTGCCATCGACCTCAACGTCAAATACGCCGATTACTGGCGCTGGTCGGCGGACCCCCACGCGCCGACTTGGAAAAACCGAATACCCATTGAAATTGTACGCACTTTCGAAAGACATGGGTTCATTTGGGGCGGCTATTGGTATCACTTCGATACGATGCATTTCGAGTACCGACCGGAGCTGTTGCCGGACGAGCCTGCGCTCCGTTGAAGAGAGAGCGGCGACCACAAAGGGCTGACGACCATGTTCAAGAAATCCGTGCTGGCGCTGGCGATCGCCATCGCGATAGGCGCGCCGACTTTCGCAGAGGCGCAGCAATTGATCGGAAGCTATGTGGCACGCTTAAGCGAGACAGATCACTTCAACTCGAGCGGGCAGCGGCTCACGTCGGCAGCCGCCATCATCAGGCAGGACCGGGCCAATTTTCATCGCTTCGGCATCAAAGATCCGGAGGACGAGGGCGACGCGTTCTTTGCGGACGAAGGAAACCGAGCAGCGCTCGAGCAGATGCTCGAACGCGGTCGCGCCGATCCCGGCGTCATCTCGCGCATCGTGAATGGAACGCCGCTCATCCGCGTTGAGATTTATCGCGGATCGAGCGGGCCGTTCATCAGGGTCACGCTGCTGGACAAGCCGCAAACAAATAACTCATCGTCCAAAGCAGATGACGATAGAAGAGATTACACGGGTCCATTTACCACCGAGTTCTTCTACGCGATGTGCTCGCAAAACGACATAAGCTCGCGGGAAAAGTGCAATTTCTATCTGCAAGGATTGCTCTACGGATTGACGACACAAAAATCGATGCAGCAAAAGGGCATGTCGATTTGCCTGCCGGAAATGACTCCCGAAACGGCCCGTCTGCGCATCCTGCAATTTATCGATGCCGCCACCGGGGGTGATCCGTCAAAGAACAAGGACGGAGGCGATTGGATGGCATTCATGGGCCTGGCTGCGGGAAATATCTGCAAATAGCGCGCCGCCAGTAAGCGCGCCGGCAATAAAATGACTCAAGCCGTCGCGCCGGCGTCCACGGTGATGACCGTGCCGGTGATGTTGCGGGCCCTCTCGCTGAGCAGAAACTCGACGGTATCGGCCACGTCGCCCACTTCGGCGAGGCGATTGAGCGCGCTTCGGCGCGCGACCTGGGCGCGCTGCTCGTCGGTCAGGACCTGCGTCATGTCGGTTTCCAGCACGCCGGGGGCCACGGCGTTGACGGTGATGCCGAGCGGGCCGATCTCGCGCGCGAGCGAGCGGGTGAAGCCGAGCATCGAGGCCTTGGTCGCGGCGTAAGCGGCAACGCCGCTCCCGCCGGTCGAGGCGACGATCGAAGAGATATTGACGATGCGGCCGGCGCCGTCGGTCATCATCGCGCGCACCACATATTTGGTGAGCACGATGGGCGACAAGGTGTTCAAGCGCACCATCTCGTCGATCTTGGTGTGATGCATCAGGGCCAGCGTGCCGGAAAGCCCGAGCGCTGCATTGTTGATGAGGCCGTAAAGCGGACCGAAGTCCTTGCGCAGGTTGCGAACCAGCTCGGGAATGTCGTCGATGTGGCCGAGATCGAACGGGACGAAATGGAGCGCGCCCTGCCCGCTCCGTTCGGCCTGCGCCATCGCCGCCGTAACCTCCTTGCTCTTGCTGCGCGCCACGGCGATGGTCTGATAACCGGCGGCGGCGAGCTTTTGCGCAATCGCGAGGCCGAGACCGCGGCTGCCGCCGGTCACCAGCACGCTGCGCGTGCTGTTATACGCGCCTTTAGCTTGTGCGCTTTTGGTTTGCGCGCTTTTAGTTTGCGCGCTTTTGGTCTTGCTCGCGGGCATGCGGCTCTCCCCAGCTTCAGCCTCGTTTCAGCCCATTCAACCTTGGCGCCGCACCAGCTTGCCGGTGGCGGCGACCTTGAGCGCCGGCACGAAGCTGATGGCGGCCGGCACCTTGTGACGCGGCAAGGTTTCGCGGCAGAACTTGAGGATATCGTCTTTCAGCGCGATCTGTCGCGCGGATTTGTCGGCGGCAGCTTGCCCTTCCCCCTTGAGCACCACATCGGCGACCACGACCGAGCCGGTGATGGGACTTTGCCGTCCTCGCACCAGCGACATGCGCACGCAAGGATGCCGGTTGATCACGGCCTCGATCTCTTCCGGGTGAACTTTCAGGCCGCCGATATTGATGACGCCGCCCTTGCGGCCGGCGAAATAGAAACGGTCGCCATGCCGTTCGACCATGTCGCCGGTATCGACAAAGCCGGCAGCATCGGCGAGCCGCCGTTCGCCGCCGACATAGCCCGCAGCCGCTCCGCACGACCGGATGCGCAACGTGCCATCCAAAATCTTCATGCCGACGCCGTTGCGCACGGTGCCGATATAGCCGGCGGGAAAGCCGGCGAGACCGTCGTTGACGTCGAAGGCGACGCCGGCCTCGGTGGAGGCGTAGGCGTGTCCGACCGTTGCGTTCGGAAAGGCCGTGCGCAAGCCGTCGAGGATCGCCTGATCGGCGATCTCGCCCGAGAGCCGCACGTAACGCGGAGCGATCGCATTGATCGCCGGCGCCATCAGCGCGCGCCGCCATTGCGACGGCGTGCCGGACAAGTGGGTGACGCCATGTTCGGCAAGTCGCGCGAGATGATCGGCGACCGGCTCGCCCGCGCTCGAGAGCACGAGCGACGCGCCGCCGCACACCGCGCGCAGATAAATCTGCAGGCCGCCATAACGGCGAATATCGTAGAACGTGCCCCACACCTCGGCGCCGTCGGCCGGACTTGGCGCACGCAAAGCCGCCGTGAGGCGTTCAAGATCGTGCACCACCATCTTCGGCACCCCGGTCGTGCCCGATGTCATCAGCACCCACTCGGTGCGAACGCGAGGCGGCGGACTTCCGCTCATCGGTTCGATCGCCGGCTTGCAGCGCACGCGCACGAGACGATCGAGCGCTTGCTGCGGCGGCGTGCCGTCGTCGATCACGGCGGCGTCGATGCCGGCGATGGCGATCACGGCGGGAAGATGTTCCGGCTCGGCGTCGGGCGGCAGGATCACGATGCGGCGCGCGACGCCCTCAAGCTCGATCAAAGCGAGCGCGCTGGTGAACTGGCTCTCGGTCGCCAGCAGAACCGTGCGTCCGGCAAGCTCCGGCAAGCGGCCGCCCAAACTGGTGCCGCGCGCAAGGTCGGTCAAGCGCACGGCGTCGGCACGGTCCCAAAAGGTTCGCGGTACGCTCTCCTTTGCGATCGTCTCGCGTAGCGACGGCGTCTCAACGCCGGCCATGCTCGTAGACTTTCACGAAATCGCCGAGCGTCACCGGAAAGACCGCCTCCTCCGCGGCCGAGAACGGATCGATGCCGAGCCTGTCTTCCAGACGCGCGACCAGAACGGCAAAGCCGAGCGAGTCCAGGCCGCAATCGGCGAGCACGAGGTTTTCTTGAAGCGGCGCCAGAATTTTTCCGTGCTCGCGCGCGATCTGTTCCATCTGTTCGATTATGGTTAATTTTATCGACATCGCCTGCCTACTGTTTGTTCACTGGCGCCCGGTATATTCGCGCAACACTTACAATCAAGTTCACGCATTGCCGCGGTCAAACGCTAATGAATTCTTCCGCGCCGGGTCTGCGCTGCCGTCAAATCGATGAAGCCGATATCGGGGCAGTCGCGTCGCTCTTGGCACGCGGATTTCGCACGCATGATCGCCGTTTCTGGCTGGAAGCGTTCGCACAATTGCGGCGGCGCGCGCCGCCGCCCGGCCTGCCGAAATATGGTTACCTGCTGGAAAGCGGCGGCAGCGTCGTCGGCGCGATACTGCTTATCTGCTCGCTCGTTCCCGCCGGCGGGAAAGACGCAGCGCGCTGCAATCTGTCGAGCTGGTATGTCGATGCCGCCTTTCGGGCTTACGCGCCGCTGCTGGTCTCGCAAGCGCTGCGCCACAAGGACGTCACCTATGTCAACGTCTCACCGGCGCCGCACACGCGGCCGATTATCGAAGCGCAGGGCTTTTCACGCTATTGCGACGGCATCTTCATCGCCGTGCCGATGCTCAGCGGCTTGCTCGGCAGACCGAAGGTCGCGGTGTTTGAAGCAAGCCGGGAGCCAGACGTAAACTTCGATCCGCGCGACCAGGACATACTATCGCAGCATGCGGCGCATGGCTGCGTGAGCCTGTGGTGCGCGACGGCCGAGCGCGCCTATCCTTTCGTATTCCGGCCGCGCTGGGTGCGCGGCATCATACCTTGCGCGCAGTTGATCTATTGCAGCGACGTCGCCGACTTGGTGCGTTTCGCCGGACCCATCGGCCGCCTGCTGGCGCGCCGCGGCCTGCTCTTCGTGATCATCGACGCCAATGCGCCGATAGCGGGACTGCTCGGCTGGTACAGCCGCGGCAACATGCCGAAATATTTCAAAGGCCCGCAGCGCCCGCGCCTCGGCGACCTCGCCTATACGGAACACGCGGTCATGGGCGTTTAGTGCCGGGAGCAACGACGGCCCGCGGGCAGAGCTCGAGGGGTCCTATTCGCCGGGAACCCGGAACCTTTCCCCCGACGCCCGGTTGCTCCTCATCGACTGCGCTACGTCATGTTGAGGAGGCCGCCATGTTGTTCTGGCCGGTGGTTATCGCGCTTGGTCCGGGGTTCGCCGCTCTTTATTACGAACACGACGTAAAATCCTTCGCAGATCAGAATGTCTGCGAACGGACCCTGCCGGGACTCGAGCAACGGGCCAAGGAAGCGAAAGATTTCATGACCGCCCTGACCGATGCCGCCGGCGACAAAAGCTCCCAGGTCGTGTTCAAGCTCGCCTGCATCGACAAGACCCCGCAGGAATTTCAGCGGGAATTGCAGAGCCTGGAAGATCAGAGCGACGACAGCACGGACAGCTAGTGTCCCGATTCCGAAGTTCGCAAGAGCTTGCGGCACATTCCTATGCGAACTTCGGAATCAAAGGGACACTAGCGAATTTATGATTCCAGTGCGGTTTTCGGATTTGAAGTTCCTATCTCAGTTCGCCGCTCGATCTTAGGAACTTCAAATCCACCGCACTAGAGCGCAATCGTTTCAGATTGAATCGATTGGCGCTCTGACATTTTGGTGGAGCATGATCCCCCGGGTCAAGCCCGAGGGCATGCTTTTCGGAAAACCGGATTCCACTTTTACGGATCATGCTCTGGCGCGCAATCGCTTCAGGTCATGCGCTTGCTACAGCGCGAGCGCTTTGCGCGGCGCGTCGGGCCAGCGCGCCGTGTCCAATCCGTGGGTGGCGAACAGCGCCAACGCGAGCCGATCCATGCCGAAGGCGACGCAGCCGGTATGCATGGTCTGCCCGGCGGCATTGCGCAGGTTCCACGCCGTACCGAAATGGTCGCGGTGATAGTTGAAGCTCATGCAGGCGGTCGGCTGCTCCGCCGAGCGCACCGGAACCAACAACTCGAATTTCAGCGCCTGCTCCATCTGACTCATCGCCATGAGCTTGCCGCCGCGGCCGAAGAACGCGTCGCTCGCCTGATCGAAGCGATAAGGCAGTCCCAATTGTCCGGCGAGATCCTGCGCGCGCGCCATCCAGCGCTCGCGAAAGTCGGCGATTTGTTCCGGCGTGCCGACACAGACATATTCGCGCATGCGGAACGACTGCAGCCGATCGAGGTCGCGCGAGGGCTCGCGCCGGAAGCAGTCGCTGGCGACATCGAACAGAAGCCCTTCGGCCGGCACTTCGCCGCGGCTCGCCACCAGCGGATAAATCGGATAGCAGGCGGCCGGCGTCAGCACGAGATCGGCAGCGGCGAGATCGTCGGTCCACTCTTCGCCGGCCTCGAAGCGCTCGACCGTGTCTCTGATCTCGGCTTCGCTGCCGTGAAGGCAGCACACGCAGCCGAGAAAATGCGGGAAGCTTTTGAGATAGCCCGAGCGCTCCAATTGCCGGCGGCTCATGACCGGCGGAAAGCGCAGCACCTCGGTGCCCGGCTCGCGCTGGCGGGAGATGAAGGCGGCGAGGCTCGTGACGACGTCCTCAAAAACGGCGGTACGCGCAAAGACGCCGTCGATGCCCGACGGCAGCAGAAGCGCCTCGGCGAGCGCGTCGAGCGAACGGGTGGAGGTTTGCGGTTTCTTGAATGCCACGTTCATCATCGCGCCTCGCTGTCTGATTGGCTTCTTGCGGCGCTTTGCAGCGCCATCGCTTTTGATTGAATTGATTGCGGCGTTCATCGCCGGCGCATCATTGTTGACTTCAGTATCCGTTATTCGCGCAGCGAAGCCGGCGCGCCGCTCAGCAGGGATGCGGTGCCGACATTGGCGATGATGCGATCATTGCTGATCATGATCGGCGACGACAGGACGTCGCGCAGATGGCGGCCGATGCTGAAATCGCCGTCGTTGCGATAGCCCGACAGCCCGCAGGCTTGCATCGCGCTCATGACGGTCGCCACCGCGAGCTCCGAGGCGTTGACCTTGAGCAGATTCATGCCGGTCTGAAAGTCGACCGATTCCAGCGCGACCGGATCGCCGGCGGACAATTCGTATCGCCGCACAGCGCCGGCGATCAGGCTGCGCAGCGTGCGCAGCGAAGCGCCGGCACGCGTCAAATGCGCGGCGCCCGGCGGCATGGTCGCGTCCGCCCGATGCGCGGCCTTGCGCACGAAGGCGCGCGCGCGGTCCACCGCCGCAGCCGCGATCCCCGTCCAGGCAGCGCTCCAGGTCAGATGCGCGACCGGCATCATCGTCAGCGCGAGAATCTCATCGTAATTCGCCGGCAGGATCTGCTCGCTCGCGCCGGAGGCGGTGAGCTTGTAGCCGGCGCTGGCGGTGCCGCGCATGCCGAGCGCATCCCAGCCGATCCGCCGTTCCAGTTTGTAGTCGTCTTTAAGGAACACGACGAGCACCTGGTCGCCGCTCGCCGCATCGGGCGAGCGCCGCGCCGTGGTGACAATACCGTCGGCGGCCTCGCCATAGGAGATGACGCTCGCCATCCGGTCGAGCGCGATGCGCGATTCATGGGTTTCGATCGGCGCCGCGCTGCTGCGCAGATCGCCGCCGCGGTCGCCCTCGGTCGTCGAGGAGGCGAGCAGCAACTGCTCGCCGGCAATGCGCCGCATCAGCCGCTGGTGCCAGGCGCTGCCGCGGCCATGGCGCGTGATGCACGCCACTTTGGTCTGATGCATGGCGAATATCATCGCCGTGGAGGCGCAAGCGCGGCCGAGCGTGTAGCAGATATCGACGATATCGCCGACGCTCGCGCCTTCGCCGCCGAATTCACGCGGAATTGCCGCGCCCAAAAGACGCGCGGCGCGCGCGGCGGCGATCGCTTCGGCCGGAACGCGGGAATCGCGATCCACGGCGGCGGCGTGTCGCGCGGCGACGGCCGCGACCTTTTCGGCGCGGGCCGCGAGGCTTTCTCCGGGCCCGGAAGTGTTCCCGGCAACGTGCAGGCTCCGCGCCGACCCGCGGGACGCCGAAACGGTATGCTTTGTCGCCGGCCGCGCGGTCATGGATGCACTCACCGATACTCACCGCTATGGTTCGCGTGTGTCGCGATCGCTATAGCGCGGCAGGTACTGCCAAAGTGGCAAAAAGACAGCGCCAATAGACCGAAATTGCTCTTGTTCTTTCGTATCAAGGTTACCAACCGCAAACGCTTCGCCTAACAAAGATGTTACCGGCGGTTAATCAGAAGATGCTATTCGAAAGCCGGGGGCCGCAGCCGCTCCAGACGAAGCGATTATCGGAGACATTACTCACCGTGCTCGACCGCACCACCGACACCGTCGCCGACCGCGTGGCGGCGCTCGTACGCCAAGCCCTTGTACGCCAAACCTTCGTACGTCAAGCCACGGACAAGCAATCGATCAACAAAACCGTCGGCAACGACGACGATCTGCGCGCGAGCGGTCTGTCCTCGCTCGGCCTCGTCAACCTGATGCTGTCGGTCGAGACCGAATTCGATCTCAAAATTCCCGAGCGCGACATGACGCCGGCGAATTTCCGCTCGATTGCGCGGATCGCGGAACTGGTCCGGACGCTTTCGCCGCAGCCTGCTGCGGCCGAATAGACATCCTCTGATTTCGAGGCGTTGTCTTCCCGCAATGGCGAGATTCAACGATCGGCGTTTTTGCCCAAGAAAGCCTTGAGCGCGGCGACGGCCTTCTGCTCGCCGGAAAAATCCTCCGCCATCCGCTCGTAGAAATGGGCGGCGCCTTGGTAAAGGTCGCGCGCGGCCGGATCGTCGCCGACAAAGCCGGCGATCTCCTGCATCTCGGCGATCCACCGGTAGGCCTTGGCCGGCATCATCGGCAATTGCTGCTTGAATTGAGCGAGCATCGCCTTCTGGCTGAAGGAAAGCTCGCCGAACAGCGCGTCCGCGGAGCCCGCGCGCATCGCCGCCAGCATCATGGCGGCGCCGATCGCTTGCGTGCCTTTGGTGATGCCGGCATAGGACATTTTCAGCGCGGACGCGGCGCTCAAGGAGCCTTCGAGCACGCGCACGTCGAGGCCGTAATGGCGCAAGACGGCAAAGCGCGCCGCCGCCGCGCCCGACGCGTAAAGCCGCGGTCCGGCATCCTCTCCCTCGGGCGGCGCGCCGATAATGCCGGCGTCGACGAACGGACAGCCGGTCGGCGCGATCGCCGCGGCAACCCGCTCCACGGTCGCCGGATTGATGGCGTTGCAATCGACATAGACCGGCTTGGCGTTGCTTGCGGTCAGGACCGGAGCGAAATGCTGCGCCAGGGCCAGCGCCTCACCGGGCGGCAAGATCGACAGCACGAAATCGGCGCCGGCAATGTCTTCGTCGCTTGCCGCAACCATCCCGGCCTCGCGCGCCCGCGCGGCGGTCGCTTCGCTGCGGCCGGCAAGGCTTGTGAGGACACGCACGCCGTGCGTGGCGAGCCTCTTTCCGATGCCGGCGCCCATGGCGCCGGGCGCGACGATGGCGACCGCGATAGTCACTGCTTCCTCACGTGCGGTTCCTCGTGCGGGATGGGCGAAACGATGGCCGGACGAGACGGGGATGAGATCATGCGTCGGAATAACACCGACTTACCCGCTCGCCAATCCTCGCCAACCCGCGCGGCTTGACCAAGATCAATGCAGCCCGCCGCCAACGCGCCCTAGACCGTAATCCAATTCAATTGAATTGGATCACGGTCTAGATTCTTTATTTTGAGCATGATCTTGTCCGAAAACCGGTTTCCACTTTTCGGGATCATGCTCTAACGAGGCTTGATAGCAAGGCCGCGAACATGAGCATCGTCGAGATCAAGTATTTTTCGGACATCCTGTGCGTCTGGGCCTACATCTCACAGGTGCGCATCGACGCCATCAAAGAAAAATACGGCGAGCAAGTGCATGTCGAGCATCGTTTCTGCTCCGTGTTCGGCGACACCGTCAACAAGATCAATACGGCATGGAAGGACAAAGGCGGCTATGCGGGATTCAATGCGCATCTGCGGCAGGCGGCCGGAAAGTTTCCGCATATCGAAGTCCATCCGGATATTTGGCTGAGCACGAGACCTGCGACCTCGATGAGCGCGCATCTGTTCTTGAAGGCCGTCCAGCTCGGCGAAAACGATCCCGCGACGGCGAAGCGCCGGCCCGACACGTTCGATCAAGTGATGTGGGCGTTGCGCCGCGCCTTCTTCAAAGAGTGCCGCGACATTTCCCGCTGGGACGTGCAGCGCCAGACAGCCGCCGCGCTTGGCGTCGATATCGGCGCCGTCGAGGAGCGCATTCGCGGCGGCACCGCCTATGCAGCGCTCGCCGCCGACTATCAGGACGCCGAGAGAATGCGGATCGAAGGCAGCCCGAGCCTGGTGCTCAATGAGGGCCGCCAAAAGCTTTACGGCAATGTCGGCTTCCGCCTGATCGAGGCCAATGTGCAAGGCCTCATGCAGACGCCGGGCACCGACGACGCCAGTTGGTGCTGAGCGGCCGCGCTCTCGTAGCCCGGATTGAGCGCAGCGAAATCCGGGATTGCCGGACTTAGAGCGGGATGACTTTTCTTCGAGTCGTCATCCCTCTCTAAGGTTTTGTTTGAGCATGATCTTTTCGGAAAACCGGATTCCACTTTTCCGGATCATGCTCTAGCCGATCGATTGCTCCCGGGTTTCGCTGCGCTCAACCCGGGCTACAGGCGCCGCGTTCTGCAGGCGCCGCCGCAAGGCCGGCAACCGGCCGTCGGCGCTCGGCTGATAAAATACCGAGAAGCGGACAGCGGCTTGGGCGAAGACGCCGGCATCCGCGGGCTTCTTCACCTCGAAGGCATCGAAACCCGAGCGCAGCAGGAACTGGAACTGATCGCGGAGCACGTCGCCGGTGGCGCGCAATTCGCCGCGAAAACCATAGCGCTCGCGCAGCAGGCGCGCCTGGCTGTAAGCGCGTCCGTCGCGAAATTTCGGAAACACCAGCGCGATCAGGGACAGGCGGTCGAGCCAGGGCGCGAGCTCCGCGACCCGCCGGTCATTGGGCCAAAGAACGCCGACCGGGGCATCGCGCTCGACGATCTCGCGCGCGTCGGCGAGAAAGCGCGCAGCCGTCAGCAGGACCGGCGCGCCCTCCGGCAGCGGCGCTTCGTCAAGCACGCGCACATAAGAGTCTTCGACGATCTTGCCGGCCTTAACGAGTGGCATAAACGCGCTCCCTGAATGGCTCGACGCCGGTGCGTTTCACCGTGTCGATGAACAATTCGTCCGGCCGCGCGCGCAGCTCGATATAGGCCGCGGCGATGTCCTCCACGACGTCGGCGACCTGCGCGTAGGGGACCGCCGGGCCGATCAGCGCGCCGAGCTTGGCGTCCTCGTCGGCCTTGCCGCCGAGCGTGATCTGATAAAATTCCTCGCCGTTCTTCTCGACGCCGAGAATGCCGATATGGCCGACATGGTGATGGCCGCAGGCATTGATGCAGCCGGAAATGTTGATGTGCAGACGGCCGAGATTGCGCGCGAGATCAAGGTTGTTGAAGCGCCGGGTGATCTCCTGGGCGATCGGGATCGAGCGCGCATTGGCGAGACTGCAATAGTCGAGACCCGGGCAGGAGATGATATCGGTGATGAGCCCGACATTCGGCGTCGCCAGGCCGATCGCATCGAGCGCACGCCACACGGCGGGCAGATCGCGCTGCGCGACATGCGGCAGCACGAGATTTTGTTCGTGGCCGACGCGGATCTCGCCGAACGAATAGCGGTCGGCCAGATCCGCGATCGCATCCATCTGTTCGGCGGTGGCGTCGCCGGGCGTGCCGCCCTCCGGCTTCAGCGATAATGTAACGATCGCATAGCCCGGCACTTTATGATTGGCAACCGAATTGCCCATCCAGGCATCGAAGCCGCGATCGCTCCGGCGCGCTTGCGCCAGCGCCGGCGGGCTATCTTCGAGCCGCTGGTAATCCGGATAAACGAAGCGGGCGGAAATCCCGGCCAACACCGCCGGATCGAGCGCGAGCGCGCCGTCCTTCGTATTCCGCCATTCGGCCTCGACCTCCTTGGCGAAGGCCTCGACACCGAGCTCGTGCACCAGGATCTTGATACGCGCCTTATAGATATTGTCGCGCCGGCCGAACTCATTGTAGGTGCGCAGGATGGCCTCGACATAGCTCAAGACATCGCGCTTGTGCAGAAACGGCTTGACGGTCTTGGCAAGGAAGGGCGTGCGGCCAAGGCCGCCGCCAACCATCACCTCGAAGCCGGTTTCGCCGGCGCCATTGCGGTGCAGCCGCAGCGCCAGGTCGTGCACCGCCAACGCCGCGCGGTCGTGACTGGAGGCGCCGACCGCGATCTTGAATTTGCGCGGCAGGAATGAGAATTCCGGATGCAGCGTCACATGCTGGCGGACGAGCTCCGCCCAAACGCGCGGGTCCTCGATCTCGTCGGGCGCCACGCCCGCCCACTGATCGGTGGTGATGTTGCGCACGCAATTGCCGCTGGTCTGCATGCCGTGCATGCCGACGCTGGCGAGATCGGCCATGGCGTCGGGCAATTCCGCAAGCTTGATCCAGTGATACTGGATGTTCTGCCGGGTGGTGAAATGTCCGTAGCCGCGGTCGTAGCGGCGCGCCACATGCGCCAGCATACGCAACTGCGCCGACGACAAGGTGCCGTAGGGAATGGCGGTGCGCAGCATATAAGCGTGCAGCTGCAGATACACGCCGTTCATCAGCCGCAACGGCTTGAATTCGTCTTCGGTCAGTTCGCCGGACAGGCGGCGCGCGACCTGGTCGCGGAATTCCGCGACGCGCTCGGTCACCAGCGTCCGGTCGAATTCGTCATAAACGTACATGGCGACTGAACTCTTTGGCGACTGAACTCTTTGGCGACTGAACTCTTTGGCGAATGAACTCTTTGGCGAATGAACTCTTTAGCGACTGACTTCTCGTTCTTTGTAGAAGCAGGATCCTTTGCGAAGGCCGCTTTCCGCCCCCGGATCACGTCCGGGCCGGCTTGATCATGCTCAGATGCCGAATGTCGCCGGCAGATCGATGGTCGGACCGCCGTGCCGGATACGCTCGCGCAGGTTTCCCGGCAACACTTCGCCGTCGCGCGTGAACTTGACCGGCGCAATGTAAACATCGACCGCGCGCAAACCGTCGGCGGCTGCGGCATCCACCAGGTTCCGCGCCTGCCCGGCGTCGGTCGTGACCGCGGCCTCATGCAGTTCGGTGGTCCAGCCGCCATCGGCGCGCCGATAGATAACGGCGCCATCGCCGACGCGATTGGCGGTGACGACGACAGGGCCGGTGATTTTGATTTTTTGCTGAAGCGGCGAGGTCATGGAATCCCCTCGGAGTCGATGCGGGCGGATGGAAGACGCGGCCAAAGGCGTGCCTGGACGGCCGCGAGAACGATCTTCTATATAGAGCGCGGAGCACCGCTGAAAAAGAAGATTATTCTACCAAATAGCGCACGCACAGGAGCATAATTGCGTGCGTTCCGGGTCCGGACTGAGAAAGTCCTTTTACCAGCCGCTGTGCAGGCCCAGCGCAGGAAAATCGCCGCTCCAGCTTTCCGCTGGAGCAGCGCCTTCCCAAAAGCCGTCCGTGCTTGCAGGTCGCCGGCGAACGGCTAGCCGGTCTTGATCCAGACGGCTTTCACGTTGAGATATTCTTCCATGTGCTGGAGACCCGACTCGCGGCCATAGCCGCTCATCTTGTAGCCGCCGAAAGGCACCGCAGGGTCCATGGCCTGATAGCAATTCACCCAAACCGAGCCGGCGCGGATCGCGCTTGCCAACCGATGCGCCTTGCTGACGTCGCGGGTCCAGACGCCGCTGCCAAGCCCGAACATCGTGGCGTTGGCGCGTTGAACCAGCTCGTCGATATCGTTGAACGGTATCGCCGAAAGCACCGGACCAAAAATCTCTTCCTGCGCGATCCGCATGTCGTCGCGAACGTCGGCAAACACCGTCGGCGGCACGAAGTAGCCTTTCGCCAAGGGCCCCTCCGTCAATCGCTCGCCGCCGGCAATGGCGCGTGCTCCCTCCTCTTTGCCGAGGCTGAGATAGCCGCTCACGCGCTCGAGCTGTTGCTCCGATACCAGCGGGCCGATTTGCGTCTCCGGATCGAGCCCATTGCCGACCCGGAGGTTCTTGCCGAAGGCAGCGACCCGCTCGGTGAATTCGTCATAGACTTTTTGCTCGACGAAAAGCCGTGTGCCGGCGCTGCATATCTGACCGGAATTGGCGAACACGGCCATGGCGGCGCCGGGCACGGCCGCCTCGATGTCGGCATCCGCGAACACGATGTCGGGGGACTTGCCGCCAAGCTCCAGCGACACCCGCTTGAGGTTGCCGGCGGACGCGCGCACGATCGACTGCCCGGTCACGTGCGAGCCGGTAAACGCCACCTTGTCGACACCGGGATGCGAAGCCAGCGCCGCCCCCGCGGTCTCGCCGTAGCCGGGCACGACGTTGACGACGCCGGGCGGAACACCGGCTTCGAGCGCCAATTCGCCGAGCCGCAACGGCGTCAACGGCGCTTCTTCGGCGGGCTTGAGGATCACGGTGCAGCCGGCGGCAAGCGCCGGACCTAATTTCCAGATCGAGGCGCCGAGCGGGCCGTTCCACGGAATAATCGCACCGACCACGCCCACAGGCTCCTTGAGCGTGTAGGAAAATATCTCGCCGGGAAGCGAGTTCGGGATGGTCTCGCCGTGGATCGCCGTGGCCTGGCCGGCGTAATAACGCAGCATCCCGAGCACGCGCAGCCGCGTGCCGCGGGTCCGGCTGATCGGCGCACCCATGTCGAGCGTATCAAGCGCGCTCAGCTCATCGAAATGACGCTCGACAAGATCGGCCAGCTTCAGAAGGATCTGCTGGCGCTCATACGGCTTGAACTTGCTCCACGGTCCCTCGAACGCCTTGCGCGCCGCAGCGACCGCTCGATTGATGTCCTCGGCGTCACCCTCCGCCACCGTGGCAAGCAATTCGCCGGTCGCGGGATTGCGGCTTTCAAAGTGCTTGCCCGATGCGGCATTCACCCATTTGCCGTCGATGAGCATCTGCTTGAAGGAGCCGTCCGCAAAAGGATGGCGGGTCATCGGAATAGTTTTAGCCTGGGCCATGTCGGTGTTTTCCTCAATCGCCGTGACGAACTCGTTTCACTTTCGTGAAATCGATCTCTCGTTATATTTCATTGAATATAACGAGTATGACCGAAAAACAGCAAAAAAGCAAAGGCGCGTTGGCACTGAAACACGAGACGCCAGAAGGCCCTGACAAACTGCACGCCCTGACCAGCTGCAAGCTCCGGCAAACTGCCGTCGCATACAGACTATAGGAGTTGAATTCGCCGGAACAATGCGGCGCGACGGCAATGCTGACATTCCGTTCAAGCAAGCCGAAGCAATCGCCGTGATGCGGTCTCGCCACTCGCCGGGGAACCGGCGGATTACGCCTCCGGCGCCGGGCCGCACCAGCCCGGCAGATGACTGGCGTCGCCGCTCTTGGCGAGTTGCAGCGCCCGCTCAACCGCGTGATCGAAGTCACTTTCAACCGCTTTGCGCTTGACGCGCCGGCGCAAAAAGTCCGCCCAGAGAAATTCACTGAACGGCGTCGTGTCCTTGGCAAAGCCGCCGGCGCGGCGCAGTTCGCCGGCCAGCGAGCGGAATGGATCGTCGACCAGCTCGATCACCGATTTGGGAATGTCGTCGTAGTGGCGGCGGCGGCCGTCGGCATCGAAGGGATGCATCCAGTTGCGGTTGTCCATGACGGTCCAGAACTCGTCGGGTTCAAGCGCGCTCAGATTGGCCGTCACCGTCACCGCCACGTCCTTGACACCCTCATCGTGCAAGGCGCGCGCCAGATGATGATGATCGACGACATAATTCCGGCGCCTGGGGCCGAGAACCACCGGGATCATGTGGGTGCCGAGAAATTTCGCGCCCTTCTTGCCGCCGGTCTCGCGCCAGCGCTTGCGCTTGGTGAGGACCTCGCGCATGCCGACGGTAATCTGCGTCGGGCGCAAATCTACGATGGCAATTGTGGTCAGCAGCGGTTCGCGAACGGTCATATCAGTTCGCCTCGGTTCGCCGACGCTTCGATCACGGCACAACGTGTCATTTGGTACGACAGGAGGGCGCCGGGGACAAGACCGCGCTCGGGCTGCCGTTGGTCAGGCTTAAGCTCCCGTTTGCAGCCGCAGCCGTTTTGCGCGGGCCAACGATACCGTGGACAAGAGGGACGAAGCTCGCTAATGCGGTCGAGGCATGATGAGCCGGTCATGAGCATGCTCCCGCGCCTTCGCATCTTGAGCCTTCGCGTCTTTGGCCTTGGCGCCATCGTTGCGGCCGCCGCCTGGCAGGCGGGGTCGAACGGCCCCTCCCCGGCCTACGCCGCCGAAGCCTGCGAGCGTTCAGCCTTCCATGTGATGATCGATGTCGGCCACACGGCCGCTGTACCGGGCGCGCTGAGCGCCCGCGGCGTGCCGGAATATACCTTCAATTTGCAGCTCGCCGACGTCATCACGCAGGCGCTGCTGGATGCGGGCTTCGACAAGACGGTAAAGCTGATCACCGCCACCGCGCCTTGGCGCGGATTGATCGCAGCGCGCCACGCGCGCCAACGGCGCGCGTGCCGATCTCTTCATCGCGATTCATCACGATTCGGTGCCGGATAATCTCGCCGAAACCTGGGACTATGAAGGCCAAAAGAACCAATACTGCGACCGCTTCAGCGGCTACGCGATTTTTGTTTCAAACGCCAA
Organism: uncultured Alphaproteobacteria bacterium; assembly: GCA_963831135.1. Taxonomy (GTDB): domain Bacteria; phylum Pseudomonadota; class Alphaproteobacteria; order Rhizobiales; family Xanthobacteraceae; genus BOG-931. The sequence continues at coordinate 37,749 of CAWHPH010000015.1, forward strand.
TGGCGACCGCAGCGGCAGTCTCGCCTTCGGACATCTGCTCGGCAAGGAATTGCAGAAGCAGGGTCTGCATTACACGCCCCACTACACCTTGCCGCTGATGGGCCGTTATCGCCATGAACTCCTCGATTCCGAAGCCGGTGTTTATCGCTACGATCACCTCGTCGTGCTGCGCAACACGCGGATGCCGGCGGTGCTGCTGGAAGCTGGCTCGATCGTGAACCGCCAGGAAGAGCTCGAGCTCGGCACGCCTGAGCGCCGGCTTGCGGTCGCCCAGGCCGTTGTCGCCGCGGTTACGGATTTTTGCGCGGCGCGTTCGCCGGCCGCCGTGCGGCAGGTGAAGGCGCCCGCCTCCGGCAATGCGGCCGCGGCCGCGCGCGCCGCAGGGGCTTCATTGGCGCACTAAGCGCAAGCATTTGCGAAGGCTAGCGACGTTCGAACCTGGGGCTCGGCTATCACTGGGGGGAGATATGCCTGTGAAACAGCGAATCGTTCTGGTCGTTGCCATCGCTTTGAGCGGGGCGACGGTTGCAGGCGCGCAAACCGAGGAAGGCCGGCAGGCGTGCATGAATGACGCGTTTCAGTTTTGCCAAGACGCCATCCCCGACCATGAACGGGTGTTTCGCTGCCTAGAGTTCTCGCAGGAACGTGATCTCGGCGGCTTGTCGCGCGGCCATGCCTCCCGCGCCGGCCGCGGAGCAGCCGGTGATGAAGAAACACGCGCCGCCAACGAAAAGTGCCAAGCGCAATGCGACCGTCGCCAAGAGCACGTCGCTGCCCGTCGAGCGACCAGCTTTGAAAAAGCACGCGCCGCAAACGAGGAGCGCAACGGCCAAAGCTCCTCACGCCAAGCGGGCTTCCAATTCTGTTCCGCGGCGCGACTCGAAGCCCCTGAATCTAGTGCCCCGCTAAATCCTCCCGCAGCGGCATCTCCGCCGCGCACCAAACGCATTCGCCGAAAATTCCCGGCCGCCGAAATTTTTCAGAGTTCCGGGAATAAACCGCCGCGCCGCCCGATCTCGTCGTCGCCAGCCACAATGCTTGGCGTCGAGGAGAGACAAAAATGCGCGAAGTCGAAGCCGAAGGGTTGAGTCGCCGCAGAGTGCTCGAATGCATGACCTGGGTGGGCACCGGCATATTATGGAGCGTCGCCGGCGGCGTGCCGCGCGCGGCCGGACTGATCGAGAGCGCGGCCGCGCAAGAAGCCCGCGGCCTGACATTCCTGCAAATCAGCGACAGCCATGTCGGCTTCGACAAGCCGGCCAATCCCAACGCCCGCGGCACGCTGGAAGAGGCGGTCGCCAAGATCAACGCCATGCCGGCGAAGCCGTCTTTTATGATCCACACCGGCGACATCAGCCACTTGTCGAAGGTTTCCGAATTCGACGACGCCGACCGCATCATTTCGCAGACGCGGCTCGACGTGCATTACCTGCCCGGCGAGCATGATTTCCTCGACGAAGACCGCAAGCTTTATGGCGAGCGCTACGGGCGCGGCAGCAAAGGCGCCGGCTGGTACAGCTTCGACGCCAACGGCGTGCATTTCATCGGCTTGGTCAATGTCGTCGATCTCAAAGCCGGCGGGCTCGGCAATCTCGGCAGCGCGCAGCTTGAATGGCTCGCGGCCGACGTGAAAGACCGCTCGGCCTCGACGCCGGTCGTGGTGTTCGCGCACATCCCGCTCTGGACGGTTTATCCGCAATGGGGCTGGGGCACCGAGGACGGCGCCCGCGCGCTGGAACTGCTCAAGCGTTTCGGCTCGGTGACCGTGCTCAACGGCCACATTCATCAAGTCATGCAGAAGGTGGAAGGCAACGTCACCTTCCATACCGCGCGCTCGACGGCTTTCCCGCAGCCGGCGCCGGGCACGGCGCCTTCGCCCGGTCCGATGAAGGTCCCCGACGACAAGCTGCGGAGCGTTCTCGGCGTGGCGAGCATTAATTTCCTGCGCGGCCAGGAGCGGCTCGCCATCATCGACACGCCGCTGCAAGGCTAGAGGAGCGGACCATGTCAAAGACGCTGCGCCGCGCCCTCGTCGCGGCGGCCCTCGGCGCCGCCTGCGCGCCATTCGTGGCCGCGCTCCTGCTGCCGGCCGGCGCGCAGGATGCGCCGGCCGCCGTTGCGATCGACAACTTCACCTTCGATCCGCAAAAGCTGACGGTGAAGGCCGGCACGACCGTCACCTGGACCAACAAAGACGATATCCCGCATGCGATCGCCGCGGTGAACAAACAATTCAGATCGAAGGCGCTCGACACCGACGACGCCTATTCCTTCACGTTCACCACACCGGGAAGTTACGACTATTTCTGCTCGCTCCATCCCCATATGACCGGGACGGTCGTGGTAGAAGCGGCAGCCGCAAGCAATCCTGTGCAATAATGCTCGATCGGACGCGGCAGCCGGCACCGACCGTTTTGTGGACAGCCGAGCGAAAGACCATGTCAGCTGACGGCGACGCCGACCGCGCCCGGCGGTTTCGCGACGCGGCTCTGCCGCATCTCGACGACGTGTTCACGCTGGCGCGTTATCTGATGCGCAACACCGCCGATGCCGAAGACGCGGTGCAGGAATGCTTTCTGCGCGCGCTCCGCCACTTCGACAGCTATCGCGGCCCGGCCATGAAGCCGTGGCTGCTGGCGATCTTGCGCAACGTCTGCAAGGCGGAATTCGCGCGGCGCGCGGTGCAGCCGATGCCGCCGGAGCCGCGGGAGCACGAGCCGGCGGCAGACGATCCGCCGCTCTGGCAGGAGCCGCAACCTTCGCCGGAAGCAGAATTGCTGCGCCGGCACGACGACGACACCATCCGCCGTCTCATCGCCGCGCTGCCGGAGCCATTCCGCGAGGCCATCGTGCTGCGGGACATCAACGACTTGTCGTATCGCGACATTGCCGAGGTGGTCGGCGCCCCGGTCGGAACGGTGATGTCGCGGCTCGCCCGTGCCCGCGCGATGTTGCGCGAGCGCTGGAATCTGGAAGAAGGATCGGCGCCATGAATTGCTCCGAAGCCGACGTGTTGATCCATGCGCTGATCGACGGCGAGCTCGACGCCGGCCATGCGCGCGACGTCGAGGCGCACATCGCCACTTGCGCGGATTGCACCAAAAAGCTCGCCGCCTTCCGCGATCTGCGCCGGACCATGGCCGCAGCCGCACTGAAAGAGAGCGCGCCGGCGCATCTGCGCGCGCGCATCGAAGCGGCCTTGCCGGCGACTGCGGGCGCGCCTGCCGCAGCAGCCGCCGCGGTCTCTGACCTGGCGGCTCGCCGCTTCAATCGCCGCTTCTTCGTCGGCGGCTTCGCGCTCGGCACGGCGCTTTCGGGCGCGGTCGCGGCGACGCTCGTGCTCGGCGTGCTGCGTGACGATCGAGAGCAAAGGATCGCCGGCGACGTGGTGTCCGCGCATTTGCGCTCGCTGCAGCCGGGGCATCTGACCGACGTCGAAACGAGCGACCAGCACACGGTGAAACCGTGGTTCAACGGCAAGCTCGACGTGGCGCCGCCGGTCGTCGATCTCACGGCGCAAGGATTTACGCTGATCGGCGGGCGGCTCGACGACATCAACGGCGAGACCGCGGCCGCCCTGGTCTATCGCCGCCGAAATCACATCATCAATCTGTTTGTTGCGCAGGCCCAGGGGCCGGAATACGCGGAGCCGACAGGCCAGACCCGGCATGGATTTAACGTCCGGCACTGGCGGGAAAGCGGCCTCGACTTCTGGGCGGTCAGCGACATCAATGCCGGCGAACTGGACGAATTTGGCCAAAAGATCCGCGCCGCCCTGCAGCCCCCGCGATCTTGACGCATGCCCCGCTTGCGAAGTTCGTGATGCCTGCGGCCCCCTCCGACACGAACTTCGGAAGCGAAGGCACTGGCAGCGCATATCGTCCCAGTGCCGCTTTGTGCCGCTTTTCGATTTGAAGTTCCTCAACGCGCGTGCAGCAACCGGTCTAAGAACTTCAAATCGGCGGCACTGGTTTCCGCGGTCGTTACCGGGTAAACCAAGGCTGGGATCGACTTATAAGAACGCTTCGACGGGGAAACGCTTGCAAAACCGAAACGCTTGCAGAACCCGCTTGGCGCGCCGGACATTTGTCCAAGATGGATCAGCGCACCGATAACGAACACCGCCTGGACGCTGCTCCCGGACGTGATGCCAAACCGGCGATCGGCGAAGTCCGCAAAGGTCAATCGTGGCTCGACCGGATGCGGCAGCGACGGCGGCGGGTTCTCACGATCACGGCCCTGATCATCGCCGCGATTGTTGCGGCGGTGGTGTATTGGCTCAATGCCAGCGGCTATGAATCGACCGACGACGCCTTTATCGACGCCCGCACGGTATCGGTCAGCGCGCAGGTGGGCGCCGCCATTGTCGATGTGCCGGTGACGGACAATCAGCCGGTCGAAGCCGGCACGGTCCTGGTCCGGCTCGATGATCGCGACTACCGCGCACAGGTCGATCAGGCGATCGCGCAGGTCGATCAGGCCAAAGCCAACATGGCCAATATCGACGCGCAGGTCGCCGCCCAGCAGGCCCGCATCGATCAAGCCGAAAAACAAACGGCGCAGGCGCAAGCGGCGCTCACCTTCGCGCAACAGCAGGAGCAGCGCTATACGGCGCTGGTCAAAAACGGCGCCGGCACCGTCGAGCAGGCGCAGCAATACGCGTCCAATCTTTTGCAAGCCCAAGCCAACTACGCGGCGGCGCAGGCCAACACAGCCGCCACGGAAAAGCAGCTGCCGGTTCTCAAAGCGCAGCGCGAGGTGGCGAAGGCGCAATGGGAGCAGGCGCGCGCGGTGCAGGAGCTGGCCGACGCCAATCTCTCGCGCACGCTGATCACGGCACCGGTCGCCGGCCGGGTCACCCGGCTGACCGCGGCCAAGGGCAATTACGCGGCGGTCGGCCAGGCGCTGATGATGTTCGTGCCGCGCGAAGTCTGGGTCACGGCGAATTTCAAGGAAACACAATTGTTGACTATACGGCCGGGCGATCCCGTGGATATCCGGATCGACACCTATCCGCACCGCATATTCAAGGGCCACGTCGACAGCATTCAGGCCGGCAGCGGCACCGCCTTCAGTCTGCTGCCGGCCGAGAATGCCACCGGCAATTTTGTCAAGATTGTCCAGCGCATCCCGCTCAAGATCGTGTTCGACGAGCCGCCCGACGTGCTGCTCGGGCCCGGCATGTCGGTGGTGCCGACGGTCCGGACCCAATGAACGAGCAACGCCGCTATTCGGGGCCGCAGAGCCGCTCGGCGGCCGGCGACCGCAGCCCGTGGCTGATCGCCATCGTCGTCTCCATTGCGACCTTCATGGTCGTTCTCGATACCGCGATCGCCAACGTGTCGCTGCGCTATATCGCCGGCAGCCTCGCGGTCAGCGTCGATGAAAGCACCTGGATCGTTACGACCTATCTGATCGCCAATGCGGTCGTCCTGCCGATCAGCGGCTGGCTCTCGAACGTCGTCGGCCGCAAACGCTTCTACATGATCTGCGTGGCGGTGTTCACGGTCGCTTCGCTGTTATGCGGACTGGCTTCCAGCCTCACAGCGCTGATCATCTTCCGCATCCTGCAGGGATTAGGCGGCGGCGGCATGCCGACGAGCGAACAGGCGATGCTGGCCGACACGTTCCCGCCGCACCAGCGCCCGCAAGCCTTCGCCATCTACGGCATCGCCGTGATCGTGGCGCCGACCGTCGGCCCCACGCTCGGCGGCTGGCTCACCGACAATTATTCCTGGCATTGGATCTTTTTCATCAACGTGCCGTTCGGGATCCTGTCGCTCGTCTTGGTGCAGTGGCTGGTGGTGGAGCCCGACATCCTGGAGCGCGAACGCGCCGAACGGCTCGCCGGCGGACTGAAGATCGACTGGGTGGGATTTGTCCTGATCGCGCTGACCTTCGGCAGCCTGGAGTTCGTGCTCGACCGCGGCCAGATCGAGGACTGGTTTCACTCCACCACGATCGTGATCTTCGCGACCATCTCGGCCTGCTCGTTCATCTTCTTTATTCCTTGGGAGCTCACCCACGACGATCCGATCGTCGACATCAGGCTGCTCTGTCAACGGCAGTTCGGGCTGGCCTTCGTGGTCATGCTCGCGGTCGGCGCCATTCTCTACGGTTCGAACCAGATCACGCCGCAGCTGATGCAGACGAATTTTCCCTATACCGCGATGCTTTCAGGTCTGGCGATGATGCCGGGTGGCATCGCCATGCTGGTGATGATGCCGATCGTCGGCCAATTCGCCGGCTACACGCAGCCGAAATACATGATCGCCGCCGGGTTCACCATCATCGCATTGGCGATGTGGTACTCGACAACCCTCGTGCCCGATGCGAGCTTTACCTACTTCGCGACTGTGCGTGTCTTGCAGACGGTCGGCATGCCGTTCATGTTCATTCCGATCAACACCGTCGCCTATACCGGGCTGCCGCAGCAAAAGACCGCGCAGGGATCGGCGCTGATCAACGTCGCCCGCAACTTCGGCGGCAGCATCAGCGTTTCGCTTGCCAACACCGAACTGGTGCAGCGATCACAATTTCATCAGTCGCGCCTGGTTGAGAATCTAACGCAATCGTCGCCGACTTTCCAATCGGCGATGCACAATTTGACGCAATACTTCACCCAATTTGGCTCGCCTGCCGGCGCGCAAGCACGCGCCTTTGGCTATATCGGTCACATTATAGCCGATCAAGCGGCGCTGATGGGCTATATCGACATATTTTACAGCTGGTCGATTTTCGCCGCCCTGCTGGTCCCGGTCGTTCTCCTGCTCATCCGGCGGATCGGGCCATTGAGCGGCGGCCCAGGCGCGGTCGGCCACTGACTTGACCGGCGCCGCCTTATTCATTTGCAGGCGATGAAAATTTCGTTTGCAGACGATGAAAAAATGACCCAGGCTTGAACGGTTTGCCGCGTCAACGCGTTGGCTACGCGACGGCATGAGGAAGCCGGAAGCCGCCGATGAGGCACATGCGATGGGGAAAACGCTGAGCTGACATGCGACGCGTTTTCGCCATCAAAAATCCATCGTATGTCGGCATTATTCTTGCTAAGACTCGTTACCGCTGGGGTTGTGGGGGGTATGAAAGCCCCGGACACCGTTGCCGGGGGAAAGGAGTCGCCATGTGTGACTTTAGCCTCCAAAGCGTGCGCTCGCGCCCCGCAAAAGTGGGCGACAAACTTGTGACGCGTGATTTTGGTACCGGAACGCGTGGCTTTGCCGCCGCCGACGATCTCGGTATGGCGGTTTGTTTGATGCCGGGCACCGAGCTGGCATTCGCCGGCGAGGTTGCCTGCCTGCCGGCCGGCCTGCTCGGCTGGAAGACCAAGACCATCAACCATCAGACGGCGATCTTCCGGCAGGTCAACAAGGAAAAGTTGGCCGCGCACCACGACGCGCTCGAATTTCCTGATGGGCGCACCGTGTTGCTGACTCTTCTGTGCGAAGGTCAGCCGGCGACCGTGCTGCAGCTTCCGGCGCAGCCGAAGACCGAAGCCGAGGTACGCGAGCAGGAACGCGTCGGCTTTGTTGGCTGAGTAGCGCCGATCCCGCTCGTCTTTGCCGACAGGCGGAGACGACGTGGGAACGAGTACCGGCCGCCCCGCGCGGGGCGGTCGGGCTTTTGCTTTTGTTTATTGTTATTTGATTGACGCAGGTCAACAACTCCGCGGTTTCCGCTCTGTAGCTTCGTGTCGCTTAACGAGTGTCACGAGATGAGCGCGTCGGCTGAAATCACCACGATGGGCGCGGTCCGCGGAAGGCGGATCGACTGGACGCCGTACCTGATGGGCGCCGGCATCGGTGTGCTGAGCTGGATCGTGTTCGCGGTCGCCGACGATCCGCTTGGCATCACCACGGCGCTTTCCGCGGTGGCGGGCTTCGCCGCCATGCCGTTCGCCGGCGCCGCCGCGGTCTGGCACAACAGCTATTGGGCGCAAACGGTCCCGAGCCTGTCCTACGGATCGATCTTTCTGGTCGGCGTGATTCTCGGAGCGCTGGCCGCGTCGGTGGCGGCGCGGCAGTTCCACATCGAGACCGTGCCGGCGGCATGGCGGCAGCGGTTCGGTCCATCGGTGGCGGTCCGCTTCGCCGCCGCTTTTATTGGCGGCGCGCTGGAAATGTATGGCGCGCGCCTCGCCGGCGGCTGCGCCAGCGGCCACGGCATCAGCGGCACGTTGCAATTGGCGCTGTCGAGCTGGGTGTTCACAATTCTGATGTTCGGCACGGCCATTCTGGTCGGCTCCTGCCTTTTCGGCCAATCTGGGAGCCGGCGATGACCCTGCCGGTGACCGGGCCTGCGCTGCTTCCGCTCGGCATCGTGTTCGGGTTTGCGTTTGGCTGGCTGCTGCAGCGTGCGCGTCTCGCCGACACCAATGTCATCGTCGCGCAATTGCGGCTGCGCGACTATACATTATTCAAGGTGATGCTGACCGCCATCATCGTCGGCGGCGTCGGCATCCTTGCTCTGCATTCCGCGGGACTGGCCGCTTACCACATCAAGCCCGCAAACCTTCTGGCAGTGGCGCTCGGCGCGGTGCTGTTCGGCATTGGCATGGCGCTGTACGGCTACTGTCCCGGCACCGGCCTGGCGGCAATCGGCACCGGCAGCGTGCACGCTTTTGCCGGTGCGATCGGCATGGTGGCGGGCGCGATCGCTTTTGCCTTTTCCTTCGACTGGATCAAGGCCACGCTGTTGCCGATCGCCGCGTTCGGGCCGGTGCGCCTGCCGGATCTCACCGGAATTCCCGACCTGGCCTGGTTGGCGGCCCTCGCCGCCGGCGGACTTGCCGCACTGCTCGTGCTGGACCGCCGCCGGCGCCTCTGACCGCGGCGCTGCTCGAGCTGCGACGCATATTCTAACTATTAGCCCTTGCTAAATTAGCACATACTAATATATAGGCAAGGCAAGCAGGAGGACGCCATGACCGGCAAACCCGCTATCCACGCGTTCTTTGACGAGCCGACCAATACGGTCAGCTATATCGTCGCCGATCCCGCCACCAAGCAGGCGGCGTTCATCGATCCGGTGCTCGATTACGATGCCGCTGCCGGCGAGGTCGATACCCGCTCGGTCGAGGCGATGCTGCGTGTCGCCAAGGAGCATGGATACAGCGTTGTCTGGACGCTGGAGACCCACGCCCATGCCGACCACCTTTCCGGCTCGCCTTATGTCAAGGCGAAAACCGGCGCGAAAATCGGCATCGGCGAGCACATCAAGGACGTGCAGCGGATCTTCCGGCCGGTGTTCGACGCCACCGATCTCAAGACCGACGGCAGCGACTTCGATCATCTGTTCAAGGACGGCGAACGCTTCAAGATCGGCGAACTCGATGTCCAGGTGATCTACACGCCGGGTCATACGCCCGCCGACATTACCTACAAGATCGAGGACGCGGCCTTTGTCGGCGACACCTTGTTCATGCCCGACTACGGCACCGCACGCGCGGATTTTCCGGGCGGCGACGCCCATCGGCTCTACCACTCGATCCGCAAAGTGCTGTCGCTGCCGGAGACGACGCGGCTGTTCATGTGCCACGACTACAAGGCGCCCGGCCGCAATGTCTATGCCTGGGAGACGTCCGTAAAAGAAGAGCGGGAAAAGAACGTGCACGTGAAGCAAGGCGTCACCGAGGACGCCTTCGTGACGATGCGGCAAACGCGCGACGCCACGCTGTCGGCGCCGCGGCTTCTGCTGCCGTCGATCCAGGTCAACATTCGAGCGGGCAAATTCCCGCCCGCTCACGTCAACGGCGTGAGCTACCTCACCATTCCGGTGAAGTTTAAGAATGCCGGAGCGGCGGCCGGCTGACGGAGGAAGACCTTGGCTTTGCAGCTCATCGACGCGCGCGAACTCACCGCAAAGGCGGCCGAAGCGGCACGACTCTTGACCGCGCTCGCCAACGAGCACCGGCTGGCGATCTTGTGCGAACTGGTCGAGGGCGAACGCTCGGTCGGCACGCTGGTCGACGCCGTCGGCCTGACGCAATCGGCGCTGTCGCAGCATCTCGCCAAGCTGCGCGCCGCCGACATCGTCGCGACGCGGCGCGATGCGCAAACCATCTATTACCGGCTCGCAAGCACGGCCGCCGCCAGCGTCATGAATACGCTTGCAGAGATCTATTGCGGCCGCAAGCCGCGCAAAGTTTCACACTAAACCGGAGAAGAACAATGCAGATCAAATCAATGGATCCGATCACCTTGAAGAAACGGCTCGACGAGGGCAGCGCCATCCTGATCGACGTGCGCGAGCCGCACGAGCATGCGCGCGAGCATATCGAGGGCGCGCGGCTGGTGCCGCTGTCGCGTTTTCCGGCGGAAGACTTCGGCGGGCTTCGCGACAAGACCGCGGTGTTCCATTGCCACAGCGGCGGACGCACCAGCGCGAATGCGAAGCTCTTGACGTCGAAGGGCTTCCGCGACGCCTATCATTTGGGCGGCGGCATTGTGGCTTGGAAAGCGGCCGGGCTGCCGACGCGATCGAAGCAAGAGCCGGCGGCGGCCGGCGGGCGGCGCAAGTTGTTCGGCGTGTTCTAATCCATCGGCGCAATCGCCTCGGATTGAATCGATTGGCGCTCTGACATTTTGGTGGACGCACCGCCATGGCTCTTTCCTGGGCGCAGGATACGCTGGCGGTGCTGTCCGGCGGTGTAGTCGGATTTTCACTGGGCCTGATCGGCGGCGGCGGCTCCATTCTCGCCGTGCCGCTTCTCCTTTATGTCGTCGGCATCAGCGACGCCCATATCGCCATCGGCACCAGCGCGCTGGCCGTGTCGCTCAACGCTTTCGGCAATCTGATCGGCCATTGGCGTGCCGGCAACGTGAAATGGCCCTGCGCCGCGGTGTTCGCGGCCGCCGGCATTGCCGGCGCGGCGATCGGATCGTCGGTCGGCAAGCTCGTCGCCGGCGAGCACCTGTTGTTTCTGTTCGCGCTGGCGATGATCGCCGTCGGCATCGCGATGTTGCGCCCGCGCGCGGCGGCCGGCGATCCTTCCGTCAGCATCACGCCGGCGATCGCGTTCCGCCTTGTTACGATCGGCCTGATGGTCGGCGCCTTCTCCGGCTTTTTCGGCATCGGCGGCGGATTTTTGATCGTGCCCGGCATCATGCTCGGCAGCGGCATGCCGATCCTCAACGCCATCGGCTCGTCGCTGTTGTCGGTCGGCACCTTCGGCCTGACGACCGCGGTGAACTATGCCTTTTCGGGTTTGATCGACTGGGCGGTCGCCGGGCTGTTCATTGCCGGCGGATTGGTCGGCGGCTTTTTCGGAATGCGCGCCGCGATCCATCTGGCGGCGAACCGGCGCATGCTTACCTCTATTTTCGCCGCCGTGATTTTTGCGGTCGCGATCTACATGCTCATCCGCACCGGTCCACCGCTCTGGAACGCGATCTTGGTGAAAACAAATCAGTGAGGGACATCATGGCCAGCTCCGTCACCATCCCCTGCCCGCATTGTCACACGCTCAACCGCGTGCCATCCGAACGGCGCGGCGAGGGCGGCAAATGCGGCCACTGTCACCAGCCGCTTTTCACCGGACATCCGATCAATCTCGATGCCGCGCATTTCGAGCGCCACGCCGGTGCAGCCGACCTGCCGCTCTTGATCGACTTCTGGGCGGCCTGGTGCGGACCCTGCCGCGCCATGGCGCCGGTCTTCGAAGCCGCCGCCAAAGAATTCGAGCCGCGGCTGCGGCTCGCCAAGATCGACACCGACGCCGAGGGGCAGCTTGCCGCCCGCTTTCAGATCCAGGCGATCCCGACCATGATCCTTGTGCGCGGCGGCCGCGAAGTCGCGCGCCATTCAGGCGCCATGCCGGCGGGTGCGCTGCGCGCCTGGATCGACCAGCATCTCGCCGCGTAGAGCGCTATCGCTTCAGATTGAAGCGATTGGCGCTCTAAGTTTTTGGTGGAGCATGATCCCGGGCCAAGCCCGAGGGCATGCTTTTCGGAAAACCGGTTTCCACTTTTCCGGATCATGCTCTGGCTCGCGGCGGCGCGGGCTCAAGCCGCCGGCATTTTGATCTTGCCGATATCGAGAATTTTCATCACGACTTTCTCGTAATACGGCTCGGTCGTGCCGGCGCGGACCTTGTGCAAGAAGTATTTTTCGAACGCCACTTTCGCCACATGCACCCAGCGTCCGCTCGACGCCCAATTGACGTTGCGCGGCGGATTTTGCGGCATGGCGACGAAGGCCACGCCGGAATCGCCGAAGTCCGCCAGGCAAATCGCATTCCAGGTGGCTTCGTGGGTCGCCTCCTGATCGCGGACGAGCTGGCCGATATTGAGCGCGGTCGCCGTCACCATCAATTCGATCATGTAACCGGTCTTCGGCACGCCGACCGGCACCGCGGTTTGCTCGACCGGCGGAATGGCGATGCACACGCCGACGCCGAACACGTTGCGGAATTTGGGATTGCGCTGATGCTTGTCGACGACAATGAAGCCGCGTGGATTGGTCAGTCCCTCGATCCCGCGCACGGCGGCGATGCCGCGGAAAGCCGGGATCATCATCGAGAATTTGAACGGCACTTCGTGAGTCTTTTTCGGCTTGCCGTCCTCGTCGACCTCGTTGACATACATCTTCCCGGCATCGACCTTGTCGACCTTGGCGTTGACGATCCATTTGATGTGCCGCTGGCGCATCTCGGATTCGAGCAAGCCCTTGGTGTCGCCGACGCCGCCGACGCCGAGATGGCCGATATAGGGCTCGGCCGTCACGAAGGTCATCGGCACCTTGTCGCGGATGCGACGATGGCGCAGATCCGCATCCATGATCATGGCGAACTCGTAGGCCGGACCGAAGCAGGACGCGCCTTGCACACCGCCAACGACAATCGGGCCGGGATTCTTGCAGAATTCCTCCCAGTGCTGGTTCGCCGCCGCGGCGTGGTCGACGTCGCAGATCGAATTGGTATTGCGCTCCGGCCCGAACCCCTCGATTTCGTCAAAGGCGAGCTCCGGTCCGGTCGCGACCACCAGATAATCGTAGGCTAGCGACGAGCCGTCGCCGAGCTCGACGCGATTTTCCTGCGGGTAGACCCGCTTCGCGCCGGCGTCGCTGAATCCGACCCCGTGCCTCGACAACACCGGAGCAAGTCCGATGGTGACGTCATCCTTGGCGCGCCACTTGACGGCGACCCAGGGATTCGAAGGCGTGAATTGAAAGAACGGCTTGTTGGAGACGAGCGTGACGCGATCTTGCTTGCGCACCGTTTTCTTCAGCTCGTAGGCGCATGACACGCCGCCGATGCCGCCGCCGAGCACCACGATGTGAGACATGAAGTCCTCCCGCCGCCGGGCTGTCGGCCCGGCTCTTCCAAATAGAAGAACGCGTTTTTTGCATCAAAGGCGGCGGGCGGCAGCCGTGCATTGATCCATATCAATTAAAATGGCTCGCGCCGCGCTGGCGCAAGGAGATCGCAACAAAGGAGACTGGCGCGGGAAAATGGAAACCGGCGTACCCAGCGCGACCGGCGCGCGCCAGCCGCGCCGCGCAGCGTTAATTGCCGCCTATTGCGCTCGTTTCCATTTGTGACAATGAATCCGCCACCGCAGCGATTGCCGTCATGCGCCGCCGCCGGGAACAAAGCAGCGAATATAAACATTGCCGTTGAATTCGGTGTACCAAACGACCGCATCGCCGGTCGGATTGCCAGAATCGTCAACCACGGCTTCCGCCGGCACCGTCATCCATTGGCCGTTGATCGGCACCCAGTATTTGCTCTCGCGCATGTCGTAGTCGGTGCGATGACCGTCGGCGATGTCGCAACAGGGAATGCCGGCGTGGGATTTGACGCTTTTGAACCAGGCGCGGATTTCAGGGGACACATTGCCGAACTGCCCGTTGTCACGCGCCAGCGCCGGTGTACAAGCGAGAATGGCTGCAATTGCAATTCGCCAGCTCATGAAGCTCTCCCGAACATGGGAGCCGTGCCGACCGCACCGCAGTTCTGCTCCTTGTTTGCCATCAATTTGCAGCAAATCCGAATCCAGTGCGCCGCACGGCTGCCTTCAGCCCAGCCCGCCCCAGTTCCAACGCTGCATTTTCACAATCGTTCCGCGTATAATACCCATGCGCCCATCGCATCAAACAAGCGCGGCCACGCGGTGGCGGGCGCCCAACTCGCGAAGGCGCACGATCGGCGGCGGGAGCGCCAGCGGTGGCGCGTCGGCCGTTGCGCGAAAGCGTAGTCTTGCGGTCGCGGCGGATCAGCTCGCGGTCATCTCAGCGTGTCGTCGCACCAGGCGATATGTTGGTGAAACAGCGAGCGCCGGTCACCATGATCCTCTGTCCGTCGGCGAGCAGTCGCCTGCCGTCCTCGTTGCACAGCGTCAGCCACTCGCTGAGCCATTCCTGATAGGTGGAAACCGCTTCGGGAATGGAGTGCACGCCAGCCAATCGGTTGGGCAGATTCAAAGCGAACTCCGCTTCGGAGGTCTTGCGCTCCATCCATTCGCGGCCGATGGTTCGCAGCGTGTCAAACATCTCAGTCTGCATGCGCAGACCGGCATTGAGGGTGCTGGTACCAAGATCGCCGACCCGGGTCGCCATTTCCTCGGCCGCAGCCGTCGTCCCGCCGCGCGTCTGCTCGGAACGCGAGCTGCCGCCGCGCTGCTGCCTGGTAGGCTCTTTCTCGGTACGTGGATCGTCTTGAGGCATGGTGCTTGCTCCCGCTAGGTTGTTGCGAGCGCAGTCCCGACCACCCTCAATGCAATAAGTATAGTCTCTTCCGCCCGCCATTGAAGGGGAACGCGCCTGTCGAGCCGACGTTTTCATCGGTCCAATTCAAGCGACGAAGCCTTTCGGACAATCATTTCAATACGATCATTCGATGCGCGACGATTTTACGCAAACCAAGACCGAAGCGGCCGCTGCGCAGGCGGGCGGCGCCGGCAAGCCGTCGTCGCGCGCGCTGTTCTGGACCGTCTTTCCGTCGGTCATGCTGCCGATGTTTCTCGCGGTCGCCGATCAGACGATCGTCGCCACCGCGTTACCCGCGATCACAGCCGATCTCGGCGGGGTCGAGAAGATCTCGTGGATCGTGGTGTCGTATCTGATCGCCAATACCATCGCCGCGCCGGTTTATGGACGCCTGGGCAACTCGTTCGGCAGGCGGCCGATGATTCTCACCGGCCTGGCGCTGTTCGTGGCGGGCTCGGTGCTGTGCGCGCTTTCGCCCAGCATCGTCTTCCTGACGGCCGCGCGCGTGCTGCAGGGTTTCGGCGGCGGCGGCCTGATGACGTTGTCGCAGGCTTTGGTCGGCGAAACCATTCCGCCGCGCGAACGCGGCCGCTATCAAGGCTACCTCGCGGGCGTTTCGGTCGCGTCCAGCACGTTCGGTCCGGTCGCCGGCGGATATCTCACCCAAGCTTTCGGCTGGCGATCGATTTTTCTGGTCAACGTGCCGCTGGGGCTTGCCGCCGTCATTCTGGTCTTGCGGCTCAAGACCAGACCCGGCGATTGGCGCCGAACGAGCTTCGATGCGCCGGGCCTGGTGCTGTTCACGCTGTTTGTCAGTCCGGTCATCCTGGCGCTCGAGCAAGCGCAGCGCATGGAAGCCGGCACGTTGCCGATGATCGCAGGCCTGCTCGGCTTCGGAATGCTGGCATTGTTGGCGCTGATCTGGCAGGAAAAACATTCAAGCGCGCCGTTGATCCCGCCGGTTCTATTTCGCGAGCCTTCGGTTTGGCGCTCGGACGGGCTTGCGGCCTGCCACGGCGCCGCGCTGGTCTCGCTCATCACGTTCCTGCCGATCTATCTGCGCGCGGTGCGCGGCGCTTCGCCGGCGGAGACCGGACTTCTGATGCTGCCATTGATGTTCGGCATCGGCATCGGCTCCTTGGTCACCGGCCAGCTGGTGACACGGACGGGACGCACGGCCGCCTTTCCCTCCTACGGCTACGTGGCCGCTACGGTGGGTTTGCTTGTGCTGGCGTTTTGGCTGCCGCGTCTGAGCCTTGCGGCGCTGCCATGGGTGTTCGGCGCAACCGCCTGCTTCATGGGCACGGTCATGGGGGTGGTTCAGGTCACGATCCAGGCGGTGGCGGGCCAGCGGATGCTCGGCACCGGCGCGGCCATGGTGCAGTTCTCGCGCTCGGTCGGGGCGGCCTTCGGAACAGCCGCGGTCGCCGCCGTGCTGTTTTCCGTTCTGGCCGCAAGCGACCAGGAAACCGCGAGGCTGTTCGGAGCCATGATCGACCACGGACCCGACGCCATTGCGGCGCTGACACCGGCGCGGCAGGCGGTCGTGCTAAGCCAGATCGGCGAGGCGTTCCGCGCCGCTTTTGTGACAGTCGCGGCATTCACCGGCATCGGCGCCTTGCTGGCCTTTTCGATGCCGCTGCGAAAGATCTAGCGCGCATCCCGATTCAACAAAATCGGGATGCGCCCTAGATTCTAACGCGGTCGCATGTCCTTTTCGGAAAACCGGTTTCCACTTTTCCGGGACATGCTCTAACGCACGGGAAGTTCATCATGACCAAAATCCTGCTCACGCGCCACGGCCATGTCGAAGGCATCACGCCCGAGCGATTTCGCGGAAGGCAGCCGCTCGCGCTCACCGATCAGGGGCGTGCCGAGGCCGCCGCTTTGGCCCGGCGCATCGCCGGTGCCTGGAAGCCGGACCGCATCTATACGAGCCCGATGGAGCGCTGCGTGAAAACCGGCGAAGCCATCGCGCGCGCCTGTAAGCTCGCCGCCGGCGAGGCGTGCGAGGAACTCAACGACATCGACTACGGCGCCTGGCAGTTCAAGGCATTCGAAGATGCGAAGGCCGACGATGCCGCACTGTTCGCCGCCTGGTTCGAGACGCCACATCTGGTGCGTTTCCCGAACGGCGAGGCGCTGCAGGATCTCGCCGCGCGAGCGGCCGACGCGTTGCGCTATGTGCTGGCGCAGCACGCCGACGAGACCGTTGTGCTGGTCGGCCACGACAGCGTGAACCGCGCGCTCCTCCTGCAGCTTCTCGATCTGCCGCTGTCGTCCTATTGGCGGATCGCGCAGAGCCCCTGCTGCCTCAATGAAATCGATCTCGAGGACGGCAAGGTTTGCATCCGCCGGATCAATGAAACGCACCACCTGGAAGAAGCGTCGATGTGAACCGCCTGCCTCCGGCTCGACGCCGGGGCTAAGGCGGCATGCCCCGCCTGTTACGACGACGCGGCGTTTTCCAGCGGAATCCAAATCTCGACGCCGCCAAGACCGGTTCGCGGATCAAACGACTCAAGATGATGTTCGAGGCTGGGACTGTCCGCGGCTTTGCGGTTATGAGCCGGAAGCCAATCGTTCCAGACGGCCGAATAGGTCTCGCCGAGCGTGGAGACGTGGCCCGAATGCCGGAACACCGCGTAGTGCTGCGCCGGAATACGGAACTGGCTGAGTCCTTTTGGTAGATCGGAGACTTTGAATACCTCTACCGCGGTGATGTATTCAAAATTTCCGTCGTCATCCATGTTGGTGCTGACGCCGAGCGGGATCGACTGCACCTTGTCGGGGATTTCGGCGTAGTGCTTCATGAACCGCTGCCATTGCCCGGGAATGCCTTGGGTCGCGCCGAACGAATGACGCTCGGCGAGACCAACAACCAGCATCGGCGGGGAAGAAACAAATCGCGGCGGCTCGAGCGTGTAGCCGGTCTTTTCAGGGACTTTCATGGGCCTGATCATGACTAGATGCTCCACGGTTTTGTTCTTCCGCACCATTTCCGGTGTCGTGCCGAACTGAGCGCGAAACGCACGCGAGAAGGCTTCGTGCGAGCCGTAACCGGCGTCGAGCGCGAGGTTGAGAATGTCCGGCGCATGGCCCGACGCCAAACATTGCGCCGCTTCGGTCAGGCGGCGTCCGCGCACGTATTGCATCACCGAGAAACCCGTGGCCTGGCCGAAAGCATGCGCCAAGTGAAATTGCGAGACGCCGCAGGCATGGGCGAGCTCGCCCAGCGTCAGCGGTCGATCCAGATGACGCTCGATGGTCCACAGAGCCTTGTTGGTCAGCATGGTGACGCCGCCCGGCATTTCAAGTTTCGACGCTGGCGCGGAGTCTACGAAGTTTGCAGGTGGCCCGCTTGATCCAAATTGCGGTCAAGCAGGCCCCACAAAGCGGCGGCCGTGGCGGGGCATGATCTTTTCGCGAGGCCGCTTTCCACTTCTCCGGGTCACACTCTAAGGCTGGGCGGCGACGAAATGTGTGACCTTGGGCTCGCCGTCCAGGTGGAACTTGTCCACCGCACCCTGTACGACCCGGTCGGCCTTGGTGACGCGCTCATGCTGGCGCAAATGCTCCATCCAGGATTCCACGAGGAACGTTTCGAACATCCGTCCCTCTTCCGCGGTATCTTCAAACACGCCCCAGGCATAAGCGCCGTCGCGGCGCCGCGCATGTTCGAGCTTGGCGATCGCTTCGAGAAACGCCGCGCGGTCGCGCGGATCGATCCGGTATTCAACCGTCACCAGCACCGGCCCACGATCGTCGGCGATGCTTTTGCTCGTGATCGGCGCCGGCCAATGCATCGAGGGCGAAAGATCAAGCCCGTCGCCGGTGAGCAGCTTCCAGCGCCAGGTGAGCGGAATCGCTACGACGGCGCCGGCGGCGGCGAGAAAATGCGCGACCGGCAATCCGACCCATTCGGCCACTTCGCCCCACGCCGCACTCCCGAGCGTGAGGCAGCCGAAAAATACCGTAGTGTATAGAGCAAGTCCGCGCCCGCGCACCCAATCCGGCAGCGCGACCTGCGCGGAGACGCCGAGCGTCGCCAGCGCGGCGATCCATGAGGCGCCGGCGATCAGGCTTGCCGCCAGCGCGATCACGGGCTCGCGGGCGAGACCGTAAAGCACCATCGCCAGTGCTTGCCCCAGCGCACCGAGTGCCATCAGGCGGTTGGGGCCGAGCCTCCCCTTCAGCCACGGCAGGAAAAAAGCGCCGCCAACGGCGCCGGCGCCGATGACACCAAGAAGAACACCATAAAGCCCGGGACCACCGGCAATCTGGCCGCGCGCGACCAGCGGCAGCAGCGCCCAATAGGCGCTGGCGAACAGAAAGAAGCCGACCGACCGCATGATGGTGGCGCGCAGATGCGCATTGTGGCGGGCGTAGCGAAAGCCGGTGAGGATCGCCTGCCCGAAGCGTTCCGCCGGCAACAGCGTGCGGGGGCCGCGGCCCTCGCGCCACCACAAGAGCGCGCCGACAATGCCGAGATTGGAGATCGCGTTGAGCCAAAACGGCGCCACGATGCTCACAGCGGAAATGATCGCGCCGCCGAGCGCCGGACCAAGCGCGCGCGAGATGTTGACGCCGACGCTATTCGCCGCGATCGCGGCCGCGAGATCGTCCCTGGGGACGAGCCGCGGCACGACGGCCTGCCAGGCCGGCGAGGTCAGCGCGCCGGCGGCACCGATCAGAAGCGTGAAGGCCAGCAAATTAACCGGCGTCGCCAGACCAAGGCCGACCATCGCGGCATAGATCGCAGCGATGACCGTGTAGAGCAATTCGACGACGATCAGATATTTGCGCTTATCGAAGATGTCGGCGAGCGCGCCGGCCGGAATCGCGAACACACAAATCGGCAACGAGCTCGCCGCCTGCACCAGCGCCACGATCAAAGGATCGGGATTGAGGCCGGTCATCAGCCAGCCCGACGCGGCGCTGTACATCCAGCCGCCGACATTGGAGACCAATGTCGCGCTCCAGATCACCGCGAATGCAGGATGCCGAAACGGCGCAACGAGCGACGCCGTTTTCGGCGCAGATCCGCGGGCGGCGCTCATACGGCAATTCGGCGCGAGGGACGGCCGGTTCCGTCACGCGAAAGTGTTCTTTTCCTCCGCCCGGCGGACAATACGCGCGCCTCTCTGCGTTGACGCGATTGCGACCTGAAATATAGGCTTCGGATCATGCCTCTGTGAAGAAGGCGACGCACACAGCGCGGGGAGGTTCACATGCCCAAGGTCAAGGCAAACGGCATCACCATGAACTACGAGCAGCAGGGGACGGGCGAGCCGCTCGTGCTCATCCCCTATCTGGCGGCCGACAATGCCTGCTACGCCTTTCAGGTCGGCGACTACGCCAAGCATTTTACCTGCATCAGCGTCGACCCGCGCGGCGCCGGCGAGACCGACAAGCCGGCCGGCCCTTATTCGATGGAATTGTTCGCCGACGACGTCGCCGCCTTCATGCAGGCGATCGGCGTGGAACGCGCGCATGTGAGCGGCCTCTCGCTCGGCGCGGCGACCGGGCTCTGGCTCGCCGGCAAATATCCGGAGCGCGTCAAATCGCTGTCGCTGCACAGCGGCTGGACCAAGTCCGACCCGTTTCTCAAGGTCGTGGTCGAAGGCTGGCGCACCATCGCGAAGGGTCTCGGCAGCGTGACGGACATGATCATCCAGGGCATCTTCCCCTGGTGCTTCACGCCCGAACTCTATGCGGCCAAGCCCGATTATATCGACCAGCTTGCGGCCTTCGTGCGCGGCCGGCCGAAGCAACCGCTGGAGGCATTCATGAGCCAGTCGAGCGCGGTGCTCAGCCACGATGCGCTGTCCGCGCTGCCGGGCATCAAGGCGCCGACGCAGATCACCTTCGGCCGCCACGACCTTGTGACCTCGACGCGCTTTGCCGACGCGATGAAGAACGGCATCAAGGGAAGCGAAGTCGCGATCTTCGAAACCTGCGCGCACGCGCCCATTTACGAAAGCGTCGCCGAGTTCAACGAAAAGACCCTGGCTTTTCTCAGCCGACAGGCCGGTTAGGCATTTTCCGCGGTTCGGCAAGCGCAGGAAACGGGTGGGCTCCGGACTCGTTGCGACATAAGACCGGGGTCGCTCGAATTGGAGCGCCGCACGGTAGCAGGCGCCTTTGCGCCGCTCGCGACGGAAACGAACGCATGAACGTTGCTGCGAAGATCGCAAGGGACGGCACGAACCCCCTCGCAGGGCGGATCGCGGGCTACGATTGGGCAGCCGTGGGCGCCGACCTCGATGCATTCGGCTGCGCCGTCCTGCCCAAGCTGCTGACGCCCGATGCATGCCAAAGCGTCGTATCGCTCTATCCGCGGGAAAGCCATTTCCGCAGTCAGATTCACATGGCGCGGCACGGCTTCGGCAAGGGCGAATACCGCTATTTCAAATATCCCCTGCCCGCGCTCGTTGTCGCGCTGCGAACCGCGCTCTATGCGCATATCGTGCCGTTCGCGAATGCGTGGAACGAGCGCATGAAAATCGCCACCCGTTATCCGACGGCGCACGCCGACTATCTGAACATATGCCACGCCGCCGGCCAGCTCCGGCCGACGCCGCTGCTCCTGCAATACACGGCCGGCGACTATAATTGTCTGCATCAGGATTTGTACGGCGAGCTCGCCTTCCCGTTGCAGGTCGCGATTTTGCTCTCGTCGCCCAACCGCGATTTCACCGGCGGCGAATTCGTGCTGACCGAACGGCGCCCGCGCATGCAGAGCCGCGTGGAGGTGGTGCCCCTCGAGCAAGGCGACGGCGTCGTCTTCGCCGTGCACGATCGTCCGGTGCAAGGAACGAAAGGCGTCTATCGCGTCGACCTGCGTCACGGCGTCAGCCGCGTGCGCTCCGGTGGGCGCCACACGCTCGGCATCATTTTCCACGACGCAAAGTAGCGCGCGACCTCAAGCAGCAGCCGAGTAGCCGCCACATCGCAATAAAACGGCATCGACCGCGGGCCGCCGGCGGATCTGCGCCGCGGGTAGCGTCGCGCGGCGCAGATCGCTATAGGTTCGGCGAACATCGTCACCGCAGAGACGCTCGACATGCCTAGTCAAACGAGAGAGGCCGGAACCCCGCAGACCGGCCGCGCGATCATCACCATCATCGGCTCCGATCGCGTCGGCATCATCGCCGGAATTTCAAACGTGCTCGCCGAGGCCAATGTCAATATTCTGGACATCAGCCAGTCGGTCATCCGCGAATTCTTCACCATGATCATGATGGTCGATCTCGCCGGATCGGCCATCTCGTTTCACGCTTTGAGCGAGCGGCTGACGCGCAAAGGCCTGGAGCTGTCGGTGCGGGTCGAGATTCAGCGCGAAGAAATTTTCAAGGCCATGCACCGCGTTTAAAGCATGATCCCGGAAAAGTGGAAGCCGGTTTTCCGAACGGATCATGCTCCACTGAAAAAAGCTACTGCACCGGTCATTAGCGGTTCGGGAGCGCGTGCCCGCAGACCGCGACTGACGCCGCCAAGGACCAAGTCAGCCATGCGACATCTCAACTTCTCCGGCGAGGAGATCCTCGAAACCATCACCATGGTGCGGACCGAGCAGCTCGATATCCGCACCATCACCATCGGCATCAGCCTGCTCGACTGCGTGAGCGATACGCCGGACGGGCTGTGCCGCAACGTCTACGACAAGGTCGAGCGGATCGCCCGCGACCTGCGCCGGGTGAGCGCGGACATCTCCGAGGAATTCGGGCTGCCGATCATCAACAACCGCATCGCGGTGACGCCGATTTCCCTGATCGCCGGCCGCTCCCGCCCGGAGGATTTGTTGCGGCTCGCCGAAACGCTCGATCGCGCCGCGCACGACGTCAATGTCGATTTCATCGGCGGCTTCTCCGCGCATGTCGAGAAAGGCATGACCGAGATCGACGCCAATCTGTTTACCGCCATTCCCGAGGCGCTGGCGGCGACCAAGCGCGTCTGCGCCTCGGTCAATGTCGGCTCGACGCGCGCCGGCTTGAACATGGACGCGATCGCCGCCATGGGCGGCATTATCAAGCGCACGGCCGCGCTGACCGGCGCGGAAAACTCGATCGGCTGCGCCAAGCTGGTCGTGTTCTGCAATGCCGTCGAAGACAATCCGTTCATGGCCGGCGCGTTTCACGGCGCCAGCGAGCCCGAATGCACGGTCAATGTCGGCGTCAGCGGCCCGGGAGTCGTGCTGCGCGCGATCCAGGCGGCGGGCGCCGCCGATTTCGGCACGCTTGCCGCGGTCATCCGCCGCACGGCGTTCAAGATCACCCGCGCCGGCGAATTGGTCGGGCGAACAGCCGCGGCGCGGTTGGGCATCCCTTTCGGCATCGTCGATCTCTCGCTGGCGCCGACGCCGGCCGAAGGCGACAGCGTGGCGCGCATCCTGGAGGAGATCGGGCTCGACAGCGTCGGCACGCATGGCTCGACGGCCGCTCTGGCGCTGCTCAACGACGCCGTGAAGAAAGGCGGCGCCATGGCGTCGAGCTATGTCGGTGGATTGTCCGGCGCGTTCATTCCGCTGTCGGAAGATGCCGGCATGATCGAAGCCGCCGAACGCGGCTTCATCACCATCGACAAGCTCGAAGCGATGACCGCGGTCTGTTCGGTCGGCCTCGACATGATCGCCATTCCCGGCGAGACGCCGGCGGAAACGATCGCCGCGATCATCGCCGACGAATCAGCGATCGGGATGATCAACAGAAAGACCACGGCCGTGCGGCTCATTCCCGCGGTCGGCAAAGGCGTCGGCGACTGGGTCGATTTCGGCGGGCTCCTTGGCCGGGCGCCAATCGTTCCGGTCAACACGCGTTCGTCGAGCCGGCTGATCGCGCGCGGCGGGCGCATACCTTCGCCCCTGCAAGCGCTAATTAATTAAGCGGCCGTTAACGACGTTAGCCTAGAAACTGCGCGAGCTCCTAAAGGATTGAGTCACCGACCAACTCGGTGCAAACTTTTCCTCTTCATTCCATTTGTGCTTCGCGGGCTGCGTACATTGGCCCTGTCCTGCCGGTTCCCGTTTCGCTGGAAGCCATGTACGCACACAGCAAATACGCACACGGCAAAAATCTCCTGCGAGCTACGTTTATCGTGTCAGCCTTGATGCCGGCGACACTGGCCGCTGCGGCCGATCTGCCGCTTCCCCCGCTTGCACCGGCCTGGACGTGGACGGGCTTTTACGTCGGCGGCAGTGCCGGTGCAGCGGCCGGCACGGCGACATTCTCCGATCCGCTGGGACCTTCGGTATTTGGTGACAAGGTCAACACGACAGCGCTCCTCGCCGGCCTTCAGCTCGGCTACAATTGGCAAGTGGCGCCACGCTGGGTCCTGGGCCTTCAGGCCGACGCCAGCTATCTGGATTCCAACGGCAGTTTCACCTGCATGCAACCCTCGGCGGCAATTGTCGGCTCGAATTGCGAGGTATCGCCGCGCGTGCTCGCGAGCCTCACCGGCCGTGTCGGCCTTCTTGTCGACCCGCAGGGCCATACGCTCCTCTATGGCAAGGGGGGCGGCGCCTGGATGGACAGCGACATATCGATTACTCCCAATAATTCAAATATCTCCGGGGCTCCCGAACCAGACGGAGATCCCAGCAGCCGCAGCAAGGCGTGGGGCTGGACGGTCGGTGCCGGCATCGAACACGCTCTGACGCCGGCTTGGTCGGTGGGCCTGGAATACGATTATTATCGTTTCGCCAGCTCCAACGTTTCCACTGCGGCTACAATCAGCTCCACCGGGGGCGCGACCCCGATATTTGGCACGCTCGCGGGCGGCACGGCCAGCGTGACGCCGGACATCCAAGTCGTAAAGCTGGCGCTGAACTATCACTGGGACCAGGATCCACGAAAGACATGGGTGGATGCTCCGGTCTTCGGCGTGGCAGTGATGCCGGTCAAGGCGGGCCCCGCCCCAATCCTACAGGGATGGGAGGTCGATGCCGGCACCCGCTATTGGTACAGCAGCGGCACGGAGAAAAATACGAGTGGCACGGGCAGCCTCGTGTCGCAGCTCACCTCCAGCAATCTGACCGGACAGTCAGGAGAATTGTTCGCCCGCGTGGACACACCATCGCGGGTGTTTGTGAAAGGCTATGTCGGCACAGGCGCGATCACCGGCGGTAAAAATACCGACGAGGACTGGGGCGAAGGTACACAGGACAAAACCGGCTTTCAGGTGGCCGATGGTTCGATGTCCGGCTGGCTCAACTATGCCGCCGCCGATGTCGGATACAACGTGCTGCGCGACTGGAATTACAAGTTAGGCCCATTCGTCGGTTACAGCTACTTCCGTCAAAACATCAATACTTACGGCTGCAATTTTTCCGTGCCAGCGGGGCAGGCTTGCGCGACAAATGGTCAAGTCGCCGGCCCG
This sequence comes from uncultured Alphaproteobacteria bacterium, assembly GCA_963831135.1. Taxonomy (GTDB): domain Bacteria; phylum Pseudomonadota; class Alphaproteobacteria; order Rhizobiales; family Xanthobacteraceae; genus BOG-931. Next base: position 62,832 of record CAWHPH010000015.1, read on the forward strand.
AGCACACCCGTCCTCACGGAGGACGAAACTTGGCAATCACTCCGTGTCGGCGTCTCGGCTGTCGCCACGATATGGGATCGCTTCGGGATGAGCGGCGATGTCGCCTACCTGCCGTATGCCCAATACAGCGGGCTCGACAGCCATCTGTTTCGGGTGCCGATCACCTTTTTTCCGCAAAACGGCAGCGGACGCGGCGTGCAAACGGAACTCATCCTGACCTATCTTGTGACCGAGAATCTCAAGCTCGGCATCGGCGGACGCTACTGGGCGATGTGGACCGAGGGCGCTACCCAGAGCTGCCATGGCGACTGCGGCGGATCCAGTTCGTCCCCGCCGCTTCCATATACCGCCAACACCGAGCGCTTCGGCACCTTCG
>CAWHPH010000016.1:0-74503 GCA_963831135.1 uncultured Alphaproteobacteria bacterium
TCCCGAATTTATGGTGCACACCCTAAAAAGGACACTCCGTCTCTGCTACGGTCACCCGCATGGCCGACGATAACAAGCCCGAGCCGATCCCTTTTCCGGTCGAAGTGACCGTAAATGGCGTCAAGGTTACGGTGACATTGATGTTAAAGCCCGGCACCACTGTCTCGGTAGCTGAGAAAGAGCAACAAGAGACTAAAGAAGATCAGCCGCAAGACGAAACCTAAAAACTGATCTTATCAATCCACCTTTTCAGCAGCGGCATGGGATGGCCGACGCCGTATCCAGCGGCAACGGTCTTTTTCTCATGACCAAGCAACTCATAACGAATATCGACCGGACATCCGGCCGCCCGGAGCCGATCTTGTGCACGATGGCGCAAGCTGTGGATTACCTTTCGCGGATCGACAATACCGCAATCGTTCAGGAACCGATTGAGCCGCTTCGACGCGGTGCGCGGGCCATGATGGAATAGCGGTCCCTTGATGGTCGCGGGCAGATACGGCAATACGTTGGCGGGGAGCGGTACGCGGCGCCTTGATTGCTCCGTCTTGTGGCCGATCACCACATAGCGCACGCCGCGTTCTTTCAGTTCGCTGTTAATCTCGAAAGCCTCGCTCAATCGCATTCCCGTGGCGGCGAGCAGCCGGAATAGCAATTGCTCGCTCTTGTCGAGACGGCCGAAGTTGCGCTTCACGTTCCGCATGTCCGCGTCGTCGAGCGGCAGGCGCTTTTCTTCATCGTCGCGCTTGGGCACGATGGATGAAAACGGATTGAACGTCAGCCGCCCCTCTTTGATTGCCAGATTGACGGCGGAGTTAAGCCATCCGATCTTTTTGCGGATGCTCGCGCTTTTGAGACCTTGGGCCTCGAAATGCTGGACGATCTTGCGGCCGTCGTCGCGGGTCGCATCCTTCAATGGTTTGTCGCACAGCGACTTGAACAGCGCCCACACGGTTTCCGCTTCGCGCTTGTAATAGCCGGTGACATTGGCGTGTTGCAGATACGTTTCAAAGATCGCATCGTCGCCATTCTTTGTCGGCACCTTGGGGCGGTGTCCGGGGTCACCTTCAAAGTCGGCTTCGAGGTAGGCTTTAGCGACCGAGCGCAGATGTCAGCGGAGCGCCGACAAGCTGGACTGATAGCATGCTGTTCGGCTCAGTCCGCACGATGGCCCCGGCGCTATCATAGTAGGTCAACTCGCGTTCGGTCGCGGCGATGTGTCCGCCATCGGGGCTGACGTGGCAGCCAGTAGCGGCAGGTAACTTCTGCCAGAAGTGCTTAATTTTCAATGACTTTTGGTGGGCGCTGTAGGGATTGAACCTACGACCTCTCCCGTGTGAAGGGAAAGCTCTCTCGGACAGATGCACACCGCGCGCTTAGAATGCCGGCCGCATTGGAGCCCCCGACCAGTCTGCTCAGGAATTCAATATAATCGGCCCAATGCTTCATCATGGCGTGGCCTCCGCCATTTCCATTCCGCGTACTTGTCACCCGTCTGCCGTAGGTGACTGTACCCTTTTAGGCTCGACCAGCTGCGGTGTCCTGACACACTGGCTACTTGCGGGATGGTCCATCCCATTTCGAACAAGCGCGAGATGCCTTCGTGCCGCAGGTCGTGAAAGTGCAGGTCTTCGATGCCGAGTACCTTGCATGCGCGAGTGAACGCCGCGCTGATTGCGTCGGTAGAGTAAGGGAAGATGCGGTCATCACGTCGCGGCATGGCCTCAACGTATGCTGACGCCTCCGGAGGAAGATCGCACCAGATGTTGTTTCCGATCTTATCACCAGGATTCTTCATGTCGCGGATCAGAACGCGCGCCGAGTCCCCGCGGTGCGCCGGCTGATAGTCGCTCCATCGGATACGAACGATCTCCTCCTGCCGCCGCGTGCTGAATAGGGCGAACGGAATGATCCGCTGCATCGGCAGCGTACTCGGTCGCCGTGCCTTGATGTCGACGAAGTGATCGATCAGCCGATCCAGTTCCTCGATCGTCGACCGCCGATCACGCGATGCACCTTTCCGCGTGATGCCCATGCGCTTGGCGACAGTGAAGGCGTCCTTGATCGCTCGCTGCTCGAGCGGGTAGCCCCACATCGGTTTTGCCACCGCGAAAATCGCGGCCAGATGGCTCATGTAGTTCATTCGGGTCTGCGGCGTCACCGGCAGGGCTTGTGCGAAGCCGATCACGTCGGCGCTGGTGATTTCGCTGCATCGCAGATCGGCGATATCATAGGTCTTGACCTTACGAAGCACCTGCGCCTTGGTGCGACCGATCTGCTTCTCGGACTCGGTGACATAGCGATCGATGACTTCGGCCAGCTTCGGATCGTCGGTCTTGCGTCCGAGCGCACCGGGCTTGCGCAGCTCGTCCTCGCGCCGGGCCGACCACGACGCTGCGGCCTGCCTGCGGTCGAAGGTCTGTGACTCTTGGTGAACGACCTGGCCCCGGCGCTTGATGATGATCTGCGCTAGATAGCCGGTTGAACCGTCCTTGCGTTTGCGTGTTACGATCGAGGCCATTTCGATATGCACTCCCTATCGAGAAGTATGATTTTGTCATACTGTAAAAAGGAAAACAGCCGGAAACAAGCGGGAATGGAAGAAAACGAGACGACCGAAAAGGCCTAGAAACACGCGATGAAGTCGGCAAAACCTCGAAAAACGATTGATCATCGATTTTCCGTCGCTCCGATGATGGAATGGACAGACCGGCATTGCCGGTTCTTCCACCGGCTGCTGACGCGTCGTGCGCTCCTCTATACCGAAATGCTGACGACCGGCGCCGTGCTGCATGGCGATCGCGCCCGGCTGCTCCGCTTCGATCCGGCCGAGCATCCGCTGGCGCTGCAGCTTGGCGGTTCCGAACCGCGCGCGCTGGCGCAGTGCGCGCGGATCGGCGCCGATGCCGGTTTCGATGAGATCAATCTGAATGCCGGATGTCCGTCGGACCGCGTGCAAGAAGGACGTTTCGGCGCTTGCCTGATGGCGGAGCCGGAACTGGTCGGCGATTGCGTCGCAGCCATGAAAGCGGCGGTGACGATTCCCGTGACGGTCAAATGCCGCATCGGCGTCGACGATCAGGACCTCGAGGAGGCGCTCGAGCGTTTCGCGCAAGCGGTCGAGCGGGCAGGCGCCGATGTGCTGATCGTGCATGCCCGCAAGGCCTGGCTCAAAGGTCTTTCGCCGAAGGAAAACCGCGAAGTGCCGCCGCTCGACTATGAGCGTGTCTATCGGCTGAAAGCCGCGCGCCCGCGTCTTGCCGTCGTGCTCAATGGCGGCGTCGGTAGCATCGAAGATGCGTGTGCGCACCTGTCTCACGTGGACGGCGTGATGATCGGCCGCGCCGCCTATCAGGAGCCCTGGCGCTTGCTCGCCATCGATCCGGTCATCTTTGGCGCAGACGCGCCTTTCGCTTCGCCGAAAGAAGCCGCGGCGGCCCTCGTCCCTTATATCGTGCGCGAGCTGCGGGAGGGCACGCGGCTGCACGCGATCACGCGCCATCTGCACGGCCTGTTTCGTGCCGTGCCGGGGGCGCGCGCGTTCCGCCGGCATCTTGCCGGTGCTGCGGCCAGCGACGCCGGCGCGGAGCTTTTGCTGGCCGCGCTCGGTCTCGTGGCGGAGCGGCACGACGAAGTGGCGGATGTCGCGGCTTAGGGCTTTGTCATTCCGGGGCGCCGCGAAAGCGGCGAGCCCGGAATCCATAACCACCATTCTTCGTGGTAAATCTCCCGCGCCATCTCTGCGACTTTCGTGGTTATGGATTCCGGGTTCCTCGGGGAGCCTGTCATCGGGCCGGCCGCTCCGGGCCGGACCCGTTGGCTCGGCCCCGGAATGACAGATTAAAGCACAAGTAATGCTCCTCGGCGTTTCCCTGCACGAAATCCTTTGGCTTGCGCTCGCGCTTCTTGTCGGCGGCATGATTTCCGGCGTGCTCGCCGGAATGTTCGGCGTCAGCGGCGGCTCGGTGATCGTGCCCGTGCTTTACGAAGCCTTCCGCGTGCTCGGGGTGCCGGAAGATGTGCGCATGCAGCTGTGCCTCGGCACCTCGATCGCCATCGTCGTGCCGACCACGATCCGTTCGTATCTGACGCATCGCGCAAAGGGCGTGGTCATTCCGGGCGTGATCCGGCAGTGGACGTGGCCCGCCGTCATCGGCGTCGCCTGCAGCGCGGCGATCGCGAGCTTTGCGCCGGCGGCCGTGATGACCGTCGCCTTTGTGGCGATCGCAAGCTTCATCGCGCTCAAGCTTCTGTTCGCCGGCGACCGCTGGAATCTGGGCAGCGAGCTGCCCGGCCCGGTGCCGATGGCGCTTTACGGCTTCGGCATCGGTTTCTGCGGATCGCTGATGGGCGTGAGCGGCGGCGCAATATCGACCATCGTGCTCACGGTCTATGGCAAGCCGATCCACAATGCGGTCGCCACTTCTTCGGGCGTTGCCGTGCCGATCACCATCGCGGGCGCCATCGGCTTTGTTCTTGCCGGGCTGCCCCATCAGGCCGAGCTCCCGCCGCTGTCGCTCGGCTTCGTCTCGCTGATCGGACTTGCAGTGACGGCGCCGATCGCGAGCTTTGTTGCCCCCTATGGCGCGCATTTGGCGCATCGGCTGCCGCGGCGGACGCTGGAGATCGCTTTCGGAGGCTTTCTCCTGCTGGTGTCGCTGCGGTTTTTGGTGAGCTTGATTTGAGGCGCTGTAGCCCGGATTGCGCCTTCGCAATCCGGGAAAACGTGTTCCCGGATTTCGCTCCGCTCAATCCGGGCTACGACCGTGCAAATGCTACGGATAGCCGTGCAGCAGCAGCCGATCGCCGCGGACTTCCCAGCTTTGCAGCCGGTTGAGGAAGCTCATGCCGAGAAGGCTGGTCTTGAGCTGGCCCGGCTGTGCGACGAGCGCGTCGACGGAGCGCTCAACCAGGCCGCCGACGGCGACGCGGTCAAGCCTGACCGGCGCCGCATGCGTGCGGCCATTGGCGGTGTCGATGCTGGCGCTATAGGCGAGCACTTCAAGCGGCAGACCGGCGGCTTTGGCGTCCTCGCGCGTCAACACGACTGAACTCGCGCCGGTGTCGAGCACCATGGCGACCCGCGCGCCGTTGATATGGGCGGTGATGTCGAAATCGCCGTTGAACGCCCGCGCGACCTCCACAGTGCGCCCATGCGCAATGACATGGCCGGGGATGATCTCGGCGATCACGCGGTCGGCGACCTCGCGCAGCTCGAAGCGATACGTGTAACCGACAAGGAGAAGCAGCGCGAGCGCGATCCACAGAAGCGCGGCGCTCACCGCTTGGGCGAACCGGCCGCGGAACATGACCACCACGGCCGCCCCGACAAAGATCAGCAATACGACTTTATAGACCAGGGAGGCAAATACCCCGGTCGATAACGGGCCGACCGTTCCTTCGCCGTGCCGCACGATGAGGATGAGAAACGCGATCGCTAATGCGGCCAGCAAGAACCATAACAGGCGTTGGCGCACGGAAGTCATCCCTTACCGGCCGTGATTCACCGGCACTATGAGAATTTCGCCGTGGCGATTTTTTGATCGGGCATGAGAATTTCGCCGGCCCGCTTTCGCACATCAGGCGCCGACATCAAGTGCCGAACAACGCGCGCCGCGCGCGGTTGGTCGAATCCTCGGACGACCACGAAGCGACCGAGGAATTGGAGGCCATATTGGCATGCGGGGCAATCGGCGCTGTCGCACCGTCTGCAATCGGTGCCAGCGCCGACATGACGCGTTCCGGCGGGAACGTCACGACGACTTCGGTGCCGATACGCAGCTTCGACTTCAGGCTGAAGGTGCCGCCGTGCAGATCGATGAGGTTCTTGGCGATCGGCAGTCCGAGGCCGGCGCCCTGTTCGGCCGATTTGATCGAATTCGAGCCTTGCCCGAACGAAGCGAGCACCACCGGAATTTCCTCTTCCGGAATGCCCGGGCCGGTGTCTTTGACGCTCATATATTGGCCGCCGGAGGCGGTCCAGCCGACCTTGAGCCAAATCTCGCCACCCTGCGGGGTGAACTTGATCGCGTTGGACAGAAGATTGAGACAGATCTGGCGCACCGCGCGCTCGTCCGCCCACAGGCGCGGCATGTCCGGCTCGAACAGTTCGTGGATCGTGAGGCCGCGGTTGCCGGCGCGCAGCTTGAGCAGGTGATGGCAATCCTCCACCACGCGGTTGAGTGATACCGCCTCCTCGTTGAGCTCGTAGCGGCCGGCTTCGATGCGCGAGAGATCGAGGATTTCGTTGATCAGGTTGAGGAGGTGGACGCCGGAATTGTGAATGTCGCCCGCATAATCCTTGTACATCGGGACGGCGTGCGCGCCGAAAATCTCGCCCTTCATCACCTCCGAAAAGCCGAGAATGGCGTTGAGCGGCGTACGCAGCTCGTGACTCATCTGCGCGAGGAAGCGCGATTTCGCGATATTGGCGGCTTCCGCGCGCCGCCGCGCCTCGTCAGAGATCGACTTGGATTGCTCGAGCTCGCCGATCAGCGCGTCTTTTTCCGCGCGCGCTTCCAGCGTGGCGAGCGTCGTCGAATAGAGCCGGTAGGCCAGCAGCGAGAAGTAGCCCTCCGCCGTCAGCGCCATCACCGCCAGAATGTAATCGTGCAGCGTGCCCTTGAAGATGAAATCCAGCGCGATTGCGATGGTGACCGGCAAGGTGAGCGCCAGCACGGCGACCGGCAGGCTCGACGCCAGCATGCTCGAGATCGCCACCACCAACAGCATGACGAACAGCATGAAGGTGCCGGTCTGATCGTCGACGCCGAGCGGATGGATCAGGATGAACGTCCAGGCCATCCCGAAGAACAGATCGAGCAGGATGAAGCGCAGGCGCCAGGACCGCAAATTCGTGGCGCCGGGCGGCTCGTCGAGAAATTGTCGGCAGGCGCGGATGATGACGAGATGGATAATGAGCGCGCCGCCGATCCACACACCCGATATCAGCGCTCCGGTCCAGAGCGCGGAAAGAAGCCCGATGGTGACAACGAGCAACAGAATCACCAGCGATCCCGACAGCCGGTTCTGAGCGAACTGCCGCAGCAGCTCATAATCGAAGACCGGGCGCGTGCCGCTGGACGACGTCAGCCGGTCGCGCGCTTCGCGCACGTGCTGCGTGGCGAGGCGGCGCTTGGTGGAGGGGGCGTCGGCGGCGCCGGGCGAAGCTGGCTCGCGCGTTTCGCTGGGGGTACTCTGCATTACATTCCGCGGTGGCGATAATTTGCGTCAAAAGTCGCCCAAAATCCTTAAGACGAGGCTTAAAGCGTTGCCGGCATTCGACTTAAAGTGTGGGAAAGCTTGGCATTTCCGTCATTTCGGCGTGCGCTGGCAGGCCCGCGATAAGGTCGTGTCGTCAAAGGGATAGGGGAGGGTGCGCAATGAATCTCTATGATGGCGGCCGGGCACCGCACCGGCGACGGGAGCGGATATTTTTGGCCGAAAAGCGGGAACACCCCATCGCGCTCGCGCGATGGGGCCGAGCGGACCAAGTCCTAACGCTGCAAAAGCGCGATCAGGCTCGACGTGTCCCAGCGCCGGCCGCCCATTTTCTGCACCTGCGAGTAGAACTGGTCAACCAATGCCGTGAGCGGCAAATGCGCGCCGTTTCTGCGAGCCTCGGCGAGACAAATGGCGAGGTCCTTGCGCATCCAATCGACCGCAAAGCCGAAGTCGAATTTGCCCGCGGCCATGGTCTTGTAGCGGTTCTCCATCTGCCAGGATTGCGCGGCGCCTTTTGAGATCGTGGCGACGAGTTTTTCGATGTCGAGCTCGGCCTTCTGCGCGAAGTGCAAAGCCTCGGCCAGCCCCTGGACGACGCCGGCGATGCAAATCTGGTTGACCATCTTGGCGAGCTGGCCGGAGCCGGGCGCGCCCAAGAGATTGCAGGCGCGCGCGTATGCCGCGATCACTTTCTCGGCTCGCGCGAACGGGCCGGCTTCGCCGCCGCACATCACCGTGAGCACGCCGTTCTCGGCGCCGGCCTGACCGCCGGACACCGGCGCGTCGACAAAATCGAAGCCGCGCGTCTTGGCTTCGGCGTGCAGTTTGCGCGCGATCTCTGCGGAAGCGGTCGTGTGGTCGACCACGATCGCGTCTTTGCGCATGCCGGCGAACACGCCGTCCTTGCCGAGCATCACCTCGTGCAGGTCATTGTCATTGCCCACGCAAGCCATGACAAAGTCCTGGCCTTCGGCCGCCTGTTTCGGTGTCGGCGCGCTCTTGCCGCCAAATTGCGCGACCCATTTCTCGGCTTTGGCGGTCGTGCGGTTATAGACGGTGACGTCATGGCCGCCTTTGGTCTTCAAGTGGCCCGCCATCGGGTAACCCATGACGCCCAGTCCCACAAACGCCACCTTCGCCATCGATGCTCTCCTTGCAATTTCGCCCCGTCATGACCTTGGAGATAACGCCGCGTCAAGTCGCTGCGATTGAGCGTGGCGATTGAGCGTGGCGATTGAGCCCTTGGCCCCGCTGTCTTATCTAGGCGGCAACATCCGCGGAGGCCGGCATGGCATCGCTCAAAGACGAAGTTTTGGCAAAGCTTGCCACGGTGGCCGCGCCGGACGGCAGTCCGCTCACGGCAACCGGAAAACTCTCCGAAATCGTCGCCGCCGACGGCAAGGTCTTTTTCTCGATCACCGTGGACGCCGCGCAAGTCAGGACGTGGGAATATGTACGCGCGAGCGCCGAGCGAGCGGTGCGCGGCATTCCCGGTGTTCAGTCGGTCATGGTCGCGCTGACGGCGGAACGCGCTGGGGGAGGGGGTGCTGCTGCGAACGCGCCGGCCCAGCGGCCGGCGGCGGCACAAGGCGCGGCGCGGCCGGCGGCGGCGCCTGGACACGGACCGGGACATGGACCGGGACATGCGCCCAGGCCTGCCGGGCCAACCGGGCTTCCCGGTGTCGCTGCGATCATCGCGGTTGCCTCCGGCAAGGGCGGAGTGGGCAAATCGACCGTGGCGATCAATCTCGCGCTGGCGCTGCGCGACTTAGGCCTCAAGGTCGGTGTGCTCGACGCCGACATCTACGGCCCATCGCTGCCCAAACTCCTGGCCATCAAGGAGCGTCCGCAGACCGCCGGCGGCACGCGGCTCAAGCCGCTCATGCGGCACGGCATGCCGGTGATGTCGATCGGTTTCCTGGTCGAGGAAGAAACGCCGATGATCTGGCGCGGGCCGATGGTGATGTCGGCACTCACCCAAATGCTGCGCGAGGTGGATTGGGGCAATCTCGACGTGATGGTGGTCGATATGCCGCCCGGCACCGGCGACGCGCAACTGACCATGGCGCAGCAGGTGCCGCTGAAAGGCGCCGTCATCGTTTCGACGCCGCAGGATCTGGCGCTGATCGACGCGCGCCGCGGCATCGCCATGTTCCGGCGCGTCAACGTGCCGGTGCTGGGCATCGTCGAAAATATGTCGACCTTCATCTGCCCGCATTGCGGTACGCGCTCCGACATTTTCGGTCACGGTGGTGCGCGTCACGAGGCCGAGCGGCTTGGCGTGCCGTTCCTCGGCGAGGTGCCGCTGGCGCTCGCCATTCGCGAAAAATCCGATGCCGGCGCGCCGGTGGTCGCGAGCGAGCCGGACGGGCCGTACGCGCAGGCGTTCCGCGCCATCGCCGCGCGGGTGCGCGAAGGCTTGCAGGTCGAGAGCCGCCCGGCGCCAAGGATCGTGATCGAGGCTTAGCCCGGTTATTCCGGATCGCCGCCGCTATTGCTTCACGCACAGCGCCAGCGCCGGTGCGGATGCACCGGTGCATGTTGCGGTATCGCTATCCGCGATTTTGCTGATCTGAATGGTGCCGCCGGGGCAGGTGACGGAAACAAGCGTCTCGGCGGGGCTGCAGATGAGCTCGCACTTGGTCTCACAGGCGGGCTCACTGAGCGCATGCAAGCCGGCGGAAGCGGCGGGGCCGGGCGGCCCGGCGGGGCCCGCGGGGCCTGCAGGACCGACACCGCCGGCCGCGCCAGCTGGGCCCGGCGGACCCGCGATGCCGGCCGGTCCGGGAAGGCCTCTTTCTCCCTGCGGCCCGGGAGGACCTTTTTCTCCCTGCGGTCCGATTGCGCCGGCGGCTCCTCGCGCCCCGGGTGGCCCAGCGGCTCCTTGCGATCCCTGAGGTCCTTCGAAGCATCCGGCAAGTGAAATGGCCGCGGTCAGTGCAATTGCAGCAGCAAATGCGCGCATCAAATTCCCCCCTGTCCCCAACAACAATCAGAGCCTTCCACGCGTATTGCGTAGGCGTCAATCGGACGCCGCCTCCTTACGCGTTATTGTTTGTAATTCTGCGCCAGGAATTTTAGCGCATATTCACTCAAATGCGCCTGGTCGCGCTCGCCGCGTTGCGCCATCTCGATGATACATTTCGCAAGTACCTCGCGGGCGCCGCGCTCGTAGGCGGGGCGCGCGAGACTGGAGCCGGATTGCTTGAACTTTTCCCAGGCATCGTCGAAGGCAGCACTCAAGGTTGCTACCGCCTCCGGATCGAAGGAGGTGTTCACCAGGAGCGAAGCGATCGCCATGGGCGCTTCTCCTCGGTAGGGCGGGAGCGCGAGCATCTCTCAGTCACCGGCGCCTGGTCTGCTCTCTCGCCGCCAATGAGCGTCAAAGTTACGCCGGATTTGTGACGGTTGCGATTCCAAAATTGCGCCGGCGCTGCCAAAAGCTGCGGCGGTTTGGAACTTGCAGCGGCGTCGGAATAGCGCAGCACTCTACATCACACTGGGCGGGAGTCTCGACTAGAGCTTAAACCGCGTACCGGCGCGTTGGTTCGAACTCAGTCGCTGATCGCATCCTCGCGCTGCTCGAGCCCCAATTGCCGGCTGACGTCCACGATGGCGGACGACATCAACTGGATATGGTCAACGTCAAATGGCGCGATTCCGCCAGGCGCGTGCCCCGTTCCAACTCCATCGCGTCGAACCGATCGGCCGCAGCCGATTGCGGCGATGGCTTGATCATGCGCAGCCAGGATTCGGCCATCTCCCGCCACATCCGTTTTTCGGATTCGCTGCGGGTGGAACGCGCCATGCGCTCGCATTCGGCGGCGTTGGCCCGGTATTCATCGTTCTTATTCACGGGGCGTTCCCCAATCGGCTCGTTCTTTGCACATCAACCACGAAAAATGAGCAGTTGTTCCAATCACGCCGAACGATTTCTCAAGGGTCGTCTGAATTCGGGCGTGTGAGTTCGGTTTCCGACCAAGGCAGGCCAAGGGCCCCAAAAGAAACCCCGGTCGTGCCAGACCGGGGTTCCTCTGCCTGAGGGGCCAAGACCTTAATCCCGAGACCTTAATCCCGAGACCTTAATCCCAAGACCTTAATCCCAAGACCTTAATCCCGGGACGTCGGTTCCAATCGGGGCTCGGCCAAGGGCCCTCGCTTCGTCGGCGCGAAGCAAAACTGATGCTATCTCAAAGGCGATTGCGGACTTTGACCTCGATCAACGGCACCGCATCGGCTTGTTCTTCTTGAAATGGGCGGACTGCGGTTGTTCGGCTTGCTGGGCGAAGTTGCCGCTTGTCCGCGCGGTTGGCGGCAGCGCCGTTTGCGACGTCCGCCGCCCAGTCGATCGCCTCCGATGCCAGCTGCGCAAGTTCCTCGGCGTAACGATCGTTACCGTCCTCGCGGGCCTTGAGCGCCAAGGCAAAGAGCCGGGCGGCGCGATCGCGCAGCCGGGCGGCGTTGTCATCCCGGTCCGTCATTCACCGACAATGACCGATTTGCAAAATTCCTTGCGTGACGGCGGACACAAATCGGCGGCCGCGAGCGTCCGCTGCCAAGCGGCTCGTGCCCGCGCCGCCCTGATGAACAGAAGCCCTATGGCCCGCGCATCGGCGGTGAAGGCACGACAAGCGGTCGTTTGTAATGGAAAAAGCCGCCGGGAAAGGCGGCTTCGTTCGCAAGAAGCGCGCCTTACTGTCCGTTACTTGATGGAGCTCGAAATGCTGCTGAACGTCGCATTCAGGTTAGTGCCGAGCCCATTGACCACGACGATGATGGCGACGGCAATACCGGCCGCGATCAAGCCGTATTCGATCGCCGTCGCGCCCGATTGATCTCCTCGGAATCGAACAAGCAGTCTACGCACCTAGGCCTCCTCTGTTGCGTTCTACGCGCGACAGTTGTATTCGGCGAAGGATTGCAAAGAGGTAAATCTGCACCTCCGTTTTCTGCGACAATTCTATGACGTCACGCACGCAGGAGCCTTTCGCGCGAGGGTGCGCTTCGGTCTCACAGAGGTCCTTAAAGATTAGATGAGAGCCAGTCGGATCAGATCCAAGGTGCGAAGTGGTGCGCGCCTTCGTTCAACTGAAGGCCGCCTAGGCTTTGTAGTTCGCAGTAAAAAAATAGACTGCGCTATCGCTGAGAGTGATCTCGTCTCGCTCGCCGTGTCGAGCCAGATTGATGATATGCTTGGCCATCACCTCGCGCATGACATTGGCATAGCCGGGTTGCGCAAGCCGATGACCTGACGTTTGCACCCTCTGCCATGCATTCTCGAAGGCCCCGCTGAGAAGATCTATCGTCTCCGGGTCGAAAGATAGTTCAGTCATGATGCGCTCTCCGTTGGACCGAATGAGGCGGGAGCGCGACCGGTCTCTCAGTCACCGACGCCCGAGGGTTACGGTCGGCGATTGATCATCATGCGCCGTGGGGGAGTGATGAGCGAATCTTTTAATTAGGACAGTATTTTCGGCAAATTGGGACACAAATGTTGGAAATGAGGACGGGACGAAATGATTTGAGGGAGAGTGCGGCCGCCGCGGTGCTCGTTCGCGGGCAGACGCAAATAGTGCTCCCCACGTCGCGGCTTTCGCTATTCGATTTTGATTTTGGGACGCACGGAGCCGCCGACTGGGCGCCCACTAATCGCCACGGTCTGGATCTGCAACCGCAATGTCTGTCAGATTGCTTTTGGCCACGGCTGCACGTTCGGCGAGATTGCGCCACGCCTGGGCCATTTCGACCAGGAAAGACCTATGCGGCGAATCCGGTGATGCGCGCGCCTCTTGAAGACAGCGCGCCGCATATCGCTGGTAGTCTTTTACGGTGCCCATGTCCCCGGCGGCCTCGTATCAGCGAGGCAACACCCGGCGACAAGTTTGGTTCCGCGAGGCCGCCAACGGAGGCGGCTTATTTGTCATCGCTCCCCGCAAACTGGGGGGCCTATTTCCCTTTGTCTTCAGCGTCTCTCTGCTTTTGCCGTTCCTCGGCAAGGAGCTTCATGATCCTATGACGTTCGGCCTCGTCTTTGACCGTCTCGAGGAGATGCAAATAGTGCTCGATGTTCTGACGACGGATAAAGCTCTCCATGGCGGGGGCTCCATGAAGTTGGGATTGTCACGACGTCCATTTTTGCGCTGGTCGTCTTGCGAGTCAAAACCGCAATGAGGACCGTCAAACTCGGACAAGGGCTCGGAATGAGGTCCGCGCCGAAATTCCTCCTGATCAAGAGTTTGCTGACGGACCAAACTAACAAGCACCGACTGATAAACACCAACCGGTACATCGCCGAGGCGATGGAGAATGAGGACATCCCAAAATCAAATTAGGACGAAGGCTCCAAATTAGAACGTTACCCACTGTCTGAATTAGGACAGTCATTCCAGGAAATTAGGTCAGGGTTTCGCGTTTGTGGATAGCGGACGGAAATTAATCTTGTTAAATTATAATTCGCTCCCAAGGGGGTCGGGCGACTAAGGACCGAACTTGACACGCTCACAGAGCTTTCGGCTGAGGTCTTTGGTCGCCTAGGGAGAAAACGTTGGCCGCATTCTGGCATTGCCTCGGCTCGCCAGCCGAGGCTTTTCTTTTTGGACGGCGAATTGGACGACGAAAAAAAATTGGACAGCGAAAAAATGAGCGCCCCTGCGTCAGAACCGCCCGCCTTCAATGACCCGGAACTGCCGCCGCCGATCCGGTGCGGCAGGTGCGGGCGTGACCGGTTGCGTCGCCGGCGCCGCATCAAGTAACTCGCCGATCGACCAAACATGATCGACCAAACATCATCCGCGACATCTAGCGCCATCGCTGGCGTGCTGCGCAACGCCTCATGCGCGCGGCAGAGATTGTAGTGAGCGACATCAAGCTGACTGCGGCCACAGTGGTTTTTCAAGGCGCGTTGAAAATCCGTTGCTCAAACGCGCCAACCGTTTCGACACCATTGGCATTGACAAATGTTGCGTTCAACGTCGCTGGTCGAGATATGCCGCTGCTTTGTCTGAGACAGTGGCCGAGCGGTTGTTTGCAAGCGACTTGTAGTCGCCCAATGGGGCGTACCCTCATCGTCGGTTCGAATTCGATCCGTCCGCTCAAAAACTGAAAAGGCCGCCAACTGGTTTGCGTTTTCGGAAATTAGGACAGTCAAAAAACCAAACCAGGACAAAGGGCTCGAAGTTAGGACAGTATCTCCGTGCCGTTCCTAATCAGGATGGTCATTTGGGGAAATCGGTACAGATTCTGATGCCTGTGGATGACCGAGAGGTATCCTGTGGATGACCGAGAGGTACCTGTATGACCGGGAGGTATTCTGCTATACTTTGATTCGCTTCCAGGGAGTTCGGGCGACCGAGGACCGAACTTGACGCGCTCACAGAGATTTCGGCTGCGGTCTTTGGTCGCCTAGAATTTTGTTTCCTTAGGGTAGAGACGTTCGCCGTGCTCAGGCATTGCCTCGGCTCGCCAGCCGAGACTTTTCTTTTTGGACGGGACGAAAGCTTTTGGACAGAAAAAAATTGAGCGGCCTGCGTTAGAACCGCCGCCTTCAATGACCCGGAACTGTCGCCGCCGATCCGGTACCGTAGGTGTAGGTGCCGAAAATGCAGCGTCAATTCGTTCACCAAACGACCAAACATGATCCGCGACGCCAAGCGGCCATTCGCTGGCGTGCTGCGCAACGCCTCATGCGCGCGGCGGAGATTGTAGTGAGCGACATCCAAGCCGACTGCCGCCGCGTGGTTTCCAAGGCGCTTTGAAAAGGCGCTTTGAAAAGGCGCTTTGAAAATCCGTTGCTCAAACGGCGCAAGCCGTTTCGACGCCATTCGCATCGACAAGTGTTCGCGTTCCAGCTGGCCTGAGACGGGTAGCAAGCGGTTGATTGCAATCGGCTTGCAGTCGCCCAATGGGCGGCAGGAAAAAAGTCCCGGCGGCTGACAGGCAACACCGGGACTGAAGTTTAAGGGTCGAACGCCGATAGACCTGCAACTTCTTCGCGGCAGCGTCACCGTGATTTGTATCAGCGAGCGTAAAAAGCCCCGGCATTGCGACCGGGGCCAAGTTAATGATAGTCGGCGCTCAGACCATAACCGACTACCTCTGACCCTATCGTGCAAGCGTTACTCGTCTTTTGACGCGATCGGCGAATGAGCACAGCGTCGGCAGGCGGCGTTAATTGCCGATATCGGCCGGGCCAGGGCACCTTTGCGTCGCAGCCTCGCGGTAGCGCCCGTGACCGCAACCGGACAAGAACTCGTTGGGGCGACAATTGGGACGGTGAGGGGACTCCAGCGCATGAGATTGTCGCCGATTGTGAACTGAATAGATGGAGCGGGCCGTCCCTCGCCGGGGCCGCGTCGACCGTAATGGCGGTCAACGCAGAAACAGCGGGCGGAAGAAGGAAGCGTCCCACAAGAGCATCCTGCCAAGGAGGAGTACATTTTAGAACAATTCTAATTGTCGGCTAGTGCGACAAATACGCTGCGCAAATGAGGGCAAAGGGCGCGGAAACCGGCCAGCGCCGCAGCACCCCGGGTGCTGTCCAGGACAGTCATTCCGGGAAATTAGACAGGTTTTGTGCCTGTGGATAACCGAGAGGTATGCTGTTATACGTCATTCGCTCCCAACGGGGTCGGGGCGACCGAGGACCGAACTTGACGCGCTCACAGAGCTTTCGGCTGAGGTCTTTGGTCGCCTAGGGAGACGCATTCGCCGCGTGCGGGCATTGCCTCGGCTCGCCAGCCGGGCTCTTTCTTTCGGACAGGAAAGAAGTTTTTGAGCCGAGCGCCATCGCCGGCTTTGTTTGATGCTTCGCGTTCGGCGTCAGCATCTCATCCAGCCGGCAGAAATTGCAGAACGCGAAGTTCCAGCCACAGCCGGCGCGGTTCCTCGAGCGTCTTGAATGACGCAGCCCAAAGACGACGAGGCCGCCCACCGAGGCGGGCTATTCCACCTTTTCTTCTAGGACGGTACCGGTAGCCGGATTTACGTGATGGACCTGGTGACATGCCGGACAAGTCACCGGCTCGTAGGTGTGGTGGTCTTCCGACGTATCTTCGGCGGAAAAGCCCTGAACGCGGTATCCGGTTTTGGGGCAGCGGTACATGAACAGCGGCATGATGAAAGCATCCGCCGCGCGTTACGGAAATGGATTGATTTAGATCAATCAATCTGCAAAAGGGCCCAGCGCAAAATCAAAAGGGGCCGCTGACATGGAAAAGGGCCAGCAGCTAGAGCATGATCTGGAAAAAAGCCTGCCCTCGGACTTGATCCGAGGGTGGAAACCGGTGTTCCGAAAAGCATGCCCTCGGGCTTGACCCGGGGGATCATGCTCCACCAAAAAGTTAGAGCGCCAATCGAGGCGGGCTATGCTTGCTCTGATTCCTTGCGGGCCTTGTGATCGGCTAGCCGATCCCACTGCGCGGCCATCCTCAGTAACGTCTCGCGCTCAAGCCTGTCACTGGTTTCTTTGGCGTGGCGACGACATTCCTGCGCGCTTTTTCGGTAATGTTCGGATGTCGGCATCGTCAGGCCACCAGGGGTCGAGACAGGCCAGTGCATACGCCAAACAAAAAGGCCCGGCGAGTCACCGGGCCCCATCTTTTACGCACAACAGACGCGAGAGGCTTACTTCTGTTGTTCGGCCGGCTTGTCAGCAGGCTTCTGCGGATTGGTTTGGTTCTGCTGTTGCGGGGTAGCCGGCGTGTTGGACTTCTGATCGTTTGAAGCGACTGGACTATTGGTCATAGTAATCCCTTCCATGAATACTTGAAAAATATTTTTCAGGTACATTTTAAAGCTGGCATCTCAATTTGAGAATACAAGACCGTGCTCAGCTTTATTTGCGGAATTTTCGATTTATCTTTATTCGATAAAATCGACAGAAGAATCGCAATTAGCGATCCGGCGGCGTAGGTGTCGGCTTCGGCGGCACCGCGCCAAGTGCCGCCTCGATAAGTTCTCCAATCGACCACACATGGTCGGTGATCCCAAGCGCCATCGCGGGCGTCATGCGACGAAGCCGTGGAGCACCCCGAACTAGCGGTCGGATTCCCGATGAAGGATGTGCGTTTTTTGGAGGCCGTCGACCGAGGCGGCCATTATTATCGAATGGCAATTAGCAAGCCGACGCCGATGCCAAGCGATTGTTCGCGACCGTTGATAAAGCTGTAGGTGTAGCTCGGTTCTAGGAACCAGCCGTATTTTCGGTCCGGCCACGGCCAGAACATGA
This sequence comes from uncultured Alphaproteobacteria bacterium, assembly GCA_963831135.1. Lineage (GTDB taxonomy): Bacteria > Pseudomonadota > Alphaproteobacteria > Rhizobiales > Xanthobacteraceae > BOG-931. The sequence goes on from CAWHPH010000016.1 coordinate 17,450, forward strand.
AATCGAGGGCAAACTCGGCTCCGATCTTCGTTGTGCCGCCGAACGTGGAATCGAATGCCGGTCCAGCGCCGACCATAAGCTCGGCTGTGTCGGAGAGAGTGAACGGTTTTTTGAAAAGAATGTCTGTGCTCCAGTCGGTCATGCCGGAAGCAAAGAGCGGCCCTGTCCCGATTTCGATTTCCAGCCAGTCCTTGATTGGAGTGAACTCGACCGCAACGGTCGGGCCAAGGCTGGCCGTGCTGGGTGCGGTCCAATTCCCGGCAGCGCCTATTTCAAAGATGGCGGTGGGTTCTTTTTCCTCGGCGTTTGCGGCGGCTGCGAAAAGGATGCCAGTGGTCGCAACGGCAGCGACGAATAGGCGGTTCATTGCTACCCCCCCGAGGATTCGAAGTAGTCCGAAAGACTGGTCAAAACGGACCACCTGTCAATTTGAAAAGGGACCAGTGGCTTCGGAAAGGGGCCAGTACGCAAGCACACCGGTACTGGCCGGGCCCTTCACGGCCAATTCGCGCTGCGTGACGTTCTTTTGTTTCTTGCCGACGTAGCTCCAAAGCTCGTCTAGCTCGCATCGGTTGACGCGAAGCCCGACCATCATACGGTCATGTAGCTCTGCGCAGCCGCGCCCCATGCGCAGCGCAAGGGCACCCACGGTGCCACGGTTGACGCCAGTGACCCGGCTCACGGCGCGAATGCCGAGGCCGTCACAAAGCGCGGCGATGACTTCAATTTGTTTTTCGCGAGGGAGAATGTTCATGGCCGCAATCCGTCACGTTGGGGGATGTGCCGCCGAATGGAAAATCGGAGCCGCGGGATTCTGTGAAAAGGCCGCACTATTTCGGAAGTCTCACCAACGATATTGTCTATAAGCGGTTAGCGCCTGGAGTTTTGGACGAATTGAAGCGAGTTACGCCTAGGCTTGTTTCTGGTCGCCACAAGGAAAAAACTTTTTCAGCGATTGACGACCAATAAAGGCTATCCGAAATTGCGGGAGCACTTAGGAGCCGTAGTCACGATGATGCAGCTAAGCAATAATTGGCATGATTTTATGGCGAAGCTTGATCGCTTGCGACCCAAACTTGACGTGAAATCTCTGGGACGCGCGCGACAACTCTCGTTCGACTACGATAGCGGCAAGGATACCGGAACTGGCCTATGATGAGGCCGCCAACTGAGGCGGCTTCACTGGGAGGAACGGTGATGGAATGGTTTAGCAAGAAAACATCTATAGCGGGCGTTCAAATTCCCAATTGGGCGGTCGCTCTAGCTGCCGTCCTTGTAATCTTACTCGTCTACTCATCCATGCACTGAGCGGGTCCGGTTCAAATCCGGCCACTCATGTTTTCAAAGTCGGCCACTATGGATCGAAACAGGCCAGTACCCAGCACACCGAAAAGAACATATTGCGAACCGAGAACAAATAGTGTACGTTGCTCCCATCGTCGCCAATGAAGGGCACATCGGGGGGCCGCGCGGGCGCGTCCGTTGTGAGCCTGTCGAATCCCGGCCATAAGGAGCACGGAACATGAGTGCAGCGCTTCGTCTCGTCGAAGGATCGTCCATGGACAAATCGAAAGCTCTTGATGCCGCGCTCTCGCAGATCGAGCGCAGCTTCGGCAAGGGCTCGATCATGCGGCTCGGCAAGAACATGGCGGCGATGGACGTGGACACGGTGTCCACCGGCTCGCTCGGCCTCGACATCGCGCTCGGCATCGGCGGGCTGCCGCGCGGCCGCGTCGTCGAAATCTATGGCCCGGAATCCTCCGGCAAGACCACGCTGGCTTTGCATTGCCTCGCCGAGGCGCAGAAAAAGGGCGGCATTTGCGCCTTCATCGACGCCGAACACGCGCTCGATCCGATCTATGCCCGCAAGCTCGGCGTCAATGTCGACGACCTTCTGATCTCGCAGCCCGATGCCGGCGAGCAGGCGCTGGAAATCGCCGATACGCTGGTGCGCTCCGGCGCCGTCGACGTCCTGGTGATCGATTCGGTCGCCGCCTTGGTGCCGCGCGCCGAGCTTGAAGGCGAGATGGGCGACAGCCAGCCCGGTCTGCAGGCCCGCCTGATGAGCCAGGCCTTGCGCAAGCTCACCGCCTCGATCAACCGCTCCAATACCATGGTGATCTTCATCAACCAGATCCGCATGAAGATCGGCGTGATGTACGGCTCGCCGGAAACCACCACCGGCGGTCATGCGCTGAAATTCTACGCCTCGGTCCGTCTCGATATCCGCCGCATCGGCGCCATCAAGGACCGCGACGAGGTTGTGGGCAACCAGACCCGCGTCAAGGTGGTCAAGAACAAGCTCGCGCCGCCCTTCAAGCAGGTCGAGTTCGACATCATGTACGGCGAGGGCGTATCGAAGAACGGCGAACTGATCGATCTCGGCGTCAAGGCCGGTGTGGTGGAAAAATCCGGCGCCTGGTTTTCCTATGACAGCCAGCGGATCGGCCAGGGCCGCGAGAACGCCAAGGCCTTCCTCAAGGCCAATCCCGACATCGCTGCAAAGATCGAAGTCGCGATCCGCCAGAATGCCGGCCTCATCGCCGAGAAAATCCTCGCCGGCGAAGAAGGCGAGGGCAAGGGCGATGACGATGATGCGGCGGAAGGATGAGATTTTAGAGCATGTCCCGGAAAAGTGGAAACCGGTTTTCCGAAAAGGACATGCGACCACGCACGAATCGAGAGCACATCCCAATTCAACCAAATCGGGATGTGCTCTGGAGCATGTCCCGGAGAAAGCCTGCCCTCGGACTTGATCCGAGGGTGGAAACCGGTTTTCCGAAAAGCATGCCCTCGGGCTTGACCCGGGGGATCATGCTCCACCAAAAACTTAGAGCGCCAATCGCTTCAATCTGAAGCAATTGCGCTCCAGGAAGTCAGTAGCGTCGGCGCGTATCCCGGACGCGGTGCAGCGCGGAAGTGCTGCGCCGCCGGTCCGGGATTGTCGCTTTGAGTTACGTCTTTGCGCTGTGTCTGATGGAAAGCCGCGTCGGCCCGAGCGCCGTTACGACCGCCGTTCCGCCGTCCACGAGCCCGCGCAGGACGTGGTCCGCCAGGTGCCGTTGCCGGTATTGCTGGCGAGCCGGCCGAAGCCTGAGGCGCGCGTGTCGCCGTGGCTGACGATAACCGTCACGGCGCCGTCGCCCGCGACCCTGCCGGCGACGTCGATGGCAATGTCGCCGCCATTCGCCAGCATGCCGTTGACGATCCGCATCGGATAGCGATAGCTCGCGATGCAATCGCCCCTGGTCGTCACGATGGAGACGCTCCATAGGCCGTCGTAGCGCGGCATCGCGATGCCTGCAGTCGTGGCGAAGGTAAGCGATCCGGCAAGGAGCGCGGCAGCGCCCATGCCGATCCAGTTATGGACATGATTCATTGAGCCCCCGATTTTTTTATTGGCGCGCGGAGAACCGGCGCCGACGTGGATTGCTGCGGCAGACCCCAGCCCGGTGCCGTCCGCGGGTAAGTTCTTACCGGATAAGAGTTCAAATCCCGTTGATGGGCGGGGTAAAAAATCTCTTCATCGGGATGGCTTTATCAGGATGGCTTTGGCCAGGCCCGCGGTCTTTCGATGCCGCGTCGGCGCGCCGACGTCCTTGCGGATCGCGCCGGATAACGCGTCGGCCGTGCAACGTCAGCCTTGCTCGCTGTCGGGCGGATGCTGCTCGTCGTAACCGTGCCGGCTCGAATAGAAGACGAGCGCCATCAGCCCGCAGCCCACCACCAGCGAGAACACGATGCCGACCGTCATGGCGGCGTAGCCGACGGGAGGCATCGGCGGGCCGGAGACCTCGGTCCAGGCGCTGGCGGCAAACCACAGCGCCGCCACCATGATGGCGATGAGCGCCGCCACCATGACGATCGTCCCGAGATTCAGCGTTCGCTTCGGCATACCATGCAGATAGGAGCGCTTGTCTTCGCGTGCCAGAACGGCGGGCGCGCTCGTCGGCTCGGCGACACATCACTTTGGCGACACAACACTAAGGCGTCATCGGTCCTTGTGGCGGAATACGTAGTCGGCGGAATAGGCGACGCCGCGCAAGCTGCCGGCATGTTCGCATGCGCCGCGCAGCACGCCGCCGGACGTGTTGATCCGTTGCACAATATCGGCGCCGGCAAGCGCGCCGGCGCCATGGCGCTCGACCACCTCAAGCTTGAGCCATGGAACGTCGTTGGCGCTCGCGCCGGGCGCGCTGCCCGCCGCCTTGGCGCGCACCGCGCTGCCGTCGATATGCTCCCAGGTTGGGCCGGCATAGTGGCGGCCGACAGTGCGGCCTTCGAAGACGAGCGTCGCGATCGGCTCCCGGAACGCCCAGGCGAGCTTGCCGTCATCGCCGCTTTTGCATTCGTAAATCTGCGCCCCTTCGGCATGCAAGGCGACGAGGGGGGCGGCGTCCTGAGCGGCGATGGCGTCCGGCATTTGCGCCTGCGCTCCGCCGGCAAGAAGCGCCAGCGCTGCCATGCAGACAAGAGCATGTCCCGGAAAAGTGGAAACCGGTTTTCCGAAAAGGACATGCGACCACGCAACAATCGAGAGCACATCCCAATTCGACCAAATCGGGATGTGCTCCGGCAGGACGAGGCGAGCGTTGCGGGTCACCATGTTGCGGAAAGCCATGTTGCGGAAAGCCATGTTGCGGAAAGTCATGTTGCGGAAAGTCATGTTGCGGAAAGTCATGTTGCGGAAAGTCATGTTGCGGAAAGTCATGGGGTTGCCGGCACTCACGCCATCGCCTTCTTCAGGTTTTCATCCACCTTGTCGAGGAAGCCGGTAGTGGTGAGCCACTTCTGGTCGGGACCGACCAGCAGCGCCAGATCCTTGGTCATGAAGCCCAATTCGACGGTATCGACCGTGACCTTTTCCAGCGTGGCGGCGAATTTCGCGAGCGCGGCGTTATTGTCGAGCTTGGCCCGGTGCGCAAGCCCGCGCGTCCAGGCGAAGATCGAGGCGATCGAATTGGTCGAGGTCTCGCGGCCTTTCTGGTGTTCGCGGTAATGCCGCGTCACCGTGCCGTGCGCGGCTTCCGCTTCGACGATCTTGCCGTCCGGCGTGGTCAGCACCGAGGTCATCAGCCCGAGCGAGCCATAGCCCTGTGCCACGGTGTCGGACTGCACGTCGCCGTCGTAGTTCTTGCAGGCCCAGACATAGCCGCCCGACCATTTCAGCGCCGCCGCCACCATGTCGTCGATCAGCCGGTGCTCGTAGGTGAGGCCTTTCTTGTCGAACTCCGCCTTGAATTCCTTGTCGAAGATTTCCTGGAAGATATCCTTGAAGCGGCCGTCATAGACTTTGATGATGGTGTTCTTGGTCGACAGATAGAGCGGATAGCCGCGGTTCAAGGCATAGTTCATCGAAGCGCGGGCGAAGTCGCGGATCGATTGGTCGAGATTGTACATCGCCATGGCGACGCCTGCGCCGGGAAACTCAAACACTTCGCGCTTGATTTCCGCGCCGTCGTCGCCGACGAACGTCAGATAGAGCTTGCCTTTGCCGGGCACCTTGAAATCGGTCGCGCGGTACTGATCGCCGTAGGCGTGGCGGCCGATGATGATCGGCTTGGTCCAGCCCGGCACCAGCCGCGGCACGTTCTTGCAGATGATCGGCTCGCGGAAAATCACCCCGCCAAGGATGTTGCGGATGGTGCCATTCGGCGAGCGGTACATCTCATGCAGGTTGAATTCCTTCACCCGCGCCTCGTCGGGCGTGATGGTCGCGCACTTCACCGCGACGCCGACCTTCTTGGTCGCCTCGGCCGCCTCGATGGTGATCTGGTCGCGCGTCTCGTCGCGCTTCTGAATGCCGAGATCGAAATAGAGGAGATCGATATCGAGATAGGGGTGGATCAGCTTGTCCTTGATCTGTTGCCAGATGATCCGGGTCATCTCGTCGCCGTCCATTTCGACGACCGGATTGACCACTTTAATTTTCGCCATGGAGAGAAGAACCCTTTGCAGCCCGGAAGGAAGGGAAAAGCGGTAGGGAACGGAACGCGGCCGGTGGGCGCCCCCCACCGCGCCGGCGGCGTCGCTATAGCACCCGCGCCCACGGGGCGGAAGCGGCCGCAGCGCTTGAGCCGCTGCGTTTCCCGTCATTCCGCGGCGGCGCAGCGGGCCGAGCCCGGAATCCATAAACACCGCCCGGTGAGCGACGTCTCAAGTCTTTCCGTCGCCTCGCCTTTCGTGGTTATGGATTTCGGGCCCGCGAGCTTTGCTCGCGTCCCGGAATGACGCAGAAGGATTTTCAGAAACGATGCCCGGAGCCGGAACCGACAGGACGAAGGATTGGGAGGAGCGGCCCGGGCCGATCATTGTTCTCGTCGAGCCCCAGCTCGGCGAGAACATTGGCGCCGCCGCGCGCGCCATGGCGAATTTCGGCCTCTCCCGGCTTCGGCTGGTGGCGCCGCGGCAGCGCTGGCCGAACGACAAGGCGCACATGATGGCGGCGGGCGCCGACCGTGTTCTCGATGGCGCCGAGCTTTACGACAGTCTTGAAAGCGCCATCGCCGACTGCACCTTCGTCCTGGCGGCGACCGCCCGCGCTCACGATCAGGCCAAGCCCGTGGTCGGCGCGCCCGAGGCCGCCGCCTTGATGGCGCCGCGGATCGCCGCCGGCGAATGGGTTGCGGTCGTGTTCGGCCGCGAGCGCAACGGCCTCGAGAATGACGAGGTCGCGCTTGCCGACCGCATCCTCACGCTGCCGGTCAATCCGGCCTTCGCATCGCTCAATCTCGCGCAGGCCGTGGTGATCGTCGCCTACGAATGGTTCAAGCTGGCGGGCGGCGGACACTTGCCTTTCGCCATGCCGGAAAAATCCGCGCCCGCGCCGAAAGAGCAGCTCTTGGCCTTCTTCACCTCGGTCGAGCGCGAATTGGAAAAGGTCGAGTTCTTCCGTCCGCCCGACAAACGCGAGACCATGCAGATCAATCTGCGCAACATCTTCACCCGCATGCAGCCGACCCGGCAGGACATCCAGACCTTGCACGGCGTCATCATGGCGATCGCCGAAGGCCGCAAAGGGCCCGCGCGCGGCGGCGTGCTCGATGGCGCGGAGGCGGAAATGCTGCGCGCATCTGCTTGCCGAGCACGGCGAAGGGCGCGTGCCATCGGAGCGCGGCCCCGTGCGCGGACTGGCGCGGCTCCTGCGCCGCAATCCGACCGAGGCCGAGCGCACGCTCTGGCAGGCGCTGGTCAACGACCGCCGCTTCGCCAGCCGCGGGTTCAAGCGGCAAACCCCGGTCGGGCCGCATATCTGCGACTTCGTCTCCTTCCCCTTGCGCTTGGTGATCGATCTCGTCCCGGCTCATGAAGAACCGGCGGCCGCCAAGATGCGCGCCGACAAGCACGCATGGCTTGCCGAACGCGGTTACAGCATCGTTACGCTTGCGGCTGCGGCCGTCGAAACCGACCTCGCCGCAGCGCTCGACCAAGTAGACCAAGCCATCGGCTAGTTGCGCGCATTGCCGGAGATCAAAGTTCTGCCAACCTTAGCCGGTGTAGGAACGTCATGTTTGCGCGAACAGGAATTCGGGAATGCAATTGATCAATACGGACACACGCTACGGCACGCTTCCCCAGGCGTTGCATTGGCTCACGGTGATCTGCGTCGTGGCCGGCTGGTTGCTGGGGCAGTTCATGGACGACTTCCCGAAGGGTGTTGCGCGCGGTTCGGCTTTCGCCGCGCACGTCGCCCTTGGAGAATTCGTCATCATCTTCCTGGCCGTGCGGGTTCTTTGGCGGATCGTCGACCGTCCGCCGGCGCCGCTGCCGACGCGCTTTGGACGGCCGTTGGAGATGGCCGCCAAACTCGGTCACTACGCGCTCTATGCGCTGCTCCTGGCGGTGCCGTTGCTCGGCATTGTCGTGCAATTAAAGCGCGGCAATGCGCTGCCGGTCCTCGGCTTCTGGCATGTTACGTCGCCGTGGCCGGCGGATCGCGCCACGGCGCACAGCGTGCTCGAAGCGCATGAGCTTCTTGCCAACGCGCTTCTCATCTTCGCCGCACTCCATGCCACTGCCGCCTTGATCCATCACTATGTGTTTGGCGACCGCACGCTCGCGCGCATGCTGCCGGGCCGCGGCTGAGATTCTGTCAAGGCGGGCGATCTCTTGCCTGACTGATTGTCGACAAATTGAAACAATTTCTTGCGAAATTGCCAATGTCATCGCGCTAGATGCTGAGCGGGTCATCCGAGGACAATTGCAATGCTGCGCATGAATATATTGGCTGCCTTCATCGCCACGGTCGCGCCGGCGGCAACCGCGCAAACGATCGAGATCAGGACCAACCAGCAATCGCCGATGGTGTCGAGTGCCGAACAGGTCCGCATCGGCGTCAATGTCAACGTGTTCGTGCCGGCTCAGGGCGACGACGGCGAACAAGCGCTCAAGGCCCAGGAAGCGGGCCGCAAGATGGTCTACGAACTTGCCGGGCGCGAGTGCGCGCTGTTGCGCGAAGTGCTTGCCAGCGAATGCCGGCTTGAATCCGTAAACGTCAACATCCAGCGGCAAAATCAGTTCGGCAATCAGTCGCGCGCCGACGGCTTCAACGTCAACGGCAATATCGGCTTCCGCATCGCGCCAAAGTGAACGCGGGCGCTCAGCTCTTGAGCGCCTTGAGCGCCCCGGCCGCGCCGGCGCGCAACATCGCAAGATCGCTCATCACCGCGAGGAAACGCATTCCGCGCTTCGCGAGCGCCGCCGCCCGCTCGGCCGTGTGGCAAAATGCTCCTGGTATCTTGCCGGCCTTCTGGCAGGCGGCGACGATACGATCGAGCTCGCGCTCGACATCTTTCGACAAGGGGTCGAGGCTTTTGCCGTCCGACAGCGCGATCGACAGGTCCGAAGGGCCGAGGAACAGTCCGTCGATGCCGGGCGTATCGACGATCGCGTCGAGATTGCCGAGCGCCGTGCGGGTCTCGATCATTGCGAGCGTGATCACGTTATCGTTAGCTTCGCGCAGATAGACCGACTGATCGGCAAGGCCGGCCAGCGACGTCACACGGTGCGGGCCCCAGCTCCGCTCCCCGACCGGCGGATACTTCGCCGCAGCGGCGAATGCGCGGGCGTCGGCGGCGGTATTGATCATCGGCGCGATGATGCCTTCGGCGCCGAAATCGAGCGCGCGCGAGACCAAGGCGAAATCGCCGATCGGGACGCGCACGACCGGCGCTGCGCCGCTCTGCCGTACGGCGGCGACGCCGGTGAGCAGTGCGCTCACGTCCCAGAGCCCGTGCTGCGCCTCGAGCGTGACGGCGGCAAAGCCTTCGCGGCCGATCGTTTCAGCGACGATCGGATAGGGCAGGCTGCACCAACCGCTGAACACGGTTTCGCCCGCGCGCAGCGAGCGGGCGAGAGTGAAGCTGGGGATCGTCATAATGCTCGCTGTTATCGGCGGCGCCTGATGCTTCGCCGGGGCTATTTGCCTGCTTTTATATCCGCGATCGCCTTTTCCATCAGCTCGGTCATGACGCGGCCGATCTGGTGATCCGATTGCACGACGCCTTTGGCCTCGAAATCGGTGCGGATCTTGCGCATCACATCGTGCGCGCCCACATCCTCGATGTCGCTGACGACGATGGATTTGGCGTAACTCTCCGCCTCGGCGCCAGTTAATCCGAGTTTTTCCGCCGCCCAGAGGCCGAGAAGCTTGTTGCGGCGCGCGGTCGCCTTGAATCGAAGCTCTTCGTCATGCGCGAATTGCTGCTCGAAACCCTCCTCGCGCTTGTCGAATGTGGTCATGCCTTCGCCCTGGTGCTGATTGGAACTGCCTGAAAAGCTTGCGCCTTGCATATAGGGGGTAGCCCGTCAAGGCAACCGTGAATGGAACGAATATCGGCGTTGCGGCGGAGGCTGCGCGGGTCTATGTCGATTGTACTCCGCGCCGCGTTCAGCTAGCCTTTCGGTCGCGGAGGGGCTGCGTTTGAGTCGCACGCCCATTGCCGCCGCCGCGGACCTCGATAACTGAACTGGAGCCACGGCATTCCATGGATTTCACCAAGCCACGGTACACTCCGATGAGCCGCCGTCGCCGCATTTACGAGGGCAAGGCGAAGGTCCTCTATGAAGGACCCGAGCCAGGCACCCTGATCCAGCACTTCAAAGACGACGCGACCGCCTTCAATGCCAAAAAGCATCAGGTGATCGAAGGTAAGGGGGTCCTCAACAACCGGATCTCCGAATACGTCTTTCAGCACCTCAACGATATCGGGGTGCCGACGCACTTCATCCGCCGGCTCAACATGCGCGAGCAGCTCATTCGCGAGGTCGAGATCATTCCGCTCGAGGTCGTGGTGCGCAATGTCGCCGCGGGCTCCCTCTCGCAGCGGCTCGGCATCGAGGAAGGCACGCAATTGCCGCGCTCTATCATCGAATTTTATTACAAGAACGATCAGCTCAACGATCCGATGGTGTCGGAAGAGCACATCACGGCGTTCGGCTGGGCGACGCCGCAGGAGATCGACGACATCATGTCGCTCGCCATCCGCGTCAATGACTTCCTCTCCGGCCTGTTCCTCGGCGTCGGTATCCGCCTGGTCGACTTCAAGATGGAGACCGGCCGGCTGTGGGAAAACGACATGATGCGCATTGTCGTTGCCGACGAGATTTCTCCGGATTCCTGCCGGCTGTGGGACATCAAGTCGAACGAGAAGCTCGACAAGGACCGCTTCCGGCGCGATCTCGGTGGACTGCTGGAAGCCTATACCGAGGTCGCCAAGCGGCTCGGCATCATGAGCGAAGGCGAACGGCCACAGGGAGCGGGGCCAGTTCTCGTGAAGAGCTAATCCCGGGAGCGCGCGCCGTGGGCGTCCGGCTGGAATAGCTGGCAGGCGGCAGATGCCACTATCTTTGCCGAAGCAGCGCTCGCCGAAACTAGTCGCATGAAAGCCCGCATCACCGTCACGTTGAAATCCGGCATCCTCGACCCGCAGGGCAAGGCGATCGAAGGCGCGCTGCGGTCGCTCGGCATGAGCGGTGTGGCCAGCGTGCGCCAGGGCAAGGTCTTCGATATCGAGATCGAGGGCGCTGACCGCGCCGGCGCCGAGGCGGCGCTGAAGAATGCGGCGGAGAAGCTGCTCGCCAACACGGTGATCGAGAACTATCGAGTTGAGGTTCTGCCGTAGTTCAAGCTGTGATAGAAGGTCGCGACAAATTACCGGGTCGGCGAGCGCCACATGAAGAACTCCATCGTTGCCGCGGCTGTTTGTGCGTTGCTGCTGGCCGTGCCGGCATCGGCCGAGACTGCCGGCGACGATGCGTCCAAGCCCATCAAACCGGGTGCCGTGCGGATCACCACCAAGGCGCCCGAGCCTGACAAGTGGGATGCACGGCGATCCGCCAACGGCATGGTGCGGGTGTTTAAATGCAAGCCGCTGGCCTGTCCGGATGCGGCGACCGTCACGATTGCATTTTTGAAGAGTCCGACCCGGCATCCTGATCCGCAGGCGCTCGAGAAGTTTGCGAAGATTGAACTGCCCAAAAGCATACGGGCGCTCGACGCGGCACGTGAAATCCTCACCGACGGCGCGGAAAAGATCGAAACCATAAGTTCCAAGACCGCCACGCTCAAAGGGTATCCGGGGGTCATCAGTGAAAACAAATTCTCCAAGGGCAAAACCGCGACCTATCTCGACATCGCCATTGTGTTTGCCGGACCGGTCATGATTCGTGTTCACGCGATCTCGCAAAATCGCGACTTGGCGAAAAAGATGCTCGACCAATTCGTCGAGGCGATGCGCATCGAGGAAGGGCCGCCGCTGCCGCCGGGGACCGAAACCATGCCGGCGCCCAAGCCGATGCCGGACGGCACGCAAAAATCGATCTGATAGAAGACATCCGATGAAATCTGCGGTGCTTGTTTTCCCCGGCATCAATCGCGAGCGCGATATGGCGCGGGCGCTGCGGCTCGTCTCCGGCCGCCCGCCGGCGATGGTCTGGCATGCCGATACGGCGTTGCCGGCGGGCACCGATCTTGTCGTTATCCCCGGCGGCTTTTCCTACGGCGATTATCTGCGCTGCGGGGCGATCGCGGCGCGCGCGCCGATCATGGATGCGGTACGCGCGTTTGCCGCCGAGGGCGGGCTGGTGCTGGCCGTCTGCAACGGCTTTCAGATCGCCTGCGAAGCCGGCCTCCTGCCCGGCGTGCTCATGCGCAACGCGCAACTGCGCTTCATCTGCCGCGACGTCTATCTGCGGGTCGAGCGCTCCGATACGCCGTTCACCCGCGGCTATAATGCCGGCCAGGTGATCCGGGTCCCGGTCGCGCATGGCGAAGGCAATTACATCGCCGACGGCGAAACCATCGCGCGGCTGGAAGGCGAGGGCAGGGTGCTGTTCCGCTACGCCTCGCCCGACGGCATGGTCGATCCCAACTGGAATCACAACGGCGCCATGAACGCCATCGCCGGCATCATCAACGAGCGCGGCAACGTGCTCGGCATGATGCCGCACCCGGAAAATCACGTGGAAGCGTCGATGGGCAGAACCGACGGGCGTGGCCTATTTGCAGGACTTGTGGATCATTTGAGCAAGGCGGCATAAGCGCCGCGCGCAGAGGGTTCGTCTGAGGTTTCCATGCCGTTCGGCATCGTCCTCCTTCTGATCAATGTCGGCCTGATCGTGCACGCAGCCAAAACCGGCCGCTTCTGGCCGTGGGGCTATATCATCCTGTTCATCCCCGGCCTCGGCGCGTTGGCCTATGTGCTGGTGGAGCTCTTGCCCGAATGGTTCGGCAGCGCACAGGGCCAGCAGGCGCGCCGGCGCGTCGTCAGTACGCTCCATCCGGAGAAACGCTATCGCGCACTCTCGGATCAGCTCGACGTCGCCGATACGATCGCCAATCGCTCAGCGCTCGCTGACGAATGCCTCGCGCTTGGTAAATTCGCCGAGGCGGAACGCCATTACGACCATATTCTGTCGTTGCCGATGGGCGATGACGCGGTTTATGCGCTCGGCAAGGCGCGTGCCCAGTTCGGCCTCGGACATCCGCAGGGGGCCGTCGCCACCCTCGAAGATCTGCGCGCGCGCTGGCCCGACTACCAGTCGGCGGAAGGCCATCTGCTCTACGCCCGCGCGCTGGAAGAGAGCGGCCGCACCGACGATGCGCTCTACGAATATCAGGCGGTGGCGAATTATTATCCCGGCGCCGAAGCGCGCGTGCGCTACGGCCTCCTGCTCGAGAAGGCCGGCCGGCGGAGCGAGGCGAAGGCTGTTTTCACCGAGGTTTTGACCCAGCTCAAGCGCGCACCTAAATACGTCCGCCGCGTGCAGGCAGAGTGGATCGTACTCGCCGAAAAGGCGCTGCGCGGTTGAGGTGCTCCCGAAATTGATGCTGGAACGTAACGGGCGGTTACGTTACCTCGGCTGGTAACGAGCCCGCTTAAGGACCATGATCCGCAACGAACCCGCCATTACCCCTGAACTGGTCGCCGAGCACGGGCTCAAGCCCGATGAATACGCGCGCATCCTCACGCTTATCGGGCGGCAGCCGACATTCACCGAGCTCGGCATCTTCTCGGCCATGTGGAACGAGCATTGCTCGTACAAATCGTCGAAAATCCATCTGCGCACGCTGCCGACCAAGGCGCCCTGGGTAATCCAGGGCCCGGGCGAGAATGCCGGCGTCATCGACATCGGCGACGGGCTCGCGGTGGTGTTCAAGATGGAGAGCCACAACCACCCGAGCTACATCGAGCCCTATCAGGGTGCGGCGACCGGCGTCGGCGGAATTCTGCGCGATGTGTTCACCATGGGCGCGCGTCCGATTGCGTGTCTCAACGCGCTCTCCTTCGGCGATCCCGGCCATGCGAAGACCCGCCATATCGTTTCCGGCGTGGTCGCCGGCATCGGCGGCTACGGCAATTCCTTCGGCGTGCCGACCGTCGGCGGCGAAGTGCGCTTTCATCGCCGCTACGACGGCAATTGCCTGGTCAATGCAATGGCGGTCGGGATCGCGGACGCCGACAAGATTTTCTACTCGGCCGCCTCCGGTGTCGGCATGCCGATCGTCTATCTCGGCTCGAAAACCGGACGCGACGGCATCCACGGCGCCAGCATGGCCTCGGCCGAGTTCGGCGCCGATGCCGAGGAGAAGCGCCCGACCGTGCAAGTCGGCGATCCGTTCTCGGAAAAGCTTCTGCTCGAAGCCTGTCTGGAGATCATGGCGAAGGACTGCGTCATCGCCATCCAGGACATGGGCGCGGCCGGCCTGACCTGCTCGGCGGTCGAGATGGGTGCCAAGGGCGATCTCGGCGTGACGCTCGATCTCGACCGCGTGCCCTGCCGCGAAACCGGCATGAGCGCCTACGAGATGATGCTCTCCGAGAGCCAGGAGCGCATGCTCATGGTGCTCAAGCCGGAGAAGGAAAAGGAGGCCGAAGCGATCTTCCGTAAATGGGGGCTCGATTTCGCCGTCGTCGGCGAGACCACGCCGACCAAGCGTTTTCTGATCCGCCACGGCGGTGACGTGATGGCCGATCTGCCGATCAAGGAACTCGGTGACGAGGCGCCGGTCTATGAGCGCCCGTTCGTCGAAAGCCCAAAGCTTCCGATCATCGATCCGGCGTCGGTGAAGCCGCCGATGAGCATTGCGGCCGCTCTGGAGAAGCTGATCGCGTCGCCTGATCTCTGCTCCAGGCGCTGGGTCTTCGAGCAATATGACCATATCATCGGCGGTAACACGGTGCAGCGGCCGGGCGGCGATGCCGCCGTCGTGCGCGTCAACGAGGGGCCGAAGGCGCTGGCGCTCAGCGCCGACGTCACGCCGCGCTATTGCGAGGCTGATCCGTATGAAGGCGGCAAGCAGGCGGTGGCGGAAGCCTGGCGTAATCTCAGCGCCGTCGGCGCGCGTCCGCTGGCGCTGACCGACAATCTCAATTTCGGCAATCCGGAACGGTCCGAGATCATGGGGCAGCTGGTCGGCTGCATTCGCGGCATCGGCGAGGCGGCGCGCGCGCTCGACTTTCCGATCGTGTCCGGCAACGTCTCGCTCTACAACGAGACCAATGGCCGCGCCATTCTGCCGACGCCGACCATTGGCGGCGTCGGCCTGCTCGACGATTTTCGCGGATCCGCCACGATCGCCTTCAAGGCCGAGGGCGAAGCCATCCTGTTGCTCGGCGAAACCCGCGGCTGGCTTGGTCAGTCGCTTTACCTGCGCGAGATTTGCGGCCGGGAGGAGGGGGCACCGCCCCCCATCGATCTCGCGGCCGAGCGCCGTCACGGCGAGTTCGTCCGCGCGCTGATCCACGATGGCCTGGTGACGGCGGTGCACGATGTCTCCGACGGCGGGCTCTTAGTCGCGCTCGCCGAAATGGCGATGGTCTCGCATATCGGTGCGGTGCTCGAAGCGCCGGAAGGCGTTCTGCCCCATGCATTTTGGTTTGGCGAGGATCAGGCCCGTTACGTGCTGACGGCGAAAGATGCTGACGCTGTCGCGGAGCGGGCCGAAGCGGCCGCGCTGCCATTGACGCGTATCGGCGCAACCGGCGGAAGGGTGCTGGCCGTCGGCGAAGAGAAGCCGCTGCCGATCAAAAATCTGACCGAGCGCTTCGAGAGCTGGCTGCCGGCCTATATGGCTCGTCCCGCTTGATGCCGCCGCAGCGGCCGTGTTGCCGCGTCGTATAACGCGGCTAACATCTGCACCACTCCAAAAAAGCGCATCCTGGGGAGGGACCAACAATGAGACGCAGCACCGACCGGATTCTCACCACCCATGCCGGCAGCCTGTCGCGGCCTGCCGCGCTGATCGATATGAACAGAGCGCGGGCCTCCGGCGAAAGCAAAGACGACGCGGCTTACGCAAAATGCCTTGCGGGCGCGGTCGCCGACGTGGTGCGCAAACAGCGCGAGGCCGGTATCGACATTGTCGATGACGGCGAGTTCGGCAAGCCGATGGCGGCGCATTACGATTACGGCGTCTGGTGGAATTACGCCTTCGCGCGCATGGAAGGTTTTGCTTCGCCGGATTCCGTGCCCGAATCCAAGCAGAAAAAATCGAGCGTCGCCGACTTTGCCCTGACCACCTTCGGCAATCGGCGCGACTGGCAGAAATTCAGCGAGTTTTATCAGGACCCGGAATCGACCGGCACCTTGGTGGGGAGTGCCGCGCGCCGGCGGCCGCGCCGTCCGGTCTGCACCGGGCCGATCAAATATGCCGGTCACGCCGCCATCGCGGCTGATATCGACAATCTGAAAAAGGCGATGCAAGCCGCCGGCGCCGAGGAAGGCTTCCTGTGCGCGATCGGGCCCGGCAGTTTCGCGCGCAGCGAAGACTTGCATTACAGCAACCCGGAGGAATTCGTCTTCGCCGCCGCCGCAGCGATGCGCGAAGAATATAAGGCGATCGTCGACGCCGGCATCGTGCTGCAGATCGACGACCCGAGCCTTCCGGACAACTGGGACATGATCAATCCGGAGCCGCCGCTTGCGGAATTCAAGAAGTTCGAACGCGTGCGCATGGAGGCGCTCAATCACGCGCTGCGCGGCCTGCCTGCGGACCGTATCCGCTTCCACATCTGCTGGGGGAGCTGGCACGGTCCGCACACGACCGACATTCCCTTGGCGGACATTGTCGATCTCGTGCTCAGCGTTGACGCCGGAGCCTATTCGGTTGAGGCGGGAAATCCGCGGCATGAGCATGAATGGCGGGTCTGGCAGGATGTTCCGCTGCCCGAAGGCAAGCTGCTCATTCCGGGCGTTGTGAGCCACGCGACCAACATCGTCGAGCATCCGCAAGTGGTCGCCGACCGCATCGTGCGCTACGCCAAGATCGTCGGCCGCGAGAATGTCATCGCCGGCACCGATTGCGGCTTCGGCGGCAGAATCCATCCGCAGCTCGCGTGGGCGAAGCTCGAGGCCTTAGCCGCCGGCGCCAAGCTCGCGACGGCTGAGCTTTGGCCGTAGCAGGCCGGCGCGCAACCCGCTGACTTATCTGATCGCGCGGGCGATGGCTTCGTAACAGGGCGGCGACAGGTGCGGGGCATTTTCCGCCAGGCAAGCGATGATGCGTCCGCCACCCGGCGGAACATCTGCGCACAGCGCCCGCTGCTCGGGACCGCAGAACGAGAGAATTTCGAGCGCCTTGCGCGGCCGCATGGGCGGGATCGGCCCGAGCGGGGCGACCGCGGGCGCCGCGGCCGGCGGCGCCGCCATCGGCTCTCCCGCGGGCGGCGGTGCGCCGCCTTCACCCATGGCCATCACGGCGTCGCGGCATGGCGGAGACAGCGCCGCGGCGTTGGCTTGCAGGCAGCGCAGCGCCGCAGAGCCGCCCGGCCTTACGCCCGGGCAATGCACGCCGAAGTCGGAGCGGCAGGCGGCGCGGACCGCAGCGACTTGCGGTGATGGCGGTTTTCTGATTTCGCCCGCGGCAGGACCCGGCGGGGGAGCGGCCGGCGGCGCCGCAACGGCCGCAGGCGGCGCATCCGGTTCTGAAGGAGGAGGCGCCTCCGCCGCAGCCGGGGCTGGCGCCGGCCCGGCCGGTGCCGGCGCCGCGCTCTCGGTCGGCCGCGGGCCAACAGCATCGAGCGCCGCCTTGCAGGACGGCGACACTCGTCCGGCATTGCGCTTGAGACACTCGAGCGCGTCCTTGCCGCCCGGTTGAACGCCGGCGCATTGCGCCATGAAATCGGAGCGACAGGATGCGCGGATGGCCGAAATCTGCTCGCGGCTCGGCTGCTGGGCGGACGCCGGCGCAAGCCAGGCGGTAAATAGCAAGGCTGCCATAACCAAACGACTCGTCACGCCGAAATGCCCGATCCGCATAGCCATCCTCTCTGCTGGTTTGCGCCACGGTGCACCGCCGGTGACGCCCGTCCAGCATGCGTTCTATTGCCGTATTGCATACGCTTTGCGACTACGCGCTAGTCTGTTAATTCAAATCGGCGGGGGAGTCGGCAAATCATGGAGAAGCCGCCATGGCCATGGCCGCGAACGATATCGAGCGCCTGATCCGGGCAAGCATTCCGGACGCGAGCGTCACGATCCGCGATTTAGCCGGGGACGGCGACCACTATGCCGCGACCGTTATCGCCGAGTCCTTTCGCGGCAAGTCGCGCGTGCAGCAGCACAAGATTGTCTATGATGCGCTCAAGGGCGAAATGGGCGGCAAGCTGCATGCTTTGGCGTTGCAGACCGGCACGCCGGAACCTTGAGGCCTTCCCGCGTCGATTTCCACCATTTTAGCCGCCATTCGTGGAACGATTTGCTCCCGGTGGCGGAGGCTGCGGGCGGTCGATTCTCCGGCGAAATTTTGACCTTCGGGAGGAAAATCAACGCATAGCTTTGCCGCCTTTTGCTGCCTATATTGGCGATCGAAGGTTTAGGAGTCGGCGCGGGGCAGCCCGCGCGCCAACAGGGAAGACTACGATGTCCATCGAGCAATTCATCGACAATGAGGTGAAGTCCAACGACGTCGTCTTGTTCATGAAGGGAACGCCGCAGTTTCCGATGTGCGGCTTCTCGGGCCAGGCGGTGCAGATCCTCGATTATCTCGGCGTGCCCTATAAGGGGCTCAACGTGCTCGAGAACGACGATCTGCGCGGCGGCATCAAGACCTATTCCAATTGGCCGACCATTCCGCAGCTTTACGTCAAGGGCGAGTTTGTCGGCGGCTGCGACATCATCCGCGAGATGTTTCAGGCCGGCGAGCTGCTGTCGCTGTTGAAAGACAAGGGCATCGCGGTGAAGGAAAGCGCCCAAGTCTAGAGTCCAGAGCATGATCCGGAAAAAGCCTGCCCGGGACTTGATCCGGGGTGGTATCCGGTTTTCGGAAAAGATCATGCTTCAGCAAAATTAGAGCGCAGTCGCTTCAACGGAAGCGATTGCGTTCTAAGGCGACGCGGCGAAGATCGCGCGCCGTCGCCATCTGGTACGGGCCCTTCGCGTCAGCGCGAGTAGTATTCGACCACGAGGTGCGGCTCCATCATCACCGGATAGGGCACCTCGCCGATGAGCGGTACGCGCGACAGCTTCGCCGTCATTTTGGAATGATCGACTTCGATATAGTCCGGCACGTCGCGCTCGCCGAGCGCGGTCGCCTCGACGACGAGCGCGAGCTGCTTCGACTTGTCCTTCACCTCGACGAGATCGTCGACCTTGACCCGGAAGCTCGGGATCGTCACCCGCTTGCCGTTCACCTTGACATGGCCGTGATTTACGAATTGCCGAGCGGCGAAAACGGTGGGTACGAACTTCGCCCGGTAGATCACGGTGTCGAGGCGGCGCTCGAGCAGGCCGATCATGTGGGCGCCGGTATCGCCCTTGAGCCGGCGGGCTTCCTCGTAGATGCCGCGGAAGTGCCGCTCCGACATATTGGCGTAATAGCCCTTGAGCTTCTGTTTGGCGCGCAATTGCACGCCATAATCCGAAAGCTTGCCTTTGCGCCGCTGGCCGTGCTGGCCGGGGCCGTATTCGCGTTTGTTGATGGGAGATTTCGGCCGGCCCCAGATATTTTGTCCGAGCCGGCGGTCGATCTTGTACTTCGCCTCGTGGCGCTTGGTCATTCGCGTCCTCGTTGACTATGTTCGGGCATGACCGTCCCCGAAAACCGGGTCACCGCTCTTCGGGGGATCATGCCTGGTTGAGGATCGCGCCCTCCTCTGTCCCGGATTTTCCGGAACTGACAGGTCTGCCGCCGAAGCGCCGGCGCAAACCGCGGGTCGCGAAACACCGCGCGGGCCTATGATCGGGGCATGATCTTATCCGAAAACCGGATTCCACTTTTCGGGATCATGCACTGAAGGCCCGCGCCGCGCGGCGTATTTAGGGGCAAACCTGCCCAGTGTCAAACCCGCGCGCGTTTAGGCGGTGCCGGTTGCCGCCGGCGCGGCGGAGCGGATGCCGAAGCCCGCCAGCGCGGCAGCGGGGAGGCGTCCGGAGGTGAAAACGGCGCGGGTGGTGCCGGCGCGCGCGTCTGCAGGCGCCGGGCCCAGCAGGGTGACGACACGCCGGGCAATCGCCGGCGCCGGGTCGATGAAGGTCACCGGCCAGGGGGCAAGCCGCCGCAGCCGCTCGACGATGAGCGGATAATGGGTGCAGGCGAGCACCACCGTGTCGGTGCGGGCGCCGTCGTCCCGGAAGCAGGGAGCGATCTCGGCCACAATCTCGGCATCGTTCGCCGGCAGGCCTGCGAGTTCCGATTCGGCATAGGGGGCGAGATTCTTCGAGCCGACGAGCGTAACCTGGCAATCCCCGGCATAGTCGCGGATCAGTGCGCGGGTATATTCGCGCGCCACCGTGGCCTCGGTGCCGAGCACCGATACCCGCCGCGTGATCGAGCCGGCGCAGGCCGGTTTGATCGCCGGCACGGTGCCGACGAAAGGCACGGAAAAGCTCTTGCGCAGGGCCGGTAGCGCAATGGTCGACGCGGTATTGCAGGCGATGACGATCAGATCGGGCCGATGCGTGGCGATCAATTCGCCCATGAGCGTGACAATGCGGCCGACGAGCTCATGCTCTTCCTTTGCGCCGTAGGGAAAGCCCGCATCGTCGGCGGCATAGACGAAATTGGCGTCCGGCCGCACGGCGGCGACCTCACGATAGACCGTTAGTCCCCCAAGCCCGGAATCGAAGACCAATATGGTTTGCTGCGTCGCCATCAGCCGAGAGATGACATAACAAATCGGGCCTCCGCAAATGGCTTTCGCCGAGCGGGCCTGTCCCGGCCATCCGGCTCAGGACAATCTCTTCCACCCTGATCAGGATCACCGGGTCTCGCGCCTTCGGCGCGGCCCGCTGATGACACAAAAGATGCGTCGCGATGATCCAACGCTACGCCCGCCCAAAAACCCGCGCGAAGATGGTATCGACCTGCGCCAAGTGAAAATCGAGATCGAAATTGGCGGCCAGCTCCTTTTCGCTCAGGTGCTTGCGCACATCGGCGTCGGCCGTGAGCAGCGCCAGAAAGTCGCCTTCGCCGCGCCAGGCTTTCATCGCGTTCCGCTGCACCAAACGATAGGCGTCCTCCCGGCTCACGCCTTTTTGGGTGAGCGCGAGCAGCACGCGCTGCGAGTGGACGAGGCCGCCGGCGCGGTCGAGATTTTTCAGCATGTTGCCGGGATAGACGATCAGCTTGTCGATGACGCCGGCGAGCCGGGCCAGCGCGAAATCGAGCGTCACGGTGGCGTCGGGCCCGATCATGCGCTCGACCGAGGAATGCGAGATGTCGCGCTCGTGCCAGAGCGCAACATCCTCCATCGCCGGCGTCACATAGGCGCGCACCATGCGCGCAAGTCCGACTAGGTTTTCCGAGAGGACCGGGTTGCGCTTGTGCGGCATCGCCGAAGAGCCTTTTTGCCCTTCCGAGAAATATTCCTCCGCTTCCAGCACTTCGGTGCGCTGCAAGTGGCGGATTTCGGTCGCCAGCCGCTCGACCGAACTCGCGACGACGGCGAGCGTGGCGAAATACATCGCATGGCGGTCGCGCGGGATGACTTGCGTGGAGATCGGCTCGACCGACAGCCCCATCGCTTTCGCCACATGCGCTTCGACCCGCGGATCGACTTGCGCGAAGGTGCCGACCGCGCCGGAAATCGCGCAGGTGGCGACCTCGGCACGCGCGGCTTTCAGGCGCGCTTTGGCGCGGTCGAACTCGGCATAGGCATAGGCAAGCTTGAGCCCGAAGGTCGTCGGTTCTGCGTGGATGCCGTGCGAACGGCCGATCGTCGGGGTGCGTTTGTACTCGCGCGCGCGGCGCTCGAGCGCGGCATTGAGCTTCTCCACGTCGGCAATGAGAAGATCGGCGGCGCGCACGAGCTGTACATTGAGGCAGGTGTCGAGCACATCCGAGGACGTCATGCCCTGGTGCACGAAGCGCGCTTCCGGCCCGACGATTTCCGCAAGATGGGTGAGGAAGGCAATGACGTCGTGCTTGGTTTCGCGCTCGATCGCCTCGATGCGCGTGATATCGAAAGTCGCGCTCTTGCCTTTGGCCCAGATCGTTTTCGCGGCTTCCTTCGGGATGATCCCGAGTTCCGCCATGGCGTCGGCGGCGTGCGCCTCGATCTCGAACCAGATGCGAAAGCGCGTTTCCGGCGACCAGATCGCCGCCATTTCCGGGCGGGTGTAACGCGGGATCATGGCTGCATCACCGGATGTCTACATCCTGGTCCATGCTTGGTCCGCCGCTCACGCCGCAAAGCGCGCGCGATCGTGCGGCTTCTTGAAATCGACCGGCGTACCCTTGGGGATGATCCCGGTCGGGTTGACGCGCGTGATCGAATAATAGCCCATCACGTAGTAGCGCGGCTTGACGGTTTCGGCGACGCCGGGAACCGCATAGAGCTCGCGCACGTAGTTGAGCAAATTCGGAAAGTCGGCAATGCGGTTGCGGTTGCACTTGAACAGCGAGAAATAGGCGACGTCGAAACGCACGAGCGTCGGCAACAGCCGCCAATCCGCTTCGGTGATCTGATTGCCGACCAGATAGCGCTGGCGGCCGAGGCGCGCCTCGATCTCGTCGAGCGTGGCGAACAGCGCGTCGTAGGCTTCGTCGTAGGCCGCCTGCGCGCGCGCAAATCCGCAGCGATAAACGCCGTTGTTGACGGTGGCGTAGACCTGCTCGTTGATGCGGTCGATCTCGGCGCGCAGATGTTTCGGATAGAAATCGGTCGGGTCGGCGCCGATGCCGGCGAATTCCGAATTGAGCATGCGGATGATTTCGGAGGAATTCGTTGTTCACGATCCGCTTGGTCTTTTTGTCCCAGAGCGTCGGCACCGTCACTTTGCCGGTATAGTGAGGATTGCTCGCCGAATACGCCTGGTGCAGAGAGCGGAAGCCGTTGACGCGATCGGGCGTGCAGTCCGGAAAGGCGGGATTGTCCTCGAATGTCCAGCCTTGCTCGCGCAAGCCGGGAACGGCGATGGCGACGCTGATCGCGCCGGTGAGTTTCTTCAGCGCCAGATAGATCTGCGTGCGATGCGCCCAGGGGCAGGTATAGGCGACATAGAGGTGATAGCGTCCGGCCTCGGCCGGAAAGCCGGATGAGCCGTCCGCAGTAATGCGGTCGCGGAACACGCTGTCCACCCGCTGGAAGTTGCCGGCCTTGCCGATCTCCGCGGGCGGGTCCTCGTCGCGCCATTGGCCGTCAACCAGCATACCCATTACGCAGCCTCCCCGCGGACGAGTGCCGCCGCCTGGCGGATCGCCGCGATGTTTGAGCGATAGGATTCCGGCGTGCGATCCTTGAATACCGCCGAGCCGGCAACCAGCGCATTGGCGCCGGCGCGCACCACTTCGGGCGCGACGTCCGGCGTGATGCCGCCGTCGATCTCGATGTCGATTGGGCGGCCGCCGGCGAGCGCGCGGACCTTGCGCAGCTTCTCGATCGCAGCCGGAATGAATTTCTGTCCGCCGAAGCCCGGATTGACCGACATGACCAGGATCAGATCGACGAGATCGATCACCGGTTCGATGCTCTCTACCGACGTTCCCGGATTCATGGTCACGCCGGCCTTCTTGCCAAGCGCGCGGATCGCCTGCAGCGAGCGGTGGATGTGCGGCCCGGCTTCGACATGCACGGTGATGATATCCGAGCCGGCCTTGGCGAAGGCTTCCAGATAAGGATCGCAGGGCGCGATCATCAGATGCACGTCGAGCACCTTTCTGGTGTGGCCGCGCACCGCCTTCACCACCTCCGGCCCGATCGAGATGTTGGGCACGAAAT
Source organism: uncultured Alphaproteobacteria bacterium (assembly GCA_963831135.1). GTDB lineage: Bacteria > Pseudomonadota > Alphaproteobacteria > Rhizobiales > Xanthobacteraceae > BOG-931. The sequence continues at coordinate 41,110 of CAWHPH010000016.1, forward strand.
GCCCGTCCATGACATCGACATGGATCCAGTCGGCGCCGGCGGCATCGACGGCACGCACTTCCTCGCCGAGCTTGGCGAAGTCGGCGGCCAGGATCGAAGGGGCGATGATGAGTGGGCGCTGCACCGGCTCCTCATGCAAAATCAACAGCCGAGTCGCGATTCGCCTAACACGCTATGCGCGGGCGGGCAACGCGCCGCGCGCGCGACTTGGTTGATGGCGCCAAACTCGGCCCACTCAGGCGCCGCGCCGCAAAGCCTCTTTGACCTTCTCCGGCGTGAACGGCACCGAGCGCAGGCGTACGCCGGCCGCGTCGAAGACCGCGTTCGAGATCGCCGATGGCACGACCGCCGCCGACGGTTCGCCGGCGCCCCAGGGCTTTTCAGCCGGCCGGTCGATCAGGTCGATGAGGATGTCTGGCACCTCGGGGAAGGTTAGGATCGGGTAGCTCGCCCAGTCGAAACTCGTCACGGCCGACCGGTTGAACGTCAGCTCCTCCTTGAGCGTCCGGCTCACGGTCTGGATTACGTTGCCTTCGATCTGGCTCAGCACGCCCTCGGGATTGATGATCTGCCCGCAATCGTGGAGCACAAAGAACCTTTTGGCGCGGATCTCGCCGGTCGAGCGCTTGACCTCGACCTCGGCGACCACGGCGATATAAGTGCGCACGAGTTCATACTTGCAGTAGGACACGCCGCGGCCGGTCACCACGTCGCCGCTGTGTCCGCCGCGCGGCGAGGGGCGTTTCTCCCACTGCGCGAGCGCGGCGACGCGGTTGAGAATTTCCGTGCCGCGCGTGTCGTTCGGATCGAGATACTTCAGGCGGAACTCGATCGGATCGGCGCCGGCGGCCGCCGCGAGTTCGTCTATGAAGCATTCGTTCGCGAAGGTGTTCTGCATCCGGCCCGGCGTTCTGATCCAGGACGGCCGGAACGGCGTCGTCTCCAGCCGGTGGCAGACGGCTTTGATGTTGGCGAACTTGTAGGGGACGTTGGAGTTCTGAAAAATGTTGCCAGGCGCGATGGTGTCGTCGGCCGGTAGGCCGCTGAGCGTCGCCGCGACCAGAGGCACCACGAACATGTTCGGTGTTTGTTGCGGGATGAAGAACTCCGAATCCCAGGCCGTGACCGTCCCGGAAGCGTCCAGCGTCGCCCGCAGGTCGACAAGCGTAGGCGGTCCTTTCGGATCCCAGCCATGCTCGTCGGCGCGCGACCATTGTACGCGGACCGGCCGCCCTACCGCCTTGGCCAAGAGGGCTGCGTCGGCGGCGGCGTCTTCGTGTCCGTTGCGGCCGTAGCAGCCGGACCCTTCCACGTAGATGCAGCGCACATTCTCGAACGGCAGATCGAACATCTTGGCCAGCTGCTTGCGCAGATTGTGCGTCGCTTGCGACGCCGACCAGGATGTGAGTTTGCCGTCCTTGAATTCGGCGATGGCGCAGGAAGGCCCGATCGAGCCGTGGGTGTGAATGGCGAACTCGTAGGTGGCGCTGACTTTCTTCACGCCGTCCTTGGCCATGGCCTCCGCGGTGTTTCCCACATTCGCGGTGACGTCGTCCTTGGCGACCTTGGAGGCGCGCACATGCTCGAAGAGCTTGGCTTGCTCGGGCAATCCCTCCCACGCGGACCAGGTCGCTTTGATCTCTTGGGACGCTTTAACCGCGGCCCATTCGTTCTCGGCGACAATGCCGAGGAAGTTGCCTTCACGCACAATGCGGACGATGCCCGGAATCCCCTGAACTGAAGCCGCGTCGACGCTTTGCAGCTGCGCGCCGATCGCCGGCGGGCGTACGACGCGCCCGTGCAGCATTCCGGGTACGCTGAGGTCATGCATATAGGTGAATTTGCCGGTGACCTTGTCCGGGATATCGACCCGCGGGATCGACGTGCCGACGATCTTGAAAGCTTTTGCATCCTTGGTCGCCGGCGGCTTCCGATGGTCGAGCGTGAGCGAAAAGGCTTTGCCCGCGATCAGCTCGCCATAGCCGACCTTTTTGTCGCCGCTCCGTATGACGCCATCGGCGGTTTTCAGCTCGGTCACATTGGCGCCGAGGTGCTTTGCCGCGAGCTCGAGCAACGCGTTCTTGGCCAGCGCGCAAGCATTGCGAATCTGCACGCCGCCGACCTGAATCGAGAGGCTGCCGAATGTCGGCCCCTGATCGGGCGTGAGTGCCGTGTCGCCCTGCACGATGGTGACACTGCGGAACGGCACCTCCAGCTCTTCGGCCGCGATTTGCGCCAGTGCGGTGCGTACGCCGGTGCCGAGATCGACTTTGCCGGAATAGATCGTCACCGCGCCCGCGGAATCGATGGCGAGAAACGTATCGACCGAGGTGAGAGCCAACGGCTTTGCCGCGGCGGTTTGCTCGGCGAAAGCTTGCTGCGCGTGTCCGGCGAGCGAGAAGCCGACGACGAGCGCGCCGCCGGTCTTGAGAACATCGCGGCGCGAGGGAATGAACGGCTTGCTCATCACTGCCTCCCTTGAACCAGGTCGGCGGCGCGCTTGACCGCGCGCACGATGCGGACATGTGTGCCGCAGCGGCACAGATTGGCGGCAAGCGCATTCTTGATGTCGCTCTCGCTTGGCTTTGGATTCGTCGCGAGCAACGCCGCCGCCTCCATGATCATGCCGTTGATGCAATAGCCGCACTGCGAAGCCTGTTCCTGGATAAAGGCGCGCTGCACCGGATGCGGTTTCTCCGGCGTCCCCAATCCCTCCAGCGTGACGACCTTGTTGCCGTCGTCGACCGAGGACAGGGGCAGCACGCACGAGCGAACGGCCTTGCCATCGACGTGCACGGTGCACGCGCCGCACTGCGCGAGACCGCATCCGTAGCGCGGGCCATGCAGACCGAGATTGCCCCGCAGCAGGTAGAGAAGCGGCATATCGGGATCGTCGACTGCCGTCGTGATCCGCTCGCCATTCACGTTCAATGTCTTTGATATTGCCATCGGTCTTCCCTCCGGAAGTTGGCATGCTGGGCAGAAATCTCCGCGCGATGAAATCCTGGCGCGATCCTGCCCGGCGCGGCCCCGCATGGCGCTCGCCAGCGCCGATTGCCGAGAGCCGGCGAGCAAGCATACGCCGAGTGCCGCGCGATCCAAGATGCGCTTTTGGAATGCTGTGTTGCGCAAATGCGGCCGGTTCCTTACTTAGCGGGCAGCCGCAACGGAGGTCCTCCTGGCGCGCAGCGACATCATCGTGCTTGGAGCCGGTATCGTCGGCACCTCGATCGCACTCCACCTCGCCAAGCGCGGTTTGTCCGTGGCACTGGTCGATCGCGGCGGCCCGGGCGAGGGCACGTCTTACGGCAATGCCGGCATCATCGAAGGCAATACCGTTTTTCCGGCCGCCTTTCCTGCGAGCTTTGCCGAGCTTGCGCGCATTGCATTGAAGCGCTCCTCGCTCGCCAACTATCATCTCGCCTTTCTGCCGCACATCGCGCCGTGGCTTGTCGCCTTTCGGGCGGCCTCGCAGCCGGCCCGCCTGATCGAGACCGCTCAGGTGTTGCGGCCGCTCTTGGCGCGCGCCGTTGCCGAGCACGACGCGCTCGCCGCCGAGGCGGGTGCGCAGCGCCATTTCAGCCGGCGCGGCTGGCTCAAGCTTTATCGGACGGACAGCTTGTTCGCGGCCCAAGCGGTGGAACTCGAGCTCGCCGCTCGCTTCGGCATCACCAATGTGCCGCTCGACCGTGACGGCGCGCTCGCGCTCGAACCGGCGCTGCGTGGGATATTTCGCCACGCCGTGCATTGGACCGGTGCCGTGAGCGTGAATAACCCGCTGGCGGTGACGCGCGCCTATGCCGCGCGTTTTACCGCGCTGGGCGGCCTTGCGTTGGCCGGCGACGCGCGCTCGCTGCATCGTGCCGACCGCGCCTGGCGGGTCGAGACCGAGTCGGGACCGGTCGATGCGGGCGATGTGGTGATCGCGCTGGGGCCCTGGAGCCTCGATGTTCTGGCGCCGCTCGGCATCACGCCGCCGCTCGCGGTCAAGCGCGGCTATCACCGGCATTTCCGCACAAATGGCAATGCCGCGCTCAGCCGCCCGGTCCTCGATGCGCAATATGGCTATGTGCTGGCGCCCATGGAGCAGGGCATCCGTCTCACCACCGGCGTCGAATTCGCCGCTCGCGACGCGCTCCCGACCCCGACGCAGTTTGCCCGTGTGTTGCCGGCGGCAACGGCCTTGTTTCCGCTCGGTGAGCCGGTCGAACCGCAGCCTTGGCTTGGGGCGCGGCCATGCTTTGCCGACTCGCGCCCGGTGATCGGGCGCGCGCCGCGCCAGCGCGGCCTATGGCTTGCCTTCGGGCACGGCCATTGGGGCCTGACGCTTGGACCGGTCACCGGCCGGCTCATGGCTGAAATGATGACGGGCGCGACGCCGTTCTGCGATCCGAAGCCCTATAGCGCGGAGCGGTTCGGGACGTGAACGTCATTCCGGGGCCGGCCGGAGGCCCGAGCCCGGAATCCATAAGCACCACCGTTTCAGAACGATGATCAAGCGAAATTCTGCAATGTAAATGTAAATGTGGATTCCGGCGGCCCCAACCAAGTCGGCTGTTGCCGACTTGGACCTAAAGTATCGACCTCGGGGACACCCGAGATCGATGCCGCCCCGGAATGACGATCGTTATTCGCCGATGGTGCGGATAACGCTGCTTTCAGGGCGCGTATTGTTCGACGACAGCTTGTCCTCGTGCGACAGCATCTCGTCGTATTTCGGCACCGTGGTGAGCTCGCCCTTCGGCACCATGTGCACGACCTTGTAGCCGCCCGCCTTGAGCTGGCGGATCAGTTCCGGCAGCGCCTCGGCGGTATTGTGCTTGAAATCGTGCATCAGGATGATGCCTTTGCCGTGCTTCTCCAGCTGGCTCATCACCGACTTGATCACATCTTCGGGCTTGTGCAGCTTGAAGTCGCGCGAGTCGATATCGGTCGAGAAGATTGCGATATTGCGCTCGCCGAGATAGGCAACGGCTTGCGGCGGATGCTGCAAGTCCGGGAAGCGGAAGAACGGCGCGACCTTCCTGCCTTCCGCGGCCATGTGCACCGCGCTGATGCCCATCTCGATTTCCTGTTTGGTCTGTTCGATATCCTTGGCGTAGGGGTTCCGGGCCAGATCCTTGTGCGACCAGGTATGCGTCCCGACCGTCATGCCGGCATCGATCACCTGCCGGGTGATCTCCGGATGCCAAGTCGCGTGCTTGCCGATTTCGAAGAAGGTCGCTTTCAGACATTCGTCAGCCAGCGCCTTGAGCACGGGCGGCGTGTTGCCCGGCCAGGGACCGTCGTCGAAGGTCAAAACGACTTCCTTGTCACGAAGGAAGTCATATTGCTTGAAATGCTCGAAGCCGAAGCCGGGGCCGCCGGTGGTATCGATTTCGACAATGCGCGTGAGCCCCATACCGCCGGGTTTGTCGCATGCCGGAATTGCATTGGCCGCCGGTGCGGGCTTGGCCTGAGCAGAAGCGTTCGAAGATGCCGCGCTCGGAGCCGCCGGCGCCGCACCCTGCGTCGCCTGCGCCATCCGCGTCGGCGCTGCGACAGCCGCTGGCGCAGCCTCGGCGCCGGCCTGGGCGACTTGGCTGACAGGCTGACTGACCGGATTGCGCCGCGACGCAACCGGCACGCCTTGGGTTGCCGCAACGGCAGGCGAATCAGAGGCCGTCGCCGGGGATGGCGCCGCCGCCATTTTCTGCGCCGAGACGACCCCGAAAGCCGCCAGGCCCAGGATCATCAAAGCTGCAACAATGCTGATTACAAAGCGCATCATAACCCTCTAACGCACGGTGCTTGGTTGCACTGTAACGCACGGTGCTCTCATACACTGTGACATAACGCACTAAACAGCGCTTTAAGCAGCGGGGTCTTGACCAAGAGAAGGCGGAATCAGGGCGGGAAAGTCAACGGCGGCGGCGCTGGAGCCGCGGAAAGATGGGGATTGTGCTTTCTGCGGCACGCCTAACGTCCGGTAAATGCCGGGGAATGCGGTTACCGTTGGAAAAGGTCCGCCCAGCTCGGCAAAGCGCCGGGCAGCGGCAAAGCCTTGGCGGCGAACACGCCGCGCGCAATGGCCCGCGCGACGACATTGGCGGCGATCGTGCCGAGTTCGGCCATTCCGAGGAGCGGGTCGGCCAGCGGCTTGCGGGCGGTGGCGGCGGCAAAGACCACGTCGCCGTCAAGCGGGGTGTGAACGGGGTAAATGGCCCGCGAAAAGCCCGATTGCGCCATGACCGCAAGGCGTTTGGCCTGCACCTTGCTCAGTTCGGCGTCGGTCGCCACGACAACGAGGGTAGTGCTTTCGCCCGCTCCACCCTTGGTGATCGGCTTTAACGCCTGTTCGGGAAAGCTCGCCGGCCAGCCTCGTCCGCCGAATTCACGGTCGCGCTCGAATGGCGCCGCCCAGAACCAGGGGCCGCTGCCGACCGTGACGCTTCCCACCGCATTGACGGCGGCGAGTGCGCCGACAATGTGGCCTTCCGCCGTTACCGCCGAGGCCGAACCGATTCCGCCTTTGCAATTGACCGTGGTCGCGCCGGTGCCGGCGCCGACGCTGCCGAGCGCGAAATCGGCATCGGCGGCCGCGGCGGCCGCGTAGCCAAGCTCGCGATAGGGCGGGTAGCGCCCCCAGTCCTTGTCGCCGCCGCTGAGCAGATCGAACAGGATCGCCGCCGGAACGATCGGCACGCGCGCCGTTCGCACGGCGAAACCGCGGCCGTTTTCCTTGAGCCACGCCTGCACGCCGGACGCCGCATCGAGGCCAAACGCCGAGCCGCCCGCGAGCGTGATGGCGTCGATGCCTTCCACCGTTTGCGCCGGATCGAGCAAAGCGCTCTCGCGCGTCCCCGGTCCGCCGCCGCGTATGTCGATCGAGGCGGCGGCGGGCTCGTCGAACACGATCGCTGTCACGCCGGAGCCGAGCCGCAAATCCTGGGCGTGGCCGATTTTTATTCCGGGCACGTCGGTGATGAGATTGCGCAATGGTGCTCCGTCATTCCGGGGCGCTCTGCAAGCGCGAGCCCGGAATCCATAACCACGAAACTTACAAAAAAGACACGAAAGTCTTTTCGCAGCGCCGGGATTACAGATTCCGGGTCCGTCCTTTGCGGCCGTCCCGGAATGACGGCGTCATCACATCCTCGCGGGCGCGCTACCGCGGCGCTTGCGCGCCGCGGACGACCCGGGCATGGAAGGCGCCGAGCCATCGAGTGCCCCATGCATGTGACCATCGCCGCCGCCTTTGCCGCAGGCATGCTGAGCTTTCTGTCGCCCTGCGTGCTGCCGCTGGTGCCGCCCTATCTCGTCTATATGACCGGCACGTCCCTGGAGCGGCTTGCCGATGCGGAGCCCGAGCCGCGGGTTCGCCGCGAAACCGTGGCGGCGGCGCTGTTGTTCGTGCTCGGCTTCTCCACCGTGTTCGTGACACTGGGCGCGAGCGCAAGCGTTGTCGGCGCCTTGCTGCGCGCCTATTCGGGCGAGCTCGCGATGGTGGCAGGCGTCGCCATTATCATCATGGGCCTGCACTTCTTGGGGCTGACGCCGATCGCGCTGTTGATGCGCGAAAAGCGCATGGAGATGGTCAAGCCGGTCGGCTTGTGGGGCGCCTATCTGATGGGGCTCGCGTTTGCGCTCGGCTGGACGCCCTGCATCGGCCCGATCCTCGCCGCGATCCTGGCGGTCGCGGCGTCGGAAGAAACCGTGACCAAAGGCGCCGGCATGCTCGCGGTCTATTCGCTGGGGCTCGGCATTCCTTTCATAGTCGCTGCCTTCGCGATCGAGCCGTTCGCTGCCTTCCTCACGCGCTTTCGCGCGCACCTGGGCCTCGTTGAAAAAGCGATGGGCGGATTGCTTGTTCTCACCGGTATCGCATTCCTCACCGGAGCGATCTCGCAAGCGAGCTTCTGGCTATTGGATACGTTCCCGATCTTGGGGAAGATCGGGTGATGTCATTCCCCGGAATGACATGCCTCAGCTCCGCCCCGGCTCGCCGCGGATCTCGTCGTAATTGCCGTCTTTGTCCCAGCGATAGACCGCCCAGCCGCCCGACGTAATGTCGCCCTTCTTGTCGAAGGAGATCGGACCGAGCACCGTGTCCCAGGTGCCGGCATGCATGGCGGCGGCGACTTTTTGCGGATCGATCGTGCCGGCCTTGGCGGCGGCCTGCGCCCACACCTGATAGGCGGCATAGGTGTAGAGCACGTAGCCTTCCGGATCGATGCCCTTGTCCTTGAACTTCTTCACGATCGCGGCGGCGGTTGGACGCTTGCGCGGGTCGGGCGGGAAAGTGATCAGCACGCCTTCGCCCGCCGGCCCGGTGATCGAGGCGAATTCGCGCGTGGCGAGCGCATCGCCCGCCATCAGGATCGTCTTCAGCCCCTGATCGCGCATCTGCCGCACGATCAGGCCGGCTTCCTGATGATAGCCGCCGTCATAGACGATATCGATATTGTCGCGCTTGAGCTTGGAGACGAGCGCGGTGAAATCCTTGTCGCCTTGATTGTAGGACTCGTTGAGTTTTTCTTTCACGCCCGCGGCGTTGAGTGCCTTCTTCACTTCGTCGGCGAGACCTTTGCCATAGGTCGTCTTGTCGTTGATGATGGCGATGTTCTTGTCCTTGAAATTCTTGGCGAGATATGCGGCGGCAAAGCCGCCCTGCTGATCGTCGCGGCCGCAAGTGCGGAACGTGTTCCACAGGCCGCGATCGGTGAAGAGCGGATTGGTCGAAGCCGGCGTGATCTGGAGCACGCCGGCGTCGAGATAAGCGTCCGAGGCGGGGATCGATGACGAGGAGCAATAATGGCCGACTGCAACGGCGACGCCCATGCCGGACAGCTTCTCCGCGACCGAGCGCGCCTGCTTGGGATCGCAAGCGTCGTCGCCGACTTCGAGCCGAAGCTTTTTGCCCAGAACGCCACCTGCGGCATTGATATCGGCGACGGCCTGCTCGGCGCCGTCGCGCATCTGGCGCCCGAAGGTCGCCTGGCCGCCGGTCATCGGCGCGGCGACGGCAACTGGAATGTCTTGCGCCAGCGCCGGGGCGGCGAAGAGGACCGAAAGGAGCGCGAAGGCGCCGAGCGGGAACTTGTTCATGCTTGTCCTCTCATCTGTATGGTGAGGATTGGGCGTGGGATGAACGATACCACCGCTAGGGGCGGTTTTCTTGCCTGATTTCGCGCCAGCCGAGCGGGCCGGACCGTGCATAGAGCCAGGGATATTGCTGCACCATCTGGTTTGCGCGCGTCGCGCGCCACGCGAGCATGCCGGCGATGATGAAGATCGCGGTGTCGCAGGCAAAGGACGGCGCTGAAAGAAGCTCGCCCTGGAACAGCGCAAAATGAAAGAAGCGCGCGGCGGCGCCAAGAAGAAGCGATGCGATCACGACCTGCCAAGGCGGCCGCCAGGCGCGCGCGATGGCGCGGCCCGACAGCGCCGCGGCGCCGCCGCCGATCACGACTGTCAGCAGCACGATCTGCGCAATGCTTTCGCCGGAATAGAGCTCGTCCATGCCGCCCTCAGCGGGTGCCCCCTTCGAGATAGGCGGCGCGGATTTCCGGCCGCCGCAGCAAGTCGGCGCCATCGCCTTGCAGCGTGATCTCGCCGTTGACCATGACATAGCCGCGATGCGCGAGCTTGAGCGCGTGGTAGGCATTCTGCTCGACCAGGAACACGGTGAGCTTGTCGCGTTCATTGAGCGCGCGAATGGCGGTGAAGATCTGCTGCACGAGCAGCGGGGCCAAACCCAGCGAAGGCTCGTCCAACAGGATAAGCCGCGGCCGGCTCATCAGCGCGCGGCCGATCGCCAGCATCTGCTGCTCGCCGCCCGAGAGCGTGCCGCCGCGCTGTTGGCGTCGGTCGGCGAGCCGCGGAAACAGCGCGAAGACGCGCTCGAGATCGGCATCGAAATCGGCCTCATCGGTCACCGTCGCGCCGATCTGCAAATTCTCCATCACCGTCATGCGCGGAAAAATCCTGCGGCCTTCGGGCGATTGCGCGATGCGGAGCTTGGCGACCTCGTGCGTCGGCAGCGTGGTGATGTCGCGGCCGGCAAAGGTGATGTTGCCCTCGTGCGCGCGTGGATTGCCGAACACCGTCATCATCAACGTCGATTTGCCGGCACCATTGGCGCCGATCAGTGCAACGATCTCTCCTTCATGCACGTCGAGGTCGACGCCCTTGAGCGCCAGCACGTTGCCGTAAGCGGCTTTGACGCCGCGCAGCGACAGCAATGGTTCGCTTGGCGTCGTCAAAGTCCAACCCCCGCTTCGGCTTGCGCCACGTCCTCGTCGGGAACCCCGAGATAGGCCGCGATCACTTTGGGATCGTTGCGCACATCCTGCGGAGCGCCGTCGGCGATCTTCATGCCGTAATCGAGGACGACGATATGGTCGGAGATTTCCATTACCACGCCCATATCGTGCTCGATCAATAGGACCGAGGTGCTGTGCTCGTCGCGGATGGCCCGCAACAGACCGTTGAGCTCGGCGCTCTCATGGTTGTTGAGGCCGGCAGCGGGTTCGTCGAGACAGAGCAGCACCGGGTCGGTGCACATGGCGCGCGCGATTTCGAGGCGGCGCTGGGCGCCGTAGGGCAGGGCACCCGCCGGATCGTCGGCGCGGTCCGTAAGCCCGACGCGATCGAGCCAGTAACGGGCCTTGTCGATGGCGCGCTCTTGTGCGCGGGCATAGGAGGGCGCGCCGAACAGTCCGAGCAACGTAAAGCCGGAGGCCACCATCAGCGTGTTGTGCTGCGCGACCAGAAGATTTTCCAGAAGCGTCATGCCGGCGAACAGCCGCACATTCTGGAAGGTGCGCGCCACGCGCGCGTCCTTGGCGATGCGAAAGCCGGGCAGGCGTTCGAGCAGGAACGAAGCGCCGCTTTGGTGGGCGAGCCGCAGCCGGCCCACGGTCGGGCGATAAAAGCCGGTGATGCAGTTGAACAGCGTGGTCTTGCCGGCGCCGTTCGGCCCGATCAGTGCGGTGATCTCGCGCTCGCGAGCGGCAAAGCTGAGATCGTTGACGGCAAGGAGGCCGCCAAAGCGCATGGTCAGATGCTCGACCGTGAGCAGCGGCGCAGCCGTCACGCTGGGCTCTCCGTGCGCGCTTCGGCCACGAGCTTGGGCGGAATATCTTTGCGTCCGCGCAGCCACACCGACGGCGTGCGCGTCGCAACGAGGCCGCGCGGCCGGTAGATCATGATGGCGACCATGGCGGCGCCGAAAACGAGCATGCGGTATTGATCGAACTCGCGCAGAAGCTCGAAGGCGCCGAGCATCACGGTTGCCGCCACCGCGACGCCGAGCTGCGAGCCCATGCCGCCGAGCACGACGATCGCCAGCACGAAAGCCGACTCGGTGAAGGTGAAGGATTCCGGACTGATGAAGCCTTGCCGCGTGGCGAAGAAAGCCCCGGCGAAGCCGCCGAACATCGCTCCCATGGCGAAAGCGGTGAGCTTCGTCGTCGTGGTGTTGATGCCGAGCGCGCGACAGGCGATTTCGTCTTCGCGCAGCGCTTCCCAGGCGCGGCCGATCGGCAGCCGCCGCAGCCGCAAAGTGACCCAATTGGTCAGAAGCGCGAGCGCGAGGATGAGGTAGTAAAGAAAAACCGTGCGGTGCGTCGCCGAATAGCCCAGCCCGAACGTCGCGGCGAATCCGTGCTCCGACGAATTGAACGGCAGCCCGAAGAAAGATGGGCGCGGGATGCCTGAAATGCCGTTCGGCCCGCCGGTGAGATCCTGCCAGTTGAGCAGGATCAGCCGGATGATCTCGCCGAAGCCGAGCGTGACGATGGCAAGATAGTCGCCGCGCAGCCGCAATACCGGAAAGCCGAGCAGGACGCCGGCGAAGGCGGCGAGGATGCCGGCAAGCGGCAGGCAAATCCAAAAAGACAAGCCGAAATTTTGCGCCAGCAGCGCATACGAATAGGCGCCGACCGCGTAGAAGGCGACATAGCCGAGGTCGAGGAGTCCCGCGAGGCCGACGACAATGTTCAATCCGAAACCCATCATCGTATAGGTGACGATGAGGATCGCGAGATCGAGCCAATAGCGATTACTGTAGAAAACAATCGGGACGACGAGTGCGATGATGAGAAAAGCCGCGGTCGCGTAGGGGACAAGTCCCGCCATGGCGGTCCTGACCGACGCCGGTATCAACGATTCAGTGGATACATTCGTTTGACTGCGAATGAGAACAAGAGCGAGCCGGCCGACAAAGACCGCCGCCACGAGTTCGGCGAGAAGCGGGAAGCGCGTGGTGATGACCAGCGCGCTGGTCGGCCCTTGATCGGTGCGGATGCCGATCATCAGCACGAACAGGCCGAAGGCGACCAAAGCGGCGACGGCGGCTTCCTTCACCGCGGCGATGGCGTCAAGCGGTCTGGTCGGCTCGCTCACGCGCGGCACGCGGTCCCCGCTTCCCTCACACCTTCTCGACTTCCGGCCGGCCTAAAATTCCGGTCGGCAGGAAAATGAGCACGATGATGAGGATGGAGAAGGCCGCAACGTCCTTGTACTCGATCGAGAAATACGCCGACCACATCGTCTCGATCAGACCGATCAGAATGCCGCCGAGCATGGCGCCGGGCAGCGAGCCGATGCCGCCGAGGACTGCGGCGGTGAACGCTTTGACACCGGCAAGAAAGCCGATGAAGAAATCGATCACGCCGTAATAGAGCAGGAACATGAGGCCGGCGACGGCCGCCAAGGCCGCGCCGATGACGAAGGTGAGTGAGATCGTGCGGTCGACGTCGATGCCGGAGAGCGCCGCCATTTTCAGGTCCTGCTCGCAGGCGCGCATGTTGCGGCCGAGCCGTGTGCGCGCCACCAGAAACGAGAAGCCGGCCATGACGGCGAGCGTCGTGACCACGACGATGATCTGGATGTTGGAAAGCCGCACGGCAAAGTCGTTACCCTCGAACAGCGTATAGCCGCCGCGGATGAGCGGCGGCAGCGGCTTGACGCGGGCGCCTTGCGCGACTTGCACATAGTTTTGCAGCACGATCGACATGCCGATCGCCGAGATCAGCGGCGCGAGCTTGAAGGAATGCCGCAGCGGCCGGTAGGCAATGCGTTCGACCGTCCAGCCATAGAGCGCGGTGAGCGCCATGGCCACCAGCAGCACGAGCAGGAGCGCGAGCGGCACCGCGGTGATGCCGATGGCGACCAGAACAAGAAAAGCGATCAGGGCCAAAAACGCGCCGACCATGAAGATGTCGCCGTGCGCGAAATTGATCATGCCGATGATGCCGTAGACCATCGTATAGCCGATGGCGATCAGGCCATAGATGGAACCGAGCGTGATGCCGTTGATGAGCTGCTGGACGAAATATTCCATGCGTCCGCTGCCTTCCGAATCCCCGTCAAAGTCTTAACAGGCCGGTCCCGCGCGGCAAAGCCGCGTTCTGTTTGCCGGGATCGGGTGGAGGAACCCGCTGTTGCGCGCAGATTGAGCGGTATTTTCTCGTGATTTTCCAAACCGTTGTCGAAATTTGGAGCAATTGGGCTAGGAACAACGGCGTGTGTGGGGGGTTATCGTCGGTCGGACGGGGGGCTTCCAAGACAACATGGAGCACGTCCCAATGGCGAACGAACAACAGAATCCGCGCAACCCGCAGCAGCAGCAGAATAACCCGCAGCAGGGCGGTCAAGGTAAGCCCGGCCAGCAGCAGCAAGGCGGACAAGGAAAGCCCGGTGAGCAGCATCAGGGTGGTCAGAACAAGCCCGGGGCGGCCAGGGTGGCCAGGGCGGTCAAGGTGGCCAGCATGGCGGCATGAACCGCTAACGTCGGATTCGAAGAGAGCGGCAGCCCGCCCATCGGCGGGCTGCCGCTTTTTTGTACAAAAAGCCATGCGTCGGGGCCCCTGGCCGCTTCTTCTTGGGAGCGATCGGCTTATGCTTACCGCATGGCTACCGCGCTGCCCTTGTTTCACCTCTACGGCGATCCGCCGGACGATCAGGCGTTCGATTTCATTCACGTCGAAACAATCGCCTCGCGCTCCTCGGTTAACGACTGGACCATTCGCGCGCATCGGCATCGCAACCTGTTTCAGATTCTTTTGATCGAGCGCGGCGGCGGCGAGATGATCTACGAGGCGGCAAAGCTGCCCTTCACCGCGCCGGCCGCGATCCTGGTGCCGGCGGCAGTGGCGCATGGTTTCCGCTTCGCGCCGGCGACCGAAGGCTGGGTGATGACTTTCACGGAGGACGCGGCTTTCGCGCTCGCTGATCGCTCGGGCGAAGCGTTATCGCGGCTGCGCGCGCTCGCGGCGCATCCGATCATTCCGATTGCCGGCGAAGCGGAGCGAGCGCGCCTTTCCGCGCTTTGTGCCGAATTATTCGAAGAAGGAAGCCTGGCGCGCGAGGGCTATCGCATGGCCATGCGGAGCCTCTTGGCGTTGATTGCGGTCGGGGTGGCGCGGCTCGCGGCAAGCCGCGCGCGCACCGGCAGCGTCACGTTGCAGCCGGCCGATGCGACGGTCGCGCAATTGCGCACGCTGGTCGACGAGTATTTCCGCCGCGAGCATCAGCTTGGCTTCTACGCCGAGAAGCTAGGTATGACCGTCGACCGGCTCAATGATCACGTCAAACGGGCGACCGGCGTCACCGCCGGCCATCTCATCCGTCAGCGCCTGCTCACCGAAGCCAAGCGTCAGCTGGTCTTCACCACCCAGCCGATCCAGGACATCGCCGAGGAACTTGCTTTTTCCGACCCTTCGCATTTCGCCCGCTTCTTCCGCAAGCAGACCGGCACCACGCCGCACCAATTTCGCGATCGGCGGGGATGAGAGGAAATGTAGCCCGGATTGAGCGGAGCGAAATCCGGGAGTGGCGCCTAGTGTCGAGATCCTTCCTGGGTTTCGCCCCGCTCAACCCAGGCTACGAGAGCAAAAACCCGAGCACCGTGTCGGCGTAGGCTTTCGGTTGCTCCATATTGGCGATGTGCGCGGTGTCGAGCACCGCAAGCCTCGCGTTCGGCATATGCTGGGCGAGGAACTCGCCGGCTTCCAATGTCGTCGCCGGATCGTAGCGGCCGGCGATCACCAAGGTCGGCGCATTGATCTTCGCCAGGATCGGGCGATGGTCCATGTCGCGGATCCCTTCGCCGCAGCCGATATAGCCTTCCGGCTTGGTGGCCAGGAACATCGCGCGGATGCGCGTGATCGTTTCCGGCGAGCGCTCGCGGAATCCCTTGGTGAACCAGCGCTCCATATTGGCGTCGACGATGGCCTCCAGCCCCTTTTCGCGCACCAGCTTGATGCGGCCGTCCCACGTCGCTTTGTCTGGAAAGTAGGCGGACGTGTTGGACAAAATGAGCTTGTCGACGCGCGCGGGCGCGTTGGCGCCAAGCCACATGCCGACCATACCCCCCATCGACAATCCGCACCAATTGATCTTGGCAATGCCGAGGCCGTCGAGGATGGCGAGCACGTCGCGGCCGAGCCGCTCCATCGAATAGGGGCCCTTCGGCACGTCGGATTGGCCGTGGCCGCGGCGATCGTAACGCACGAGGCGGAAGTGGCGGGTGAACGGCGCCACTTGGTCATCCCACATATGCAGATTGGTGCCGAGCGAGTTCGACAGCATGAGCACGGGAGCCTGCTCCGGCCCCTCCACCTCTACATGAATGCGGCAGCCGTCGGCGTTGATTTCCGGCATGAAAGTCTCCTCCCTGGTGCCCCGCTTCCGAAGTTCGTGCATACATGGCGGCAACTCTGGCACGAACTTCGGAAGTAAACGGGCACCAGCAAATATACAGTTCCAGCGCCGCTTTTCGATTTGAAGTTCCTAAATGCACGTGCGGCTGCCGGTGGAGGAACTTCAAATCGGCGGCGCTGGCAGGCGACTCAATCTTGATCCGTAGCCGCGCGCGGCGCAATCGCTTCGCCACCTCGATCCGACAACGGCCTTTCCAGCCGCCGCGCGAGACGCTAAGCGGTAATCTTGAACTGATCGGCTCAGGAGTGTTGCACGATGGCCATGACGATGAACGGCGAGTACCAGCTTCCCGTCCCGCGGGAAACGGTATGGGAAAAACTTAACGATGCCGAAACACTGAAGGCCTGCATTCCGGGTTGCGAACAGCTCGACAAAGTGTCGGATACCGAATTCCAGGCGGTGGCGGTGACCAAGATCGGCCCGGTGAAGGCGAAGTTCAAAGGCAAGGTCACGCTGTCCGATCTCGATCCGCCGAACGGCTACAAGATTTCCGGCCAAGGCGACGGTGGAGTCGCCGGCTTTGCTACGGGCGGCGCCACGGTGAAGCTCGAGCCCAAGGATGGCGGCACCTTGCTCAGCTACACGGTCGAGGCCCAGATCGGCGGCAAACTTGCGCAGCTTGGCCAGCGTCTGGTCAACGGTGCGGCAAAGAAACTTGCCGACGATTTCTTCCAGAAATTCGCCGCGTCAGTCAGCGCGCCAAGCGCTTAACGAGACCCTGACAGCCCTTTGCGCACGGCTTCGTGAGGCCGCTTGCGGCCCTCCCGATTGCAAATCCCTTGACCGAGGGCTAGGCCGCAGTTCAGACTAATTCTGGTTCCAGGGTGGAAAACCGGCAAAAATCGTCGCGTTTTCGCCTTTGAAGAGCGAGAAACGGCCGCGAGCCGTCCGCAATAGCAACGTTTTTGGGGAATCCGAGGAGGCGCATATGGCAGCCGTTTCCCTCACCGTGAACGGCAAATCCGTCACCGCCGATGTCGATCCGCGCACGCTTCTGGTGCAATTGTTGCGCGAGAATCTGCGGCTGACCGGCACCCATGTAGGCTGCGACACCTCCCAATGCGGCGCCTGTGTCGTGCTGGTGAATGGCAAGGCCGTCAAATCCTGCACCGTGCTCGCGTTGCAGCTCGAAGGGGCCGATGTGCTGACCATCGAGGGCTTGGCGCCGGCGGACGGGCCGCTGCATCCGATGCAAGAAGCATTTCGTGAGAATCACGGGCTGCAGTGCGGCTATTGCACGCCCGGCATGATCATAACCGCGGTCGACATGGTGCGCCGCAAGGGTCACGAACTCGACGACCACACCATCCGCGAGGAGCTCGAAGGCAATATCTGCCGCTGCACGGGCTATCACAACATCGTCAAGGCGATTGCCGCGGGTGCGCGCGCCATGAAGGGCAGCAGCACCGCCAAGGCGGCCGAGTAGGGCGCGCCGATACGGAGGTTTGTACTTTCCAAAACAAAAAATCGTCGGAGGAGACTGCCATGAGCGCGACCGGGATCGGCGCCGCAGTGCGCCGCAAGGAGGACCACCGCTTCATCACCGGCAAGGGCCACTACACCGACGACATCAACCGGCCCGGCCAGAGTTACGCCTTCTTCGTCCGCTCCCCGCACGCGCACGCGACAATCAAATCGATCGACAGCAAGACGGCGGCCGGCATGCCCGGGGTGTTGGCGGTGCTTACCGGCGCGGATCTCGCCGCCGACAAAATCGGCAATCTCATCTGCGGCTGGATGATCCATTCCAAAGACGGTTCGCCCATGAAGATGGCGCCGCATCCGGCGCTCGCCAACGGCAAAGCCTGCCATGTCGGCGACCCGGTGGCGGTGGTGATCGCGGAAACGCTGGCGCAAGCGCGCGACGCCGCTGAAAAGCTCAACATCAACTACGCTGTGCTGCCGGCGGTGGCGGATCCGGCGGCGGCGCAAAAGCACGGCGCGCCGCAGATACACGACGTGGCGCCTGGCAACACGATCTATCAGTGGCATATCGGCGAACCGAAAGGAGCCGACGCCGCGTTCAAATCGGCCAAGCACATCACCAAGCTCGACATCGTCAACAATCGCCTGGTGCCGAACGCGATGGAGCCGCGTGCCGCCATCGCCGAATATGATGCGGGGGCCGGCCACCTCACGCTGTGGAATACGTCGCAGAATCCGCATGTCGCCCGTCTCGTCATCTCGGCCTTCATCGGCATGGCGCCCGAGCACAAATTGCGTGTGATCGCGCCTGATGTGGGCGGCGGTTTCGGCTCGAAGATCTTTATCTATCCTGAAGAGGTCGTGGCGTTATGGGCCGCGCGGCGCGTCGGCCGGCCGGTGAAGTGGACCTCCGACCGGTCCGAGGCGTTTCTTGCCGACGCTCATGGCCGCGATCACATCACGCATGCCGAAATGGCGTTCGATGCCGAGGGCAAGATCCTCGGCCTACGCGCCAAAACAATCGCCAATATCGGCGCCTACATGTCGACCTTCTCGTCGGCGATACCGACTTACATGTATGCAACCCTGCTGTCGGGGCAGTACGCGATCCCGCAAATCTACAGCGAGGTCGATGCAGTCTATACCAACACGGTTCCGGTCGACGCCTATCGCGGGGCCGGGCGCCCGGAAGCGAGCTTCGTTGTCGAGCGGCTGATCGAGGTCGGCGCGCGCGAACTCGGCCACGATCCGGCCGAGCTGCGGCGGAAGAATTTCGTGAAATCGTTCCCGCATCAGACGCCGGTGATTATGGCGTATGACGCCGGTGACTATGACGCCTCGCTGAAGAAGGCCATGGAGCTCGCCGATTACAAAGGCTTCGCCAAGCGCAAGCGTGAAGCGGCGCGGCGCGGCAAGCTGCGCGGCATCGGTCTCTCCGCCTATATCGAGGCTTGCGGCATCGCGCCCTCGCAGGCGGTGGGCTCGCTTGGTGGCGGCGTCGGCTTGTGGGAATCGGCGGAAGTGCGCGTCAATCCAACAGGTTCGGTGGAAATCCTCACCGGCTCTCATTCCCACGGCCAAGGTCACGAGACGACCTTTGCGCAGCTCGTGTCGGACCGGCTTGGTCTTCCGATCGAGAACATTTCGATCGTTCACGGCGACACCGATAAGGTCCAGTTCGGCATGGGCACCTACGGCTCGCGCTCCGGCCCGGTCGGCATGTCGGCGATCGTCAAGGCGCTGGATAAGATCGAGGCCAAGGCCAAGAAGGTGGCGGCCTACGTGCTCGAAGCCGCCGAAGGCGACATCGAGTTCAAGGATGGAAAATTCACCGTCGCCGGCACCGACAAATCGGCCGCCTGGGGCGACATCGCGCTCAATGCCTACATCGCGCACAAATTCACCGGCCAGCAACTGGAGCCCGGCCTGAAGGAGAGCGCCTTCTACGATCCGACCAATTTCACGTTTCCCTCCGGTGTGCACATCTGCGAGGTCGAGGTCGATCCGGAGACCGGCAACACCGAGATCGCAGCCTGGACGGCGGTCGACGATTTCGGCGTGGTGATCAATCCGATGATCGTCGAGGGGCAGGTGCATGGCGGCATCGCGCAAGGCGTCGGCCAGGCGCTGTGCGAAGGCGCGGTCTACGACAAGGACGGCCAGCTCGTCACCGGCTCGTTCATGGATTACGCCATGCCGCGCGCCGACTATTTCCCGTCGCTCAAAGTCGGTACGACGGTGACCAAATGCCCGTCCAATCCGCTCGGCATCAAGGGCTGCGGCGAGGCGGGCGCGATCGCGGCGCCGGCTGCGGTCATCAACGCCATTACCGATGCCATCGGCACGGAAGCCGTCGCCATGCCGGCGACGCCGCCGACCGTATGGGCAGCCTTACAAAGATCGGGCCGGGCCGCGCCGCGCGCGGCATGAGGCCAAAGAAGATAACGGAGAACTGCAATGTACAGCTTCACCTTCCATCGTCCGGAGACGCTGAGACAAGCGGCCAACATGCTCAGCAAGAATCCCGACGCCAAGCTTCTGGCCGGCGGTCACACGCTCCTGCCGACGATGAAGCTCCGCCTCGCCGGGCCGCCGGAACTGATCGACCTTTCCCGCGTCCAGGGGCTGACCGGCATCGAGCTTGCCGGCCGTTCGATCACCATCGGCGCGATGACGCGCCATGTCGATGTGCACACCTCGCCGGTGGTGCAGGAGCATGCGCCGGTGGTGGCCAAGCTTGCCGGCATGATCGGCGATCCGGCCGTGCGCCATATGGGCACCATCGGCGGCTCGATCGCCAACAACGATCCGACCGCCGACTATCCGGCCGCTTGCCTCGGGCTCGGCGCCACCATCATCACCAACAAGCGGCGCATCAAGGCCGACGATTACTTCACCGGCATGTTCTCGACCGCGCTTGAGCCCTCCGAGATCATCACCAAGGTGAGCTTCCCGCTGCCGAAGAAGGCGGCCTATCAGAAATTCCGCAATCAGGCCTCGCGCTACGCGCTGGTCGGCGTGTTCGTCGGCAAGCGTGGCAGCGAAATTCGCGTCGCGGTCACCGGTGCCGGCGCCAACGGCGTGTTCCGCGTTCCGTCCTTCGAGGAGGCGCTGAAGAAGCGGTTTTCGCCGAAATCGCTGGAAGGGCTGACGGTTTCCGCCGACGGCCTCAACAGCGACATCCACGGCAGCGCCGAATACCGTGCCCATTTGATCGGGGTTCTCGCCCGCCGCGCCGTCGCCGAGGCGCTCGGAAAGTAACGATCCAGCGCAAAGTTTACCGATCCTCATGCCCGGCCAGCCGGGGTCCGGCCATTTGGCCGGCCCATGTGTGAACTTGTTGCCGGGCGTCCACGTCTTTACATGCAGGACTGACTTTACATGCAGGACTGACCGGGGCCAAAAGACGTGACCGGGGCCAAAAGACGTGGATTGCCGGGACATGCCCGGCAGTGACGGATTAGATTGAGCTGATGAACACGATAACGCCCCGGCCGCTGCCGGCCTCCATTGACGCCACCGTCGCGCTGCTGGCGGAGGCAGAATATCTCGCCGACCGCTCGCTCGGCACCGTGCTTTATCTCGCGCTGAAAATGGGCCGGCCGCTCTTTCTCGAAGGCGAGGCCGGCGTCGGCAAGACCGAGATCGCCAAGGTGCTCTCGGCGACGCTCGGCCGCCGCCTGATCCGCCTGCAATGCTATGAAGGTCTCGACGTCGCCGCCGCCGTCTATGAATGGAATTATGCCGCGCAGATGATCGCGATCCGCGCCGCCGAGGCCGAAGGCGAGCACGACCGCGAGCGGATCGAGCGCGACGTGTTCTCCGGGCGCTTTCTGATCAAGCGGCCGCTGCTGCAGGCGCTGGAGCCGGATACCGCAGGCGCGCCGGTGCTGCTGATCGACGAGATCGACCGCACCGACGAGGCGTTCGAGGCATTCTTGTTGGAAGTCTTAAGCGACTTTCAGGTCACCATTCCGGAAATGGGAACGGTGAAGGCCGAGCATCCGCCGATCGTGATCATCACCTCGAACCGCACGCGCGAGGTGCATGACGCGCTCAAGCGCCGCTGCCTCTATCACTGGGTCGGCTATCCGAGCGCCGAGCGCGAATTGAGCATCGTGCGCGCCAAGGTGCCGGGCATCGGCAAAAAGCTTTCCGAGCAGGTGGTGGGTTTCGTCCAGGCGCTGCGCCAGCAGGAATTGTTCAAGGCGCCCGGCGTCGCGGAATCGCTCGACTGGGCGAGCGCGCTGACCGAGCTCGATGTGGTCGCGCTCGATCCGGCGACGGTTTCCGACACGCTCGGCGTGCTGCTCAAATACCAGGACGACATCGCGCGGCTTGAGGGCAGCAAGGTCAAGGAGCTCCTCGACGAAGTGAAGTCGGAGCTAAGAGCGGCGGAGTGACAAATTCCGCTCATTCGCGCGAAAGTGGGAATCCAGGCTGGGTCCCCGCCTTCGCGGGGACGAGCGGTTGGGAACGGAAATGACCGAGAGCACCGGCCGCCTCGCCGAAAACATCGTCTACTTCGCCCGCGCGCTGCGCGCCGCCGGCATTCCGGTCGGCCCCGGCGCGGTGCTCGATGCGCTCGCGGCGGTGAAAGCCGCCGGCGTGGGCACCCGCGAGGATTTCTACTGGACCCTGCATGCCGTGTTCGTAAAGCGCCATGAGCATTCGATCATCTTCGATCAGGCCTTCCGCATTTTCTTCCGCCGCCGCGGCTATGTCGATCAGCTGATGGCGATGATGCTGCCGCAGGCGCCGAATACGCCGCGCCCGCCGGAAGCCGGCGCCACTCGCGTGCATGACGCGCTGTTCGCCGGCGTCGAGGACAAGCTCAAGAAGGAGCAGGAGATCGAGCTCGACACCCGCATGACCGTGTCCGACCGCGAGGTGCTGCAGAAAAAAGACTTCGCCCAGATGACCGCAGCCGAGATCGCGCGCGCCAAGGAGGCGATGAAGAAGCTCGTGCTGCCGCTTGCCGAAGTGCGCACCCGGCGGCTTAAGCCGCATCCGCACGGCCATGTGCTCGACATGCGCCGCACGTTGCGCGCGAGCCTCAAGGGCGGCGGTGATTTCATCGACCTGCGCTTCATCGGGCCGAAGACCAAGCCGCCGCCGATCGTCGCGTTGCTCGATATCTCAGGCTCGATGAGCCAGTACAGCCGCGTGTTTCTGCATTTCCTGCATGCGCTGACGGATGCGCGCAAGCGCGTGAACACGTTTCTGTTCGGCACGCGGCTGTCCAACGTGACGCGCGCGTTGCGCGAGCGCGATCCGGATGATGCGCTGGCGGCCTGCTCGGCGAGCGTGCCCGACTGGTCGGGCGGCACGCGCATTGCGTCCTCGCTGCACGCCTTCAACAAATTATGGGCGCGGCGCGTGCTCGGCCAGGGCGCGATCGTGCTCCTCATCACCGACGGGCTCGACCGCGACGCCGACGACACGCTCGCCTTCGACATGGACCGGCTGCACCGCTCCTGCCGGCGGCTGATCTGGCTCAATCCGCTTCTGCGCTTCGAGGGTTTCGAGGCGCGCGCCCGCGGCATCAAGGCGATGCTGCCGCATGTCGACGAATTCCGTCCGATCCACAATCTCGATTCGATCGCCGAACTGGTCACGGCGCTGCAGGCGGGCGGCGGCTGGGCAGGGGACCCCAAAGCCTGGATGCAAAAGGTCGCCTGATTGCTTATATTCGGGAAGATATAGCGGAGGTTCCGGCTATGCTTTCAACCGACAGCGACATCCTCAAAGCCGCCGAAGACTGGCGCAAGGAAGGCCGCGCCGTGGCGCTCGCCACCGTGGTCGAGACGTGGGGCTCGGCCCCGCGGCCGGTCGGAGCCAATCTGGTCATCGACCAGGAAGGCAATTTCCTCGGGTCGGTTTCGGGCGGCTGCGTCGAAGGTGCCGTCGTTACCGAAGCGCTCGATGTGATCGACAGCGGCAAGCCGAAAATGTTGGAATTCGGCGTCGCCGACGAGACCGCCTGGAAAGTCGGGCTCTCCTGCGGCGGCAAGATCCGCGTGCTGGTGGAAAAGGTGGATTAGTTTGCCGTCACCCTGAGGTGCGAGCAACGCGAGCCGTCCAAGTCGGCTGTTGCCGACTTGGTGCTTGAAATGCCGAAATCGGATAAAACGATTTCGGTTAGGGCGACGGCCCGGGCCGATCCATCCTTCGAGGGCCGCTTCGCGGCCGCCTCAGGATGACGGTATAAGTGCTGCAGAAAGTTTAGCCATGAAACTCTCGCTCCTCACCGCCCTGAATGCCGAACGCGCCGCCCGCCGCGCCGCGATCGTCGTGACTGACGTGGAAAGCGGCGAGCAGCGGCTGGTAAAGGCCGCCGACATCGCCAAGGATCCGCTCAAGGCCGTGCTTTCCGAGCATTTGCGCAGCGGCAAGAGCGGCATGGAAGACACACCGGAAGGCCGCGTCTTTCTCACGGTCTACGTGCCGGCGGCGCAGCTCATCGCCATCGGCGCCGTTCACATCAGCCAGGCGCTGGCGCCGATCGCAAAGCTTCTCGGCTACGATGTGACCATCGTCGATCCGCGCACCGCCTTTGCCACGCCCGAGCGTTTTCCGGACGTGAAAGTGATCGCCGAATGGCCGGACGAGGCGCTGCCGCCGCTCAATGTCGACCGTTACACCGCCTTTGTCGCGCTCACCCACGATCCGAAGATCGACGATCCGGCGCTCCTGCATGCGCTCGCGCGCGACTGCTTCTATATCGGCGCGCTCGGATCGCGCAAGACGCACGCGCGCCGGCTCGAGCGGCTCAAGCAGCAAGGCGTGAACGACGCCGATCTGTCCCGCATTCATGCCCCGATCGGGCTCGACATCGGCGCGGTTTCCCCGGCGGAGATCGCAGTCGCGATCATGGCGCAGATCACCGAGCGGCTGCGCGAAGAGCCGGAAGCCGAACGCCCGCTGGTGAAGGCCGTGTCATGAAGTTCGGAGCGGTCGCGCCCAAGGAAGCCATCGGCGGCACGGCCGTGCACACGATCCGCCAGGGCGCGATGGTGCTCAAAAAGGGCACGCTGATCGGCCCGGTGGAAGCGGCCGCGCTGGAGGCTGCGGGTATCTCCGAAATTGTCGTGGCGCGGCTCGAAGCCGGCGACGTATCGGAAGACGTGGCCGCGGCCGGCATCGCCGACGCGATCGCCGGCGAGAGCCTGCATGTCGACCGCGCCTTTACCGGCCGCGCCAATTTGTTCGCGCAAACCGCGGGCGTGCTGGTCGTCGACAAGGAGGCGATCGATCGCCTCAACCGCATCGATGAAGCGATCACGGTGGCGACGCTGTCGGCTTACAAGCCGGTGGTGGCCGGCGAGATGATCGCGACGGTGAAGATCATTCCGTTCGCGGTGGCGGCGGCGGCGCGCGACAAGGCGCTTGCGGCGGCGCCGCAGCCGGTGGTCCGCGTTGCGCCCTACCGCATCCGCAAGGTCGGCGTCGTCTCGACCTTGCTGCCCGGCCTCTCGCCCAAGGTGATCGACAAGACGTTGAGGATCACGGCCGAGCGGCTCGCACCCGCCAATGCCACCATCATTGCCGAGCGCCGCGTGCCTCATGAGCAAATCGCGCTGGCGGCTGCCATCCGCGAGGTGCTCAAGCAGGGCGCCGAGCTTGTTGTCGTGTTCGGCGCCTCGGCGATCGCCGATCGGCGCGATGTCATCCCTGCGGCGCTGGAAGCGGTCGGCGGCCGCATCGAGCATTTCGGCATGCCGGTCGATCCCGGCAATCTTCTGCTCATTGGCAATGCTGCCGGGCATCCCGTGCTCGGCGCTCCCGGCTGCGCCCGCAGCCCGAAGGAGAACGGCTTCGATTGGGTGCTGATGCGGCTTTTGGCCGGGTTGCCGGTTCCGCGCGAGGACATCACCGGCATGGGTGTCGGCGGGCTCCTGATGGAGATCGTGACGCGGCCACAGCCGCGCGAAGAGCCGCTGCATCCGGCGCGCAGTGTCGCTGCGTTGGTGCTCGCCGCCGGCCGCTCGAGCCGTATGGGCGGTCCCAACAAGCTTCTGGCCGAGATCAACGGGCGTCCGCTGGTTCGCATCGTCACCGAACAGGCGCTCGCTTCGCGGGCGCGGCCGGTGATCGTGGTGACCGGCCATCAGCGTGAGCGGGTGGAGGCGGCGCTCGAGGGGCTCCCCGTCGAGTTCGTGCACAATGCGGCCTTCGCCGATGGGCTTGGCACCTCGCTCAAGGCCGGCATCTCCGCGTTGCCCGCACAGTCCGACGGCGTGATCGTTTGCCTCGGCGACATGCCGCAAGTCGATGCCGCCATGATCGATCGCCTCGTCGGCGCGCTGGCTCCGGACAAGGGCGCGCTGATCGTCGTGCCGACGATCGCCGGCCAGCGCGGCAATCCGGTCGTCTGGTCGCGCCGGTTCTTTTCCGACCTCATGGCGGTCGAAGGCGATATCGGCGCACGTCATCTCATCGGCCGCTACAGCGAGGCCGTGATCGAAGTGCCGCTGACCGGCACGGCTGCGCTGACCGATGTCGATACGCCTGAAGCGCTGGAGGCGGTGAGGGCGGAGCTGGAAAAGACCTGACGCGTTCCTGCTGACGCGCTGCAGGCTCGGAAGGCGCGTAGCCTTAGGTGGATTATCCAAGCTGAACGAAGACGAGGATGGGCTGCGATGCGCTCGCTGAACCGCCGGCCGTCGCAGGCCTCAATGCTTATCGCAGCCGCCGCGATGGCGTGTGTCGCCGCGGGGGCGCCTCCGCGATATGATGCGCCGCGGCTATGTCGTCGCCGCGACCGACTGTCCGGGGCTCGGAACGCCCGGCCCGCGGCGCCGAGCTTGTAGGCGCAAGGCGTCGCGCCAAAACCTTGGTCCCGGCTTTCATCGCGCCTCCCGGTCCGCCGACGGTCTTTACCGCGTCGCCGGTAATGACTTCCCCGCAGGCCGAGCAGGTAACCTGCGGCTCGAAATGTTGGCCGCAGGTCTTGTGCACGAACAGCATCGGGCTTCCTTCTTTCGGGCGCGCCCAGCGATCGCCCCAGGCGGTCAGCGCCAGAATCGCCGGCACAAGATCGCGCCCCGCTTCGGTCAGCCGATACTCGTAGCGGCGCGGCCGGCGCTGATAGGCATGCCGCTCGACGATGCCGCTCTTGATCAGCGCGTTCAGACGCCGTGTCAGCAGATTGCGCGAAATGCCGAGATCCTCGATCAAATCGTCGAACCGCACGACGTCGAGGAACAGGTCGCGGACGATCAGCGGCGACCACCAGTCGCCGATCAGGTCGAGGCCGCGCGCCAGCGAGCAATGCATGCGGGCAAAGCTGGTTCGTTTCATGGGGAAATTCTACATAGTTGCATCATTGAACTCAATGAGTTAAAGTTCAATCATTGAACTTTGAGACTTGATCCGGGGTGGATGCCGGTTTTCCGAAAAGATCATGCTCCACCAAAAAGAGAGCGCATCGCTCTCATAAGCGAGCAAACTTTAGGAGGCCGCGATCATGTACCACGCCATCGTTTGCCGCCGCATCAGAGGCTTATTCGACGCCGTCAACCGCGGAAATGCGGAGCCGGTGCTGGAGGCCTTCGCGCCGCGCTTCGAGCATGCGTTTCTGGGCGAGCATGCGCTCGGCGGCGCGCGCCACACGCTCCCTGCCACCCGGCGCTGGTATGAGCGGCTCTATCGGCTCCTGCCGGACATTCATTTCGATCTTCGTCAGATCGAAGTCAGCGGGCCGCCCTGGAATACGACGGTCGTGGTCGATTGGGACGAGACCAATTCAGGCACCGACAATGTGCGCACCACCAATCGCGGCATTCACGTTGCGCATTTGCGCTGGGGGAGGGTGATCCGTCTGATCATTTGTCCCGATACGATGGGGCTGAAGGCGACGCTCGATCGGCTCGACGCCGCCGGCAACCGCGAAGCGGCGGCGGCGCCGATCGTCGACTGAGCTGAGCCGTTGGAAGACACGAGAGGTCATTCCGGATTGTCGCGAAGCGACAAGTCCGGAATCCATACTCACCAGTGCAGGGCCTATGGATTCCGGGCTCGCCGCTTCGCGGCGCCCCGGAATGACCGCCGGCATTCACCGACTGGCAACCGTTCCCGGCTAGCGTCCGTCTTCTTCCCTGGGGGAGGGACTGCATGATCCGACTTTTGCGCACCGCCGCGCGGCCTGTCGCTGCGGCCTCGTTTCTGATGGCGGCGCTCGCCGCCGCCCATGCCGCCGGCGCCTTCGCCATTGGCGCCTGCGGCGCCTATGGCTACGGCTACGATTTCCGCAAGGTCACGGACGCCCGCGTCGCGGCGTTGAAGAAATGCTCCGGCAACGCCTGCAAGGTGGTCGGCACGATCCGGCGCGGCTGCGCGGCCATGGCGGTCGACGCCAAGCACCCGTGCGGATCGTTCGGCTGGGCGATCAACTCGCACCTTGGTAAGGCCGAAAATCTCTCGCTGCGCCGTTGCTACGAATTCGGCGGTAAGGACTGCGTGGTACGCGCCTTCGCCTGCGACGAGAAGGGCTGAGGCCAATCCCGTCCGTCGGGCGGCGCCCAAGCGGCCCATAGGCGGTGCAGCCGCTTGATCCAATCACCGTTTCTCGGTGCCGCCTGACGTTGCGCACAATCGCGTCGCGAGACAGGCGCGGACCCATCCGCTTGGCCCGCCGGAGATATGCACCGCAGGCCGATGCCATTCGATCCCGCTTGATTAAATCATCCGCTCAATAATGTCGCAGAGCTCCGCCGTCACGCGCTTTCGCCGCACGCTCGATTGACGGTGAGGCGCCCATCGATGGGGCGCTTTTATTCGCGGACGCGAGCACCAAATCATAAGGTCACCCGGTTGCAGAATTCGCGCGCCGCCATGATCCGCAACGAATATACAACTTACGAGTGTGTGATGTGGAGCACATGTACGCCGGAGGGGCGCTTGTAGGTCATTGAGGTCTGGATGGGGATCTGCCTCAAGGAATCGATCCCGGGGTCGGCGCTGATCTGCAAGGGCACGGCACGCCCCGCTTATCGTCTTCCTTAGGCTCATCCCGCGGTCGCCTGAGCGCATCTATTGTCAAATCGTGAAATGTACAGAGGAGAGTGCGATGCACGATTGGTCGCCGTCGCCATGGGGCGAAACCATGGCTAAGAAGCGGTTGCCTGCCGCGGTCAACTTGGAGCTCAAAATCCTCCGCTTGGCGGCAGACGCCGCCGATCTTCGCGGGCAATTGACCGCCCGGGAATTGGCGAGGGCGCCGCGCTTGGCCGCAGCGCTCGATGCGTGTGCAGCGTTGTTTGAGGAGCTCGGGTGGGGAGACCCGTCGCAGCCGCCGGGGCAATGCGACAAGCTTGGTCACTGACTAACGACAAGCTATGAGCGCCGGCGCTTAAGGCCGAGGGCACCGGCGAGCGGCGAATAGCGAGCAGCAAATAGCGAATGGGGAAAAATCCCGATCCCCCATTCGCTACTTACTGCTCCCTTGACAATTCGCTTTGCGCTTCTTCGCCGCGTTTGCGGAGAAGGCGTGGGCAGACCGCGCCAGAACGACGCCGGGCTGCCCTGCAAAATCGGCCCTATGTGCACAAACCCTGGGCAGGTTATAAACCCCGCTTCGCGCGACCCGGGATGACCAAATGACTGTCGAAGTTGCCGCCTCCGAGCCATTTTCCTCCGCCCGGCCGTTCGGCCTGTCGCAGCGGCGGGTTTCGATCGGCTTCCTCAATTGGGCGCACGCGCTCGATCATTTTGTGATGTTGGTCTATCCGACCGTGGTCATCGAGCTGCAGGCCGCCTACGGCCGTAGCTATTCCGAGCTGATTGCGCTCTCGACCGCTTCCTTCATTGCCTTCGGCCTGTTCTCGCTGCCGGCGGGCTGGCTCGCCGACCGCTGGAGCCGCCGCAACATGATGATCGCCTTCTATCTCGGCTGCGGCCTTTCGCTCGTCGCCGCGTCGCTCGCGCCGTCGCTGATCCTGCTCACCGTCGCGCTGTTCGTGCTCGGTATCTTCGCGGCGATCTATCATCCGGTCGGCACCGCGATGGTGATCGAGAGCGCGACCCATCGCGGCCGTACAATGGCGTTCAACGGGGTCTGCGGCAATCTCGGCATTTCGCTGGCCGCCGGCATCACCGCGCTTCTGACCGCGGCGTTGTCGTGGCGCGGCGCGTTTCTCGTGCCGGGTATCGTCTGCATCGTGACCGGCATCGCCTATGTCTGGCTCGTTCCCGACGAGGCGCGGCACAAATCCGCGCGCAGCTCGGCGCCCGACGTCCGGTTGTCCGCCATGGTGGCGGCGATCATCTTCGGCCTCTTCATCATCGTCGCACTGTCGGCCGGCCTAGTCTTCAACACGCTGTCGGTGGCGCTGCCGAAGATCGTCGATGAGCGCGTGAGCAATATTTCGCTGGTGGAAATCGGCGGGCTGACCACCGCCGTGTTCATTTGCGGAGCGATTGCGCAGATGGCGGTCGGGCGGCTGGTGGAGCGCTTCCGTCTCCATATCCTGTTCGCGGTGCTCGCGATCATGCAGTTTTGCGGCGTGGTGTGGACCGCTTATGCCAGCGGCGTCATGGTGCTGTTTGCGCTCGCTTTCACCATGGCGGCGATCTACGGCCAGATCACCGTCAATGACCTGATCATCGCGCGCTACACCGCCGATGCCTGGCGCGGCCGGGTCTTCGCCGTGCGCTACTTTCTCACTTTCATGATCTCGGGCATCGCGGTGTCGATGATCGCTTTCTTGTATGGCCGCGGCGGCTTTCCGCTCGTGCTCGGCACGACCGCCTTCGTCGCTCTCGCCTTCCTGATCGCCGTGCTGGCGATCGCCTATATCGCCGCCAATGTGGAGCGCGAGCGCGTGCCGCACGCCATGCCGGCGGAGTGAGTGTTCGCTTACCGCGTAGAGGCGGAAGCCACTTGCGGTTCTTGCGGACATTGCACCCCTGCGCCCGGTAATTCAGCGCCCTACCGGCGCAGGCGATGCCATCGCGCGCGCCGGCCTTGTCGATACCAGCACGATGGCGAGCGCCACGATTTCACAAAGTAGCGGCGACCCAGCCCAGGCTCGAGACCGAGGCATAGACCAGCGTGAGCGACCCGAGCGCCGCGCCGAGCGAAAATCCCAGATACATGGACGACGCGTTGAGCGACAGAACGATCGTCTTAAAAGTCAAGATCGGATAGGCCGACCGGATCCGCGCGCGAAGAGGCGGCGAGAAGAGACTGTAAAGAGAAGACGATAAGCGGCCGGGCCTGTTGGCCGGCCGCTCACCTGTTCACACGGAAATGCGTCCGCTGTGCGCCTATCGTCAGGCCGGCTTCCGTGCCGCCAGCGCCATGGCGATCAGCGCCGCGCCGCCGAACACCATATTGATGCCGACCAGAAGCCCGAGCGCCCACGCGGCCGTTCCGGGCAGGCCGGCGAAGATAATGCCGGCGAGGATCAGGTCGACGATCCCGCTGACCAGCATCCAAACCCACTGGCCGGTAAGCTGTCTGCGATGCTCGATGGCATACATGATCGACACGATGCCCTCGACCACGAAGAAGGCGATCAACACCAGCGTCAGCGAAATGGTTCCGCTGATCGGCCACAGCAGCAGGACGACGCCGGCGGCGATGGCGACGATGGCGGAGATGAGCGACCACCAGAAGCCGGGGGCGCCGCGCGCCCAGAACGTCGTGATGAGGCCGACAATGCCGCTGACCAGGAACAGCCAGCCGATGATGATGGTGAAGGCAAGCGTCGCAATCGGCGGTACGACGATCGCAATAAGGCCAAGCAGGACCAAAATGATCCCCTCGGCCAGAAACAGGCCCCAATGCTCGTGGATGGAACGGGCAACTGCTTGCCCTATCCGTTCGGCGTTGTTTTCGCTTATCGACATGGTCCGGCTCCCTGAAATTGAGCTGCCGCTCGTCTCGGCCGGGCGGCACCCGGCGGCTTTACTCAACGAAAGAATGCACGAGCCTAGTGTCTGGATGTGAAGTTCTTACAAGTAAGCTTGCGAACTTCGGAATCGGCTGCGAATCGTGGCAGTCTTGCACAAAAATGGGGGCCTTGCATAACCGCGGGCGCGCCCTATTTATTGACGAGCGACGTTGACGCCTTTGGCTCCGTCGTAAGGACGGCCACGGTTGCGACGGGTGACGCCGGATGTACGCGCACTTTGTCGATCGTGGCCGTTAGCATTTTCTCCCGAAAATCGTCGGGCTACTTGCTTCCGCACAGTCCGCAGGTCGTGTGGAACCTGCGTCATACAATTGTTACGATCGGTCATCATGAGATTGAAATAAATTAGTCAAACGAGGGACGGGGATATGGCGGAGACTGTCGATTTTGGGATCTTGGCTGGGGCGGGTGCGCCCGCGCGCAGCTACAAAGCGGGCGACGTCATCTTCCGCCAGGGCGATCCGGCGGAGGAATTGTTCATCGTCAAAAGCGGGAAAGTCGAGGTCCGCCTCGGCAATCGCCTGCTCGATACGCTGCCGGAACTCAGTATTTTCGGCGAAATGGCCCTGATCGATCGGAGCCCGCGCAGCGCAACTGTGGTGGCCGCGACCGATGCGACAATCGTTCCGGTTGGCGAGAAGCAGTTTCTGTTCCTGGTCAGCCGCACGCCACATTTCGCGCTCAACGTGATGCGGGTGCTGGCGCAGCGGCTGCGCGTGGCCAATTCGGTAGTCTACTAACGCCGCAACGGCTCCGCGGCGCATAGCGCTCCTCGCCGCGGGCGCAAGGGGCGAGCCCCATGCTCGCATTGCCGAACTCAGTTCGCTCCGTTGGCGTAAAGACGCTGCGAGTATTTTTTACACTATTTCTTCTGGCGGCCTTGATGGTCGGCGCCTTCGCGCGCGAGATTCGAAAAGGCGCCGTCATGCAGGTGAAGCCCAATTCGATCTGGTTCGAGGACTCCGCCAAGCTCACGCATTGGCAGGAGTTGAAGAAAAACGGCGATGCGGCAGCGTTGGCCTCTTATCAGGATGAAGTGCTGGGTCAGCGGGAGGCTTGGCAATTTATCAAGCCGCTCACCGTCAAAGTCCTCGGCTATGAGCCGGGGAAAAATCAGGTCAATGTGGAAATGAAGACGACCGGCCGCCTGTTCGGCAGCACATGGTGGTTGGACGAGTCTGCGCTGGGGCGTTAGAGCATGTCCCGGAAAAAGCCTGCCCTGGACTTGATCCGGGGTGGAAACCGGTTTTCCAAAAAGGCGACTACGCAAGAACCGAGAGCACATCCCGATGCTACCAAAATCGGGATGCGCGCTGGGGCTGTTATCACTTCGGATTCAACATCTGCTTCAGATTGAAAATCTCAAGTGGGGAAGCGGGCAATGCCGGCCAAGCGGTCTCGCAAGCTCGAGACCTTGCGGCCTTCGGCCGGATCTGCCGGGATCTCAGGTTCGATCCGCTCGAATTGCGTGCTGATCCAGCTCCAGAGCCCTTGGATCTCCCGCGCCGCCCGGCCTTCACCGGCATATTCGGTCACGCCAAGGCCGGCGGCGACCGCATCCTGATAATCGATGCGCGCCGACAGCATCGGCTCGGCCAGCACGCCAAGCTGCGATAGGTCCTTTGCGGCTTCGCTTGCGCGGGCGCTGCGAGCGGTCGGCGGACATTGATTGAGGACGAACGCCGCTTTGCGTTTTGCCAGATAGATGGCGCGAAAAGTGCCGGCCGTCGCCTCGACGTCCAAGTGCGTCGGGCGCGCGGGCAGCAGGCAGAGATCGGCGGTTTCCGCCACGACGCGGACCGCTTCACTGTCCGCGCCCGGCGTATCGAACACCGCAAGCGTAAAGCCGGCATCGGCGATCCTCTGGAGAATCGCACCGAGACGCGGCAGCCGCGCGGCTTCGAATTGTTCGACCAGAATCTTGTTAGGCGCGTTGGCAGCCCCGCGACGCTGGCCCCAGCGGGCCAACGATCCCTGCGGATCGAAATCGAGCGCAATCACCCTTTCGCCGGCGCTCGCCGCCGCAACAGCAAGCGAGGCCGCCAGCGTGGTTTTTCCCGCCCCGCCTTTTTGGGTGACAAATGCAATCGTGCGCATCGCGAATCTCGCTACACACGGCGGGACACTGTCATAGAATCACGGCGGTGCAAAGTAACCGCCGCGCCGGAGATCGTCCGCAGAGAGTCCAGGCGCCGCTTTCCGCTTGGCATCGGGAAAAACACGGCCGCCGTGCTGGCAAACTGCGAATCGGTCGTGGCTGAATGTTGATCCGGTCCGCTCGCGCAGCACCTAGCGCCTGGCTGGTGCATTTCGCCGGCAGGAAGACCGGGTAACGATCCATT